>NZ_JBMDKV010000009.1:0-225078 GCF_057809895.1 Rhizobium sp. FG113 | reverse complement strand
AGTCGATCTCCCCCCTTGTGGGGGAGATGTCCGGCAGGACAGAGGGGGGTAACCCTCCCACCGACAGCGCCCGCCACTCCTCAACCCCAACAACACCCCGCCCCGGCCACCAGATCCCGGCCTTCATCAACGGCGCCGCCGCCTCCGGCTTCTCAGCCCCTGACAGCATCGCCTCGGCATAATCGAGAAACGCATGCGTATTCGCATCACCGCCCTCGATCAGATAGGCCCAGAGCGCATTCAGATCCTCAAGCGGTACATTCGAAAATGGCGTCAACCCCGCATCCGGCTTCGAATCCCCGGGCAGCACCGCGATCAGCGCACCATGCCGCGCCGCAACCGCATGCAGCGCCTCCAGCGCGTAGTGGAAATAGCTGGCGCCGCCGAGCGCCCTCACGATGATCAGCTTCGCATGCCGCGCCGTGCGCTCCACATAGGCATCGACGGACATCGGATGCTTGAGGCTCATCAGGCTGGCGATGCGCAGCGACCGTCCCCCACCTCGCTGACGATGCGCGGCTGCTACCGCCGCCAGTTCGGTGTCGGCAGCGGAGAGAAACAGGATGTCGCCGGGCGACTGACCAAGATCGATCGCCTCCTCGCCGTCGTTGATCGTTCCCTGCTGGGCTAGAAGAAGGTGCATATCGATGTGTCTTTACGGAGAATGGTATTCGTAGGCGTGGAGTGCGTGGCCCCCTCATCCGACCCTTCGGGCCACCTTCTCCCCGTTGGGGAGAAGGAAAGATTGTTGCGAGCGGCCGGCCCCGAGTCTCTTCTCCCCCACGGGGGTCCGAAGGACGGGTCGAGACCAGCGGCTCGACCCCGGTCGGTGGCCCGAAGGGTCGGATGAGGGGGCCACACGGCACCACTCAAACGATTTTCAAAGCAACAACCGCCCATCCCAACCATCAACCTTAAACCAGACCCTCGATCGCCTCACGCACCGCACCCTCATCCATTTCGTGCAACCCGATCACCACCAGCCGCGTGCCGCGCGTCTCGCCGGCGGCCCAGGCGCGGTCGAAATAATGGTCGATCCGGCTACCAACGGCCTGCAGCTGCAGGCGCATCGGCTTGCCGGGGACGTCGACGAAGCCCTTGACGCGCAGAACGTCGTGCTCGGCGATGATGCCCTTCAGGCTCTCGACGAAAACAGCCGGATCGGCGATCGGGCCGAGCTCGACGACGAAGCTGTCGAACTCGTCGTGATCGTGCGGCGTGCCGTCCTCATGCTCAAGTTCGTGATGGGACTTGCGGTTGCCGATATCCGCCTCGGTGCCGATGCCAAGGCCGAGCAGTACGCTTGCCGGCACCTCGCCGTTCTTCGCCTCGATCATCGCGGGCTTGCGCGCCGTGCGCGAGGCAACCTCATCGCGCACCCGGGCAAGGCCGGCGCCATCGATGAGGTCGGTCTTGTTGAGCACGATCAGGTCGGCGCAGGTCAGCTGGTCCTCGAAGAGTTCCTCGATCGGGCTCTCGTGGTCCAGCGTCTCGTCCTCCGCGCGGCGGGCGTCGACGGCGTCATGATCGTCGGCGAAGCGGCCGGCGGCGACGGCGGCGCTGTCGACCACCGTGATCACGCCATCCACGGTCACCTGCGTACGGATGTCGGGCCAGTTGAAGGCGGCGACCAGCGGCTGCGGCAGGGCAAGACCCGAGGTCTCGATGACGATATGATCAGGACGGTTCTCGCGCTCAAGGAGCTTGCTCATCGTCGGGATGAAGTCGTCGGCCACCGTGCAGCAGATGCAGCCATTGGTGAGCTCGATGATATCGTCCTCGGTGCAGTTTTCCGCGCCGCAGCCCTTCAGCACTTCGCCGTCGACGCCGAGATCGCCGAACTCGTTGATGATGAGCGCGATCTTCTTGCCGCCCGCATTGGTCAACAGGTTGCGGATCATCGTCGTCTTGCCGGCGCCAAGAAAGCCGGTGATCACTGTGGCGGGGATCTTCTGCTGGTTCATCAATTCAACCCTTCATTTTCAGCGGCAGTCCCGCCGCGATAAAATACACATCCGCGGCGACCGCCGCGATCATCTGGTGCAGCCGTCCGGCATGGTCGCGAAATTCGCGGGCCATGCGGTTCTCGGGCACGATGCCGAGGCCGACTTCATTGGAAACGATGACGAGGCGCGCCTTCGCCTGTGGCAGATAGGCGGCCAGTGCCGCGAATTCCGCCGCCATGTCGCGCTCTTCCATCATCAGATTGGTAACCCAGAGCGTCAGGCAATCGACAAGCAATGCCCGCCCCTCGCCATCGATGGCAGTCAGCTGGCCGACTAGATCGAGCGGCTCCTCGTGCGTCATCCAGAGATCACCGCGATCGGCCTTGTGCTGATCGATCCGCGCGCGCATCTCCTCGTCCCAGGCGCGGCCGGTGGCGATGTAATGGCGCTCGAGACCGCTGGCGATGACCAGCTGCTCGGCAAAACGCGACTTGCCGGAGCGGGCGCCGCCGAGGATTAGGCTGGAGGAAACCGTGATCATGCCGCGAAGGCTTCCGGCGATAAGCGCGGCCATCCACCACGATCTCCCTCATTCCTGTGCTTGTCACAGGAATCCAGCCACCGCGTGTCCGCGCGGTGAATGGCTTCGTTGCTTGCGGGGTGTCTTCCGCGTCCAAGGACTTGGACGCGCTGGATTCCTGTGACAAGCACAGGAATGAGGGTGCCCATATTGAACGTTCCGAGCGCCCGGCCTGACGCCGACGCCAAAATCTCATTGTCTGCCATGACAACCTCCGTGCTGGCATTGGGCACACTTGCCCAGGGGTGGGCTTTGCGCCCGGCACGATTGGCAGGTCTCCTGGCTCGCGGGTCCAGGCGACGATCGGGCTAGCCACGCAGGCCATCCCGATCGTGCCATCGGTTCTTCCTCGCCTTCCCGGCTGCAATCATGAAAAGGCGGACGATTCGTAGATTTAGAGGCGTCCAACCCCGGTTGATCATGGCTTGCATTGCCAGTGGCTTTTCCGCCGTCTTCAGCCCCTCACCCGCCTGCACCACGCAGGCAGCCGGCTTGAGAGCATCCGACGCCGGACGGAAGACCCTGACCGCTCTACAGTCGCGGGGTCGGCTGTGATGAAGGCGCCCTGGTTGGGTCCACCCCGTCACATTCCCTTTTCATCCGCACCGCTTTTGGCGATCCGGAACCATCCGTTATCGATCCATGGTTAGGCAAGCGTGACTGCGAAGTCAATCGACGGCCAATCGCAGCCACCAGCCAAATTGACTGACATCAAGCCTCAAGACGATCATCTCTACCAGATTTATCGTCTATTATCAGAGACTTAATGTCATAAAAACTTGTTGCGTCAGCCGGGTTTTTGCCGCATTTGCAGCGCATGCGGCGCAGCACCGCAAATGTCCCCTCCTTTACCACCCTTGAACGGGCTTCCGCCCGCCTAGTTTCCCCACCATGCGCCTGAAAATCAATCTGAGACGGCTTGGCCCGCTACACACACTGCTCGATGTGGGGCGCATGCGCGCGCTCCTGAGACGCAGCGAAATGGGCATGGTGCTGGCCGGCGCGCTGATCGGCGTCACGTCAGGCCTCGCCGTCACCGGCATGAGCCTGATCTCGCGCGAGATGCACAGCCTGATCTTCGGGATCAGCGACGTGGAGCGTCTGAGCTCCTCTCAGATCGACGACAAGTTCCTGCTGATGGCCGCCCCCGTTTGCGGCGGCATCCTGCTCGGCCTGTTGATGTATGTGCTGGCGAAGACCCGCAAGAAGCCGATGGTCGACCCGATCGAGGCCAACGCGCTACATGGCGGCCGCCTGTCCTTGACCGACAGCATCATCGTCGCGATCCAGAACCTGATTTCCAACGGCTTCGGCGCATCCGTCGGCCTTGAGGCCGGCTATACGCAGTTGGCGTCCGGCATCGCCTCGAAGCTCGGTTTCAAACTACAGCTGCGCCGCGCCGATCTGCGCGTTCTTGTCGGCTGCGGCGCCGCCGGTGCCATCGCGGCCGCCTTCAATGCGCCGCTGACGGGCGCCTTCTACGCCTTCGAGCTGATCATCGGCACTTACACGATCGTGTCGCTGACGCCGGTCGTCGTCTCGGCACTCGTTTCCACGCTGGTCGCCCGGCTGCTGGCCGGCAGCGATTTCATCATCGATGTCGGCGATTTCGGCACCGTCATGCCGGCCGACTATGTGCCCGCCATCCTGCTCGGCGCCTTCTGCGCCGGCATCGGCATCCTGATCATGCAGGGCGTCGCCTTTATCGAGGAGCTCGCACGCCGCAGCTCGATCGCGCTCCCCTTCCGCCCGGCGCTTGGCGGCATCATCGTCGGGTTGCTTGCGCTGGTGACGCCGCAGGTACTGTCGGCAGGCCATGGCGCCCTGCATCTCAATCTCGACCGAGAAGTCGTGATTCCCGTGCTGATCGGCCTTTTCCTGCTAAAGGCGCTGGCCTCGGCGATATCGATCGGCTCCGGCTTCCGCGGCGGCCTGTTCTTCGCCTCGCTGTTCATGGGCGCGCTGCTCGGCAAGTTCTTCGCCTACTCGGCCCCCTATTTCGCCCATGCGACACTGACACCGATCATCTACGCCGTCGTCGGCATGAGCTCGCTTGCCGTGGCCGTCATCGGCGGACCGCTGACCATGACCTTCCTGGCGCTCGAGATCACCGGCGACTTCCCGATCACGGCGCTGGTCTTGGCTGCCGTCATCACCTCGTCGCTCGTCGTGCGCAGCACCTTCGGCTACTCCTTCGCCACATGGCGCTTCCACCTGCGCGGTGAAAGTATCCGCAGCGCCCATGATGTCGGCTGGATCCGCAATCTGACGGTCAACAAGCTGATGCGCGCCGACGTCAAGACCGCGAAGGTCGGTATCAGCATCGAGCAATTCAAGGAAAGCTTCCCGATCGGCTCGGCCCAGCGCGTGATCCTGGTCGAAGACAGCGGCAAATATGCCGGCCTCGTGCTTGTGCCGGATATCTACGCCAACCTCACCGACACCGCCGACGAGAGCAAAGGCCTCGACGAATTCGTGCGCTACCGCAACGACTTCCTGACCCCGCAGATGAATGCCAAGCAGGCCGCCGCGATCTTCGACAAGACGGAAAGCGAAGCGCTCGCCGTCGTCAACAATCTCGTCGAGCGCACCGTGGTCGGCCAGCTCAGCGAAGCCCACACGCTGCGCCGCTACAGCGAAGAACTGGACCGCCGCCGCCGCGAGGTCTCCGGCGAGATTTAACTGAGCAGACTATCCAGCCAGCGCTTGTCGAGATGCGTTTCGAGCTCTGCAGCAACCTCGTCAAGCGCCTGCTCGACGCCGGCGCGATAGTCGCGGCTTTGGCCTGTCAGGCCGAAGCTTGCAAGCAGCCGGGACCGGTAGCCGTCACTCGCAAACAGCCCGTGCAGATACGTCCCAACGATCCGCCCGTCCCCTGAGATCGCGCCATCAGGCTTGCCATCGACGATCGCGAAGGGCCGCACGCGGTCGGCGCCTTCGGTAATCCCGAGATGGATCTGGTAGCCCGAGAGAGCCTCGCCATTCTCCGCCGAAACCGCCACGCTGTTGCGCACGGTCTTCTCCGCGTCCATGACGGTCTCGACGTCGAGCAAGCCGAGCCCCTCGATCTCGCGCACGCTCCCTTCGATCCCCAGCGGATCACGCACCGTCCGGCCGAGCATCTGGTAACCGCCGCAAATGCCGATGACCCGTCCACCGCGCCTGATATGCGCGGAGAGATCCTGATCCCAACCCTGCGTCCTGAAATCGGCAAGATCGGAAATAGTCGACTTCGACCCAGGAAGGATGATCAACTGCGCATCGGCAGGCAATCGTTCGCCAGCGCGCACAAAGACGAGTTCCACATCCGGCTCCGCCAGCAGCGGATCGAGATCGTCAAAGTTGGCGATCCGCGGCAAAACCGGAACCGCGACCTTCAGCGCCCCGGCCTGCCCCCGCGCCAGCCGCTCCAGCGCCACCGAATCCTCCGCCGGCAGCCGCGAAGCGGCCTTCAGCCAAGGCACGACGCCGAAACAGGGCCAGCCGGTGAAACGCCCGACAGCAGCAATCCCGTCATCGAATAGCGACACGTCGCCACGAAACTTGTTGATGATATAGCCCGAGATCATCGCCCGATCCTCGTCAGACAGGATCGTGTGCGTACCGACCAGCGAAGCGATCACGCCGCCACGATCGATATCGCCGACGAGAACCACGGGAACGCCGGCGCGCGTCGCAAAGCCCATATTGGCGATATCGCCGGGCCGCAGGTTGATCTCGGCGGGCGACCCCGCCCCCTCGACGATGACGAGATCGGCGCCGCCCGAAATCCTCTGAAAGCTTTCGGTGACATAGTCGAGCAATTGTGGCTTCAGCCGCTGGTAGTCGCGTCCCTTGGCCTGCCCCCAGACCTTGCCCTGCACGATGATCTGGCTGCCGACATCCGATTGCGGCTTCAAGAGCACCGGGTTCATGTGCACGGACGACGGCACCCGCGCGGCCATCGATTGCAGCCACTGCGCCCGCCCGATCTCGCCGCCATCATCGGCGACCGCGGCATTGTTCGACATGTTCTGCGGCTTGAACGGGCGCACCGAGATGCCGCGATTGGCGGCCAACCGGCAAAGGCCGGCGACGAGCACCGTCTTGCCGACATCCGAGCCGGTTCCTTGCAGCATGATGGCTTTGGTCATTTGGCGCGGCGCTCCTCAAAACTGAAGACGGCGTACAACGGCGTTTCAGCCCCGGTCAATCGCAACGGCTCAATCGCAGCCGCTTGAAATGCGAAAGCCGCGCAGACCTAAGGTCGCGCGGCTTGCCGAAATACGCTGGCGCTTTGCCCATACACGGCGAAGCTCACGTTCCCCGGGACGCAATACCTGATCCGGAGAAGCAGCGGTTGTCCCCCGCCACGCAGCTATTCTTAGCGCCACATTGTTACCGGATGGTTAGTGAGCACTTAACCAAATATGAATTCAGGCCCTTTTGACGATTTTGTTTCGGCAACGATATGAGCGGATTGAGACAGGCTGCCGCACGGGCGACAGGTTTCGGCAAGCCAGCGCGTTGCATATAAGTCGCCGAAGACGACTCGCCGCTTCCAGCGGCGAACGAGTACCGATGACATGGAGAATGACGATGACCTCAGCCCCGTTTCCCGATTCCGAGACGATCGCCGCCAAGTTTTCCGCGCTGGGCGAACAGGACAAGTCCTATCTTGGGCTGATCATGGAAAACCCGGCGCAGGACGACAGCCTGCTAGATGGCATCCATCGTCACCTCGACAATGCGTCGCGCGCACCGTTCCTGAACACGCTGAAGCTCGAGGCATTGGGAAAATGGGTTGGGGACGCAGCACCGCCGCGTCTCCAGATTCGTTTGATGGAAGCTTCCAAGTCCAGCCAGCATCCGACCTACTCCGCCTTCCGCAAGGGCCTGACGGCATCGGGTGGCCTAGAGAAAGCCTATCCGCAGGCGAAGATCTGAGCCGGCTTAGCGCTGCGCGGCGTGATTGACGTTGCGGCCGGCATCCTGCGTGGCGTTGACGGCGTTCGCCGTATCGCGACCGACGCCACGGATGGTGTTGGCGCAAGAGGCCAGAGTGAACAGAAGCATGATGGCAGCACCAATCTTTACCGTGGTGGTCATAGTCGGAAATCCCTTGTTTAAAAAACCGCTCTCCGCAGCCAGTCGCACGACTGCTGCGCGCTGATAACGCACTGAACCGAAAAAGGTTTCAGCCGGACTTCTCTTTTTTAAATGAGCGATATTAGCCGGGCACGAATACCCTGCCCGGCTGACCTTCAGGCGGCGATCGCCTTGGCTTTTTCGCTGAACGCAAGCCGGATGCTTTCGGCCACCGTTTTCATAGGCGCGGTCATCTGCGAGATGGTCAACAGGCGGATATCGAAGGAGCCGAGCTCGGGAAGCCCGTCCTGCGCGCCGAGGATTTCCATATCCTCTCCGACATAGGAGCGCGGTAGCGGCGCGATCGCGAGATCAGAGACCACGGCGGCGCGCTGCGCCATCGTGTGGCCGCTCAGAAACGCCACGCGGAAATCCCGCTTCATCCGCTCGAGCTGCGCAAGCGCCTCAAGCCGCCAGATGCATCCCTCTTCCCAGATGGAGATTGGCAGCGGCTCGCGGCGATGCGCGGTACCGCATTTGGCGCCGGCCCAGACCAGCCGCTCGCGATAGACGATCTCACCATCGGTCGGCAGCGGGCGCGTGGCGCAGTTGATCAGCGCCAGATCGAGCCTCTGCTCCTCCATGCGCTTGCGAAGCCCCAGGCTCATGTCGATGGTCACATCGACCATGATGCCAGGGAAATTCTCGGCGAAGTTCTTCAGGATCCCGGGCAGGATGCGCTCGCCGATATCCTCGGGCGCCCCCAGCCGCACGACGCCGCTCAGCTCCGGCATGATGAAGCGCGACACGGCCTCATTGGAGAGAGCCAGCATGTTGCGCGCATAGGAGAGAAGGACCTCTCCGTGCTGCGTCAGCGACACCGAGCGGGCGTCGCGCAGAAACAGCGTCGCGCCGAGCTGCTCCTCGAGTTTCTTGATCTGCATGGACACGGCCGAAGGCGTTCTGAAGACGGCTTCGGCGGCCGTTGAAAAATTGCCGGTCTCGGCGATCGCCACGAAGGTGCGCAGCACATCGTTGTCGAGGAGCGGAATGGGACGGCGAAGCGGAGCTGTCATCATCTCATCTTTCAATTTTCTTGATACATAACACAATATCATTTTGTTTGATTGAAAGTCAACCAAGGTTCAATCTGGCTGGCATCGGATCACTTCGATGAAGGAGACAAACCGATGACCACTCGAACCCTGATAGACAGCCTGCGCGACTTCATCGCCCGTCGGCGCGTTTTGGCGATGCGACGGACCGCCATCGAGCAGATCGCCCGCCAGCCCGGCCACCTTGCCGCCGATGTGAACGTGCCGCGCCGGTATGCGCCAGCGGGCATCACTGTCGTCATCGTGTACGGAGAACATTTTTTTGATTCATCTAACCATTTGAAATTATTGATCAGCGGAAAATTTTTTCGATTCTGAGTACGCAATTCTCTAAGCTCTGCCGATGATCGATAGGAGATACTGTTCTCCATCGTCACGGTGATATCGATGCAAGTCAAGTAGGGTCAGCTTTGCTCCAGCTGCTTGAAGGCCAGCCCCAATTTGAATGACCGACTGTGGCTTTATGCCCTCCATGATCAGTCTGGCTCTAATCTCGAACGGCGAAATGAACTCGTCTTGGAAACGCCAGATTTCTTCCATGGTGATGATGTCACCTTTGAAATATCCATGACGCTTTAACGCCCCAACATCTCCGGTGCCCATTCGCAGGTAAAACTTTGCTTCTCTCACATTGACAATCGCCTTCGGATCGACGCTCGCCTGATGAGTTTCGCATATGTGCCGGACACGCTCTACGTTGCCGGTGTAAGCGCTTTCCAAAAAGTTCTTGGACGAAGCTAGGATGCTCACGCCAATCTTTTTACTGAGGACTTCTTGCATGACTTGCGACCAGGGATGCCGAGACGACTTGCTCCCCCAGACAGCAACGGGAAGCGAGACCAAACCCCTAGCCCTCGCCTTAGCTGTATGTCTCGCAAATGCGTCAAAATTCATGGGAGGTGCGCCGCTCGGGATGCCCAACCGCTCTGCATATCGCCTATCTGGGCATTCGATGACCTGATCAGCATACAGCGAAAGCATATCGAGAACAGGCAGACCAAACTTCTTCGCCTGCTTCATGACAGCAGGTGATGACCAAAATTTCACTTGTGTTGCGCCGCGACGTGCTTGGGAGTTCACGTCGTAATTTCTTGTCCGACCGCTCAGAACTGTGGCGAGTTCCTTCCTCACGACCTTTCTCAAGTCCGCCGTCACACCGTACAAGCTGCTGTCTAGGGTGTGGTTCTGATCCGGCCTCTTATTTGAGGCGTAAATCTCAACGACTTCGGCAAATTTCTTCGGCCAACCTTTGATGGCACTCCCTGCCAGACTAAGGCTCTCGGCTGTGGGGCTCGGCCTTCTGGTACCTCCCGAATCTTCTGTTTGGATGACTCGTGCCAAGGTCGTCGCCAGCGTAAAGATTTCTCCCGTGCCGAAGCTTTTCAAGTCATCGTGTACTCGGCAGGCGCTCTGGGCTTCCGGGTCGATCAAGTTGGTGACGAAGTCCAAGCCTTCAACATCGTCGACCTCGACAAGTGCTTGGGGATAGTCGCGAAAGTCGGCTATCCCACAACGAGTGCACCGGCAGATGTCTCCCGCAATTCGATATTGAAGGATCGAATTGCACTCTGGGCAGCGGTCTAAAAGTCGCTCTTTTGTGCGGGGATCGAACGAGAGGCTACGAATAGACCAGATCGCCTTTGCAAAAGGTTTCTCACTCAATGAACGCGGGGAAATACGACGAGTGGCTATCAGCTCGTTCCCGCTGATCTCGACGCCAAAAAAATTAACGCCACGACTTCCCTTCCGGTACATCAGGCGCTCGATGTCCGCGACACCGTTGGGGACTCCAAGAAAGTCCGCAAGCACTTTCACATCAAAATCGGACCGAGCGAAACGTGAATGACCCCACCCCTGCTTTATGCTGTGTTTGCCAAGCAGGCGGTTGATAATCCAAAGATCATGGAAACCATTTTCCGCACATGCACGGAACACGATATCTGCCAGCCCCTCCCCTGGTTGCGGTTCTACTGGAATAGCAAGGGCTTTCGGTCCTGACACACTAGGATGCTCAAAACCTCCAGCCATTGCATCACCTCTCGTCTTTCGCTTCGGTGTTTTCCGTTTGGGTTGGAGCTTCAGGGCGGATGTCTTTTATCCAACGAACACCCGCGCCGAACGCGATTGTCTCAGACGTCATCTCGATGTTCTTCGTGCGAAGCCCGTTCACAAGGCTGTTCAGCGTTCGCTCGTTAACAGCGTCATACCGGTTCTTTTCCAGACGAGCGATGAAGCTCGGATCGACACCGGCTGCCTTTGCTAGCTCGCGCTGACTAAGGTCTGCCAAGCCTCTGGAAGCCCTGATTATCCGACTGCCGAAATGGTCAAGTGTCTTATCTTCCAGAACGGTGCCAGGCTTCCTCCACCTAACACCAGCTCCGTGCCCTTCACCGGCCTCGACGAACTCGACCCCTGCGTCCTGATAATAAGCTTTCAGTATCCAGGCTTCTCGCGGGAGCAGCTTATACTTGCCACCCTCAATCAACTGGATGGTCTTGGCTTTGATCCCCGTCGCCACGCCAACTTCAGCCTGACTCCAGCCAAGCATAAAACGTGCAGCTCGCAACAGCGGAATTACCGGGTTCATGTCCCCGAAAAAACGCTCAGGGCTGAGAATGTCAACATTATTCGCTGTGCGTCACCCAACCGCGTTTTGCGTCATTTTCCTTTGATTTTGAGTCAAGAATCGGTTTTCTTGCTTCAGGCCAACTTCCTCAAACCGAATCGAAGGTGCTCTCGATGGACAAATGGCTTGGAACTTCACCCAGTGTAATCATTCCCCGGCTGCAGTCCCTGCTCGCCGACTTACAAGGCTTGTCATCGCCTGGCGGCTTCGACGGTCCCGTAAATCCTGTTACCATTCGCAACTGCATGCTCGTCCAGCGCTCCGTGCCATGCCTTATCGGCGAGATGTCCGGTCATCCGCATATCAAAGAAGGTAGCCCCGGCGTTACGAGCGAACTCTTCTACCTCGATCAAAAACGCAAAATCGGCCGGACTCTCAGCAGGTGGTACTATTTCGACCACGGGCTGATCGGTTAGCGACGAAAGAGGAGCTGATCATGGACAAAGCCCTGACCGATAGCCTGGACCGTTACATTGCGAAGCTGCAGCAAGCCGCCGAACAGCTCAAGACGCCTCGAACTAACGAGTTCCGGTTGACGAAACGGAATCTACCTGCAATCGCTCGCAAGTCAGCGACTGACTTTCTAGCTTATTGCGCTCTCGTGGCGCTCTTCCGCAGAAACATTGGTGCCCTCTCCGAACCTTCATGCGTCGCAGTGATCGCCGTCCCTCCCCAATGGCAGCTGAAAGACGTTCATGACGCGGCGAACATCATTTTGAAGGACAAGAAGGGCGTCAAGTTCTGCCTCCATCCTACTTCCAAGCACAAACGTGGATGGGAAATCGACCCGGCGGAATTCCTTGAGACGGGAGAGAAACTGATCGTCTTTACTCAGGAGGGTTCTGTCCTTCATGAGGATTTCGAGCTGGCGGCCACGCTCTCTGACAGGCTCGCTCTTTGCGATGTTCGGCACTTACGAGCGCTATGTACCTTTCGCAAGTGCGGCATGCTGACGGACGAACAGGCAGCAGTCATCTCGGAGCAAGCATCAGAGCGAATGGAAGCCATCTTCCGTCGGGACCAACCCGCGAGCCGGGCCGCTATGAAGCTGTTGAAGGTCGCGAAGGTGCCTTCCGGCAATGAACGGCTGCTGGATGTCACCAAGGGCTTCGGCGAAGCGAGCGTGTGGGCCGAGGCTCTGAAGAATGACCTATCCGATTGGCGGCAAGGAAAACTTCCATGGGCCGAGGTGGACAAGGGTTGCTTATTGTACGGTCCACCCGGAACAGGTAAGACGCGATTTGCAGCAGCTCTAGCGTCCCACTGCGGCCTCCATCTGGAAGCAACATCAATCCCGAAGTGGCAGTCTTATAAAGACGGCGATCTCGGTGACATGTTGAAGGCCATGTATCAGGCGTTCAGTGCCGCCAAGGAAAATTCGCCCTGCTTATTATTCCTAGATGAATTCGACGCCATTGGGGACCGAGCCAAATTTCCTAGCCGCCACGAGACCTATTCGACAACCGTCGTGAACGCGCTCTTAGAATGCTTGGACGGAACGGAAGGACGCGAGGGCGTCATCGTCCTTGGTGCGTGCAACTATCCGGAACGGATCGACCCTGCTCTTCTAAGGAGCGGTCGGCTCGAAAAACATGTCAAATTTCCTTTGCCTGACGCAACAGCGCGAGGACAAATCCTTGAATTTCATCTTCCGGACCTAGTGGGTGATGCCGCTCTCAGGGAAATAGCTGCACGAATGCCTGGCAAGAGCGGCGCGGACATTGAAAGGCTGGCCCGCGAAGCCAGAAGGATTGCCCGAAAGGAAAATCGAGATGTCAACATTTCGGACGTCAGATCACAGGTGCAAGTGCCGCCTCCGCTTGATGCCGAAACTCTGTACCGCGTCGCGATTCACGAGGCGGGTCATGCCCTCGTGACCCACACGTTGCAGCTGGGCAAGATCGAGTGGGTCGAAATCTACGACAACGTGGAAAACTTCGCCACCGCTGTCGATGCGAACGGCGGCATGTTCATGGAAAGACCCGCCCGCGAATTTCTAACCCAATGGGACGTTATGAAGATGATTACTTCGGACCTGGCAGGAGCAGCAGCGGAGGATTTGATTTTCGAGCACCGCGCCAGTTGGTCAACCGGAAACCAGGGCAGCGACTTTGCCAGCGCGACCATGTTGGCGATCAGGATGGTGACGGAATACGCCTTCGGAAATTCTTTGTATTACCTTCCCGGATCGGTCGACATGACGTCCCCTCCCAAGCTTTGGGAGGACCTCGCTCTTCGCGACGACGTCAAAGAAATTCTTCAAGAGCAGTACCAGCGGGCGAAAGAAATGCTCGACGGCGTTAAGCCCGAACTGCTCAAGCTTGCCGACGCGCTCGTGAAACACAAACGGCTGGACGCCCGCCAATTGGAGCCGTACTGGCCGGGATCGCGGAAGACTCGGCAGTCGACGCCGCAACGCCCAAAAAGCCGCCGTCAACATTAGTGGCGCTCGACACTCAGCCAATCCTACCGACCATACACACGCCGCATTCCTTTGCGGCCGATGGAGGCCCCGTGAAAGCTTGGATCATTAGTGACATCCATCAAAGCCACCTCACAAGGTTGCTTCGCGACCCGCCCAAAGTTCCCATAGCGGAAATCTGTATATGTGCTGGGGACGTCACGAACTTCATCGATGACAGCATCGGCTTCATCCGTCGAGTCATCGAGCCGAAGATGCCGGTAGTGCTCGTGCTCGGCAATCACGATTACTACGGCAGCAGCATCAGCGGCGCACTAGAACGGGCCCGACGTCTTGTTGAAGGAAGCCGAGTTCATTTCCTTGAGAACGATACCGTCACAGTCGGCGACTGTCGCTTCATCGGTGCTACCCTGTGGACCGATTTCGCGGTCTCCGTTGGGCATGATGAACACATCCCTCCTGAAGAGAGGCGGGTTAAAGCATTCGAACTGGTGCCGTCGCGGATGATGGATTTCCAATGTATTTATCGTTCCGACCCTCGAAGACCAGGCGAAAACGGAATGGTTACGGCCTGGGAAATCCTTGAACGCCACAGAGAAAGTCGGAGATTTATAGACAGAGAATTATCGGTTGATTTTCCCGGACGTACCGTCGTGGTAACCCATCATGCGCCCTTGATGCAGAGCTTTAACCCCGACTTTTTCGGGAACGTGACAAACGCTGCTTTCGCTTCCGATCTTTCCGACCTGATCATACGCCGACGCCCAGGCCGATGGGTTCACGGTCACATACATAAGTTTCGGGACTATATGGCCGATCAGACGAGAGTCATCTGTAACCCGTGGGGCTATAGGGGCGAACTTTATACGTCCGGCTTCCGCCCAGGTTTCATCATCGAATTATAAACAGTGACAGAGGCCGGTTTTCGTTTTTCTGTGTCCGAATGCAACAATTCCTAAACTCCTGATGCGACAAGGAATTGATCGAGGAGATTGCGGAGTTCGTCAAAAGCGAATTCGCGGATTTCCTTGAGGCGGAACTCATAAGGACCACATAAACCATGAATGACGATCTCTTTATCGCGTCTTTGATCGTCGTGCTGGCGTTTGCTGCCCATGCTCTATTCTTGTGCATTTGGCACGCTATGGACGCTTTTACCAACAAGTTCAGTCCAAGCGAGTGGGCACCTGACCCAGGCAAACCGCTTAGCCTTGGCCGCTTCAAACTCCCCGTCTTGTCTGCTCTCATGGTCGTGGGCACTATCGCATTTTCAGTGGTGCTCGGCCAAACGCTGCTGATGCTCGGTGTCCGCCCTCCCGGCACTTGATTCCTTGAGCGTCAGCGGCGAAAGAAAATTCAGTAAAATTTGAAGGGCAGAAGCACTAGACGACGAGAGTGACGGTGCAGTTCGTGGAAAAGTCAACATAATGGACCCGAAACTTCTCACCCTTCCCTGGGTAACGCTTCTGACCCTCGCCGCCGGATACATGGGTTACTTCGTTGCCCATGTCGGTCTTCGGGATCACCACAAGACTGTGGACGTCACGTTCAGTACACTTGTCTTTGGGTTTTGTGCTGCGTTCGCCTATCAGCTGCTCAGATATGTGAACATTAACATCCTGGCCGCTTCTGGGGCCGCTGTGGTGACGTCCATTGTCCTTGGAGCAGTATGGCGAGCGCTGCTGCGGCCGGTTTTCTACAACATAATGCGGAACACGAATGTCAGTTATGCCGACGATATACCCACAGCGTGGCTCAATCTCTTTGGCGAGACGAGCATCGTCGCCTCTCAGTTGATCGTGCGACTGAAGGACGGACGGACGCTGATGTGCGCCGATCTCCATCGGTTCAAGGACGAGCCCAACGGCCCCTTCCGGTTCGGTGCGACCGGCGACATCCTAATGTATGTCACCGACCAGAAGGTGGGCTATGCGTGGTCGACAATAGACGACGTGTTTTGGGACGAATGGGGATCGGAAATAACCTACATCCCCGCTTCAGAGGTTGCGCAGGTCAACTTTCGCCGTCGAGGGCGATAGACTACTTCTTGGGCGGCGGCGGCCGGTTATGGTTTTCGGTCGGCGCGGTATAGCTCCCCCTTTTGCCGTCGGTGTTTCCGATAGGCGGTCTGGGAGGCTGGGGTACGACAACTTTCTTTTCAGTCATGGCGTTTCCTTCACTGGCTCGTACTCGTGCAGTTCATTTTCAAGTTGAACAACCTGCCGTTTGAACGGCTTGGTCTGGAAGTCGTACACGGTCTTCCCGCAGGTTATCGCGAACAGAACGGTCGCCCCGGCTTCTTCAAGGGTTTCCTTGGCTGCGAGCATTGAACTTCCAGTGGAAAGTACGTCATCGATGAGGACGACGCTGCGGCCAGCAATATTTCCTTGCACCCGAAGGAACTGCTTCAATTGCGCACGGCTACGATGCCCGTTTCCCTCATGTGATCTGGGCAGGGGCTTGGCCCACCTGAGCCCATCGTAAATGACGCCACTATATCGCTTGTCCTTCAGCGCTTCCGCAACCATCCACAATGATCGGTATCCGCCTTTGACGTTCGGCTGCGCATCCTTCGAGGGAATCGGAATCAACAGCGCGTTCTTCGGCACCTCAGCGTTGTCGAGCGTCGCCACAATGAACTGTCCGAAAGCGCTTCTTGCCCTCTTGATGTTCCCGGTGGTGATCCTAACCCTCTCCCCGTTTCGGAATAAAATTGTGAACGGGGTCTTATATTGCCCGGTCTTGACCGCCCAAACGAACAGGTAGGAATCCCAATATTCGGGCTTCCGCTTTGCCTTTTCCTTGTGCGCCAGCTCCGAATAGTAGGCACTGATAAAGTGCACGTTCATTTACGAAATCCGAGACAGAATATCTTGTACGCTGGTCAAGACCACCGTTTTGGGGTTTCCCAAGAAGCGCTCGGGCCAGGATAACGCTTGGTTCTCGACGACGGAGCGCATGATGAAAAGCCAGCGCCCGAGACGAATGCATTCAGCCGCTTGATGAAGCGTTCCTGAGGTGTCGGACGCCTCGACTATAACGCTGCCGTCGGAAAGCGCTGCCATCAAACGATTGCGTTTTGGAAAGTCCGATTGAAAGGTCCGCTGGCCTGGGTGGAATTGCGACACCAGAAGATGGCGCTCGTATATTTCCTGTTGGAGGTCGGCGTTTTCGGCTGGATAGGCCTTGTCGAGAGGCGTTCCGATGACTGACACAGTTTTACCGCCCTCGGCGATAGCAGCTCGATGAGCAGCAGTATCGACACCTTTTGCCAGCCCGCTTGTTACGACTAGCCCCGCAGACGCCAGTTCTCGCGATATCCTAGCCGCGCGAGCCAAACCGTCAGTAGATACGGACCGTGCACCGATGACAGACAGGGACTTCACTTTAAGCAGATTAAGATCGCCGGAGAAGAAGATTATCGGATCGCGTTCTTCCGCCTTCTTGAACAGCCCTTCGAGTTCTTTAGGCATCGGCCGCCCAGCGTACTCCATCATCTCGCCCAGTGGCATGGAGCCAAAGCTCGTCGGCGGTGTGTAACCGGACGCCCGGGTCACTTTCGTCACTCGATTCTGTTCAGAGTGCATATCCATCAGCACTTCAACTTCTCCAGAAATGCTTTGTTCGATGTCTACCGCGATTCGAGCACCCGGGTCACGTTCTGCCCCGGCGGCCGAGTGCATTTCGCTGTGGGTAAAGCGACAGCGAACTTGAAAGCAGCAGACCCCGTGGATCAATCGCGGCTTGATGTTCACTATATGTTCTGATGCAGTTTTGTCAATCTTGGGACGTTCTGGCGTTCATGCGCAGCCGCTTGCGACCAATCGAGAGGCGAGACCGCGCCCTGCAATCGGCCTGCTTCTTGTTGCCTGACCATGCCTTTTTCAGGATACGATCAGAAATTCATTGGAGGTGCGTAGAAGCAGCGCAACGTGTCTTCGTTTGGAAACAAACATAGGTGGTAAAGCCCATCTGGTGATGGAAAGCTTTTGGCTTGAGGGACGATGAATACATGCTCTCGCGTAGCAAGGCGGTGATCTCCCGCTTTGAGCGTAATTTTGTAATTCGCTCCTTCCAACGTAACATCGTCGCTGGGTATCGGCTGACAATCGCCAGTCTCACCATCGCCATTGCAACAAAATGCGTCGTACTTGAAACCAGAGGGAGCGTGGTGAGCCTCTGCAGCGGCGACAGGCGTCAAGGCAAACACTGCAGCGAGTAAGACGCGCATCACGATCCTCCAGGTCGAGGGCAAGAGCGTATGGCTCTTGCCTGGTTTCACTTGCCTCCGACGAAGGGGTCAGCCAATGCGGCTGCCGGTCTACTGATGGGATATTTAATGTCGGAAACCTTTTCAGCGAGCTTCGTGTCACCGTTTTCCTTCAGGAGCGCACGGAAGCTGGGGTGCATTCCGCCGTCCTGATAGGCTAACGGTTGGAACGACTTTTCCAGAAGCTCACCTAGTTTCTTATCGTCGGCTGCCGATTTGGCCGCAACTGCTGCATCCGGTTGATCGACCCGCTTGGGGCAAGCCGCCAAAGGATTAGTCGGCTCGCCGCCGTCGAACTGCGCGTTGAAGGTATAGTTCCCGTTGCACGCGGAAACTTTCGGTTCCCTGCGACGAACTTCGAAACTGTCGTAACCGACCTTGAGCGTCTTCCAGAAGGCCATATTTGGGTCGTCCCGGTGTGCTGCAAGGTTTTCGGGCGTCATTCGGAATGGATAGGACTGCACCTGAAACGCGGGCTGGCCTGCACGCAGCGCTTTCTCCACAACTGCGTAGATTTCGCCCACCCCCTGGTCTGTCAGCGCAAAGCATCCCGAAGACGAACAAGCACCGTGGACCATCAGGGCCTCCCCGGTGTAGCCTAGCGCAGACTCCAGCCGGTTCGGGTAGCCCAGGTTAAAGGAGAGGAAAAACTGCGATTTCGGGTTTAGTCCGCCGAGGGACACACGATAGAAGCCCTCAGGAGCCTGTCGGTCGCCTGTCTTTTTCTTCGGCCCGAGTTTCCCCGACCAACGGCACATCGGGTAAGTGTTGAGCAGGGCGTAGTTGCCCGATGCGTCGACTTTCCAGACCTCCAGTTCGCTCTCCATCTTGAAGATGCGCACAAGGACAGGGCTGTCCGAAGACATCCTTTTGCTTTTCATGTCGGCAAGAAGCTTTGATGGGATTTCTCTCGATGAAACGCCCAGATCATCAAGAGAGGCAGAAACGCAGCCGGACAGCACCAGTGCCGTGGCCGGAAGGATCAGCCACCGCGCCCACCGCCGCAGCTTTCCTGAAATCTTATAGGTAGGAGTGCGAGCAATAACGCTCGTTGAGAAATGGCCAAGCGCCATGATGAATCCTCTGACAGTAAATCGACCCAGGTCCAAATACTTCAGATGATCGGCGGGCGGTGCTCCACCTCAGCAGACAGCCCGACCGCCGCCGAATACGCGTCTTGTCCATAGGCTTCGCTACACTCGCGCGATTGCGCCAGCAGTGTTTCCGTTTTCAGCAGCCCTGCGTCCAGTTTACAATGCGAAGCCTGCCTCGCGTCTGCTGGCGAATGATCGTGGTCATGATGAACTGGAGACATCAGCGCGATCACTACGGAGGATTGAGGAGAAGCAGACGCAGTTTCACTGCAAGGAAGGACCAAGACCCCTCCCAGCATACTGATGATCAGCAATAGCTTCAAAAAATGCCGCAATGAATCAGCCCGCTTCAACGACCAGCATGATGGTGCCCCATACCGGAAACGTCAACAACAACAGGAACAAGGCAATCTGTTGACATTCCAACGGTGGTAATCTTCTCGCGATCAGTGCTTGATCCTGGAGACCAGCGATTTGATCCAGGACATGCAGGTCTCTATGGCCCAGCTAGTCTGCTCAAAAGTCAGCGCAGGCATCGGCTCATCACCCGGTCCATGCCCCAGCGGATTTCTGACTTTGGAGAAGAAAGCCTTCAGAATCTCGCCCTCCCATACGTCGATAAAGCGGCCATTCTTTTGGCTGACCAAGTTGTCGATATAGCTGGACGCACCGTTTTCCTTTCCATGAGTCCAGTTGTTCATCCCGGAAATGATCTTGATGGTGCTTTCCAATGCCCTTGCTGCCGATAGTGAAGCGTCTCGGTCGCCAGTGTCTCTTTGATCAACCGCTCTCAGCATATCATTCTGGACATTTTCTCACCTGACGTCAGCAACAAGCTCCCAGAAAGGCTTCTCAATCGTCTTGTCCACCAGCGCGTCGCTCGAAAGCTGTACGAACCCATTGTGATACGACAGTGGGAATTTTGCCTGCCGAAACCGCTCGTTCAGTTCGTCAAAGTTCGCTGCCCATCGCTGATTAAGCGCCTCGTTCTGCTTGGAAAGAAACTCCTTGGTAAACTCAGGCAATTTCAGCGACTTGGCGAGCCCTGCCAGTCCGACGCCATATTCAACGTCAGACACCTTGCCTGGCAGCGCTCTATTGGCGGCCTGCACCTGATCGCCGTATTCCCTGAAGGCTAACTCCACCAGGCTGATCCGGCGCTTTATGTAAACGTCGGGATCGAAGCCATCTTCGAACTCACGTTGCAGGAAATTCTTCAGGACGTCCGCGATTGTGTGCCGATAGCTGCCCAGAAAAAGCGGAGATAGAGGGTCAATGCCGATCTCCATGGCAAGCTTATTATGAATACGTTCCAGGCTTTCTTTCGCCGGTTTGTTGATTTCGCCGTTGATGTAGAAAGGAAAAAGCTGCTCGGTGACCATCTTGGTCGCCTGGACCATGAAGCGACGAGCATTCTCTCCGTATGAAGTCCAGATCATCGTGCCGTCGTATCGATTGACAAAGACGTCGGTCAGCATCGGGAAGCTCCATCGGTTGGTTTGCCATCGATGTCAGCTCGACGATAGCTGTTCAATCGTAAGAAGGCATCGAACGCGTCCGCTCCACAGCAATATCAGAAATTAGCCGCCCACCGTGGTACAGTCGGCGCGAAAATTGAGCAGCAGAGGTCTCAGGTGGGTCGAAAGCGCCATCAGCGGAACAGTCCGCAACTGCGCCAGCCTTATAAGCAGCGGCCTCCCAGGCGCGTCCGTCACCGGGTGAAGCTGGCGGCCAACAAACAGATCGCGATCATCGCCGGGATTGCCTTCACCCTTGCGATGATCGCGGTTGGACTTGACGCGCTTATGAACTAAGCGCCGATCTTCATGTAGATAGCTGGGACAGCCCCCTGCTTGCCAAGGCTGTAAACTTCGTAGGAAGCGTTGGGATTATCTCCCATCCCGAGCGACCCGGCAGGCATACCGGGAACGGCAAGCCCAGCGATGGACGGCTTCTCGGAAAGGACCTTTTCGACGGCCTCCAGTGGTACATGACCTTCAAAGACGTAGTCCCCAACGACCGCCGTATGGCACCCCTGCAATCCGGCAGGTATGCCGTATTTCGTCTTGACCGAGGCCAGATCGTCGACATCGTGGACGATCACGTTGAAGTCGGCATCTGCCATCGCCGCCGCCCAGGCTCCGCAGCATCCGCACGTCGGGTCCTTGTAGACGTCCATCTGCTTTTGAGAAGCGATGGCGGACCGGGCGGCGAACACCGCCAACCCCGTTACTGCCAGACAAATGAAGCTTCTCCTGTTCATGCTCGCTTTCCTTCCAGGTAAAATTCTTCAGCGTCGCTGGCGTCCGCATCCACGTCGCCTTGCGAGGAGCCCTTCTCAAGCCTCCATCCCTTGACTATGCCGTAGACGGCCGGAATGACGATCAATGTTAGAAGTGTCGACGAGATCATGCCTCCGATCATCGGTACTGCGATCCTTTGCATGATCTCGGAACCAGTTCCCGTCCTCCAAAGAATCGGCACCAGGCCCGCCATGATGGCAACCACAGTCATCATCTTCGGTCGAACTCGCTCCACAGCACCAATCATAATAGCCCGATTGAGGTCAGTCCTTGTGAATGCACGGTGATCAGCCGCGCATACGGCCTTCTGCTCCTTCATCGCGTGATCCAAATAGATCAACATGATGACTCCGGTTTCGGCGGCGACGCCTGCCAAGGCTATGAACCCTACAGCCACTGCAACCGCGGCGTTGAAACCCAGCCACCACATCAACCAGATGCCGCCCACCAACGCAAACGGCAGGGACAGCATGACAATGAGCGTCTCTGTTAGCGCCTTGAAGTTGAGGTACAAAAGCAGGAAGATCAACGCCAGCGTCAACGGAACGACGACCGCCAGACGCGCTTTGGCACGCTGCAGGTATTCGAATTGCCCGCTCCATGCGACTGAATAGCCGGAAGGCATGGTCACACTCTTGGCAACTGCCGCCTGCGCCTCTGCAACGTAACCGCCGAGATCACGGTTGGAGATGTCGACGAAAATGTAGACTGCAAGCTGACCGTTTTCAGTTCTGATTGTGGTCGCACCCCTGCTGAGCCTTACCTCGGCGACCTCGCCTAGCGGAACTGTACCGCCGCCGGGTAGAGCAACCTGCACATCTCGTGCAATCGACTGCGGGTCGCTTCGCATCCAGCGGGGGTAACGGATAGCTACACCATATCTCTCCCTGCCTTCGACCGTCGATGTCACGGTTTCCGAACCCAGCGCAGTACCGATCACTTTCTGCACATCATCGATTGTTAGCCCATAGCGGCCAAGCGCAATCCTGTCAGGCACGATGTCCAGGTAGTAGCCGCCGATCACCCGCTCCGCATAGGCGCTTGACGTACCGGGTATCGTTTTCAACACCTGTTCAATTTGGCGGGCGACCTTTTCCATTTCGCCAAGATCGGTCCCATAGACCTTCACGCCGACCGGCGTTCTGATGCCTGTCGAGAGCATATCGATGCGGGCGCGGATTGGCATTGTCCATGCATTGGAAACCCCTGGAAATTGAAGGGCGGAATCCATTTCCTGCTTCAAGCTCTCGGTCGTCACGCCCGGCCGCCACTCAGACTTCGGCTTCAGCGTGATGATCGTTTCGAACATCTCTGTTGGGGCAGGATCGGTCGCCGTAAGCGCACGCCCGGCCTTGCCGAATACGCTCTCCACTTCAGGGAACGACTTGATGATACGATCCTGGGTCTGCATCAGTTCCGCCGCCTTGGTGACGGAAATACCGGGCAGCGTGGTCGGCATATACATCAGCGTTCCCTCATCGAGGTTCGGCATGAACTCGCTACCAATGTGCTGCACCGGCCAGATCGTCGCTGCTAGGACGATGATCGCCAACAGTATGGTCACTGTTTTCACCTTCAACACGCCTGAGATGATTGGCCTGTAAACCCAGATCAGAAACCTGTTCAGAGGATTCTTATGCTCGGGTACGATACGGCCCCTGACGAAGATCACCATCAGCGCGGGCACCAAGGTCACGGATAGGAAAGCGGCTGCCGCCATGGAGAACGTCTTGGTAAACGCCAGAGGCCCAAACAAACGACCTTCCTGAGACTCCAGAGTGAAGATGGGTAGGAACGACACGGTAATGATCAACAAACTGAAGAACAGCGCCGGTCCGACCTCGCTCGCCGCCTCGACCAATATTTCGACTCTCGGCTTGCCAGGCGGCGCTCGCTCAAGATGTTTGTGTGCGTTCTCGATCATGACGATTGCAGCGTCGATCATCGCACCGATAGCAATCGCGATCCCGCCAAGGCTCATGATGTTCGCGCCGATGCCCAGCAGCTTCATCGCGATGAAGGCGATGAGAATGCCAACGGGCAGCATGATGATTGCCACAAGCGCACTGCGGACATGCAAGAGGAAGGCTATGGTCACCAGTGCAACCACTATCGATTCTTCGACCAGAGTGCCCTTCAACGTCTCAATGGCAGCTTCGATCAACGTCGAGCGGTCATAGACAGGGACGATCTCGGTTCCTGCAGGCAGGCTGCCTTTCAAGCCCTCCAAGCTTCTCTTCGCGTTGTCGATCACAGTCAGTGCATTGGCCCCGAACCGTTGCAAAACGATCCCGCTTGCGACTTCGCCTTCGCCATTAAGCTCAGTGATACCGCGTCGTTCATCGGGGACAAGTTCGACTTTCGCGACGTCGGCCAGGCGCAAAGGTACGCCGCCACTGGTCTTCAGGACAATGTTCTGAATGTCGCTGACGCCTTTAAGGTAGCCGCGACCGCGAACCATGAATTCGAACTCAGAAAGCTCAATTGTCCGGCCGCCGACGTCCGTATTGCTCGCCTTTACAGCATTCGAGATGTCCATCAGCGACACCCCCTGAGCCTTAAGACGCGAGGGATCGACCACAATCGAATATTGCTTGACGAAACCGCCGACGCTGGCAACCTCCGCAACGCCTTCCGATTTTGAGACCCCGAACCTTACCACCCAGTCCTGAAGCGAACGCAGTTCCGCGAGGCTGAGGTTTTTCGCCAGAACGGCGTACTGATAAACCCAGCCGACGCCTGTTGCGTCAGGTCCAAGCGTTGGCGACACGCCTTGAGGCAATCGGCTGGCAGCCGCGTTCAGATATTCGAGGACGCGGCTTCGGGCCCAGTAGGGGTCCGTGCCATCCTCGAAGATCACGTATACGAACGAGACACCAAAGAACGAGAATCCTCGGACGACTTTGGATTTTGGCACCGTTAGCATCGACGTCGTCAGAGGATAGGTCACCTGATCTTCAACGACCTGCGGTGCCTGGCCAGGATACTCTGTGTAAACGATGACTTGGATGTCGGAGAGATCGGGGATGGCGTCCAAGGGAAGCGAACGCAAGGCAAAGATGCCCCCGCCGACGGCGAGAGCCGCCCCAACGATGATCAGCACCAGGTTGTGAGCTGACCACGAAATAATTCGCGAGATCATGGCTTTGCCTCCTGAGGTGTCATCGCACTCAGAGCCGAGTTCAGGTTGCTCTCAGCATCCAGAAGGAAGTTAGCTGCGATCACGACGCGGTCGCCTGGAGCGATACCCTTGGTGATCTGGCTCCGTTCATCGCCGCGAACCCCGAGCGTCACGTCCCTTGGCTCGAAGCGGCCTTCGCCCTTGTCAACGAACACCACCTGGCGGTCGCCCGTATCTATCACCGCGCTGGAATCCACGCTCAACACGGGAGACGGGGCACCCGCTTCGATGTCGACATCGGCGTACATGTTCGCAAAGAGCTTGCCTTGAGGATTAGGCAGCTCAATGCGGATTTTCGTCGTCCGGGTCTGCTGCTCGACCTCAGGATAAATCAGGCTGACGTTACCGCTGAACTTTTGCCCCGGCAGGCTTCTCACTGTGACGGTGACCGGGGACCCGATCTTGACCGAGCCGATATCGTATTCCGGAACCTCAGCCACAACCCAGACCACTGATGGATCGGCAACACGAAACAGCTGATCACCAGGTTTGGCCATCATGCCCGTTGTTGCCATTCGCTCCAGAACGATGCCTTCACGCGGCGAAGCATAGTCGATGCTCGCCGGGACCTGACCTTGCGCTGCGATTTGCTCGATTGCCTCCTGGGGGACGCCGAGGTTTTTCAGGCGAAGCGCGGAGCCTGCTGCAGTTCCCCTTCCACCTCTACCGGCAGCATATTCAGCTCCGGCGGTGGCAATCTCCTGGGAGTAAAAGCTGAAGAGCTTCTGCCCTTTCGCGATACGATCTCCAGTGGTCACGTTCGCAACGGCATCGATGAAGCTGTCCGTGCGCATCGAGACGACGCTGACCAGCCGCTCATCCCAGCCGACGACACCCGGAACGCGGACCTTCCGAGAGATCGGCATCATCTCTGCCAGGGCTGTCTTCACGCCAGTCCGCTGCAGCTTGCCGAGCGAGACCTTGACCGTCGAGGTTTCCGCCTGCTCTCCTTCGTAGACAGGAATGTAGTCCATCCCCATCGAATCCTTCTTCGGTTCCTTCGAGGTGTCCGGAAGACCCATCGGGTTGCGGTAATAAAGGACCTTCCGCTCCGGCTCTGACGTCGCGCCTACCTTTGGGTTTTGCGCGGCAGCTGCAGAAGTAGGCGCGACCACACCTGATGCGTCGAAGCTTATGTCGGCGCTCTGGCGGACAGCAATGAAATCGCGGCCATCGGACGTTTTCCTGGGGCCGTGAGAATATTGGGCTTTGCCATCAGGATCGCGGTAATAGATGATCGCGCCCGCACCTACCGGCGGAAGGGGTTCGGCATCGGCTGCCTTCCCAAGGATGTTGTTGAGGTATTGCTGGCCAACTCCATTGGCACCAGCCAAGTACGCTCCCCCGCCGAATACGGCGAAGGAGGTAACGGCAACCAGCCATGTGACCCTCTTCAAGGGACGGCCTTCACGACGACTTCACCTTGAACGGTAGCGCCCTCGCCCTGCACTTTCGCGCCCAGCTGAAAGCGCCAACCGCCCTGCATACTGAGGTTTGTCTTAAACTTGTACGTGCCCGGCTGCGGAGCCGGAAGCTCTTCAACGGGTGTGGTCATCATCTCCATCCCCTCAGGAGCCATATCCATACGGGTCGTGAAGATGACGGCATCCGAGACAGGCTCCCCGGTTCGCTTGTCGATCAGGCGTACCGAGACTTCCGCCGTCGGCCCTTGTTTAACTTCCGAGGAGAGGAGCTGGAACTCGTAGTCCTGCGGAGCCGCGTGTACGGTCGAGAAAGGGATGGTAGCAAGAGTGATTGCCGCGAGAATTGCTCGCGTTGAAACGTAGATTTTCTTCATTTGACTACATCATTTGCTGGCGGGCAGAGCCTCGCCATGAGATTTGGATACCAGCCTATCAGGGCCAGCGGTCTAAATTTGCGATGTAGTTGGCCCGAGGTGGGCGGGCTGGAGGTTTCACTTCGGCGGACGGTGCTTCATCGTCGTGCAGAAGCGAGTAACGGACGACTAGCGGATATGCGGCCCGTTCCCCAACCCCGTGCAGGGGATGGACCAGGATCATCGATGCGCAGATGAGAGCCAACGGGCAGTTCTTCTGGCACCCTGGCGCAACAGGCTTGGCCTTCGGGCAGCAGGGCATCTCGTCGACGTTAGCTTGCTCCCCGGCAACAGCCGACGACGTCATCAGCATGCCGTCTTGAATGTGCGTTTCAGTAACGTCACTAGCTGACATCGTCATACCGTTCGATGAAGCCATCGCACTTTCAGCCATAGCAACGCTCACGGGACCAAGCATGATCCCGAGCACAGCCAAAAGGCAAACCAGGCGCTGAAAAACGACGAACTTCATAGCGCTTATTGTGGCACGGCATTTTTGCGGGCGGAAGTGCATCACGAAGATTTGCGGCTTTTTGTCCGATCTCGCGTTCTTTCGGGTCCCGTAAATTGATCTTTCGAACCTACTTGACCTTCCCATGGTGGGAAGCACCACATACAGGTCATCACCTTCTAAGGAGACGTCAAAATGATCAGATTCGAAGTTCCGGACATGACTTGCGGCCACTGCGCTGGCACCGTGGAAAAGGCGATCAAAGCAGTCGATCCGAACGCTTCCGCCAACGTCGATCTCTCCACAAAGACCGTTTCGGTTGAAAGTGCCATCGCGCCTGAGATCATCAGCGCATCAATCGCAGACGCGGGTTATACACCATCGCTTGCGAAATGAATGATCTCCAGCGGCGGGCTTGGAATGTCTCGTCCGCCGCTGACACGATAGCTAAAATGGGGAACTGAATGGTAGCGTGCCCTTGCGGGTCAGTCCGCGAATACGAAGCTTGCTGCGGCAGGTACATTTCCGGAGAACCAGCTCCTGACCCGGTAACCTTGATGCGTGCACGCTATACTGCGTTCACTCGTGGTGACCTCGATTTCATCGAGCGGACCTGCACGGACGACGGCAAGTCGAGCCTCGACAGGTTCGAAATGGAGCGCTCGCTTCCCAAGACGACCTTCCTTGGCTTCGAGTTACGGGAAGCAACTGAGGAACCCGAACGAGATACCGGAAGCGTCACGTTCGCCTTTCGATATCGCTTCCAGGACAAAGAGTTCACCCAGGTCGAGATCGCCAACTTCCGACGCGTCGACGGAATTTGGTTGTTCAATGACAGCGTCGTGAACCCGAAACCCGCCACCATCAGAGTGGAGTCAATCGGACGGAACGAGCCCTGCCCCTGCGGCTCCGGGAAAAAGTACAAAAAGTGCTGCGGTGCTAATGCATGAAGGAGCAGAGGTTCGCATGCACTGCCTGTGGCCTCTGTTGCTACGGCCTACTGCCGCTCACCATCAATGAAGCAATCAGCCGCGCCGACAGGTTTCCGCTCGCGATTTCCGTGACGCCGGTACGATCCGGAACACGCGGTCATACGTCGATCTCACGCATTGGCGTCACCGCTAGCATCGGCAAGGGCAAGCCAATCAATCTGCTAGTCACCCCAATATCGTTCATTCCACCTTCATCGCCCTGCCCGGCTCTTGGTGCGGATAACCTTTGCTCGATTCACAATGAGAAGCCAGAGCGCTGCAAGACGATGCCGTTCTATGCTTACAAAGACGAGGATAGCCAGCGCGACATGCTCGTCCCCCGCCCTGGCTGGGAGTGTAATACCGGCGACGATGCTCCGGTTGTCTACCGCGACGGATCGATCATCGACAAAGCTGAATTCAGCGCCGAACGAGCGGCACTTGTAGAGCAGGCACCAACACTGCAGCGCTACATCGACTTGCTGCTGAAGTACGATCCAACCTTCGTCATGCGTCTGCAGAAAGGTATCCACCTCCTGCCGGGCGGGAAGATCGTCCTTAACTTCGCTTCACTCCTGCGCCACATCAAGAGCGCGGACGTGACCGAGTACGCCCGGAGGCAGCACCCAGTGTTGGCTGAGTGGGCTCTTAAAACGGCTGACGACCCCAAGTCGTCCCAGTTTCACGCCTATTACAAGGGCGCTCTGTCCGAGATCGCACGATACCTAGTCTGACAAGCAGCCTGGGTCGAAGGGGCAGCGCTGCCGCCCCCTTCCCGGCGTGCCTTCAATATGATTGAAGCAGCGCGGCTCCTTCCTGCCCGAAGCGAGCTTCAACACCAAGCAGCGGTGCTGCCCTCTTGATGATATCGCGAACCATGGGTGCCGCCGTATAGGCAGCGATGTTCTGACCCTGCTCGCCGTTCTTGGGCTCGTCGCAAAACGTCAGCACGACATACTGCGGCTTCTCAATTGGAAACGCGGCCAGGAAGGCATTGAAGTTCAGGTTGTCAGCATAGCGTCCGTTCACGACCTTGTCGGCAGTACCCGTCTTTCCGCCTACGTTGAACCCGGCAACATCAGCGTTGCGACCTGACCCCTTCACACCGTTGAGCTTGAATAGGTAACGAACGTCATCGCTAGTCGAAGGTTTGACGATCACCTTTGCGACGGTATTCGCTTGTTCGCGCGTCCGTGGCAGGAACGTCGGGTTCATCAATTTTCCTCCGTTGACAAGGGCTGCTCCGGCGACAGCTGTCTGCAGAGGCGTCGTCGCAGCGCCGTGTCCGAATGAGATCGTGATCGAGTTGATCTTCTTCCATTCCTTTGGCTGGGAGGGCGACTTCACCTCGGGCAATTCGGTCTGAAGCCGCGTCAACAATCCAAAGTCGGTCATATATCGCCGCTGGGTCTCCATCCCTACTACGTCGATGATCCGAGCTGTTCCAATGTTTGACGAGAACTCGAAGACCTCCGGGAGCGTTAGCCAGCGCCGTTGCCCATGAAAATCATTGATCGTGAACCCACCAATTCGCAGCGGCTGCGTAGCATCAAAACTATCACTCATCTTGACCTTCCCAGTGTCGAGAGCCAGTGCCAGCGAGAAGGTCTTGAAGGTCGAGCCCATTTCGAAGGTGCCAGCGGACATCCGATTGAGCCAGCCATCTTTCGCTCCTTCGAGCGGATTGTTCGGGTTGAAGTCAGGAGCTGAAGCCATCGCCAGCACCTCCCCCGTATTGACATCAAGGATGACTGCGCCCGCGCCCTTCGCTTGATAATTGGCCACCGCGTTCACGACGACATCGCGAACAATGTTCTGCACGCGATTATCAATGGAGAGCATCAGCGGCTCCAGGGGCTGATCGTTTGTGAGCCCGGCAGACTTCAGATCGGCGAAGCCTTGTTCGTCGATATAGCGTTCCATCCCTGCCACACCACGGTTGTCGATGTCCACGTAGCCCAGGATATGGGACGCGGTCGCACCACCGGGATAGAACCTTTTCTTTTCAGGCCGGAAACCGATACCGGGTACGCCAAGGGCAAGGATGTTGCTTTGCTGGCGTGGCGTGATTTGCCGACGCAGCCAGGCAAATCTGCCGCCGTTTACCGTCAGTTTCCTATAGATGTCGCGCCGGTCGAGGTCAGGAAAAACAGTCGCCAGCTTCTCTACGGCCTCATCGGCATCAACGATGCGATTGGGCTCCGCAAACAGCGAAACCGTGTTGATGTCAGTCGCGAGTAACTCTCCATTCCGGTCAACGATATCCGGGCGCGACGCCATCAGTCGATCACCCGGTGGAATCGACGCAGCGCTTTCGGGGTCGCGGATCGCATACTGGATCAACCTTCCGCCGATGACCGTGTAGAGGCCGACGAACAGGATGATGAGAATGCGGGTTCGGCTCCGCGCCTGCCGCCTCTTCTGGCCACCCCGTACCCCCTTTGTGGATGTGGCACCAGGTAACACGCCGGACCGAAAGTGGGCCCTGCTCTTCATGGCGATAATTCTAGTGAGGAAGGTCATAACAGCGATCCTCCGCCTTCAGGGGATCGGTGACCGAACGAACTGGATGGAGCGCACAGCCGCGCTCGCGAGAGGAATGAAATCATAGTTGCCCATCCGCCGGGCATTGCCCGCACGCGTTGAAACCAATGGTTTTTTGGTGTCAGGCAGTCAGAATGGGCGGACGATGCCCCGGAGCAACCGGTGTGCCAGTGATTGAGGTAATGGCCTCTGAAAAATGAGCGCGATATTCGACCCGTACCATCGAAATTTCGGGATGGTCGCAGTTGAGCTGGACCGAGAGACAATGTTCGCTCTGGCCTATGTGCGGAACGGCGTGTTTATCTGCGGAAATAGCCTTCGACAGCGTCAATTCCTGCCCATAGCTATGCTCCGCCTGGTCCGGACAGCCAACCTGCCCGCCGACCAGCATCAGCAAAACCAGCATAACGCCCGCGATGATCCTTCGCATGGAATCCTGTCCGACAATCGCGGAAAACTTGTCACCGCACGCTTGCGCAAAGTTGGAGCCAGACAAGGCTTGCCCAACCTTGCCTGGCAGACGACCGCCCTTTGAGAGCAACGAAGGCGCGGCCGCAAACGTCAGGCTTCATACCCGACGTATGTCATCATCCCGCTCACCATGTGATAGAGATGATGACAATGCAACGGCCATCGGCCGGGGTTATGAGCGTCGAACACTATCGACACCTGCGACAGGCTCGGGATCAATACCGTATCGCGTAAAGCGCCATTGACTTTTCTGCCCTCGATCTGGGTGACCTGGAAGTGGTGACCATGTAGATGCATCGGATGTGACATCATTGATCCGTTCCTGATGGCGATCTCTACGCGGTCGCCAGGAAAAACCGTTAAGGGATCGCCGCTGATACCCCAGGAATATTTGGCCATGTCACCCGTCAGGGACAGAGTGAACGACTTGTCGATATGCCGTTCCGCCGGAAGACTTGTAGGCTTAAGGCGCATCTCCAGATCGAGGCCTACCAAGGGACCCGCTGTTTCACCGACCGGCGCGACCTTCGAGATATTAGCCCCCACGGTGGACAAAACTACCCCGGTGCGCTCTCGGGCTCCTTCCCGCAACGCAAGCACAGGAAAGGTGCCCCCTTCCTTCGGTATCTGCAGCAGAATATCGAGGCGTTGCCCCATCGACACCGGGAACATCATTCTTGGGATCGGCTGTACATCCTGGCCGTCAACCGCCACAAGTTTTGCATCGAGCTTCCCCGTGTCAATCGTGAAGGCGGTAGCCGCAGCACCGTTGATCAACCGCAGCCTGACCCGGCCGCCCTTTTCAACCTGAAAGACCTCCGGATCGTCGAGCGTCCTGTCGTTGGCAAGATAGGCGTCGTAGTCAATGTCGTTGATATCCATCGCGGGCATGTCCATTCCGGTCATCGACGAAGCATTGCCCATGGCCATACCCGATCCACCGGCATCATGGGACATTCCGCCCATATCCATGCCGGTCATGTCCATGCCGGTCATGTCATGAGGTGTTGCCGTGCTGTCAGACGGTTTCCGCAAACCGGCGAGAAGCTCCTCAGGAGTCTTGAACGAAAAATCGTGAAGCAGGACAACCACCTCTTGCTCATCGCGCTTTTTGTCTTCCGCAGTACGCACGATCAAGGGTGCAGCCAGCAGGCTCTGCTCTTGAAGCGTATGGGCATGCATCCAATGGGTGCCCCCAGCCCCAAGGTGAAAATTGTAGGCGCGGTTTTCGCCAGGCTTGATGGGTGCTGCCGGATTGTCGGGTACGCCATCCTGGTCCCAGGGCGGTGTGAGACCGTGCCAGTGGATCAAGGTCGGCTGGTCGATCTGGCTCGAAAGCTGGACGTTGAAGGCAGTGTCAGCATCGAGCACCAACCCGGGCTGGCCATCGGGGCGATAGAGCCCGAGCACGTTGGCTGGCTTTCCGTTCACCTCGATAACGCGTTTGACGATTTCAAGGGTTTGAAGGGGAGCCGTTTCATGAGCTGCGGCCGAGTTCGGAGCTGCCCTGACCATAGCATCTGGAAGACCGCCTAAAGCGCCGTAAGCGGCGGCACCGGTAACAGTCTTGGTGAGAAAATCACGACGTTTCATAAACGTATTCCTGTTCCTGTCGGCTATTGCCGAACAATAATGAAAAGGCCTGCAAAGCCTCAGCTGGGATCAGGAATTGTAACGGGGCGGATCGAGGCCCGGGGCCACCGAAATCCCATGAAAATTTCTCAAGGTGGAAACGTACGAGACCGTTTGAACAGCCAACGATGGGCCGCTCATTGCTTCAAGCAACGGCACCGCGCAGGATGCACAAACCGAAACGCAACACATCGGCGCTTTTGAAGGGGCGGAGTGTTCTTGATGCGTGATGTGTGCAGCAGCCGTCCGGCCTTCTACGGTACTCAGCTCGCAGCTGGCATGGGCGCTCGATACGGCCGCAGCAGAAACAACGAGAGCTAGAAGCAATCTCGCCATCATGCGCACCAGCCCTGCTGCCCAGTCTGCTCTCATAGGACCAATGTACAATGCGAACGCATAGGCGGCAACCGGATGCGGCTGATCGCCGCCAGATGGAGACAGGAGCCGCGAGCGGTTCCTTCAGCGGGCTCAGCGGGATTAAAGAAGGATCAATCAATCTGAAGCGGCCCGAGAGCCCTGTCATATCGCCCGTCAGAATCTCTCAGAGCGATCTCATCCTGAAGCCGTTGCCTTGAGACGCGTGCTTCTTCCCGATCCAGTTCGATCTCCTCGATCTTTTGCTCCAATGATTTCCGCAGATCGCCTTTCCGTTGGCTCTCAAACTTTAGGCCGTAGTCACCTTTGATGCGGTCAAGCAGATGGAACGCTGAGAGCCCGATAGCGGCATATCGAAGCTGGCGCTCATCGAAATATTCTTCATAGTCCGGCGGACCGGCAATGTTCTCCGAGATGAAGGCCAAGCTTTCGAGGGCGCTTTTGACCATCCCCGGCAACAGCAGACAGCGGTACATAACCTCAGTGTTGAGGAGCGGCCAATCTAAAGCGTCGGGCCAAACAATAGCCGGATTTGCCGACGTCGTGACTCGCTCACCCTCCTGATCTGCGATCCCGTCGTCGAACGCTGCAGTCATGCAATCGTCAACAAGCTGGTCCAGCGTCACGGCAAGCAACATGGCGTGGTATCGCGCTTGCCTTCTGCGCCGCCACCAGTCGGTGAAAAGTTCTTTAAATGCTCCAAGCCAGACACCGAAACCGGTGACCAACAGGGTCCCCGCCACCGTGAAGATGGCTTTCCCGAAATCGTCACTGACGAAATTCTTCAGCGAATCCACGACATTCTCCCGTCAAACGAACTGATACAGCAAGGGCCGAAGCTCGCCAGCCGCGAGAGACTTGAAAGCCACGCAATTCCCAACTATCTTTATGTTGTTCCCGGCAGGAGCACGCCGCCCGTCAGTTGCGAAGCTGTTGACAGCACTGCCTTAGGTTAGACGCTCACCCGTTCATGTTTTTGATCGGGCTCGCGAGGTGGTTGACGGGTGACGCTTCAAAAGAGTCTGGGAGAGAAAACATGTCCGTTCACGACGTCACACCCACCACCATCGAAGGAATCAAGCGCCTAGCGAGAGATATCTCGAAGCATGACGGCGTTGCTCATTCAATCGGGCTCGACCGCGCTTCGTCCCGCGCAGGTTTCTCGAACTATCAGCACGCCCGGCGCTCGATATTGGCTTCGAGCACCACTACTATCGCGTCTGAGTTTTCGACGTTCATCAGCGTCTATTGGCGTGACCCGAAGACGAAGATCAGCGGCAGCAAGATCATACAAGTAGCTCTCCCCAAGGCGCTGGACGAGATTGTTCCCAGTAGGAACTACAAGCACGCACGCGGACTGGCGTACTTCAAGCGTTCAGCGTCGGACCTTATTTACTGTGAGATGACTAGCGACAGCTCATCTGCACTCGCATTGGCTTGCAAGGCAGCGCGGGCCTTGCAATTCATGGCGGCAACCGGACTTCAGCCATCTTCAAAGGCTGTGCCCGTGAGTGACGGGCGTGGGAGTGGACTGCCGGGTAGAGACCACGGAAGCAGCTGGTTCGATCCGGAATCGAGGCGGTACATCTACGTCGACGAGCCTTACGCAGCCGCAGTGAAGGACCGCCAGGACGAACGTGCCGATTGGGGCCGCCGGAATGGATGGGAAGTCGCCAGAGCAATCTGGCCGGGGATGTATTATCCCGAGGGTGGTAGCGAGCTTTATCTTGCAACGGAAGGAAAGAGGGGACTGCCTATCGGCCCTGTTCTTGCAGACTTGTCCCACATTCAGGCTGCGACCGTGCCGGAGAACTGCAAGCAGGTTCATGTGCCAGATGGCGAGTATTTCAGGTCACCCGGGCAGGAACGCGACGCCAATGCAAAGGTTTTGAAGCCAAAGCAAAAGCGCCCTTCCCGCGCGGCTGCTGATACCGTCCCCTTCAAAATGGTCATGGCATCAGGACGGCGGCCGAATGCAAAAATGGCTGTCCCAACGCACCAGCGGGTCGGGCAACTGCTTAAAGACGTGCTGTCGGCGACCCGTGATCGAGCTGGCGTTGCTAACAGACTTGGGTCTGTTCGGTCAGAACTCGACGATTGGGTCCAGATGGAGTACGACCACGAGGCACTTCCCAATGATGTCTTTTTCGAACTCTACTACCGGGAGCGTGTGACTGTCCCCGATGATGAGCGTGGTCTCGCTGGTCGCGACGTGCACATTGAGCGGCTTATGGAAGCCAAGGAACTGATTGGCTCTGCATATCCTGATTGCCAGCCCGTCCGCGCCTTGCTTCGCAAGCTCGACTTGGCGGTGCAGTCGCTGATGAACTGGAAGTAACAGCAACATTGACCCGGGGTCAGTGGCCGCGTTGGCGTACTTTCCGCGACGCGGCCGTCTTGGGGCGATGTTCGACGAGCTTTCAGGTCTGGAAGGGGGTTTCCGACAGCTCCGCCTGTACCGAAACGCGCATCGCTTCGAACGCGGATAAAGTTGATTGACACATCGGATATATCCATTATCTTGGATATATGGATTCTATCAAAGCTATCGCAGCTCTCGCCGCCCTTGCCCAGGGCACCCGCCTCGAAACGTTCAGGCTGCTTGTTAAGCACGAGCCCGACGGCCTACCGGTAGGCGAGCTTGCTGCTGCAATCGGCATCCCGCAGAACACTATGTCGGCCCATCTCAAGACCTTGTCCCAAGCGGGCTTGCTCTCCGGTGAGCGACATAGCCGCTCGATCATTTACAGAGCAAAGCTGGATACTCTCCGGGACCTAACGCTGTTCCTGCTGAAGGATTGCTGCGGCGGTTCGAGCGAGCTTTGCGCTCCGTTGATCGCCGAACTGACACCGTGCTGCGAGCCAGGAGTGCGGCCATCATGACAAGACTTGCTCTGACGCCCGTACAAGGAGCCGATCCTGGCTTGAAAGTCGCCCTGGCGGCGTCTGGCCTACCAATTGAGGACTTGGCCTACACTGACCGCTCATTTTTTTGCGCGACCAACGAGGATGGCGAGGCTATCGGCTACTCTGGAATTGAAGCGTGCGGCGACGACGCCCTGCTTCGTTCGGTCGTTGTCCTGCCGGAACACAGAGGGCAGGAACTTGGAGCTTTGCTTGTGCGAGAGACGCTGGCTTTCGTCGGCGAACACGCGGCGGTCTACCTCGCGACAACATCGGCTGCATCGTTCTTTGAGAAGCTTGGTTTCGAGGCGGTGAACCGCGCTGACGTTCCTGCCGATGTCATGGCCACGCGACAATTGTCCGGCATTTGCCCAGCTTCCGCAACCGTCATGAAACTAACCCGATCTCGAACTTAACCACGGATCACGACCATGACCGACAAGACCTACAACGTGCTCTTCTTGTGCACGGGCAATTCCGCACGCTCTATCTTAGGTGAATCCATCCTTAATGCCGAGGGCAAAGGACGCTTCAGGGCGTTTTCTGCTGGCAGCCAGCCGAAGGGACAAGTCCACCCGCTTGCGCTCGATACACTAAGAGCGCTTGGCTACCCCACGGAGGGTTTCAGTTCCAAGAGCTGGGATGTTTTTGCCTATCCCAGCGCTCCGAAGATGGATTTTATCTTCACCGTCTGCGACAGCGCTGCTGGAGAAGCCTGTCCTGTCTGGATAGGCCATCCGATGACGGCACACTGGGGGATTGAAGACCCGGCCGCCGTAGAAGGAGCCGACTTTGAGAAGGCCCGCGCTTTCTCGGACGCCGCGCGGTTCCTCAAAAACCGCATTACTGCTTTCCTCAGCCTACCTCTGTCGTCCATCGAAAAACTCGCACTGGAGCAGCAGCTTCGGCAGATCGGCCGAATGGAAGGGGCAAGCATTTCACAGGAGAAGGCCAGCTGATGTCGACGTTCGAACGCTACCTGACAGTCTGGGTTTTCCTTTGCATCGTCGTCGGCGTAGCACTCGGCCACCTGATGCCTGGCGTCTTTGAGACAATCGGCGCGGCAGAGATCGCCAAGGTGAACATTCCCGTAGCCATCCTCATCTGGCTGATGATTATCCCGATGCTCGTCAAGATCGACTTCCGGTCCCTTGCAAGAGTTGGGACCTACTGGCGCGGTATCGGCGTCACACTTTTCATCAACTGGGCGATCAAACCGTTTTCCATGGCGGTGCTTGGTTGGCTATTTGTAGGCTGGCTGTTCCGGCCGTATTTGCCTGCCGATCAGATCGGCTCTTACATCGCGGGCTTGATCATTCTGGCGGCGGCCCCCTGTACGGCGATGGTCTTCGTCTGGAGCAATCTGACGCGAGGCGAACCGCTGTTCACCTTGTCACAGGTCGCGCTCAACGACGCGATCATGATCGTGGCCTTTGCGCCCATCGTCGGATTGCTGCTTGGTTTGTCGGCGATCACCGTGCCGTGGAATACTCTGGTAATTTCCGTGGCTCTGTACATCATCGTTCCGGTCATCATTGCTCAGGTGCTCAGGAGCCGTCTCACCGCCGAAGGAACCACAGGGGCATTGGATTTGATGCTGTCAAAGCTTCAGCCGGTTTCGCTGATTGCCTTGTTGGCGACACTCGTTCTGCTCTTCGGGTTCCAAGGCGAGCAGATCATTGCGCAGCCTACAATTATCGCGCTGCTAGCGGTTCCGATCCTGATCCAGGTCTACTTCAACTCCGGACTTGCCTACCTGTTGAACCGCCTCTCCGGCGAACAGCACTGCGTTGCCGGGCCGTCAGCGCTTATCGGAGCAAGCAACTTCTTCGAACTTGCAGTAGCCGCCGCCATCAGCTTGTTCGGCTTTCAATCCGGTGCAGCGCTCGCAACCGTCGTGGGCGTGTTGATCGAAGTTCCTGTCATGCTGTCGGTCGTCTGGATCGTGAACCGCTCGAAGGGCTGGTACGAGGCATCACCCGCCGTCTCCAAGAACACAGCAACCGAAAGGGTCTGAAATGGACGTCACCATATACCACAATCCCGAGTGCGGGACCTCACGCAACACCGTGGAGCTGATTAAGCACGCTGGCATCGAACCAACAGTGATCATCGAGTATCTGAAGACACCGCCCACGCGCGAACAGCTCGTCAAGATGATAGCAGATGCCGGTCTGACAGTGCGTCAGGCGATCCGCGAGAAAGGAACGCCCTAAGCCGCGCTCGGCCTCGACAACCCGAAACTGTCTGACGATCAGCTTCTTGATGCAATGCTGAAGAACCCGATCCTTATTAACCGGCCGTTCGTAGTCACACCATTGGGTACTCGCTTGTCACGTCCCTCCGAAATGGTGCTGGATATTCTGCCGAGTGAGGCCTTCAAGGGCCCCTTCACCAAGGAAGACGGCGAACGCGTACTCGATGACGAAGGAAAGCGCATTGTCTGAAACATTTCCTGCTGCATCGCCCGAGCATTTTCGTGCGCCTGATCTGGATGCTCTACGACCACCGTTCTCGACACACAAGCCTCGGATTCTGGTTCTGTACGGCTCTCTTCGAGAAGTATCGTACAGCCGACTTCTGGCGTTCGAGGCTCAGCGCCTTCTGGAGCATTTTGGATGCGAGGTGCGGGTTTTTGATCCTAAGGGATTGCCTCTTCCGGATGAAGCGCCGGTCACGCACCCGAAGGTGCAGGAGCTTCGGGAGCTGTCCGAGTGGTCAGAGGGTCAGGTATGGGTTAGTCCGGAGCGGCACGGCTCTATGACGGGTGTAATGAAGTCTCAGATTGACTGGATTCCGTTAGCTGTCGGTTCTGTCCGTCCAACACAGGGGAAGACGCTCGCAGTGATGCAGGTGTCGGGTGGGTCGCAATCATTCAATGCTGTCGGCCAACTTCGAATTCTTGGCAGATGGATGCGGATGATCACGATCCCCAACCAGTCTTCGGTTGCGAAAGCGTTTCAGGAATTCGACGCTGATGGCAGGATGAAACCATCGTCCTACTACGACCGCGTCGTTGACGTCTGCGAAGAGCTTGTCAAGTTCACGCTACTGACCCGGGATGCCTCTTCCTATCTCACCGACCGCTATAGCGAACGGAAAGAAGATGCCGAGAAGTTGGAAAAGCGAGTGCAGCTGAAATCCATCTGAGATTCACTCAGCCGGGGCTAAGTTCCGCTTGGTCGACTTAGCGACGCTGATAAACGCGGCCATGCCGACCATCCCCAGCGCAGCGGTAGCGAACAATGACAATCCGATCCCGAATTGAGCCATCGCCGTCGCGAACATGAATGGCGCAGCCGCCCCTGTTGCCAGTCGCGCTGCCGCCATCTTGCCGGTGACCGAGCCGTACCCATCGCTTCCGAAAAGATACAGGGGCAGGCTGCCCTGCGCGATTGAATTGATGCCTGAGCCAAGACCAAGGCAGATTGCAAATGAGACTGCACCCACAAGGGAGTTGCCGGTCAGGCCCAAAATGGTAATGCCGGTGACCATCAACCCGGCCGAGATGACCGCTAACATCGGCGGTGATAAGCGCGTGCCGAAGATCATGTTGATCAGGCGGCTGAGAACCTGCGCCGGGCCGAACAACGAGCCGACAACAACGCCTGCGGTACCGAGACCGAGTTTACCAAGCATCGGCACCATATGAGCAAGGATCGACGCCAATGTGAAGCCAAGGATGGCGAACGCAGCTGAGACGACGATCATTGCGCCACGTCGCCCTTCCAGCGGGATCGCGCCCACGACGTGCTCGCGTGCCCGCCTGGTAGCTTTCGAGCTTTCGGCTCTGCCTTTCCGTATCATCCAGAGGTGCAGAGGCATACAGATGACAAGGTTGAGAGCAGCGAAGATAAGGTAGATTTCGCGCCAAGATAGATATCCCATCAACGCGGCAGAGATCGGCCAAAAAATAGTCGAAGCGAACCCGCCAATCAGCGTGAGGTAGGTGATGCTCCGCGACGCCGTCTTAGGATCGCTTTCTACCAGAGCGGCGAACGCTGCCTGGTACTGGACCATGCCTGAGGACACCTCCAGCAAGATAATCGCCAGGGCGAAAACGACGACCGATGGCGACCATGCGCAAAGCATGAGCGTCAGTGCCGACAAAACCGAGCCGACCGTCAGAACGGTGGCAGCGCCGATCCTGTCCATTTCCTTGCCAATGATAGGGGCCGACAGCCCCCCGATGAAGAGCGAGATTGAAAATATCGCGAACACGTTTTCAAGGCTGATGCCAAGGTCTTCTGCTATGCCAGGCGCGAGGATCGAGAATGAGTAATAGAGCGTACCGTACCCAATAATTTGAGTAAGGCCGAGAGCGGAAACCAGACCGACGTGAATACTGTTCTCACGCAAGGTTGGCGTCCTCGGTCAGTGCGGAACAGTCGTCCGACTGCTCGACTGAGCTGCAAATTCTCGGGTGGCCAGAGCAGCAGTCCTCCATGAGAAACTTTATGAGGTCCGCAAGGGCATCAAAATTCGCGGCGTAAATCAGCGAGCGCGATACACGGCGCTGGACAACTAGGCCAGATCGTTCAAGCTCCTTCAGATGAAACGAAATGTTCGACGGGGAAACCCCCATCTGGTCTGCAATAATCCCCGCTGGCAACCCATCCGGTCCGACGACAACCAGTGCCCTGACGACCGCGAGCCGGGTTGCCTGAGAGAGTGCCGCGAATGACAAAAGCGCTTGATGGTCATTCATATTTCAATATTCCTTGAATTATCAAAGAACCGATAACAGAGATGAAGGTGACCAGCAAGGTATTCGACCGCGAATTCGCTAGGGAAGCTTAAGTGCAGCCTTTCTGCTCCCGCACTTAACCTTGCTGCGAGGTTCTTTTACAGACTGTTCCTACCACACCAAGACCTTGTTGTAGTCGTCGTGAACGGCAGGCGAGCCGATCCTCAGGACGAAATGATACTCCCGTCAGAGAACCAGCTTGGCACCTGAGATCACCAGAAGGCCTGCCAGTATGAACCGCAGCCATCGCTCGGGAAGGTAACGGCTGCCAGCAAAAGCACCTGCCAAGCCGCCTGCCGCCACAGCAATCGACCAGAGCGGAAGAGCGCGGGGAGCCTGGTCCCATATTGCATACGCTCCGATCAATGCCGCTGCTGAGTTCATGAGGTTATAGACGGCGGTCGTGGCAGCCAACTGCCTGGCCGTCGCCCAATTCATGCCCAGGATCACAGGAGCTAAAAAGACGCCGCCGCCCGTTCCAGTCGTCCCCGAAACGAAGCCGATCACCGCTCCGGTTGCTAACGCTGCGCCAAAAGGAGGGACAACAGGAGGCTGATCGGCTTCCCGTGACTTATCCCGAAAGGCGGATCGAGCCATCTGGGCTCCCGAGACGATCAGCACAATACCTACCACCGGGAAATAAGCTTGCTCTGGCAAGTGAACAGCGCCACCCAGCATAGAGAAGGGAAAACCAAGTGCCGCAAACGGCCAAACGCTTCGCCATGACACTCGGCCAGCTCGCAAGAATACGGCGGTTCCGATACCAGCCACTATCAAGTTCAGTACCAGAGCCGTCGTCTTCATGGCGATGGGCTCGAAGCCTGCCAAGCCCATGACAGCTATGTAACCTGATGCTCCGGCTTGCCCAACGGCCGCGTAAAGAAGAGCGATTAAGAAGAAGGCGGCGGCAAGCTCACTGGTCCCACTATCCACTAACGATCCTGACTGTCCTGGTAGGGTGGTTTCGGTTCAAACCATTCGTGGATGAAGGCAGCGCCATGAACACGCCGCTATAGCTTGGAGTTGACGGACGCCCCGGAACCATCACCCACTAAACTTCTTATGTTCGCTTCGCAGCAAGCGTTTCAACAAGAAAAGTTGCAACAGCTCCTGCGGTGTTGACGGCAAGGCTGGCGTGACGTGGTGATGGCCGCACAGGAAGCGAGCCGCCCCGTCCGTGGGCATCACTGAGACGATTTCTCAACGTGCCTATCCCGTTCACTAAAGTCATCGCACCTCCGAGAATTTGTTTAATCGGCTCCTCCGTGTGCTGGTCGGGGGCAAGGTTGAGTTCCTTTGCCGCCATCCGATAAAGCTGGGGAAGGTCTTCCTTGTCGGTGTATTTCACCGCCAGCTCATCGAGAACCCGCTTGCAAACCGTCTCTAGCAACGTCCGTGCAACAGTGATCGCTCCTTCTGGATCGCTTTGCCGTCTTGCCAACGCCTTGTGCCAAACCGCATGAACGCCCTCCGCATCAAACGTCAGCAGAGCGTCCGACGTAACGCTGTCCCCTGGATGTCGATTACGCCCTTCCAAATGCTCGATTAGCGGCGTGAAGGCTTGGCTAATGTACTCCCGGCGCTCGGCATAAGTCCCAGCGGTGCGCTTGATGAAGGGCCAGAAGGTTTCGAGGGTGCGGCTCGTCCGGACGAAGCTCGGCAGCAAGTCCTTGAGTTCGTCGACCAGCATGAATTCCTGCCGAAGATGCTCATATGTATGCGTATCAGCCTCCTTTCCTGTGGCGCTGGCGGTAAGAAGCTGCTCCATCATTGTAGCTTTCTCCAGCAGCGAACTGGGTAATTCGTCTTCATAGATCACCACGTCTCCTCTCCCTCTCGAATTATATATTTTCGAAGCTTGACCTTCCCGTCATGGGAAGGTTTACATATCTGTGCAGTTAAGGAAAGGATTTCTCCGATGACTGCTTTATTAAAGATCGAGGCTGCGGCAGGGCCCTTCAAATCGGTCGATTTCGCCATTGAAGGCATGACCTGCGCGTCCTGCGTCGTCCGGGTTGAGAAGGCAATCGCCTCGGTCCCCGGCGTCACATCGGCGACCGTCAACCTTGCCACCGAAAAGGCAACCGTTCATTTCGCTGCCCCGGCTGACACGTCCTCACTTCTATCCGCTATTGAACGCGCGGGCTATGAGCCAAGGCTCTCGACCGAAGAGTTTGAGATTCAAGGCATGACATGCGCATCCTGCGTTGCCAGGGTCGAGAAGGCGCTGAAGTTGGTGCCCGGCGTCGCCGAGGCTAGCGTAAACTTGGCGACAGAGCGGGCGACGGTTCGCCTTGCATCTGGCGCTGCCGACTTCGCTGCCCTGGAAGCGGCCGTTCAAAAGGCGGGCTACAACGTCCACCGTATGCAGCGGACAGATATTCGAGATGACGCGACAGACCAAAAAGCGTCCGAGGTCGCGAATTTGCGGGCATTGCTGATATTTTCCGCAGCACTGACGCTTCCGCTGTTCATTCTGGAGATGGGTTCTCATTTCATTCCAGGCGTCCATGAGCTGATCATGGACACAATCGGCATGAAAAATAACCTCTATCTCCAGTTCACGCTGGCGACCGTCGTCCTATTCGGTCCCGGGTTCAAGTTCTTCAGGAAAGGCGTGCCCAACCTGTTACGTTGGACGCCGGATATGAACTCGTTGGTTGTTCTCGGCACATCGGCGGCCTGGCTGTACTCGGTTGTAGCCACGTTCCTGCCCACTGTACTGCCGGAAGGCACCGCCAACGTCTATTACGAGGCAGCTGCTGTCATCGTGACCCTGATCCTGCTTGGACGTTTCCTTGAGGCGCGGGCGAAGGGTCAGACCAGCCAAGCGATCAAGCGTCTCGTCGATCTGCAGCCGAAGACGGCCTTCGTGCTTCGTAACGATCACTTTGTTGAGGTCCAGATAGAAGAGGTGATTGCCGGTGATGTGATCCGCATTCGCCCGGGAGAGAAAATTCCTGTCGATGGCAAGGTCGAAGAAGGCAGCTCGTTCGTCGACGAATCCATGATCACAGGCGAGCCGGTGCCAGCCGAAAAAGTTGCCGACAGCGAGGTGGTCGGCGGGACCATCAACAAAACTGGTTCATTTACCTTCAAAGCCACTAAAGTCGGCAACGAAACCCTCCTTGCCCAGATCATCAAGATGGTCGAGGCAGCACAGGGATCGAAGCTGCCGATCCAGGCACTGGTCGACAAAGTCACCGGTTGGTTTGTTCCGGCCGTGATTATGGCAGCCGTGGCAACTTTCGCAGCATGGTATCTGCTCGGTCCCTCACCTGCTTTGAGCTTTGCGCTTGTCAACGCAGTGGCGGTCCTCATTATTGCTTGCCCCTGCGCTATGGGCCTAGCGACACCGACATCGATCATGGTCGGCACTGGTCGTGCGGCAGAACTGGGCATTCTTTTCCGAAAGGGCGAGGCCCTTCAAAGTCTGCGGGAAGCGGATGTCGTTGCCTTGGATAAGACCGGCACCCTGACTAAGGGCCGTCCGGAGCTGACCGACTTCGTCGCCACCGACGGCTTTGCGAAGGACGAGGTGCTGGAACTGGTGGCGAGCGTGGAAGTGCTCTCGGAACATCCGATTGCCGAAGCGATTGTTGCGGCGGCAAGGGACGCCGGGACCGATCTCCATTCGGTAACAGATTTCCAGGCCGCTCCCGGGTTCGGCATCGAGGGGATTGTGAAGGGCCACAAAGTCCTCGTCGGCGCGGACAGAGCGCTGGTCAAAGCAGGTATCTCGGTGGCTGAGCTGAGTGACACGGCCTCAGCGCTGGGAGACCAGGGCAAGTCTCCGCTCTACGCGGCTGTGGACGGAAAGGTTGCCGCCATTATTGCGGTCGCTGATCCGGTCAAGGACACGACACCAGCGGCCATCCAAGCGCTGCACGCGCTCGGTCTCAAGGTTGCGATGATCACTGGCGACAACAAACGGACAGGAAATGCAATCGCGAGGCAGCTGGGGATCGACGAAGTAGTGGCCGAGGTCCTGCCCGAAGGTAAGGTTGAGGCTGTGAAACGGCTCCGCTCAGGCGGACGGAAGGTCGCCTTCATCGGTGACGGGATCAACGACGCCCCTGCCCTGACGGAGGCCGACGTTGGGTTGGCCGTCGGGACTGGAACGGATATCGCAATCGAGAGCGCCGACGTCGTTCTGATGTCGGGCGACCTGAATGGTGTGCCGAAGGCGATAGCCCTCAGCAAGGCCACGATCCTCAACATCAAGCAGAACCTTTTCTGGGCTTTCGCTTACAATGTAAGCCTGATCCCGGTCGCCGCTGGCGCTCTTTATCCTGTAAACGGCACCTTGATGTCGCCAATTTTCGCTGCAGCAGCGATGGCTATGTCCAGCGTCTTCGTGCTGGGCAACGCCTTGCGTCTGCGCTCTGCAAATCCTTGAAGGAGACGAAAAATGAATATTGGACAAGCCGCGAAGGCAAGCGGGGTCTCCGCGAAAATGATCCGCTACTACGAACAGATCAAACTGATCAGTCCAGCGCACCGGACGGAGGCGAGCTACAGAACCTATAGCGAAAACGACATCAACACCCTGAAGTTCATTCGCAGAAGCAGGGACTTGGGGTTCTCGGTCGAGCAGATGAAGACATTGCTCGCCCTGTGGCGAGATAAGTCTCGCAGCAGCGCTGATGTTAAAGCTATGGCGCTGGAGCACGTCGAGGAACTTGAACGGAAAGCAGAGGCAATTCAGGCGATGTCGCGCACACTGAAGCATCTGGCCAGTCACTGTCATGGCGATGAACGGCCAGATTGCCCGATCATCGACGAGATCGCCACCGGCAAGGAAGAGATGCCGGAGATCAAGGCGAAGTTCGGCGTGAACGGTCTAAGAGCCGAGCAGGCGCGATAACAGCTGCCCGTACCCCAATCAAGCGACTACTCCTTCCTGAAGCGAGCATGGCAGGTGGTACATGTCTGCAGCATCAGGTGGAAGGCGTGCTCGGCAGACATTTTCGACAGCTGCGTCTCGTCCCGTAGTCTGGTGCCCAATGGACCGCCGCCCATCGCCTCTCCCTGTTTCATACGCATGTCGTCGGTCATCTCTCCGGGATGAGATTCCGCCGCGACCGCCAACGCATCCGCGTAAGTTTTCAGGTCCTTGGCCAGGGCGGCAAACCTTTCCGGATCGCCTGCTATCGTCTCCGCTGCCTTGGAGCCCTCTGACACGGTGACCTTGGAGAAGTGGTCGGCAAGCCGACGGTCAGCACGTGTGCTGATTGATTGTGCGGCCTGTCTGAAAGCTGCCGAGGCATAGGTTCCTGGTGACTTGAACATCTCTGCCATCGTTTTCGCCGAAGCTGCTATAAGCTTCATGTCGTTCTGTCGTTCGGCGACAACATCTTCGGAAGCGGTTCCGATAGCTGCTGTGCCAATCACAGCAACAGCAATCGCTGACGTCAGAGCGGCAACAAGACCGGCTGGACGTCGCGTTTCACGAGGTGATCGCTCTGTCACGTTTGTCCCCATAATAGGCAAGCATGTGTTTGCGGGGAATGTGGCGGATTCACGATCCTGAAACAGCAAGCCTCCCGCCTTCGTCCCAGCTCAGCACGGCTGATCAATCGCCTGACGACCGGTATTGGCAGTCATAGGCGGACAAGGATCGTCGCCGAAACGGTTGCTATCAAATGCACCCGAAGTGGCGTGGGAGAAAGTCCGCGAGACGAAGTTGGCCGTCTCATAGCTCTTGGCGAAATGAGCAGTCGCCTCCCCAGTAACGCTAGCCGGGATCAACAGGGCAACGGCACCAGTCCTGGGAACGAAAGGAGCGACCTTGACGTACTCAGGCTGCGGCTCGATTGAAGCCGTGACGATCTCGTCATCCGTTCGTTCTTCGCTTGCGCGAGACGCGAAGGTTGGTACAGGGATCGCTCCCGAGGGAACGAGGACTTCATCCTCTAAATCGTCGGATTCCTCGTTGCCAGAAGTAGCAGCCAACAGGCCTTTGTGAACCTCCTCTGGCCTGACCGGCAGCATCGCAAGGAGAACGCTATCAGACGGACGCATCGCTGGAACCGGCGCAGCAAAAACTGCATCCGCGCTTCCGGACGCCGTGACGGGAGAAGAGACCACCATAGAATTCGGAGTTGTCCCTGCGACAGCCGACGCCCTGGCTCCAGCAGTGGATTTCGCCTCTTCAGCATCCGCCCCCCTGAACAGGCTCCTCTTTCTGCTTCCCGTTTCCGTGCTCAAGCTTGCGACGCTAACAGTCGAAAGCGATCCCCGTCGCTTGTACTCCGCAACAGCCTCCGCATACCCGGCCAATGGCCTGCCATCGCTCGGCAGATGGAGGGTCCGCCCATCGGGGAAAAGCTTCGCAAGCTCCTGGTGGCTCATGCGCGGCCAGGCGCGAACGCCGCCGACGTCGATGTGAACGAAAGGCGAGGCCGACCGTGGATAATAACCAACGCCCCCACCCTGCATCTGCATTCCAATGGCGCGGAGAGTAGCGAGGTTCACACCAGGAATAAAAAAGTCGATAGCCTTACCTCGGGTGTGCTGGCTCTCTTTCGCAACGCCCGAGGATCGCGACCGGAGCATGGCGTTCGTGTTCGGCGAGCGGTAGCCGGAGACGACATTGATGTAGTCCCTTGCCCCGCTTCGACGGTACATTTCCCAGACGATATCAAATAGACGCGGGTCCATCCGGATCGTTTCATTGCGTCGCCAATCACGAAGGAAATGGTTCAGCTGGGCAAGGCCATTCTGGTCGAAGACACCGTTGCGTTTGTATGTGATGATAGCTCGCTCACCCGTGTTCCCAAAGTACAGCTTCAGCGTCTTGTCTTCGTTCTGCGCTGCTCCGCTTGTTGTCGCCGACGCAGTCACGAGACAGGAAGCAAGCAAAACCTTGGAGAGTAAGCCCCTTGCGGAATTTTCGGAGCGTGGGTTCGCCCTTCCCTTCTTTGACAATGAACTCGCTCCTGCATAAGGCTGCGTCACAGCAACGCCAGCTCGGTTTTCGTGACTAAGCATTGTTAACAAACATGCTCAAAAAACCGTTAAGACCGGCTCTCACTGCGGCGTTGCGGCACTCCCTCATTAGTTGATAATGTGATTTCGGGAATCAACCGAGGGACTTTGATGGCTGACTTGCAGGATATCGAACGGGGAAAATTAAGGTCCCTGTCGGTAAGAAATTTCAGATGTATCGGCAATGACCCGGTCAAAGTCGATCTCGACGATATCGTGGTTCTCGTCGGACCAAATAATTCGGGCAAAAGCTCGATCCTGCGAGCCTATGAGATTGCGGTCAGCGAGGGATCGAAACCGGGTAACCTAAAGCAGGAGGATTTCCCGAACGGCATCTCAAATCCTGATACGCCCACCGAGATAGAACTCGTGACCGAGGTGGTTGATGGCGATCCTGGAAAGCACTGGATTGGAGACCTCGACGGAAACCCTGTCGAAGGAGGCGGCCGAAAATACGTCAAGGAAAAATGGGTCTGGACGGCAGCTGGCAAGGGTACTCGGTTCGGCTGGAACGTTGATAAGCAATCGTGGGATGACAAGAAGCCATGGGGCTGGGCAAACGTTGCGAACGCTCGTCGACCAGCTGTACATCCAGTTCGGGCGTTCGACCCACCAGAAGCGCAGGCAAAACAAATACATGATCTCCTCAGCAAAGCGATCATCGGTTCGGCACGGCAACTGACAAAAGACGGCGTGAACCTGTACGACAAGCTGCTAGCCGACGTTACCGAATTTCAAAAACTTGCCGTCGACCATAACAAAGGAAAAATCGAAGAAGCGGAAAAGATGTTGAACGAGATCGTCTCTTCGATCTTCATCGATCACGCGGTTGAGTACGTGCAAAGCACCGATGCCTCAGAGTCCTCGTTGAAGCTGTTTCCGGACGGCGGCAAGCTCACGATGGGTCACAAGGACGGCCATATGTCGGACCTTGAGTCCCAAGGCAGCGGCGCTCGCCGAACTATGCTCTGGGCCACCCTAAAGCTTCTTAAAGACAGCGCTCCAGACCAAAAACGGGCTAACGTGCTGTTGATCGATGAACCGGAGCTATGCCTGCATCCGAGCGCGATCAGGGATGCCTGCAAGGTGCTGTACGACCTGGCATCCAAGGACGGCTGGCAAGTGATGATCACCACGCATTCGCCGGTCTTTATCGACCTCTCGCGCGACAACACCTCAATCGTCCGAGTCGAGCGCAAGGATAAAGGAGAAATCGTCGGGACGACACTCTATCGCCCTGAAAATGCGCAGCTCGACAGCTGCGACCGGACAAACCTCAAGCTGCTGAATATCTACGATCCCTACGTAGCGGAGTTTTTCTTCGGCGGGTCGGTGATCCTGGTAGAAGGAGATACGGAATACTCGGCCTTCCGCATGATCATGGATGGGGACAAGACATTTCCGAACGTTCATGTCATCCGAGCCCGAGGAAAGGCAACGATTGCCTCGCTCGCAAAAATCCTGAACCAGTTCGGCGCGAGGTACTCGATCTTGCATGACACGGACACACCGAAAACGATGCGCAAGAACCCGAAGAGCGGTGAAAAAGAGGAAATCGTCAATCCTGCCTGGACGACAAACCAGAACATCCTTACCGCCGTTCAAAAGCAGCTCGATAGCAAGACGGTTCGACTTGTCGCATCCAGAGTGCACTTCGAGGCAGCATTCTTTGACACCGCTCTGACCGGGGAGAAGCCTTACACTGCAGTGCAAAACCTGGAGAAGGATGAAGGCCGCCGCAAGGTAATCACAGCGCTTCTGAGAGGTTTGGTGGACCACGATGAGCCGCTGCCCGAGGGTGCAATCCAGTGGTCGGTCATAAGTGATTTGGAAGCAGCCGTCGTTTGATCGCTTCAAAGACGACCGAGGGCGGCTTGAAAAGCCGCCCTCGCCTATTCAAGCGGCCATTTGCTCACAGCTTTCCGCACACTTGCGGCAAGCATCTACGCAGCTTTCCATGTCACCGACGCGTTCACAGTCGGCCGCACATTGTCGGCAGATTTCCGCGCATTCACGGCAGGTGTGCTTGTGATGTTCGGTGCCGATCAACATGAAATGCGCCGACGTCCGACACATTTCAGCACATGCCATCATAAGGCGGAAGTGATCCGGCTTCGTGTGTTCGCCACCCATTTCCAGGCAGTGCGACATCGCCATCGAAAGGCACTCCTGGTAGCAAGCCAGGCAGTTTTCGATGCAGCGCTTCATCTCTTCTGATTGATGGTGCATGACGATCTCCCTACTTTGCTTCCTTATCAAGCCACTTGGTCATTTCGGTGATCTCTTTCTTCTGAGCGTCGATCACCTTCTGTGCCATCTCTTTGGCTTCCTTGTTGTCACCATACTTCAGCTCGACCTCAGACATGCTGATCGCGCCCATATGGTGAGCAATCATCCCGCAGATGAACGACACGTCAGCGTCTTTTTTCATCATGCCCTGCATCATGTTCATGTGCATGGACTTCATGCCTTCCATCGACGCCTTCTGGTAGTCGGTCATTTCACCCATGCCGGACATGTCCATTTTCGACATATCCATCTTCGACATATCCATGCCGCCTTCCATTTTGCACTTGTCTGGATAAGCCATCTCTTGCGCCATCGTTGGCATGGCGATCACAGAAATAGCTGCGGCTGCAGCGAATGCTGCGAGAAACGGGGTCTTGTTCATCAGTATTCTCCTATTGATCTACGGGTAAACGATTCAGAACTCGGCCGTCTTCGGCGGAGGGTCGATTGCCCTGATCAGCAAGAGCGGTACGGCCGCTGCGATCCACGACCCAACAGCGTCCGTCCCTGGCGATGGCGCTTTGGCAGCTGGAAGGGCGGGAATGAGCGGGCAGCAGTGCATGTCGGTGCAGCACGAAGTGCTTTGGTGATGCTGGTCACCTGTCGAGTGCTGCTGGTAGTTCGTCGTGACACAGTGAACTGCAGGCACGGCGGCAGCTGACGGTCCTGCCATAAGGACAATCATCAGGCCAAAGGCGGCAGCAACGAAAATGTGGCCGATTTTTTTGCCAAGCGTCAGCAACTGGAAATCCCTTCCGCCCCCGAACCTTCCGGCTAGAAAATTGTTCCACGGAATGTGGAGCAGCGGAAAGAAAGGACAAGGAGGGTCGGCGATCCTAACCTCGGCTGGCTGACTGCGTCCTGTGCCGTCCACTCACAAGAAGGCGGTCTCGTACAAGCAAGAATGACCGCTCCACGACCAGCCAGAGCAAAAATGCCGCTGCAAAGCTGGTCACGCCGTAGACGGCGAAGCCCCACAGACCAGTGAGATTCTCCTGCCCGATGAGCGCCCTGTCGATGCTGAAAACAGATTTGTGCGTCAGATATAAGCTGTAAGAAAGCGTGGCCACCGCCGCCACGCCGGGGACCGGTATATTTCGCAGCGTCTGCTCTCCATCGAGCGCCGCCCCTAGCAGCAGCGCGATACCCGCCGAAATCAGGGGGAAACCCGCTACCGCCCCAGGCATCGCCTGAAAAACAAGGAAGAGGTTTGTCCCTTCCAGAGGCCCCCGTATCGTGAAGAGCACAATTGCAATCGCAATCAGGGCAGAGCCGAGTGGAATAGCGATCAAGGGCGGGAGGAAACGCTTGTATAGGTCTGACTTGAAGAACCGAGCGGCAGCAAGAAACACCCCAAACAGCAATCCATCCAATCTTGTGTAGGTGGGGTAGTAGATGTCCTTAAGGTATACGGCGAATGCTTCCCGCGCTCTACCGTCATCGATCAACACACCGATCTGGCCTTCCCACAAGAGAGAACGACACACGACCCCTGCCGCAACGAGGAGAATCAACGTGACCATGGATGCGAACACAGACAAACGGCCTACGAAAACCATCGCTAGCACGGGCAGGACCAGATAAAATTGCTCTTCCACACTTAAAGTCCAAGCCTGTGTGAAAGCGTTTCCTGTTCGCGGATCAAGACCGAAGTTCACAGTGAAAGTCGCGAAGCGCCATAGGGGCTGCATGTTCGGCGTGTCGCGGAACAGCGGAACGAACGCATAAAGCGCCAATACAACAAAATAGGCGGGAAAAATGCGGAGCGCCCGTTTCAGGTAAAAGGTCTTTAGGTCGACGCCTCCGGTCTCGACAATCTCCTTGAACAGCTGCGTACCGATGAGATAGCCGCTCAGGACGAAGAAGACATCTACGCCGAGCCAACCATAGTTGCGGATCGTAACCAATCCGTACGGCGTTGCCTCCAGAGGCAAATGCACCAGCATCACCAGCAATATAGCAACAGCACGGAGAAGATCGGGCCCAATTGTTCGCGAAGAGCCCGCCTTTACGGTGATGACGTCCGGTTTGGTCGTGGCGAAAGATAAAGTCGCTTCTTGAAGAGCCATTGCAGTTCCCACACACGCGGATAATGCGTGCGCCAGCAACCTAGAGGACATGCGCGGGCTCGAAAATCCATCCGGCTTCCGAACTGCCCATAAGCTAAACATTTAGTAAAAGTGAGCAGAAGCCGTTAACTTAAACCGCCTCGATGAATGGAGCGCTATCTCAGGTGGTCGATTTCGGCTGCGATGTTAATGCGGCACATAAGATCGCGTGGATGACATTGAACGGAAGGACAGCTTCGGATGCGGCATTCAATCCAACGAGTTGACTTAGACCTGGAAGGGCTCCCGGCAGATTGAAAGATGAGAAACGTCGCATGTATGATGGCATATCAAAGCTGTCCGTGGCTACGCTCGCGATATTGGCCTCTACCAATCTTGCTGCTCCAGCAAAACCTCGGTCTTCAGCTATTTCCGGCGCGGCCGTCTTCGAGAACGTCTGTCTTGCCGACGGTCCGATCCTTGATCATCTTGAGGACCTCGCCAAGGCCTCTCGATGGAAGCCGCTCGCGGAGGACTTGGTGGTCGCATTCACCCTGAGCGAAAACGCAGCAGCCGCAAAAGGGTGGATTATCGCGGATGATCCATTCGTCGCGGTAGCATCAAGCATGAATATAGTTGCTGGCCGTGCAGTGGAGGCATGCACCGTCGCCGCAGCAAATCAGGACGTCTCGCTCTTCGAGAAGCAGATCGTGGCAAAAACGGTCGCGACGCTTGAAGATACGGTTCAAAGCGAAAGAACAATCCTCAAGCGGTACTCGGCCCCCGACGGTCCGGAGAAGCAGGAACTCACCCTAACCCTACCAATCAACCTCATGGGTAAGGGCGCGGTAACCGCCTCGATTACAAGGAATCAGAGAATGGAAAATTGATCGAATGCGGGGCACGTAAAGTTAACGCCAGCGCTTTAGTGTGACTCCCAGAAGCGGGGGAACCAATGCGCAACGGATACCATCTTTCCCAAATTGTCATGCATTGGTTTATCGCGCTTCTCTTGCCGATCCAGTATCTGACGGGCGGAAGCATTGAGCGAACCCATCACGCGGTTCACATGGGAATGCAGCCCGCTTCCTCCGACATCCTCCAGCACACCATTCATAACTACGCCGGGCTTTTAATTGGCGCAGCAATGGTACTGCGCCTGCTTCTCCGAGTGCTTCAGCCGCCAAGCCCTCGAAAGCGGTTGAAAGGACAGCATCTCGCGGCCGCCCTGCTCCACGGCAGCATGTACGTGGCCATCATCTTCCAGGCCGCGCTGGGCGTGGTCGCAAGCTACGTGACATTTGCGGTCGCGCCGCTCCACGTCATCGGGTCGAATGTCATTCTCGCTGTCGTGGGCTTACATTTCGTTGCTGCGGCATGGCACACGTTGGTTCGTCGCGATGCCACCCTCGACCGCATGATGCTGCCACGTTCGGATCAGCCAAGGACCTGGACCGTCAAAAATGCCAAAACTACGTAGCGCCCGGATTTCGCGACAAACACGAGAAGAGTGAACGTCAACAGCGGCTCCCGCAAAATCCCTGCAACCACGGTGATCGCGTCCCCGAAGATCGGCATCCAGGACAGCAGTAGAGACCATTTTCCATACCGACGGTACCAGTCTGATGCCCGCTTCAACCGCTCCTCTGTGACTGGGAACCACCGTCTCCCCTTGAAGCGTTCGATGCCCCTCCCAAGGAACCAGTTCGTCACGCTGCCCAGCGTGTTGCCGATGCTGGCAACGACGAGGAGAAGCCAAAGCGAAAACTTCTGCGAAATGATCATCCCGACCAGCACCGGCTCCGACTGAAGCGGAAGAACACTTGCCGCGCCCAAAGCGGTGAGAAACAGAGCTGCATAGGAAGTGAGAGTCAGAAGCACGCCTGGACCCGATCCGAACTATGAGACGCGGCCGATTTGCTGGTCGGGCCTTCTCGACGCCGTAACATTTGGTTTATTCTGCCTCAGCCTATAAACCGCGTGCGCAAGTGCAAGCGCTACTGAGTAGACAAGCACGACGAAGGCGATATCGAGTACGGGATTGAGGGAAGGTTGCAGGCTCTGGGGCAGAGCCTCGCTGCGCCAGATGAAGGCTGCGGCCATGCAGAAGACTGCTGGCACAACCCGATGCAACAGCGCTCTCGCTGTCGATTTCGCTTCCAGACCCCCGCTGTCATGCTGAAGACCAACCGTCGACCAAAGACCGTAGGCAGCAACCCCGCACTGGGCAATCGCCAGCATAACGGGCCCTAGCGGCGCGAATGCGAAGGTCGCCCCGACGAGGAGCGCAACATTCCTTATCGTTATCTTCAGCCGCTTCGCTATCGTCCCGGTCACTGATAGCAAGGGTTCATTGAAGTAGCCGGGCAGCAGCAGCAGTTGCTTCACAGCAAGGATTGAGACGATAAGGGCGCTAGCGTGCCAGCGCTCTCCGAGCAGCTTGTCAACGATCTCGCCGGAGAACAGCAGCAGGACGAAAAAGATGGGAAAGGAAACTGCATAAAGCGCCACCCAAGCCGTTGCCACGAACTCCCGCAGCGTTCCCTTCCCTTCAGCATACCCCCGCCGGAACATGATCCAGGAAAGTGCTCGCGTCGGTTCCCCAAGGGCTTCCGAGAAGGCCGCAACAATTCGCTCGGCCGCACGGTAGTAAGCCGCATCTGTGACGCTTTGAAATCCTGCGACTGCGAAGGTGCTACAGAACGAGCCCGCGAATATTATGAGGCGATTGACGACGATGTTGAACGAGAAATCCGCCAGTTCCCGGGCATCACGAACTGTCGGGCGCAGCGATGGCCGCTCACGCATATGATAAAAATACAAGCCAATGGCGACAATCTGAGACATAAACCGTCCCAAGGGCAATGACACGACGCCGAGTTCGGTTGCCATACCACCGGCCGCAATTGCGAGCCCCGCAAACTCTGACACCAACCGGACTGTAGCCTGGGCTTTCAGATGCCCTTGGGATATGAGGGCGGCCTCGAACGAGGTGGCAACAGTGGTTGGCAAGATCACCAAACTATACACGGCGAGCAAAGTCCCCGCTGCGGGCCCGGCCAGTGCCGCGACAAAACCAGCCAGCGCTAGAGAGATCACCGAGCAGAGCCCGGCGCTTCCCACAGAGAGCGAGGTAACTATCTGGAACAATGATCGGCTGTAACCCGTGCGCAGTAGGTGCTCGGCCCATCCAGCTTCCGCGATGATTGTCAGCAACGTCATCACGGCGGACAAAACGGCGTAAAGACCGAACTCTGACGCCTCCAAGAACCTGGCCGCCATGAAAAAGAGCAGAAACTGGATCGCCTGCGACCCGATCTTAGCTCCCAAGAGCCACACACCATGTCTGAGCGTATCGTTGACCTCCGTGGGCAGCGGCGGCTTGATCGACGCCGCCGCCCTGTTATCAATGTGAACGCTGAAAAATGATGGTGTAACGCACCCGCCAGTCTGGCTCGCTCCGGTCAATTGGCTCAGCGGCCCACCGCAACCACGGCCAGCCCTGCTTTGACTCGTCTGAAGTCCAAATCGCGTCCTGATTGATAAGCACCGGGGTGAACCGAGAACCCCGGATGGTCCGCGTCTTTACATCAAGATCGACGCCGTCGATGACAAGGATGCCACCTGGGCGGACCAGACCCATCACATTACGAAGACATTGATCCGCTGAACGATCATCCATTGGACCCATAAAGTTATTCGCGAGAACTACGTCCTGCGGTCCGATCATCGCTACGATGTCGTCCTTGATTGCGTCGGCAACAAACCATGAGGTCCCAGCCTTCAACCAGTCGTGGACCTCACACACCCCATCTCTGCCCGGCTCCATCAATCCGGAGAACTCGGCGACCTCTGAGGCCTCCACTTCAGGCCGACCAGCGTGGAACATTCCTCCTTCGCCAGCCGCTCTTCCTGGCTGGTATCTTCCTAGCTGCGCGACCTTGACTACCTCCTCAGACAGGTCCGAGCCATATCCGAAAATTTCCTTGCCTGGATAAGCTTTTCGAAGCGTGTAAAGCACAGAGTACAATTCGGCCCCGGTACTGCATCCTATCGAGGCGATGCGGAGAGGTTCACCTGTCTCCATCCTGCCGGTCAGTTGGGTCAGTGCATCCAGGAGAGGTGGATTGCGCATGAAATGCGTGAAGTGCGTCTGCACTTTCACGGTATCTCGGGTAAACCGCCGATAGATGAACCGACCGGTTTTATTCATGATTGGCGTCTGTGCGACGGACGCTGGCATGGTCTCCCACACTGTCCGGCAGACACGACGCGGCATTCGGCGAAACTTCGCCATCGTATGAGTAAGCATAAGGGCTCCTTCAGCGCTCTGCGGCTCAGCGCGGCGCTCAGGTCAAAAAGACAGTGGCTGTTGGCTCCAAGAGGCGCATCAAGCCAGGTGATTTGAAATGGAGATGGTCTCGCTGACGCGTTCGGCCCAGACGGGCAGGAAGCAGGATGCGAGATCGGCGATCTTATGCTCGCGGCGGACGAAGGATACCAGACGGCGATTGAGACGTGAGCGACGACACGACCGGGTCAGGCTCCGTCCCGCTGACTTGCGGGAGTCGAACCTGCGCAAACGCAGTGAGGATGGCTGGAGAGTTGCATGTGGGGCTGCAGCAGCGCCCGTTCTGGTGCTGATCCTTTGCCGAAGGCTCGCCTTTTCCGCAATGATTTTTGGCACTTTCGTGGAGGGACACTTGGTCAGCTCGCCCCGTATCGTCGTGATCGAGGGATAACGAAATCGCACCAAAGCTCATCGAGATCGCGAACCACAAGATCGCAACTGCTTTCCACAGCGAGTTTCTCGACATCTTAGCCATGGCTGATTTTCTATGAGGAGAAGCAGCCTGATTCAATTCGTCCAGATGGTCGGGCTATGACCGAATGACGTAGAATTCATTGATCACGCAGGTTGACCTTACAACGATGGCAAGGTCTACACGCTCCCTCGTCCGCCTCGAAAAGGTCGCGAATCTTTGACAGGCAGGACGCTCCGATTGAACTTGAGCTGCTTTCGATGTAGCTCTTTGGAATGGGCAAAATGTATCGAATCGCACTGAGCAAGATGCTCGTCATTGTGCGGCTGGTGATCATTGTATCACTGGCAGGATACACGTTGTCCAATGCGAACGCCGCCATGCATGGCAACGCGTTTCCCGAAGTATCTGTCGCGGACGTTTCCGCAACGGCCCATGCTGTTCATTTAGAGGCGAAAGCGCCGGGTCAGCATGCCGCCCATCACCATGCCGGTGCCGAGAATGCAGCTGATGGTGATAACGATCAGATTGCCAAGCAAGAGTGCTGCAAAGATTTCTGCGGTGGATTTGGAATCATTTGCGACGGCCACGATGTTGGCGGGCCCATCGTCGCCGCCATCCGGCAGTTCGTCGATGATCGCGAAACAGTTGGCGAACTGCCGGTCCTTCATCGTCCGCCTAATATCTGAATAAGCAATCCCGTTCGGCCGGGCTCACCAGGCGCTGCGAATACCGCACGCCGGAATGACATTGCTTATTTGGATTCCGAAAAATGAAAACGACCATATTCGTGGTTGGTCTGCCCCTTCTGCTGGGCAGTTGCGCCGCCACGTTGCCTCCTGACGTCGTCGCCTCGTCTGACGTCGACGAAACCTACTCAGTTCGTCCGGTTCAATATGCATCGCCGATCTCAGGTTACACCGCTCGGCAGCCTGTCGATCCCAAGCCGTGGCGCAGGCAGGACAACCGCACGACAAAGCAAGAAGGAGGTGCTTCATGACCTCCCTGAGAACCCTTCTGATCGTTGCGGTCATCCCTCTTGCGGTCGCGGGCTGCGTTACTAATCCCGAGTATTCCAAGAAGGATGGCGGTTTCAGCACCGTCGCCAATAAGACTGCTGCGATCACAGCGAAAGAAACGGTCTGGATTCAAAGCCAGCAGCAGGCGCAAGCGACCTCTGCTCAGGTCAGGACCCTGCTTTCGCGAAAGAAGACGCTCGATGCCGATACAGCTGTCCAGATTGCCCTTCTCAACAACAAGGGTCTCCAGGCAGCCTATTCCGAGCTTGGGGATAGCTCAGCCGACGCTTGGCAGGCGACAATGCTGCTGAACCCGACGGTCTCGGTCGGCTTCTCCGGTATCGGCACACCGGAACTTGAAGCTTTTCGGGCCATCGAGGGCGCGATAACAACCAACATTCTCGCACTGATGACCAAGAAACGTGACATCGAGATTGCCGACACGCGATTTCGCCAAGCGCAGCTCAACGCGGCTGTCCGTACGTTGCAAACAGCCGCTGATACTCGCCGCGCGTGGATAAATGCGGTCGCCGCCTGGGAGAATGTCGGCCAGCTGCAGCGGGCGCAGGTAGCCGCCGATGCCGCGTCGGAGCTGGCACAGAAGCTTGGCGAAACGGGTGCGATGGCGAAAGGTCCACAAGCGCGTGAGCATGTGTTCGTCGCTGAATTGGCGGGCGAAACCGCAAAGGCACGGTTGGCAGCTCGTCTGGCAAAGGAAGAACTTACCCGTCTTATGGGACTGTGGGGATCAGACCTTGATTACAAGGTGCCCAATAGCCTGCCTTCCCTGCCCAAGGGCGTGACCAAACGCGATGCCATCGAGGCCGAGGCGCTTCGCAACCGTATTGACCTCCAGGTTGCGAAACTAGAGCTTGAGGCAACCGCGCGGTCTTACGGCCTGACAGAAGCCACACGTTACGTGACCGATCTCGAAATCCTGACAGGCTTCGAATCCGAGCGTGAAGTCGAAGACGGCAAGAAAAAGTGGGAAACCACGGCGTCCGGGGAACTAGAATTCGCCATCCCCCTTTTCGACACCGGCAAGGCGCGAATGCGCAAGGCTGAACTCGGCTACATGCGTGCTGCCAACCAATTGGCGGAAAAAGCCGTCAACGTGCGCTCGGAAGCTCGCTCTGCCTATGAGGCTTACCGGTCGAACTACGACATCGCTCGGCACTATCGGAACAACGTCGTGCCCCTACGCACCAAGGTCGAAGAGGAATCCCTCCTCACCTACAACGGCATGATCACCAACACGTTCGAACTCCTGACCGACACCCGAGACAAGATCAATTCCATCCTGCTTTCCGTCAACGCCAAGCGCGACTTCTGGCTTGCCGAAGCAAACCTCGCACCTGCTGTCTACGGCGGCGGCTCCTCTGCGGCATCAGCCGAAACAGAAGTGGCCGCAGCGTCCGAAGGCGGCGGTGGTGGCGGGCATTGAGAAAGGGCATCCAAATGTTCAACAGACGACAACTATTTGGCGCGGGCGCAGCTCTGATGGCGGCCGGTGCCTGGACCAAGACATCGGCGATGGGCCTGCCTGACGCGCCGACGATGGAGTCGGCCGATATGCAGCCGCCGCTTCATCCGACGTCCGGTCCCGACTACCAGCCGGTGGTCACTCTCAACGGCTGGACCCTGCCCCACCGGATGAATAACGGCGTCAAGGAATTCCACCTCGTCGCGGAGCCAGTGGAACGGGAAATGGCCGAAGGCATGACCGCCTACCTCTGGGGCTACAACGGCCAGTCCCCGGGTCCGACGATTGAAGCCGTCGAAGGTGATCGCGTCCGCATTTTCGTCACCAACAAGCTCCCTGAACACACGACGATCCACTGGCATGGCATGATCCTGCCCTCGGGAATGGACGGCGTCGGCGGGCTGACGCAGCCACACATCCCGGTGGGCAAGACTTTCGTCTACGAGTTCGACCTCGTGAAGTCCGGCACCTTTATGTACCACCCGCATTCGGACGAGATGGTCCAGATGGCGATGGGCATGATGGGCTTCTTCGTGATCCATCCCAAGGACCCGAAGTTCATGCCGGTGGACCGGGATTTCGTGTTCCTTCTAAACGCCTACGACATCGATCCGGGTTCGTACGTTCCCAAGATCATGGAGATGACCGACTTCAACATGTGGTGCTGGAATAGCCGGGTGTTCCCGGACATCAGCCCCTTGGTCGTGTCGAAGAACGACCGCGTGCGCGTGCGCGTCGGCAACCTCACCATGACCAACCACCCTGTCCACATGCACGGGTATGATTTCGAAGTGACTTGCACCGACGGCGGCTGGGTACGCCCCGAAGCCCGCTGGCCGGAAGTCAGCATCGACATCCCGGTTGGCGCAATGCGGGCTTACGAATTCGACGCAAAGTACCTCGGCGACTGGGCGATCCACTGCCATAAGTCACACCACACGATGAACGCGATGGGGCACGACATTCCAACCTTCATCGGCGTCGACAAGTCAAAGGTCGCCGAGAAAATCCGAAAGGTCCAACCCGAGTACATGCCCATGGGCACCAAGGGTATGGCCGACATGGGCGAGATGGAGATGCCAATCCCTGAAAACACCGTTCCGATGATGACCGGTTGGGGTCCCCACGGCCCCATCGAGATGGGCGGAATGTTCTCCGTCGTGAAGGTTCGCGAGGGTATCTCTGCGGACGATTACTCCGATCCGGGTTGGTACGAGAACCCGCCCGGGACCCAGGCTTGGGAATGGACCGGCGAACTGCCGGACGCCACCAAAGCCACAGACGCCAAGACACAGATCACGCCAAAGCCGACGAACGGCTGAAGCATACTCCCCCCCAAGAAGAAGGAACCTGCAATGAAGCATTATGTAATCGCCCTCGCCCTCGCCGCTCTCGCGAGCCCAACGCTGGCCTCCGGCAACCATGCTGGCGGACATGGCGAGAAGCTTGCTGTCGGCGAACCCGGCGACAAGACCAAGGCCACGCAAACCATCCGCGTGACCATGAAAGAAACCGACGACGGCAAGATGATCTTCCAGCCTGCAATCATCAAGGTCCGCAAGGGTCAGACCATCAAGATCGCTCTGAAGAACGCGGGCGGCACTGACCACGAGTTCGTGCTCGATCAGGAAGACAAGATCATGGAGCATAAGGCTGTGATGGAGAAATTCCCGGAAATGGAACATGCCGACCCCAATTCCATCCGTCTGGCAGCAGGCGCGACGGGTGAAATCGTCTGGAAGTTCACGAACGACGGTGAATTCAAATTCGCCTGCCTCATCCCCGGTCACTACGAAGCTGGCATGCACGGCGACGTGTCCGTTGCAGCAAAGTAAGGAAAGGAAACTCGTTATGAAATTCGCAATCAATCTCGCGCTGGCAGCCACAATTGCCCTCGCAGGAACGTCGATGGCTCTGGCTCAGGAATTCACGAAAGGCGTCGTCAACAAGATTGACGCCAAGGCGCAGAAGGTCACCATCAAGCATGAAGACCTCAAGAACCTCGATATGCCAGCCATGACGATGGTCTTCCGTGTCAAGGATGCGGCAATGCTCGAAAAGCTAAAGGAAGGTCAGAACATCGAGTTCGTCGCTGAGCGCGTCGATGGAAAACTGACAGTCACTGAAATCAAGTGACCAATCATCCCTGGGCTCCGTAAAGGGCCCAGGGACCCCAGTTTGAGTTCTTATAGCCGATACGCATGTCACCCAACGTTGATCTCAGCGCCCTCATTTTACGGTTAGCCTCAGCTCTCCTGGTCTCGTCGGCTCTCTGGACCGGCAGCCTCGATTCCGCTGCCATCGTGGTCTTGTCGTATCTGTTCTGGAGCGTCTTGGGAGATGCATTGCTTAGGCCTAGAATAGGCTGGATCGCTCCGATTGGCCTTGCGATCCTGGATGCGGCGCTGGCGGGGTATGTACTCTACGAGCATCTGCTGGCTCCCTCACCCCAAGCCCGTCACGAGTTGACAGCATCCAGTCTGGTCGTTGTCTTTCTTCTCTTGAACCAAGTCGCGATGCGCCTAGACACCGCACTCGTTCTGGTATTCGGGGCCGCTGTCGCGCTAGCCTGGAGCGCGATGTTGGTGGTGCTGGCTTTTAGGCACACGGGCAGTCAGCACGGCCCGTTGGTCGACATCATTCCGTTGCAGGACCTCCTGCTTCTTCTTTGCTTTTGCCTGGCCATCGGTGCAGCCGCCCTTTCCGCGAGGCGTTTTAGGCACGTACGTGTACATGCCTACCGGCTTGAGGAGCGACGCGCGAACCTCTCACGCTTCTTCTCTCCGACGGTAATCGGCGACCTCCAAGATGCGACATCTGTCCTTGATCTTGAACGGCGCGAAGCAGCCATCATGTTCATCGACCTACGAGACTTCACGGCCTATGCCGAAAATGCACCGGCCAGCGAGATGGCTAGCGTGCTTGCGCAATACCGGCGCATCATCGCTGGCGCGGTCCTCAGCTTCAATGGGACCGTCGATAAGTTCATCGGCGATGGAGTCATGGTTGTTTTTGGTCAACCAAAGGCCTCGCCAGACGATCCCGAGCGAGCACTGTCTTGCGCTCTATTCGTTGCGCAGGAACTCGAAGTGTGGCGCAACGAGGCGTTCGCAAGAGGACAACCTTCCTTCCATGCAGGGATCGGCGTTCATTGCGGAGTGGTTGTCGGCGGCGTCTTGGAGAGCGGCTTCCATGATGAATTTACGGTCATCGGAGACGTGGTGAATGTGGCCCAGCGCTTGGAGGCGCTTGCCAAAATACTCGGTTCGCCGCTGGTCGTTTCTGAAAATCTGCTGAAACGAGCGCCAGCCCAAGCGGCAAAAATACAATGGGTCAGAAAGAGAGATGTCAGTCTGACGGGTCGAAGTGGCTCCCTCGACATTGCCTTCATCCGCCGGAATTCGTCTGCAACCGGTCAAGTCGATGGGGCCGAGCACAGCGCTTCAAGCAAATCTTCTTTCCAATCCCGTTTGGCATCGACCGGCCTCGGCAGGTAATCCGCCCCTCCAACGTATACCCGGCCGGGAGTGCACTTGACCTTGGCTCCATGCGCTCCTCCGTCGGTGAACACCGTAACGCCCGCCTTTGTCTTTTCCGAAAGCCCAATCGTGACTTCGTAGTCGTAATCGTCTTCACGAAGTGCCGTCACCTCGTTGATCGTCAAAGCGACCGAGATGTCTCCCGGAAAACTAGATGTGTGAAATGGAGAACGCTCTCCAGCGCTCGCTGCCGCTGGAGCGATGATAACTGCAAGCAGGGTAACTTTCGCCCACATTTGGCCCTCCTCGCCTGAGCAGACAGGTGATTATACGCTTCTTGAGCGATCCCGTCGACTCACGCCCCGTCAGCTCGGAAGCTGCTGCAAACGCCAGATTGGTCGCGGCTAACCTCATTTTGATGGCGTTCGATGTGTTCAAGCCCAGATGTCTACGCAGGCGAGTCATGTAACAGGCAACTACCCTCGGTCTGAAACGAATGCTTATACAGGCAACTGCCAAGTCACTCGCGTGATAACGATGCCCCATAGGGCGGCAACGGCCAGCGCGAACCTGCCGTGACGGACAACCCAGATCAGGATTGCCCGGTCCGATGTTAGGCCGTGCGCCCTTCTCAGTCCTCCTCCTCCTGCATTTCGATCCACTCCCCAGATGCCCTATCGAAAGCGCGAGAGATTGGCAAAGGCTTGTCCAACGCAGCGACTTCGAGTTCAGCTGTGTACGGCACCTCAATGCCCAAAGCCTTCGCGCGTTCGAAGACTTGCGGGCCACTCAGCCCAAGGCGTTTTACGACGCGTCGTAAACTAAGCGAGCCATAAGACCATCCATCAATCATCGTTCGCTCGTAGTCCGGATGGCCCTTCTCGAAGCGGCCTCGATCTTCTGTTCTATAAAGCTCGACGGCTTTCAAGACACAGCCAATAGCTTCTTCGTCAGTCATATATCCGGCACCGAAGCCATCATCGGTCGGCCACTCCTCCCCGTGCCACCAACCAGGAGCCCGGGTGCCACTTTCATTTCCGCCGATCTCAAGCCGCCACTCGGCTCCCCTTGCCCGGAAATACCAGAATTCCCCGTCGATTATTCCTTGAGCCTGAACAGGGCATGAGCCAGCTAGCTCGAACAAGGTAAATTCCGGCAAGCTTTCGAGTTTTGCCCGGGTGTCTGGATCGAGCTTAAGCCGCTGGAGATTGAGCGGGCCACCCTCTTCTCTGTCGAATTCGAAATGAAAGCCCCTTGCTCTTGCGACCTGAAAGAACTCCATCAGCTTGGTGTTCGCAGTTGTCGCCCAACGGTTACCGTCGATCACGATGCCTTCGTGTTCGGCGGCAAGCTCGATTTCACGACGCTGCTCTGCAGAGGCATCGGAAAACGTCACAAGGTGTGTCGGTGATCCGTTTGACCATTCGGTCCGCCAGTGGATCGTTCGCGTAGCTGCCATTCATTTCCCCCGCGCAGGTCGTGTCGGCTCGGCGACCAGCGCCGCCACTCGAATTTCCACCTTAAACGTGCTTACCTCAACGCAGACAGTATGGTTGGCCTCTTGGTGCGACGTCGATGTCGTTTGTTGTCCTAGCATCGGGCGACCGACCGCCATTTTGCTCGCCTAGCGCAAGCCGAGGCATGATAACGCGGCATCCCGTTGCCAGAGCACCATGTTCTCCGCCAAAATATGTGGCACTTCTGCTCTCTGCAGAAGGGTAAACACCTTTGGCGTTCTGATTCTGCGGATCACGCACAAATCCGTCAGTTCGAAGCTGAATGCATAGGATCGACGCAAATCTGCCAACCTCCTTATCGTCGCGACGCTCTGCCATTGGAAGTGCTTCGACAAAATTGCAGCTATCCTCCGAGTTTTCCCCATTGTCATTGCCAACTCCGAGGAGGTTAGAAAAACTTCGGCAAAGCGATTGGGACGTGGAGGAACATCAAGAAGAGCTGTCAGCTCTTCGAAATCGTCGACGTACAGGCCGCGCAGAACACCCTGATCGCAACCGGGACCTCGCTGCAAATGCACCTCCCCTTCGATTGCGGCGTGCAATACCACCGACCAAGGAAGAGAATGTGTTGGATCGAGAGCGAACTTGGCCGCAACCAAACTCATGCCGTTTGGCTTTCGCGCGACGGGCACATTGGCGTTGATCCATTCCAATACGTCGACCGGCTTTTGCCGAACCTCCTGATCAATTCCAATCGCCGACATATGTTGGTGCAGCGGGTCGAGGAGACCTGAGAGGTAGACTTCCACAAGATCGGGTATCGAGAGGCCGAGCTTAGTCGAAAGGAGCCGGGCCGAACGGATGTCTCGGACAACACGGATAGCGACCTCGGTGCCGTTCCTCACGTTGCCTGGTCTGTTCACTAGCTCAAGCATGCTGGTCCGCGCATTTCGCGCGGGGGCGGAAGATACTATGGCACCGGCAAAACCTGGAAATTTTTCCAGCCCCTGGAAAACGCCGAGAGCCATCTTCCGCGTTTGAACCTCCATCAGCGCCCGGATATCAGCCCTAACCGCTACGCTAAGCGAGGAATCCCCCTCCAGATATTTCAGCATTCGTGTGTCGTTGCGGGTCGCGCCATGTTCGTCAGCTAGTTCGAGCAACCCTGCTGGCCAAGCGAGCAATGCACGACCCGCTCGCTGAATGTTGTTGGAAGAGAGGTGTTTAACAGGGCCTCGGCGGCGCTCCTCGTGGCGCTGGCATTCCATAGCTAGCTTAACAACGAACTGGTAAAGCTCTGCGCGTGTCTTCGGCAGATAGGCCGTCGGCCATCGCGCCTTAAAGGAACCATCGGATATTAGTGGGTCCAAAATTTCCAGGACAAATTGCATTGCATCCGGATCATCGGGCTCGACCAAGGGCTGCGGAAAATCACGCAGGTCGGTCATTGGACCTCTGCATCTGTGGCAGAAGGATACTCCTCTGGTCGTCTGCCAAGCCAGATGTGCATGACACACCGGACAGCGATCTATCAGACGCTCCATCGTAGCGGGATCACAGGGCAGCCAGCGGACCGACCAGATTGCCCGTTGATACTCTGCCACCTTTAACGCTCGGGGGGAGACCCGGCGGAACTGTGAAAAGTCGGCTCGCTGTAGATGGTGGCCAAAAAACGAAACATACTGCCTAGAGCGGACCTGACGGTTTTCCAAAAGCTTGTACAAGTTCTCGGCATCACGGCGAATACCGAGGACATCAACGATGCGAGAGACATCCTCCTGATGGGCAACTGATGTAAATCCGGATAAGCTCCTGAACGAAACGGGACGCGCTAGACGAACCACCAACTCCGTACGCCGATAACCGTTCTCCTCTGTGGCGCGATACGCAGCGTCGCGAAGGCTTTCACCAGGTTGCAGCTCAAGCGCCACCGGAAAAAACATATCTAAGGTTTCCTCCCGCAGAACATCAAAGTCATCGCCATCTACAGGCGGGCGATCCAGCGCTCCGACGATGTCATCGACCTCGCGGTCGCCTGGGCGTGTGCTTAGAAGATCAGGCAACGCGGGTCTCCTTTTTGCGAGTCTTGCGGCTCTCGCGGAAGGGGTTGTGGGTCACGATCTTATTCTTGATCGAATACGCGTCGGTCGCGGCTTCCAAATGGTCGAGTCGGACCTCCTCCGCATCTTCATGTCGTGCAATGTATGCGGCGTGTTCGACGAGGCGCGATACACGACCACGAAGCCCGCCACTGGCGATAAAGAGACAGGCGATGGTATTGTCGATGACGAAATTACTCCGCTTGGGAAAGAGGCCATGCTCCTTCAATGCAAGGCCGAGATCGGCACAGTAACTTCCGAAGAGGTGCATATCTGCAGCGCAATCTTGCTTTAACGTCTTTATCGACACGTCGTGATTCATGCTGACGAGCTGGCCGTCGCTGAGAATCTTACTTTCGGCCTCTTCCGTACCTGCCACAACCACGGGACACCCCATTTTGGCAAACCCGCGAAGCGTATTGTGGGTCTTGGTCGCGTCAAGATCAGTTGCTTTGCGAATACGGAGGTTGCTCGCTTCGTCGAAGATCAACAACTCGGTCTTGTAGTAATTGATGTACTTGATGATCCTTTCCAATTTGTCGTCCGCATTGCCGTCACCGGGAAACGGGTCTTTGTAAGCTCGCAGTATTTGCTTGACGAAACTCAGGTAAGAAGAGTCGCCGTTCAAGGTTATTCCAACGATTTTACGCTGGGGTCTCTTGTTATCTGGCTTTTCTGGATCGACATCATCAGGAAAGTGGGCCTCCATGTACGCCTCCAGGATTGTCGTCTTTCCTGCGTGCGACTTTCCAAAAAGGCTGACCAGCGAGCCTTCGATCTTCGACCGCCCGCCAATCTCTAGTGCGCTTCTTCGCGCCTCTCGAACGTTGTCAAAGGCGGAATGGGCAGCCACCATCTCAGGATAGATGATGCGCATGAGGCGAAATTCGGTTGTTATGTTTGGCCGTCCATCCATCGCTCTTGTTCCTCAAATAGGTAGTCAGTGCCGAAGGGAGCGACGTCCACTTCGCTCTAATTGGTCCAGAAAAGCCTCACTCGCTTCGGCCGACATTGCATATGTGGCGGGCACGTCGGGTTGATCGCGGATCACTGGTTCGGACGGAGGAGCCGACTTTTCGGTCTTCTTCATGGATCGGTTAAGCCCAGTCTGTTTTGGCGTTTCCGTTGGCCCTTGTATGTGCTCCAGCCGAAGTTGGACCGGCACGTCAACCTGCGACACGCCGAGATTGGTCACAGGGATGACCACGTCGAACTGTTGAACGTCGGCCGAAATGACAACAGCTCTGCCGCCTTCGAGCAATCGCGCGGTCTTCTTAGCATCGCGATGCGTCTCCTTTTTGATGCGGGCTTGCAGCATTTCGAAAAACTCGCGCAGGTACTTCGCCCTGGTGGCGGGAGGATAGTATTCTTCGAATATCTTCTTGTTCGCCTGACGCGCGGATGTCGCGAATTCGAACGAGACGGCCTTGTTTGCGAACACCGGGTCAACGTTTTCGAAAAACAGTATGTCGTTCGATTTTGCGTCGATCACTCCAAGCGATGAGACATCGCTGGGATTCCATAACACCTCGACTTCTAAGGTGGATCGCTTGCCAGTTTTCAACGTCAACTCAGATGCGCGTGAATTCAAGATTTGGGTCGTGTATGCTGTATTCTGATATCGGTGGCCTTTGAACATCACGCCGCTCGGCGTGAGCTTGGCTTTGCCACGTCGTCTGAGTAGCAGGTCGAGAACGCGAATATCGGCTACCATTCCACGGCCGTGCAAAGGCAGATGTTTAGACCACCGATAGGCTGGTGGCTCATCGGTCCCACCGTGCACGAGCATGTGGTGTTCAGTGACGATCTTGTGGATCACCAGATCGTTGATTTCTTCAAGATCGAAACGTGCGTATTTCCGATAATCTGCAGATGTCACATCCTCATCGATTGAGAATCCGCCTGGCAATGTGGCCATCACCCGTTTGCACGTACCGATAGCTCTTTCTACGACTGCCTTCCACTCGGGGGAGGCTAGTGGTGCGTACTCAATGCCGATCCCAATCGACAGCAAACCCAACTGAACGCTTCTAGTGACATGAGAACGAAGGTTATCGACAACAATAGTCGTGGGACATCCATAGCCATCAGTCGCATCAGCCAGGTCCGGAAACCGCTTAATCCACCCGATCTTCGGTGTCATGACCATCTTCAAGCACGCCATGAACGTCGAAATGCTAGGTGGCGCAAAGGTCAAGATGATGCCAAGCGTCATCCTTGTGAACGCGTCAACGGCGTAAACGACCTCAACGCGCTTCGTATCAAGAATTTCAGCTTCTTCCCCATCGGCTGGCACTTCCTGATGAGTTTGGCCACTCTCCGTCGTCTGGCGTTTAACCGCTGACCAAATGTTCCCCAATGTTTGATCGATGATGACGATGTGTAGTGGGTATCGAGCATCCTGTGGCACGATTGTCCCTTGCAGCCGTCGCGCGGCTTCTCGTTCGCCTTGAAGCTTTGCAAGCCTCTCTTTAGTTGCGTGTTTCTTCAGCCAGTTGTTGAAGGTTTTTTCATCCGGCGGTTTCTGCCGCTTGCCTGTGGGAATCCCGACGCCTTCGTCGCGTTCCTTGTAGAATTCGGCGAAGAACCACTCGTATGCCTGGCCGGGTGTGGCGAACCCACCGTCGAACCGCTGCTCTATCGCCTCCGTCGCAAGTTCATAAACCCAGCTAGGCCAAATTCCTCTGTCACGTACACCACCACCTTGCCTGCGGAAGCAGTCGACAAGCGAAACGTGCGAAGTCCTTCCGAAGACAAGCTTTCTGATCGTTGACGCTGACGGTATGGTCTTCCCGAACCCTCGACTCGACGCATCGGCATGGTTGGCTGCGATAAATTCCGTGAGATGAGGGTCTCCCTTAGTGTAATAGCCCACTTCGGCTCGGTGATCGATGTACCGATTGGCATAGAATTGCTTGGTTCCCGCCCAAAGAACCGCTTCAAGCTCTTCGTCATGATCCTTAGCCTGACCCGCCGTAACTTGGCGTCCTTCAGGTTCGAATAGAGCAAGAAGATGCTTCACTTTCATCGTCGCAAGCTTCTGTCCGGCACTTGCGGTCTTGGTGATGTGTCCGCCCGCGTGACGGACCGCAAACTCTGTGAACTCGATGCGTATAGTCTCCCCGCCAGGATATCTCGAAAGAGAAATATCCTTCTTGTTAAGCGCATCCACGGAGAATTCGCCTGGCACCATAATGTCGCGCACAAAGAAGCGGTCGTCGAGGAGGATGTTAAGCATTGCCGGATTGCTCTCCCGCAAGCCGAAGCCACACTGGCGAACTGGGCGAAAGGCCCCTGCTCAAGTCTATTGAAACCGCATGCTTGTAATGGAGGGCTTTGACTAATCTATCGCCCCGGGGCTGCCCTCCAAGCTCTGCAGAAAGGGTACTGAATTGTAGCCACCGCGCCCCCCCGAATGCGAGAACGCATCGCGACCTTTCCAAGGCCCCGACACGGTCATTTGCTGCGATTTCAAGAAATATGAGTGAATCGGTAAATTGCCGATCAATATGCGGAGTGTGATGGAGCGTAAAAAAAGGGCGGCCTGCGTGGCCATAGACCGCCTTTACTATGTCCATTTTCATCTTCGCAACATCATCGTTGACAGTTTGATCGCTATCCGACTTCAACTCGAAAACAAGTGTAACGGGATCGAAAGAGTGCGAAGGTTCCGCGAAAGGTGCTGCGACAATTTCATGAAGCGGTCTTCCCCTGACGAGTTCGTCCCTGAATGAGGGGTGGACCCGAACTTCGATGTCGGGGGTATAGCGCAACTGCCTCTTGATACCCCTCAGCCCGATAAAAAGGCTATGAGGCTGTGCGACAATGTCTACAACACGCGAGCAGACTGCTAACATGCGCAGCACGACCGACTCCACTGCTCTGGATTCCCATGGACTACCCATGTGACGGCTTTTGTTGAGCGGCAATAGACCCACGGCATGCGTACGGTGACCATTCGCGATCCACCGTACAGGACCGCCGCCCTCGGCCCTGCCAAAGGCATACCACTCAACCACATATGGCTCTCGGTAAGTTGGCACGGAACGAGGCTTTCCTTATCGTTATCTCAAGGAAATTCCTGAGGGTTGTGGCCAATGCTCAATGTTTACAAATGACATGAAAGCCATAACTCGGTACGATTCAATCAGAGGCAAATCAGGTTTGGAAAGATGCGAACGAACATGAATGACTCATATATGATTCTCGAAAAGGAGGAAGAAGAGAATCTTAACATCCACAAAAAGAATGACACTCTTGGCGATCCTGATATTTGCGCTTGGGCTGGAGAACTCAAACGGAACATCGCTTCGTCGGAAGCAGAGGCCTCTTCGCTTAGATCGAGAGCCGAGGTGCTGGAGGCACGAGCAGATACCCTCCGACAAATGGCGAAGGCGTCTGATGCCAAGACCAAGGCGCTCCGCGATCTACTGCAGCAGATGGAGACCACTACTAAGACGCTGGGCCCGGTAGCAGGCAAAAAGACGCGGCAACCAGGCGGAGGTTCAACCCTTACCGCGCTCGTGCGCGAGCGTGCGAAAGAGATACTTAAAGCCGCCGGACATCCGCTTGGGCGGACGGAGATATTAGCCCAACTGATCGATGACGGCATCTTGATCAAGGGTGCGAAGCCCGCGCAGCGCGTCGGCAAAATCTTATGGGAATCCGACGAATTCGAGTACCAAGGCAAGGGTTATTGGCTCGTGGGTGAGCCAATCGCGGCTGGCTATAAGCGTGAAAAACGATTTAGAGCGCCCAATCGCAAAAAAACTTCTGACAACTGAACAGTCGGATATTATTCCCAAAGGAAATCAAGATTTTCCTCCAGATTCTCCCTTAGACGGAAATTCGTGACGCTTTGCGTCAACACGAATAAAAGTGCCCTTTTTTCAATTGCTTCGGCGAAATGCGACTATGATTTTCCTTCCGAATTTCCTTGGTGCTCAAGCCGAGTTATATCCGGCGGAACTTCAATCGGGTCGTCGATATTGAATTCCTTTTTGACAAAAGAATTCCTTGGTGCTCGCTTGAGAGGTGTGGAAGGAAATTCAAAAGAATTCGATTTAGAATTCCTTACCTAGTGTCAAGGATGTCACCTACCAAAGAGAAGTGATGTCGCAGTGCGTGCGGATTTCATAGACATCTTGGGGCGTTTCCATATCTCTCCGGGGAGCACGATAACTAATTCTGCAGCGGCGGGGATGGCTTTCGTATCAACAGTCGCGCCATCACTAATCAGAGCGTGCCTGGGCGGCTAGTGCGCGGGAAGCCGCCCCGCAATGCTGACAGACGCGGGCCGCGCATCTGTCTTCGCTGGGTTGTGGATAGATGCCGCGTCGTTTCGCGCTCGACCTAAATATCTCACCACAGCCGCTGGAGGTCCGCGAAACAACAATCACCGGCGTCAAAATCTCTTTGCGGAGGAGAAGACGCGCCGAGCGGTATTCTCCGCCTAACGCATTTCCCCCTACTGGACCCCGAAAAGCGCCAAAAAACTAAACCATTGATTTTGCTTGCTTTGGAAAATTTAGTTGACTCTAGACCCCACATTTTTTCCGAAAAATACCGAAATTTTTTCCGCCAGAGTACGATATTTTTTCCCCAAACACATCGTCAGCGCCATTGGCTGCCCGATCCACATGATCGGCCAATCATTCAAAATGATTGATGATAGCCATAAACTCTATTCGTTTGATTGATGGGCCGCAAAGGACCATATCAGTAACAACGAATTCACAACCGAGAGACGTCGGTCGATACGAGAAAGGACATTCGACATGACCACGATCACCTTCAGAGACAACAAGCTGCCCCATGTGGTTCATCATGATCACTCCCTGTCAGCCTATGCCCGCAAGGTTGCCCGCGCATGGCATCAGTGGCAGGCCGCCCGCGAAATCGAAGCCATGCCGATCGACATGCGCAAGGATTTCGGCTGGCCGTCGGCGGATAATGTAGACGACCACAAGGCGATGTAATGGATGCGACATACCTCCCCGCATGAGAGCGGCGCCTGCTTACCCGCAGCGCCGCTTTCGTCGTTTTAGGCCCCTCGTGATTTAATCTTGAATATCAGGAACATGTATTTCCAAGGCGGCTTTTAGCGAACATTTGTTCTTGGCAAAAGCCAATTGACCGACGTCAATTCAAGCAATGTCGCATTTTTGCTCTTTGCGGCCGCATTTTTCCATGAGAATGTCGCTTTCTGAATATCTAAGCGGCGCAATCCAAGCACCAATAGCGCATTGGCCCTCCATCATGGATTTCTCGCATGAGCAAGATGTCGCATAAGAAACGCTCCATCGTCTTCTTCATGGTACCGCAGTTTACGATGCTGCCCTTTTCGGCCGCGATCGATACGCTGCGCATCGCCAACCGCATGCTGGGCTACCAGGCTTATACCTGGCGCCTGACCTCGGTGGATGGCGAAAAGGTCTATTCCTCCTGCGGCATCGGCGTCGAGGCCAACACATCGCTGGCGGACGAGCGTCGCAACCTCGGCGGCGAGAACCGACCGAGCATGGTGCTGGTCTGTTCCGGCATCGACGTCGAGGAATTCAACAACAAGTCCGTCAATGCGTGGTTGCGCGAATCCTACAATCGCAGCGTCGCCGTCGGCAGTCTCTGTACGGGCGCGCATGTGCTTGCCCAGGCCGGTCTCCTGAATGGCAAGCGCTGCGCGATCCACTGGGAAAACCTGCCGGGCTTCTCCGAAGCCTTCCCGCAGGCGGAGGTCTATGCCGATCTCTACGAAGTGGACAGCAATCTCTACACCTGCGCCGGCGGCACCGCCTCGCTCGACATGATGCTGAACCTCATCGGCGAGGATTTCGGCGAGACGCTGGTCAACCGCGTCTGCGAGCAGCACCTGACCGACCGCGTGCGCAGCCCGCACGACCGTCAGCGCTTGCCACTGCGCGCCCGCCTCGGCGTTCAGAACGGCAAGGTTCTGTCGATCATCGAATTGATGGAAGGCAATCTCGCCGAGCCGCTGTCGCTGCTGGAGATCGCCGACGGTGCCGGCCTGTCGCGCCGGCAGATCGAGCGCCTGTTCCGCCAGGAAATGGGTCGTTCCCCTGCGCGCTATTATCTCGAAATCCGGCTCGACCGCGCCCGTCACCTGCTGGTGCAATCGTCGATGCCTGTTGTCGAAGTGGCGGTTGCCTGTGGCTTCGTGTCCGCGTCTCACTTTTCCAAGTGTTATCGCGAACTCTACCACCGCTCGCCGCAGCAGGAGCGCGCCGAGCGGAAGATGACGATGGCCACGGCCCGCCAGGCCATCGCGGCCTGAGCCTTACGACAAGTGCCCACGATAGCGGCCGTAAACCGCTATCGTGGATGCGACATCACTCCGCCGCGTTCGTCACCACACGCGCGTCGGAATAGACCTGGTTACGCCCATGATGCTTGGCCATGTAGAGATACTGGTCGGCGGCGTTGAGATAGTTCTCGAACGTCTCGTAACCACCGATTTCGGCGACGCCAATGGAGACGGTGACCGAAATGTCTTCCTCCTCGGCCACGATCTTCAGCGCTTGAATTTCCTCGCGCACCCGGTCGCAAAGCGCCGTCGCGGCCGCTGAGTCCAGCCCGGCAAAAAGCATAGCGAACTCCTCGCCACCCACGCGCGACAGGAGATTGTCAGTGCCGATAAATTCGCTCTGCAGCCGCATCGCAACCGCCTTCAGCACCCGGTCGCCGATCTCGTGGCCATAGGTGTCGTTCAGACGCTTGAAATGGTCAATGTCGAGAACGGCGACGGAGGCGGGTCGCGAGCCGCGCAGACACTCCGTGATGATCCGCGGTCCCTGGTCGTAGAAATAGCGCCTGTTATAGAGCCCGGTCAGATAGTCGCTCGCCGCCGCAGCCCGCAACTGTTTGATCTGCGTCAACGTCTCGATATTGTGCGAGATGCGACATTGAAGTTCCTCGGGCACGAAGGGGCGATAGACGAAATCGCTGGCGCCGGCCTTCAGAAAGCTCGCGGACAGAAACCGGTCTCCCGACGACGAGATGCCGATCACACGGATTCGCTCGGTGCTGTAGCGATTGCGAATCCGCCGCGTCAGTTCGTATCCGTCCATGTCGGGCATGTGATGGTCGGTGAGAACGAGCTCGATATCGGCGTGCTTCTCCAGCACCTCCAGCGCCTCGATGCCGGTACCGGCCTGACACACCTTGAACTGCTGCGCTTCCAGCAGCTCGACGAGCGCACTTCGGGCGGAAACGATATCGTCGACGACAAGCACACGCGTTCTCCGGTTGGAGATGGCGCGCCGCACGGCGGCGATCAGATTGTCGAGCGCGAACTCGTTATCCTTCAAGACATAGTCGATGACATTGCGCGATGTGATGCGGTTGCGCACGTCGGCATTGAACGATCCGGTAAAAACGATGGCCGGGATGTCATGCGCAAGAATCTGGTCAAGCGCTTCTCCATCCCGCGCGCCGGGCAGATTGAGGCCGACAACTGCCATGCTGAAACCATCCTCGGCCTCCAGAAGCGCTGCGTCGAGCGCCTCCTGGGATCCGCAATGCGTCACCGTCAACCCGAGCTCCGTCTCGAAACGGTGCGATAGGACGGACGAGAACATGCGCGAATCCTCGACCAGAAGAACCGTGCGCCCCTCGCGTTGCGAGGCCTGTCGTTCACGCAGAATGTCTGATTTCATGTCGGTCACCTGCCTTGTTGGGCTTTGCCTGGCGAACAAAAATGCGTCCCGCGCCGCATCCGGTCAAAAGACCGCAGGCGGGGCGCGAAAGGCGATTTTCATCGGTTGGGTATGGGAGTGGAGAGCACTTCCGGGAGTGCAATCACACTCCCTGGAGAGATGCCTGCACCCCGGTGCATGGATTAGCGGATGCGGCCGCTTAGGCGCTCTTGCGCGCCGGCTGCATCGCCTGGATCTGCAGAAGCGTGTCGAGGTTCTGATTGACGCGGCAATAGAACTCTTCGTCGATGAACGGACGCAGCATGAAGTCGTTTCCGCCGGCCTTCAGGAAGCGCGCCGAGAGCAGACGGTTGGAAGACGACGAGACCCCGATGATCCTCAGCTCATGCGAGCCGATACTGGAACGGATGCGGCGGGTAAGCTCGAAGCCGTCGATATCAGGCATGTTGTAGTCGGTAATCATCAGGCCGATATCACGGTTTGCCTTGAGGGTTTCGAGCGCCTTGGCGCCGCTATCGGCCGTGCTGACACGGAAATTGTAGCGCTTCAGGCGGCTGGACAGCAACGCACGCGCCGTCGGGCTGTCATCGACGATCAGCACGTGGTGACGATGGTTGGTCAGGAAGCGGCAGACGGATTCAGCCAGAAGGTCGACGGCGAAAACATTGTCCTTCAAGATGTAATCGACGATCTCCTTGGCGACCAGCTTGTCGCGCATGCCTTCCTGGAAGGTGCCGGTGAACACGATCGTCGGGATGCTGAGATCCACCAGATATTCCAAAGCCTCGCCGTTTTCGGCGCCCGGCAGGTTGATGTTGGAAATGGCGAGTGTGATTTCCTGGGAGGACTTGTCGTAGCAGAGCTGCAACTCTTCGAAGTTGCGGCAGATTTCGACCTCGATGTCGAAAAGCTCCTTCAGGCGCTTGCTGATCATCGAGGTGAAGACGTTGGAGTCTTCGGCGACAACAATACGTACATTCTCAAACGTGCCACCGGAATACTGCATCCCGGAAATACCCAAAAAAGCCATTTCAAAACCCCAAGAAGAAAATCGTCTGCTTGGTTCAAATCGCTACATCAGGGTGTTTGAATAAGTATTAAACGGACACGTTCTTGACCGGACAAACTAGCGTCCGGCGCAAAGGGCGCGGCTTTCTTGGCAACATGATTAAAGGACTATTCAGCGTGTTGTAATCTATAACCTAGTGATCGGTTCACTACATCACGTGCAGTCAACAACGAGCACAAGCAGAGCCTGTGCCCGCATTGATCTAGCCTTCAGACTTGCCACGAAGACGGCGCACCCTGCCATCACCTTCCTCGATATCGCGGCTATCGACTGGCTCGTCCACCACGGGCTCGGGCGCCAGTATCGCCGCATCCGGCGTGACCGTATCCGGCTGGCGGTGGAAAACCACGTCGCTCTGCGGCAGCGGGATCTCGATCGCCTCCTGGCGGAAACGCTTGAGGATCGCGATCCTCAGATCATTGCGCACCTTCAACCCGTCGCCCATGTCGCCGAGCATGAAGCGCAGCTCGAAATCGAGCGAGTAAGGACCGAAGCGCAGAAACTCGACATGCGGCTCCGGATTGCGCAGCACCAGCGGCACGGCGTTCACCAGCTCGAGCAGGATATCCATCACCTTCTGCGGATCGGAATCGTAGCTGACAGACACCGGGATTTCGGAGCGTCCCATCTTGTTGCGATGGGTCCAGTTGCCGACATTGGCGTTGATCAGCTCCGAGTTCGGCACGATGATCGACTGCTTGCGGAAAGTCTCGATCTCGGTGGCGCGCACCGAGATGCGCTTGACGATACCTTCGGCCGTGCCTGACACCACGTGGTCTCCGACCTTGAACGGCCTCTCGACCAGCAGGATCAAGCCGGAAACGAAGTTCGACACGATATTCTGCAAACCGAAACCGATACCGACGGACAGTGCCGAGGCGACCAGCGCGAAGCTCGACAGATCGATACCGGCAGCCGACACGCCGATCAGCGCCGCGATGCCGACGCCGAGATAGCCGATGCCCGTCTTGACCGAATTGCGCACGCCGAGATCGACATGGCTGCGGGCCATGACGTTGTTGTCGAGCCAGCGCTGGATCCAGCGCGTCAGGAGATAGCAGCCGGCAAACAGCAGGATACCGGTGAGTATGCCGACCAGCGAAATGCTGATGCCGCCGAGCCTGACTTCCGTGAACAGGCGGTAGGCGATCAGCTGCAGGTCCTGCACATGGAAGCCCCAGAGCAGCAGGATGAGCGGAATACCGGTCGCCAGCGCCACGCCATAGATGCAGAAGCCGACGAGCAGCCCGACCTGGTCGATCACGACAGGCCCGAGCTTGAAGCGCGACGCCAGATATTGCCCCGGCCGGGTATCGCCGAAGGTTTCCGTCCGCGAAATCGCTTTGCCCGAGAGCAGGCCGATATAGGTCGTGACGCCGATCGCGCCGGTAAAGATCAGCTGCGAGGCGATGAAGCGCGCGAAGCCGACATAACCGGTCAGCGCCGCGAAGATAAGACCGCCGCCGAGGACACGCAGCACAATCGCCAGCCCCTTCGGCCAATGCCGGCCAGGCGCATCCGGATCACGGCTCTTCGCCATCATCGGTCGCCCGAAGGACGCCGCGATCAGGATCAGACCGATGATCAAGGCCGCGATCCAGCTTCTGACGACGGTCAGAACCAGAGGCGAACCCATCGATTCGCTGATGCTGCCGAAGAAGAAGTCCAGCGCATGGACGATCGCCATCGCCAATAGGCAGGCGCTGATCGAGCTCGCGCCACGATTGGACAGGCGGACGAGACGCCACTGCGGATCGCGTGGCGCGAAGACGGCATTGGTGAAGCGCCGAACGAAATAGATGACGCCGATCGTCGAAAACAGCGCCGCGACCACAGGCGCGATGTCGGGTCTCAGAACGTTGAAGCTATCGAGGAACAGATAGGACGTGACCAGAAGCGTCGCGAGCGACAGCGTCCTCACCAGCGTCGACCAGAAGGCAATCGAAAGCCGGCTGATATAGGAGGGCGGCTCATCGCTCTCCTTGCGCTGCAGATAGTGCCCGAAGAGCCGGTAGCTGCCCGACAGAAGGATCAGCGCTGTTGCGAGCGACATGAAGATGGCCGCGGCAAAGGCGAAGGCCTTGAACTTCAGCACGAAGCCCAGCCAGCTCGCCAGCGCCTGCTGGAACGCACCCACTTCCTGAACAAACGCGGTGCCGGCGTCGGCAAGCACGGAGGCGGAAATGTCGCTGCGGCGAAGCAGCGTCGCGGCAAACAGCTTGCGGCGCAGTTCCGCGATCTGGTTGCTCATCCGGCCGAGCGAGGCGGTCAGCGTTTCGGCGTCACCCTGCACCACGTTGAGCTGCGCGCGCTCCGCCATCAAGGCATTCCGCTCGTTGGCGACGATCTCGGCCTCGGGCGGCTGCCCCTCCTTCGGCGGCTCACCGAGCTCGGCCAGGCGCGCCTTGATCTGATCGAGACGCGGCGTGATCCCGCCTGAAATCCCGGCAACGCCGCGATTGAGCTCATCGGCCCGCCCCGCCAGCGCCACTAGCCCGTCATCGTCGTCGACGCTCTGCTTCACGCTCTCCTGAAGTGCGGCAAAATCGGCCTTCGCCTTGGCCATGTGCTTGGCGGCCTGATCGCCCGGCCCGCTCTGCGCGGCAGCGTTCTGCTCGGCAGCCGGCTGAACGCTCTGCGCCGGCGCGGCGGGCGGCGGGGTCTGCGCATGGCTGGAACCAGCGCCGGCCACGGCCAGCGAGACAAACAATAGGCTCTGAAGCAGAAAACGTGTCAGCCGCAAGGTATCCCCGCCAGGTTTGGTAGCAACTTCGGTAGTGAGAACGAGCGCCCGCTTTTCATAGGAAAGAAAGGCGACAGAAAGGCGACGCGGCTCGAAGCAATCATCTGAGCCCTCGCTATCACGTCACGATCCGGGCGGCGACGTGGAAATCGGCCGCACCTGGATAACCGTCTACGCGCTACCGCTGACGCTTGTGCCCCGAAACCTCGGCACCGGCATCGTGAGGCAATTGCAGAAACCGTAGCGTCGAAACGACGCCGATCGCGCCGATGACAACGAAAGCCCAGCGAAAATCGACAAGTCCGGGATCACCAAGCCCTCGAACCGCAGCCGACACGTTCAGAACCGCAGCCGCAATCGCGACACCGAGCAGCATCGACATCTGCTGCAGCATGCTCGACAAGGTCGAGGCCGAACTTCTTTGCGCGCCGCTGATATCGGCAAAGGCAATCGTGTTCAGCGCGGTAAACTGCATGGAGCGCGACAGGCCGGTGATGAACAGCAGCGCATAGATCACCAGACGCGGCGTCTCCGGCACGAGAAAGCCGCAGGCAGCAATCGTCAGCGCCGCGATCAACCCGTTGAAGAAGAGCACCGTCCGGAAGCCGAACCGGGCAAGCAACGGCGTCGTCACCGTCTTCATGCTCAGATTGCCGAGGAAATAGACCAACAGGTAGATGCCCGCCTCGATGGAGCTCAGCCCGAAGCCGAGCTGGAACAACAGGGGCAGCAGAAACGGCGGCGCGTTGATGGACGTGCGGCTTGCCGTTCCGGCCGACAGCGTGGCGATCGCAAAGGTCTGTACCTTGAACGACGAGAGATCGAGCAGTGGATTGTCGACCCGCATGAAATGCCGGTAGGCGATGAAAGACAGCACGATGCCGGCAACCAGCATGGCGCCGACCGGCAAAAGACCGCCATGCCATTTCGCGGACAGTTCGAGCGCCGCCAGAAGAAGCGTCAACCCGGCACCGCTCAGGATAAAGCCGCGCACGTCGAGCCGCCCGGCATCCTCCTCGCGCTGCTCCGGCACGAAACGCCAGACAAGCGCCATGCCGAGCACGCCGATTGGCAGGTTGATGAGGAAGTTCCAGTGCCAGCTTGCATAGGTGGTGATGACGCTTCCGAGCAGCGGCCCGATGACAGGCGCCGTCAGCGCCGGCCACGTAATCAGCGCAATGGCCTGCACCAGTTCGGACTTGCGCGCGTTCTTCAACACGATGATCCGCCCCACCGGCGTCATCAGCGCGCTGCCGGCGCCCTGGACCGCGCGGGCGAGCACGAATTCGGTCAGATTCTCGGAAAGGCCGCAGAGCAGCGAGGCGACGGTGAACACGGCGATGGACGCCATGAAGACGCGGCGTGCGCCATAGCGATCGCCAAGCCAGCCCGACAGCGGAATGAAGGCCGCCATGGTCAGCATGTAGACGGTGATGCCGATGCTCATCGAGATCGTGGGAACACCGAAGCTCGCCGCCATCTGCGGCAGCGAGGTGGTGACGATCGTGCCGTCAAGGATCTGCATGAAGAAGGATACGGCGACGACCAGCGCCACTATTTTCGAACGGCGCGCGCTACCCGCGTCACCATCCGCCTCGACCGTCTCAACTGCTGTCATCAATCTGCCAATGTGAAATCTGGATCAAACGGCCGGCAACAGCACGTGCGGCGTGGGGCGTCGGTCGAACCCGATCGTAGATAGGCTCATCGTGCCGAGCGGGAAAGGGAAAAACGACCTGCACGGGCAATTTCGATAAGCCGGCGCACATGACATCAATCAAATCTGCGGCACCATCAGCCGAGGATATTGGTGACCGCCCGCAAAAACACGCCGGCCCCGATCGGGATCAATGCCTCGGGGAAATCATAATCCGGATTGTGCAATTGCGGATGCGTCTCGCCCGACCCGAGGAAGAACATTGCCGACGGCGCCACGGTTCGAAACAGCCCGAAATCCTCCGAGCCCTTCATCGGCAGCAGGCGACTGTCGCTCTGGTGGCTGACGCCCTCGTCATCCAGCGCCCGCCGCAACGCATCGACGGCTTCAGGCGAGTTGAAGCACTGATGAAACACATCCTCGTAAGTGATCTCGATCTGAAGCCCGGCCGCATCCGCCTCGCTCTTCGCCAGCATCTCGGCGCGCTGCACCAGCCCGGCCATCCGCTCGTCGGTCAGCGTCCTGAGCGTCGCCCATATCTCGGCCCGCCCGGGGCTGATACCGAAGGCGGGCTCGCCGAGCCGGGCGTGGGTGACGGTCACCAGCGCGAAATCGGGACCGACAGGCGCAACACTCCCGAGCGCCGTGAGCCCGCCAAGCAGGCTCGCCAGCGCGAATGTCGGCGCAACGCCATCCTCCGGGCAGGATGCATGGGAGGTCTTGCCGTTGAGAATGATCTTCATACCCCGCGACGCGCAATTGACGGGCCCTTCGCGCAGCAGCACATGCCCGAGCGGCACACCCGGAAGATTATGCAGCGAAAGCGCCATATCGGGTTTCAGCGTCGCGAACTGAGGATCGGCGAGCACTGCGGCCGCACCCGCGCCATTCTCCTCGGCCGGCTGGAACAGGAGGATAACACGCCCCTTGTTCGGCCGCTTCTGCCCCAGCGCGGTCGCAACCGCCATCAGGATCGACATGTGCCCGTCATGACCGCAAAGATGTCCCTTGCCCGGGATCGTCGACCGGTACTCCTCGTCGGAGATCTCCTCGATCGGCAACCCATCGAGCTCGCAGCGGATAAGCACCGTCGGCCCCGGAATGGCGCCGTCATAGACCGCGGCAACGCCATGTCCGCCAAGGTTCGAGACGATCCGATCGGGCTTTGCCAGAAGCAGCGCTTCCTGTACCCGGCGCGCGGTCTCGACCTCTTCGCCCGAGACCTCGGGATAGCGGTGAAGCTCGCGGCGAAACGCGATGATATTTGAAAGCTCTTCCTGCGTCAGAAACATCGGCGTCATCCTGCAAATCTGCCGCATGCTATGTGCGCCAGAGATGGGTAGCAAGCTGCTTCGTGAAACCGAAAAGTCGTCCCGCACAGTCGATAGCACGGCCGAACTTTCGCTTTTCGGTTTCGGCTTATTTGTATATGTAAAGGCATATTCACAGGAGAACAGCATGGACGCGGATGAAGCCGACCGGTACCGGGCGCCTGCCTTGGACAAGGGGCTTGATATCCTCGAGCTTCTGGCGAGCGTCGAGGAGGGGCTGACCCAGGCGGAAATCGCCAAGCGCCTCGACCGCAGCCCCAACGAATTCTACCGCATGCTCGACCGGCTCGTGCGCCGCCGCTATGTCACCAAGCTTGAGGGCGACCGCTTCACGCTGACGCTCAAGCTCTTCGGCCTATCGCAGTTGCACGCCCCTGCCCGTCGCCTCGCCTCCTTCGCCATGCCGCTGATGCGCGACCTCGCGCAGCGCACCCGCCAGGCAAACCATCTCGTCGTTTTCGATCGAGCTTCCGCCGTCGTCATCGCCCAGCACGAAGCACCGAATTACTGGGGCATCTCGATCCGCGTCGGCTCGCATATGAGCCTGCTTGAAACCGGCTCCGGCCACGTGCTGCTGGCCTTCCGCACCGATGAGGAACGCGAAATGATGATCGCCGAGCATGCCCGCGATCCTAAGGCCAAGCGGCTGGGACCAGAGTTCTATCAGCGCCTGAGCGATATTCGCGAACGTGGTTACGAGAAGATGCCGAGCGCCCAGACCGCCGGCGTCCACAACCTGTCGGCCCCGATCCTCGGCCCCGACGGCCGCGTCATCGCCGCCCTCACCTGCCCCTATATTGGCCTCGTCAACGCGCCCGACGCACCCGATATCGACGGGACGATCGTCATGCTGCAACAGGCCGCCCGCGACCTCTCACTGCTCGCCGGATCGGACGTGAAGATCACGGGCTGAGCGGGCGCGAAAGCGTTCGCGATACGGCATCGCGCCAGCCGGCGATCTTCTCCTGCCGTTCGGTGTCCGGCATCGTTGGCAGGAACTGACGGTCGCTGTGCCATGCTTTCGCGAAAGCGGCGCGCTCCGGCCAGACACCCGCCTGCGATCCTGCAAGCCATGCAGCACCGAGAGCCGTCGTTTCTTGCGCTGCGGAGCGATCCACGGGATTGGCGACGATGTCGGCGAGACGCTGCATCGTCCAGTCGGAATTCGTCATGCCGCCGTCGACCCTGAGCACTGTCCCGATCCGACGCTCGCCCCAATCCTTGCGCATGGCCACGAGCAGGTCCAGCGTCTGGTAGGCGACCGATTCAAGCGCCGCATGCGCAAGCTCCGCCGGCCCGCTGTTGCGCGTCAATCCAAAGATGGCGCCGCGCGCCTGCGGGTCCCAATAGGGCGCGCCGAGACCGGTGAATGCCGGCACCATGTAGACGCGTTGCCCATGATCGGCCGCAACAGCCAAAGCGCCGCTGTCGGAGGCGCGCGAAATGAGGCCGAGCCCATCGCGCAGCCATTGCACGGCAGCCCCCGCGATGAATATCGACCCTTCGAGCGCATAGGTCGTTTCGCCGTCCAGCCGATAAGCGATCGTCGTCAGCATCCGGTTCGACGAGGCGACACGATCCCGGCCGGTGTTGAGCAGCGCGAAACAACCCGTTCCATAGGTCGATTTCATCATGCCAGGATCAAAACAGGCGTTACCGATCGTCGCCGCCTGCTGGTCTCCGGCAACGCCCAGGATCGGGATTGCCGCTCCGAGGATCGACTTGTCCGTGACCCCGAAATCGTCAGCGCAGTCCTTGACGTCAGGCAGCAGCGGCGCCGGTATCGCAAGCACGCCCAAAAGCTCGTCGTCCCATGTGGCATCAGTGATGTTGTAAAGCATGGTGCGCGAAGCGTTGGTCGCATCGGTCGCGTGAACCCGCCCGCCCGTCAGGTTGAAGATCAGCCAGCTGTCGATGGTGCCGAAGCAAACACCGCCCATCCGTGCGCGCTCCCGCAGCCCATCGACATTGTCGAGCAGCCACCGCAGCTTGGTGCCGGAGAAATAGGGATCGAGCAGCAGCCCCGTCTTGGCGCGAACCAGCTTCTCATAACCATCCGCCTTCAAGCTGTCGCAGATCTCGGCGGTGCGCCTGTCCTGCCAGACGATTGCCCTGTAAAGCGGCCTGCCGGTCTTGCGATCCCATACAACGGTCGTTTCACGCTGATTGGTGATCCCGATCGCGGCGATTGCCGAGGCCGCGATGCCCGCCTTGTCGATCGCCTGCCGCGCGGTGGTGACGACACTCTCCCATATCTCGCACGCATCATGTTCGACCCAGCCCGCCTGCGGATAGTGCTGCCGGACGTCCATCTGCGCCGAGGCGACCATCGTCATTCTGCCGTCGAAGATGATTGCCCGAGACGACGTCGTGCCCTGATCGATCGCCAGAATGAACCCGCCCATGATCTGTTCCGACTGAATAGGAGTACCGTTCCCGCCGCTCGAACGGCAGGTTTCCAACATGGATTTGAAAATGGAGAGCGCCGGCGACAGCCCTCGCATGCCGCCGGCATAGAGTTGACCGGGGACGCTAATCCCCGGCCGTGGAGCCCGTTACTGGGACTGCCAGCTCTTGACCAGTTCGTCGTAGTTGACGGTGACCGGCTTTTCCTTCTCGTTCTCGATCTTCAGCTGGGGAGCGAGGTTGCCCTTGGCGACCGCGTCCTTGTTCCAGTATTCGAGATCATGCTCTTCGGCGAGCTTCGGACCGATATCGCCCTGCACCTTGGCGCGCTCGAGGCGCTGCAGGACCTTTTCCTGCTCGGCGCAAAGCGAATCCATGGCTTCCTGGGCGGTCTTGGCGCCGGAGGACGCATCGCCGACAGCCTGCCACCAAAGCTGTGCCAGCTTCGGATAGTCAGGAACGTTGGTGCCGGTCGGCGACCACTGCACGCGGGCCGGCGAGCGATAGAACTCGACCAGACCGCCGAGCTTCGGAGCACGCTCCGTGAAGCTCTTGTCGCGAATGGTGGATTCGCGGATGAAGGTGAGACCGACATGGCTCTTCTTCACGTCGACCGTCTTCGAGGTCACGAACTGCGCATAGAGCCATGCGGCCTTGGCGCGATCGTCGGGCGTGGACTTCATCAGCGTCCAGGAACCAACGTCCTGATAGCCGAGCTTCATGCCGTCCTTCCAGTAGACGCCGTGCGGGCTGGGCGCCATGCGCCACTTCGGCGTGCCATCCTCGTTGACGACAGGCAGGCCCGGCTTGACGGCATCGGCCGTGAACGCCGTGTACCAGAAGATCTGCTGCGCCACTTCGCCCTGCGCCGGCACGGGGCCGGATTCGGAGAAGTTCATGCCCTGCGCTGCCGGCGGTGCATAGGCCTTCAGCCAATCAAGATACTTCTGGATCGAGTAGACGGCAGCCGGACCGTTGGTATCGCCGCCGCGCGCGACGCATGAGCCGACGGGACGCGAGTTCTCATCGACCTTGATGCCCCATTCGTCGACCGGAAGACCGTTCGGAAGGCCCTTGTCACCGTTGCCGGCCATCGACAGCCATGCGTCGGTGAAGCGCCATCCGAGCGACGGGTCCTTCTTACCGTAGTCCATGTGGCCGAAGACCTTCTTGCCGTTGACTTCACGGCCGGTGAAGAACTCGGCGATATCCTCATAGGCAGACCAGTTGACTGGAACGCCGAGGTCGTAGCCGTACTTCGCCTTGAAGTCCGCCTTGTTCTTCTCGTCGTTGAACCAGTCGTAACGGAACCAGTAGAGGTTCGCGAACTGCTGGTCGGGAAGCTGGTAGAGCTTCTTGTCCGGCGCGGTCGTGAACTTGGTGCCGATGAAGTCGTTGATGTCGAGTCCCGGATTGGTGACATCCTTGCCTTCGTTCGCCATCCAGTCGGTCAGCGAGCGGGCCTGCTGGTAGCGCCAATGGGTGCCGATCAGGTCACTATCGTTGACATAGGCGTCGTAGATGTTTTCGCCCGACTGCATCTGCGTCTGCAGTTTTTCGACGACGTCACCTTCGCCGATCAGGTCGTGGGTGATCTTGATGCCGGTGATGGCGGTGAACGCCGGCGCCAGCACCTTCGATTCATATTCATGCGTCGTCAGCGTTTCGGAAACGACCTTGATATCCATGCCGGCGAAGGGCTTCGCGGCATCGATGAACCATTGCATTTCCTTTTCCTGGTCGGCGCGCGAAAGCGACGAGAGTTCGCCGACTTCCTTGTCCAGGAATGTTTTCGCCTCGTCCATGCCGGCATAGGCGGAACCCGCCATGGCCAGCAAGATGCCTGCTGTTGTCGCTAGTAGATGCCGTCGCATGATATCCTCCCAAGGTTTGCGATTGCAGTCTTCACGTCAGGCGGCCAGTACCCCCGGCCATCTGTATCTCCCTGGCCTCACACGTAGCGGAACACGCCGATGGCGTAGACTACGGCAAGACCAAGAGCCCACCACAGGTTGGGCCCGACGAGGCCCAGCCATGCGAGATGAATGAACGCTGCCCCCAGCAGCGATATGAAGAGACGGTCTCCCCGCGTAGTCTCGAACCTCAAGACCCCGACACGCGGCGAGCCGCCCGGCGCCAGATATTCCCAGATGCTCATGCCGATCAGAAGCACGAGGATCGTGAGAAAGAACAATGCGGTCGGCAGCGTCCACGCCATCCAGGAAAAGTTCATGTTTGGTCTCCCCTTTTAGACGCGGCCGAGCGCGAAGCCCTTGGCGATGTAGTTGCGGACGAAATAGATGACGAGCGCGCCGGGAATGATGGTGAGCACGCCGGCCGCCGCCAGCACGCCCCAGTCCATCCCCGAGGCCGAGACCGTACGCGTCATGATGGCCGAGATCGGCTTGGCGGCCGTGGTCGTCAGCGTGCGGGCCAGCAGCAACTCCACCCACGAGAACATGAAGCAGAAGAAGGCCGCCACCCCGATCCCCGATGCCACCAGCGGCATGAAGATGCGGATGAAGAAACGCGGGAACGAGTAGCCGTCGATATAGGCCGTCTCGTCGATCTCCTTCGGCACGCCGGACATGAAGCCTTCGAGGATCCAGACCGCCAGCGGCACGTTGAACAGGCAGTGCGCCAGCGCGACAGCAATGTGGGTGTCGATCAGGCCGAATGCCGAATAGAGCTGGAAGAACGGCAGCGCGAAAACGGCGGGCGGCGCCATGCGGTTGGTCAAGAGCCAGAAGAACAGGTGCTTGTCGCCTAAGAACCGGTAGCGCGAGAAGGCATAGGCCGCAGGCAGTGCCGCCAGCACCGAGATCACGGTGTTCATGACCACGTAGGTGATCGAGTTGATGTAGCCGTTGTACCACGACGGATCGGTGAAGATGATCGTGTAGTTCCTAAGCGTCGGGTTCTGCGGCCAGAGCGAGAAGGTGCCGGTGATTTCGGCATTCTCCTTGAAGCTCATGTTGACCAGCCAGTAGATCGGCAGGAGCAGGAAGATGATGTAGACGGTCGAGACCACCCAGGAGAAGTTGCCGGCCGGCTTGTATTTCATCGTCTGTGTTGTTGCTTGGGCCATGGTCCTCTCCTCCTCACGCGTTCTCGTCGCCGCTGGTCATCACGGTGTAGAAGATCCATGAGAGCAGCAGGATGATCAGGAAGTAGATGATCGACATCGCGGCCGCCGGACCGAGGTCGAACTGACCGACGGCCATCTTCACCAGATCGATCGACAGGAAGGTGGTCGAGTTGCCGGGGCCGCCGCCGGTGACGACGAAGGGCTCGGTATAGATCATGAAGCTGTCCATGAAGCGCAGCAGCACGGCGATCAGAAGCACGCGTTTCATCTTCGGCAGCTGGATGTAGCGGAAGACGGACCAGCGCGAGGCACCGTCGATCTTCGCCGCCTGATAATAGGCGTCCGGGATCGAGACGAGGCCGGCATAGCACAGCAGCACGACAAGGCTCGTCCAATGCCAGACGTCCATGACGATGACGGTGATCCAGGCATCGACGGGATCGCGGACATAATTATAGTCGAGCCCGATCGCCTCCAGCGTATGGCCGAGCAGGCCGATATCGACGCGACCGAACACCTGCCAGATCGTGCCGACGACGTTCCACGGGATCAAAAGCGGCAGCGCCATCAGAACGAGGCAGACCGGCACGCCGATCCCCTTCTTCGGCATGTTGAGCGCGATGAAGATGCCGAGCGGGATTTCGAGCGCCAGGATGATCAGCGAGAAGGCGAGATTGCGCTGCAAAGCCGCCCAGAAACGGTCGGATTGCAGCGTCTGCACGAACCAGTCCGTGCCCGCCCAGAAGAACTCGTTGTTCCCGAACGTATCCTGCACCGAGTAGTTGACGACCGTCATCAGCGGGATCACCGCCGAGAAGGCGACGAGCACCAGCACCGGCAACACCAGAAACCAGGCCTTGTTGTTCCAGGTCTTGTTCATGGCTCAGCCCTCCCTGCCGACGCGCCAGGAATCGGCGTAGATGTTGATGGCCTTGGGATCGAAAGTGACCCGCGCCTCCGAGGGGATCTCGGCATCCTCGGTCAACACGATGGCGATCGGCTGGCCCGCGAAATCCGCCCGCACGATCTTCTGCCGCCCGATATCCTCGACCCGGTTGATGGTAACGGGCATGCCCTCGCGCCCGAGGCGGATGAACTCCGGCCGGATACCGAGCTCGGTCTTGGCACCAGCGGCAGCCTTCGGCGCGTAGTCGAGCGTCAGCGTCTCGCTTCCCATCGTCACCCTGCTGCCATCAAGCTTTGCCGGCAGCACGTTCATGCCGGGCGAGCCGATGAAGTAACCGACGAAGGTGTGGCTCGGCTTTTCAAAGAGCTCGGCGGGCGTGCCGATCTGCACGATCTCGCCCTCGTACATGACGACGACCTTGTCTGCGAAAGTCAGCGCTTCCGTCTGGTCATGCGTGACATAGACCATGGTGAAGCCGAACTGCTTGTGTAGCCGCTTCAGCTGCGAGCGCAGCACCCATTTCATATGCGGATCGATGACCGTCAGCGGCTCATCGAACAGGATGGCGTTGACGTCGCTGCGCACCAATCCCCGGCCGAGCGAGATCTTCTGCTTCTGGTCGGCGGTCAGGCCCTGCGCCTTGCGTCGCGCCATGGGCGTCAGATCGATCATCTCAAGAATTTCGCGAACGCGACGGTCAACCTCGGGCTCTGATACGCCGCGATTGCGCAGCGGGAAAGCCAGATTGTCGTAGACCGTCATCGTGTCGTAGATGACGGGGAACTGGAACACCTGTGCGATGTTGCGCGCCTGCGTCGCGAGATTGGTCACGTCCTTGCCGTCGAACAGGATGCGGCCATGCGACGGCTGCAGCAGGCCGGAGATGATGTTGAGCAACGTCGTCTTCCCGCAGCCCGACGGCCCAAGCAGCGCATAGGCGCCGCCGTCGTTCCACTCGTGGTCGACTTCGCGCAGCGCGTAGTCCTTGTCCGATTGCGGGTTCGGCCCGTAGGCGTGGCGGATGTGGTCGAGCGTGATGCGTGCCATGTCCCTACCCCTTCAAGCCGTTGCGCCGGACGAGATCGCCCGGCCGCTGGTGTCGAACGCCATCAGGTGGCGGCCATCAAGAAACACGTCGATATCGGTGTCCGGATCGATGTCGTGGATGCCATGCGCCAGCATCACCCAGCGCACACCCTCGTAATCGAGGTAGACGAAACTCTCCGAGCCGGTGATCTCCGAGAGCTGCGTCCGCGCCCTGAGTTGCACGGCACCCGGCGTCTGCGCGGAAAGCCCGAGATGATGCGGATGAAACGCCACCGTCACCGGTCCATCGGCCATGCCGACCAGATGCGCCGGCACCGCAAACACATCACGCCCGTCGCGCTGGAACGTCGCGCCCGCTTTCACCACGTCGATGAAATTGAGTGGCGGATCGGCGAAGGTCTTGGCGGTGGTGAGATCGCGTGGCGTCCGGTAGACCGAAATGGTCGGCCCGAACTGCGTCACCCGCCCTTCCGACAACGTCGCCGTATTGCCGCCGAGCAGCAGCGCTTCGGATGGCTCGGTTGTCGCATAGACGAAGATGGCGCCCGATTGCGCAAAAATCCTCGGCAACTCGGCGCGCAGTTCCTCGCGCAGCTTGTAGTCCAGATTGGCAAGCGGCTCGTCCATCAAGACGAGGCTGGCGTTCTTCACCAGCGCGCGGGCAAGCGCGGTGCGCTGCTGCTGCCCGCCGGAGAGATTGAGCGGCGTGCGGTCGAGATAGGGCGTCAGCCGCAACAGATCGGCGGCCTTGCGCACCTCGCGATCGATGGTGGCACCATCCTTGCCGGATATGCGCATCGGCGAGGCGATGTTTTCATAGACCGTAAAGGCGGGATAATTGATGAACTGCTGGTAGACCATCGCGACATTGCGCTTCTGCACCGGCATGCCGGTGACATCGACGCCATCGAAATGGATCGTCCCGCTGGTCGGCCGGTCGAGCCCGGCCATCAGCCGCATCAGCGACGTCTTGCCAGACAGGGTCGGCCCCAGCAGCACGTTCAGAGTGCCGCGTTCAAACGCGAGATCGGTCGCGTGGACATGCGTATCCGCGCCCACCGTCTTTGCGATGTTTCGCAATTCCAGCATTCAGGTTCCCGTGCCTCCTCACAGCGGGGATCACATGCCGCTCTTTTATCCGGCCATCTGAGCCGGTAGCGCGGCCATGTACTCCTCCAAAACCGCAGCTTGCTCCCTCGTCAGGCGCAAGCCCTCCTTCGTTCTCCTCCAGAGCACGTCATCGGCGTGTCTCGCCCATTCGTGCTCGATCAGGTAGCGAACCTCCACCTCATAGAGGTCGCTCCCGAAACAGCGCCCGAGATCCTCGGTCCCGCGCGCCTGTCCCAAAAGCACCGTAGCCTTCGTGCCGTAGCGGCGAACGAGGCGGCGGGCATGCGTATCGATGAGAAACGGATAGCTGCTCTTCAGCTTGCGAACTTCCGCCTCGTATCCCTGCGCCGGAAAATCGCCGCCGGGCAGATGGCTCTTCGCCGTCCACGGGGCACCCTTGGCGCCGATCGCCGCGCCGATCTTTTCCAGAGCGTGTTCCGACAGCCGGCGATAGGTCGTGAGCTTGCCGCCGAACACATTGAGCAACGGCGCCGGCGCGCCCTCGCCTTCGAGCTTCAGCACGTAATCGCGCGTCGCTTCCTGCGCCTTGGACGCGCCGTCGTCGAACAGCGGACGCACGGCCGAATAGGTCCAGACGATATCTTCCGGCCGCACCGGCTCGTTGAAATATTCGCTCGCGGCCTTGCAGAGATAAGTCGTCTCTTCGTCCGAAATCTTCACATCCTTCGGATCGGCCTTGTAATCGCGATCGGTGGTGCCGATCAGCGTGAAGTCCTGCTCATAGGGAATCGCGAAGATGATGCGGTTGTCCGGGTTCTGGAAGAAGTAGGCCCTGTTATCGTTGAACTTCTTCTTCACGACGATATGGCTGCCCTGGACGAGCCGCACATGCCGCGCCTCGTTCTGCCCGAAGGCGGCGCGAATGACGTGATCGACCCATGGACCCGCCGCATTGACCAGCATCCGCGCCTGAAAATGCCGCTTCTCACCAGTCACCGTATCCACTGTCTCGATCGCCCAGACACCGTTCTCGCGGTGCGCCGAGACGACCTTGGTGCGCGGCATGATCAACGCGCCCTTGTCGGCCGCATCGCGCGCGTTCAGCACCACCATGCGGGCGTCATCCACCCAGCCGTCGGAATATTCGAACGCTTTGGAGAACAACGACTTCAAAGGCTTGCCCGCCGGATCGCGACGCATGTCGAGCACCTTGGTCGGCGGCAAAAGCTTGCGACCGCCGAGGTGGTCGTAAAGGAACAGACCAAGCCGGATCAGCCATGCCGGCCGGATCCCGCCCTTGTGATAGGGCAGCACGAAGCGCATCGGCCAGATGATATGCGGCGCCATCGCCCACAGGATCTCGCGCTCCATCAGCGATTCGCGCACCAGACGAAACTCGTAATGCTCGAGATAGCGCAGGCCGCCATGAATGAGCTTGGTGGCGCCGGAGGACGTGCCGGAGGCGAAATCGTTCATCTCGGCCAACGCAACGGAATAGCCGCGCCCGGTCGCGTCACGCGCAATACCGCAGCCGTTGATGCCGCCACCGATAACGAAAAGATCGTGAATCTGACCGCTCACGCGTTCCATGCCCCCAGAAAATGCCGCAACGCAAACAAGACAACGCAATTGCGAAAGTGAAAACAGTTAAAGCGAAACTCATTCGAATGTCAAACGAATGTTTCGCACAGTTATGGCGCGCGCCGATGTCGGGCGTGTGACAGCGCGAAACGCCTGCATTCGAAATTATCGAGGAATTTCAATTGGGCTCGGCAACCCGGAAATAGGCGCGCGGCGGCGCGCCGAGCATGCGCTTGAACATGGTGGTGAACGCCGCGACGCTTTCGTAACCGAGATCGAACGCAACTGTGGTGACCGGCTGGCCTGCCGCCAGCCGCGGCAAAGCCGTAAACAAGGCAGCCTGCTGCCGCCATGTGGAAAGGCTGATGCCGGTCTCGCGCCGGAACGCACGGGTAAACGCCCGCCGACTCATGTTCAGCTGCTCGGCCCAATCGTCAATCAAGAGCCTCGCGGTTGGGTTCGCCAAAAAGGCACGGCAGAGCCCCGCAAGCCTCGCGTCGCCGGGAATAGGCAGGCCAAGCGAGCGGTCCGGCAGCCGCGAAATCTCCTCGAGCATCAGCGCGACCACCAGCCGCTGGCGCCGCGAGCCCTTGAGATCACCACTTGGAGACACCGCTTCGATGATCAGCGCACGCGCGAGATCGGTAAGCCCGACCACACGAATGGCCTCAGGCAGCGCGACTAGTGCATCGGAGCTGATATAGGCAGAGAGCATCGTCACCTCGCCCAGCATGTCCACCGAGTGGTCCAGTCCGGCCGGTATCCACAGCGCATGCTCCGGCGGCACCATCCAGCGCCCTTGCCGCGACGACACCATGACCACGCCGGTGCGCGCATAGACGAACTGCGCGCGGCTGTGCCGATGGGGCGCCACGTGATAGCCCGAGGGATACTCGGACGGGATGGTGTGAACCGGCTCCGACGCCGCCTCGATGGCCGCCAGCCGCTCGACATGGAGCTTGGCCAGTTCCGCCGACGTCATATTTTGCAACGCTTTCATAAGCCCTGGCCCAATCGCGAAAGAATGAGACCAAAACACGAAAGCGGGACTGCCGCAAGGAGACTATGCGGATAGTCAGGTTCTCAGGAGGAACATCGTGACAACAGGTACAATGACGGCGGAGAAACACTCCGCGGAACAGACGGTTTTCAGCATCATCATGGCAGTGAGCTTCTGCCATCTCTTGAACGACACGATGCAGTCGCTCATCCCGGCCCTCTATCCGATGATCAAGGAGGGCTACGGTCTTGACTTCACGCAGATCGGTCTGCTCGGCTTGGTCTTCCAGGTCACGGCCTCGCTGCTGCAGCCGCTGATCGGCATCTATACCGACAAGCGCCCGCTGCCCTATTCGCTGTCGGCGGGAATGTTCTTCACGCTGATCGGCCTGGTGCTGCTCGCCTATGCGCATGCCTATTGGGTGCTGCTCGTCGGTGCCGGTGTCGTCGGCCTCGGCTCGGCGGTTTTCCATCCGGAATCCTCGCGCGTCGCGCGCCTTGCGTCGGGCGGACGCCACGGTCTGGCGCAGTCGCTGTTCCAGGTCGGCGGTAACTTCGGCTCGGCGATCGGCCCGCTGGCCGCCGCCTTCATCGTGCTTCCGCGCGGACAGACCAGTGTCGCATGGTTCTCGGTCGCCGCACTGACCGGGATGATCATCCTGTGGCGTGTCGGCGTCTGGTACTCCAACCACCGCCGCACCAATGCCGGCCGTAAGGCCGCGATGCCCGCCGTCGTGCTGCCGCGCGCCAAGGTGATCATGTCGATCGCGGTCCTCGCCATGCTGGTCTTCTCGAAATACGTCTACATGACCAGTCTTTCGAGCTACTACACCTTCTACATGATCGAGCGCTTCCAGGTGTCGGTCCAAGAGGCGCAGATCCTGCTCTTCGTCTTCCTGGGCGCCGTTGCCATCGGCACGGTCGCAGGCGGCCCGATCGTCGACTGGTTCGGAACGAAGTTCACCATCTGGTTCTCGATCCTCGGCGCTCTGCCCTTCACCCTGGCGCTGCCCTATGCGGGCTACACCTGGACGATCGTGCTGACCTTCGTGATCGGCATCATCCTGGCCTCGGCCTTCTCGGCCATCGTCGTCTTCGCGCAGGAACTGGTGCCCGGACGCGTCGGCATGATCGCCGGCCTGTTCTTCGGCTTCGCCTTCGGCATCGGCGGCATCGGCGCGGCAGCCCTTGGCATGGTCGCGGACCGCATGGGCATCGTCTTCGTCTACAACATCTGCTCGTACCTGCCGCTGCTCGGCCTGCTCACCGTCTTCCTGCCGGACCTCGGCAAGGGCAGGCGCCACGCAACGGCTGCGAAGTAGCAAACGCAAAGCCGCAACATCTTCAAAACCAAAAAAGGCCGAAGCACCCGCTTCGGCCTTTTGTCTTTGAATATCATGTGAAGAGCCTGGTGCGCCCGAATTCCGGACAATAAAAAAGGCCGGGGCGAAACCGCACCGACCTTCCTATTCGCGTCTCACACCAGTGCCAGTACATCCGTGGTCAAAAGCATAAACGCGATACCGGCAACTGCGAGCGTCCGCTGTGTGGAACACTGACCAGCAATGCCGATGGGCTTGATATGGGAGGTCAATGTGGCGAATTCAAGTCCGGGAGGGAAATTGCAGAAAATGGCGACCCCTGCAGGACCGTCAGAAATCGCGAATTAGCCAGCAAAAACAATAATTATGGTACAATGTGAGGGGCGATTAGTGCGGATTGATATCATTATGCTTTTTTAGTCCACGCCCCTCACTTTTCTAACTCCACCGCACCTTGGGACGGCAGGATCTCTGCATTAGGCTCCAGCGGCTGACCGCTTCAAATCTCTTGCCAAGGCGAATGGCAGCTGCAGGTGATGACCGGCTTCGGTCACAGACCAGCTTCCGACAGCTACCTTGGCTGCGCAGCCATCTGGTCCACTTGGTATCACCGTCATTGCCGTCGCAAGCTGAACCATCCTGCCAAACAGATTCTCTCTCGCCTGACCTCCGGCCGCCGGCAACTTTGCTGCGGTTTCGAAGAACGACTGCTCGAGGTATGTGAGCGTCCCATCGTGAAGGCCACCACCAACGCCGCCCTTCCCGGAGCCGGCCACCACCAGCGCCGCCATTCCGGTGACGATCCCCCTGCGCGAAAGGCACGGATTTTCGTTTTCCTCAGCCGCCCGGCCGAGACGCTTTGCATCGCTTTGCATTTCAACATTCCCTACACTGCATCCTTTGCTTGAAGAGGCCGAGCCAGGGCGATGCTTTCCCGGCCTCTCCGTTCCCGTACGCCCTCAGCGCTATCGCGGAACGGCAGCTATTCATTAACTACACTCAACCGGCGATATGCATAACCAATCTGTGGCATCGTGGTGGCATATCGGTCAATCGCCGTTTGTGGCATCGCTGCGGCATGGCGGTTGAAGACTTACATTTTAGGTTACGAATACCTGAAGAACTAAAGAAACGCGTGGCTGCAGCTGCTCGAGCGAATGACCGATCGATGACGGCCGAGATCATCGCACGTCTGTCTGATACGTTTTCGAGCGGCGAAGAAAATATGTTAGATGAGGAAATGGCCGATATCGTCGCGGACTTTGAGCGCCTGAAGCGACGGGTAATTGCCTTGAGCGGCAAAGAAAGCAGCCGGACGGCGCCTGAAGACGACCGTTAACTCCTATGGACATTCGCACGGCTAGTCGTGGCGACCAAAATCAGCTTGGGAAGCTTCGAGAACCCTGAGCAAATTCAAAGCGGCGTTTCACTGAGACTGGACCTCGCCGGGATCGATCCGGCGGGGCTCTGAAACGCCAATCACCTGAGACCTGGTCAAAGTCGGCGATTGACCGCTCGCACATCGGATGCAAAACGAGCGAATGCTCGTAAGTTTTCGCGAGGGCGAAATCGGTGCCGATAGCACCCATTGTCCGAGTGCAGCTCGAACGTAAAGTCCCCCCATTCGGCCATGAACGTCATTTGGTCCGGCCTGCCGTCCGCAGAACCAGGCTGTCCTTCATTGACCGGCGCAGCAAATACGAACGAAGCCCACGGTGGAACAATGCTGTTAGCCGCGTCCTTGCTAGGAACGCCAGCTATATACACCTGACAGTCCCTTTCTGCGCCGCTTACATTAGACCTTATGGAGGCTGACATGATCTTCATTTGGCGGATTGAATTATTCAATCCTCGACCTTGTATTCCGGCGACATATATCGGCTCGCCAGGGGAGCCATGTAACGACAGATGGAATGTCTCGAAATTGATCAGTAACGGGAAAGCGCGTCGAATGAAAGGAATCCGACGTGCATCGAGACGACGCCCGAATGGCTTCGCGAACCACCAAGTGTAAATAGCGTAAAGCAGGAGTCCGACCCCTGCAACGGCGATGCAAGCCTGAACGTAGGCAGGAAAATATGTGGGAAAAATCGCAGGCATCCATCCGAGGATGAAAGTTATAGCTTCAAATATGCCCAATCGTGCCACCAAGCTTTCTAGCCCATCGGGGAGGTTATCACCGCGCGATAAGGTTGCAAAGTGCTCGCATCGTCGCTGACCGCTTTAACGCCTACCAGTTGACGCTACTCTGTAAGGCATGGAACGATATCAGTCCGCCAGAACCGCTATCATCGATCTCCTGAAATCGCTGGAGACGCCGATCGGACAGCCTTTGAGCATGTACGCAATCGGCGTTCCGTTGATCGCAAAGGGCTTCAGCGAGCAGGAACTCACGGTCGCTATCGAAGACTTCTGCAGAGAGAAGCTAATCGACATCGTGCCAGGAACTAACTCGATCCGGATCCTGCGACCTCTGGGTTAGGAGGATTGCTCTTGCTTCGCAATGCAAGCGACGATTGCCTGACCAGCCGTAGTTGATCCGCGAGCCGTCAAAAGGTGGGGCTTCTCAGACATGCCATCGTCGACGGCGATCTGCTTTTTGGCTGATGCGAAAGCCTCGACGAATTGCCGCGCCTGATCGCTATCCAGGTCCGCATCTGACGCTGCCAGATTGTCGCCGACCGATCCTGCACTGCCTTGTGTCTCGAACAGCAGCTTGCCGTCGAACGCAAATTTGACCGCCGGAGTAAAACCTTCCATTCGCTGGTCATACGCATAACCAGGAATAGCCCTCACGGTCAGGCCTTTCTTTGCGGTGTCGCACATGATGAGGACACCAGAGCGCATCGAAACCATGAAGTTCACCGAGACGTTTTCTCCTCCGGAGAATGGGTCGGCTTCCTTGTTTACAGACCACCTCTGAAAGCCCGCGAGGCTCTGGCTGGCCAGCATGAGTGAAATGATTGCTGCAGTAGAAAGTGTGCGAAACACCGTAACCCCCTGTTTGATGTCGATCGACATCATGCTGTGCTTGCAATGCAAAGCAACTACAAATTTCAAACATTATTACCAGCGTTGCGACGCGGTGGCGCACGATGTGTTAGAGGGTGGGTGCTTAGGCGGTGTTCTGACGAGATTTCAGCCGCAAAGATGTTTCATGCACAAGCCATCAGAAAGCGGCACATTCAGATTGTCAACGCAGGCGGTCGAAGCTATTCGAGGGCATCTCACAATCAAAAAGAAGCCAGATATGCTGATGCTGAACAAACCGTTCGCGAAACATGGCTACCGCGCCGATATTGACGGGTTGAGGGCTATCGCTGTCGTCGCGGTCCTTATTTTCCATGCCTTCCCGCGAGCGTTGCCTGGCGGTTTTTTGGGTGTCGACATCTTCTTCGTGATTTCCGGATATCTCATCACAGGCATCATCGCGTCCGACATAAACCGCGGCGATTTCTCGATTGTAGTGTTCTACCAGCGCCGCATCCGGCGCATCTATCCAGCGCTCATCCTTGTTCTAATCGCCACGCTACTTGCAGGGTTCCTCATACTGCCGCCAACCCAATTGCAGCAGTTGGGATGGCACTCGATGGGGGCGGCATTCTTTATCCCGAACCTATTGCTTTGGAACGAGGCGGGATATTTTGATGTACAATCCCTGACGAAGCCTCTCCTCCACCTCTGGTCTCTGGGCGTGGAAGAGCAGTTCTATATCGTCTGGCCTGCCCTTCTCTTTACCCTGAGCCGGTCGCGCCTCAAGGCCTCATGGTGTCTGGGGGCTATTGTCGTGGCATCGTTGACCTACAACGTCTTTTCTAGCTTTTACGCTCCAGCGGCGTCATTCTATTCTCCCTTGAGCCGAGCATGGGAACTGGCATTCGGTGGCCTATTGGTAAGCTTTGCCAGTACAAGGGTTCCGGAGCGCGTCCGGTCGACGCTCGCCGCTGTTGGCTTAGCCCTCGTCTCCGGCGCACTGATTTTTACGAGCAAGACGGATTTTGCTCCAGTCCACGCTGCCATCGCAGTGATCGGCACTGGTATTCTGATATTCGTAGGCCCGCTCAACCTAATCGCCGATGCGCTCCTCTCCCGCCGGCTGGTAGTGGCCGTTGGCCTGATCAGCTATCCGCTCTATCTTTGGCACTGGCCTATACTGGTTTTCGCCAGAAGCGGGGAGCGCCACCTCTCCGGAACACAAACGCTTGTACTCATGGGGGCGGCAGTAGCGCTCGCGGCATGCACTTACTTCTACGTCGAGCGGCCTTTGCATCGTTTCGGCCTGGGAAAGGTTGCCGTTCCTCTTCTAACTCTTCTTGTTGCGTTGGGTGTATTCGGAGCAGCGACAAGTCAAATCGACATACGCTCGCTGACCTATCCGAAGGAGATGCGGGAGATCCTTGCATTTGGTCACTACGATTACAGGTCGGATGCTAGAGTTGGGACGTGCTGGATCTACAAGCCAGAGCATCGCTACCTTCCCGAGTGCGACTTCCAGCCAGGAGCCCGGTCGCCCAAGATTGCCGTTTGGGGAGATTCTCACGCTGCCCGCCTGTTCCCCGGCTTATCTCTCGCGGCTGAGGGCAAGGCATCGGTTTCGTTTTTCGCGGCTGACTCGTGCCCCCCGATCCGCGATTTTAAGGCATGTTCACAGTTCACGAACGCTGCGCTATCGGCCATAATCAGAAACAAGCCTGATGTCGTTATCCTGTTTGCAAGATGGTCATTCTATTCCGCGGATTATGTAGAGGGGGCAATCGGTGCGGGGCTAAAGTTCTACATCGACGCACTTGAATCCGCTGGCATAAGGGTCTTCATCGTAGGTCCGTTTCCAGAGTACAACGGGCAACTGCCAGACCTGATTTACCAGCAGTGGGAAGCCGATAAATCGCTAGGCATTCCCACCCGCATCCCTTCCTTGCCGAGGGCCGACTCATCGGCGGCGGAACGAAGCCTCATGGCGCTGACGACGGCGAGGCATATTCCCTATCTTTCGTTGATCAACATGTTTTGCGGCAACGGCAGCTGCGCAACCTCATGGTCTAGTAATCCGTCTGACCTTCTTTCGTGGGACTATGGCCACCTCACCACTGGGGCCGGTAGGTACATTGGAAATGCAATATTCCGCGCCCCGATATTTGAAAGTCAAACGGCTCATCAATGAGTTACAGCAAGCTTGCCGACTAGTGCTTGCGCGCCATCTCAAGAATAAGCTTGTCCAGGACACCGGTCAGAGAACCGACCTTATCGGAGAGGGCATCAACCCGCCGACAGACCATGTGGGCATGGTCCTTCGCCAGTTCGTGATGTTCGTCGAGTGCGTCGGTCAATCGGTTGACGGCAGACGTTGCGTTGACCAGGGCTGTCGGGTCGACAATGACGGCGGCAACCTGCGCGGCGGCGGGGTTGTTCGATGGCGTGGCGCGAGCGCCTGCCAGCAGGCCCATATGCCTGACGGCGAATATAACTGCCAAGCCGACTCCCATAGCGATCAGGAGCGGCAGTGGAAGCTTATCGAGATTTTCCATTCCTTGCTTCCCCTTGGTCGTGCGCGGCCCTATTGATGTTCACCAGTTCGCCGAGGGCGAACAGCGGGTAGATTGCGAGCCACGTCGATACGACGCCAGAGGATGCGTATCCGTATGTAATGCCCGACCAGATGAAAAAGCCGAGGCCGGCGGAAAATTGCCGGATTGATGGCGTTACATCCTTCTTCGCTCCGTTAACGATCAGCCCGCCAAGGCGCAAAAAGCCAAGACCAACCATCAACGCACCCAGCAAAGTTGCGTCGCCGAATAGATCTTTGAAGCCGCCCCACGCGGGCTGCAGGAAAAGATTATCAGACCACAACAAGACGGCGCCCCACATGATCGTATGACCGGCGAGAAACCACTCCATCATGCGCGGACCGAAACGATGCTGGATGCGTATCCAGATACCGGGACCAGCGTAGGGTTCAGCTACCATCATCAGCCCCTCCACTGGAGAGCAACCGGTCGATTCGCGCGTTATAGTCGTCTTCGAACGCCTGACAGTCCACGGCCTTCCTGTCGCGATTATCCGCCGATACCTGCCAGCGCCAATCGTGGATCACCCACGGCTCATCCGCATCGAGCACACGATCAACCTTTGCCGTGCAAGCAGCAGGTAGAGCGAGTTTCGGCGGTTGCGCCTGCGCCTGCCCCTTGATTGCCGCAGCGGCATCGAGCCGCGCACGGGCTTGCGTGTCGGTGAATTCGTCGGCCGTCTTGCAACCGGCCAGCGCCGCCATTGAAATCGCCACGATCGCCATCAGTGCTTTGATTGCCATTCCCTGTCCCTCTGATTTGGGCGCGACAACCCTTCGTCCTGGCTGGCTTCGCTGAGTAGCCTGGCAATCGTCGCCTGATCTTCAGTCTGCTTGCGCTGCGCTGCGAACTCGCGCTCATCCGCTTTCGCGGCGGCCTCGTTGGCCATCCGAAGCAACACCCGCTCGCGATCCAGCGTCGCCTTCAGCGCCGCCACTTCCGTCGACGAAGAAAGCTTTTCGATGCGTCCGTCGCAAACGGCTTTCTGTTGGCCAAGCGCAGCCGTAACTGCATCCTGGATCTTACCGTTGACAAGCTGACCGACGATCGGCATCCGGACGCCCTCATAGACGAAGAGCATGACGGCAAGGCCGATCGCGAGACCGAAGAGGATGGCGACAGGGATCTTGATGATGTCGGTGAGTTTCCCGAACATCAGACGCCCTTCATGCAGAGGGCGATTTCATCCTTCCGCCTTTCGAAAAGACCGCGGATAACCCGCCCGCCCGCCTTGTTGAACCATCCGATCGCCTGGCAACCAGCGGCGACCTGCCCGGCATTCAGCCGGCGCACGGCGGTACTGTTTCCAGCCGTGCCAATACCGATATTGTAGGCCAGCGAGGTATATGCCGTGTCGCGCGTGGCGGGCAGACGATCCCTGATGGTCGCGGGCGTGAAATAGCGGTGAAGACCGGCGCGATATTCGGCCACCTTCAGGCGCATGAGCGCAAGGCATTCAGCCATGGTCATCGTCGGCATGCCGATATAGACCTTGATGCCAGCCGCCGTCGTCAATCCTCCACAGATTGTCGGCACGCCCACGATGTCGAGATAGGCAATAAGCTTCACGCCCTCTTTTTTCAGGATGAAGGGGACCGCGATATCGAGCGTTTCCGCCTCGGTTGCTGGCGCCGCGCGCACGGTCGTGGCGAGCATGAGGGCAAGCAGCGTGAGGATCGCAACCACGCCGACTATCCGGAGCCACTCCCGGATCTTGGACACGCCTTGCTCGTAGAGACGGCCGACGATACCGGCGGCCAGCAGCAGCACGCCGAGCCACCAGAAGAAGACGGGATCGGAATCTTCTCCGGTCCATTTGTATTTCAATTCAGGGAGGATCAGTACCACCAGGCCGGCGATCTGCATCCAGAAGCTCAAAGAGATCGCGACTACGCGCCGCCAGTTGGTAACGAGCATGAAAATTCTCCTAATTTTTAGGGGTATGTCGGCCCTACGGCCAGATGATTTCGGGGAGTTCGCGCAGAAAGTCGGTGACGCCCGGCTGCTCACGCGCGCCGGCCTGCACCTTCGCCAGTTCCGAATAGGCGTACTGCCAAACGTTATCACGCCAGGCAACGAACGTCTGAGCCTGCGCTGCCCATTCCTCGACCGTGGACGCCACATAAGATGCCATCGTCACACCGTCGTTGAACTGCTGGGAGCGGGCAGTCTCGTCAACAAATGATTGGATTACCATCTGGTAATCTTCAATTGACGGCACGTAGGTCGGCGGCGCGTAGTCTTCCAGACTGCTTTCGCCTGTGATTGCGTCGAAAACCACCTGTTTCATTAAAAATTCCAATCTGCCCAGAGAGAACCGCCACTAAGCGCCACAGCCGTGACCGAACCGAGTTCAAATCGGTCAAGGTCGGCGGCAAGCGATACAGAACCGCCGACTTGGTTAATGTTGCTCGCGCCGCTGGTGTATACTCCTTCATACACCCAGTTGTTTGTCCCGGGTTCACGTGTGAAGTTGATGTCGCCAGTCACCAGCGTCGCCGGGGCGGAGGCGGTGTTTAGTAAAACCGCTGCGGAAGAAGCGGCGGCAGCTGTAGCGCCGCTTGTGTTTATTGTGGAAACTACCGTGCCGTACCCTGCGGACACGACACCGCTGGACGGTCCCACTTTCAATTGTGGTTGGGCGCTTGCTGCGTAGGTGATGGCCCTCATGTGAATTGCAAACTTCGAGACACCAGCAGGAATACCTACGTAGGCCTGTGCGTTTCCGAAGGGGGTGACCTTTGCGCCAACGTTCAATCCACCCAGCGCAGTGTCGGCATTCGGGAATATGTAGTTCCTGTCTGCCGTCAACGCCGTCACACCAAATATGGGCGAAAACCCACCAGCGTTTTTCATCCGGAATGTGGATGCCTGCACGATGACGTTCGCTATGACGCGCGATGCCTTGAAAATACTTGTAATCAAGTTGGAAAGCGCGGAGGTTTTGAGCTCGAAATCCGCTCCGCTATCCATCAAGGGAAATTTGTCGGCGTCCTCAATGGGCGCCTTTGCCGCGCCGGCCTTGAGAATGCCGGCCACGTCAGTCTCGGGCACGAGATCGATTATTTGTCCGACTGAAAGCTTTCCCGGCTCCCCGTCATGCATCGCCGGCAGGACATGCTCTCGGCTAATGTCGGCAAAAAGAGTAAGGTCGTCGATTGTGATTTTTTCAGGAGTATCCATCATGATGCCCCTATGCCGTCGCTCGAAAATCAATCTCGACGTACCCGCCGGTCGCACCAGGCTTATAGTCTGTCGCCACGTCGAACACCGTGGAATAGCGGTCGACTGCTTTGTTGTAGATTGCGTTTGCAGCGCCTTCTATTCCCATCGTCGAAGCATAATCAGCGCCAACGATGGCAATGATGGACTGCATCGACGGCGTGCGTGAAAAGTTGTAGGTGAAGCGATTCCCTGTCTTGCTGACGGATGCCGACCCATAAGGCGTGTCAGCGATGACGACGCCCGTCGTGACTCTGCCGGTTGCCGAGAAATACGACATCCGATCGCGGTTCACGAGATTGACGATCGCCGCAACGTTGCTTGCGTTTGTCACGATCCTGGAGACAAGCATGTCGTCGTATGCGCTGTCGAAGCTCGAATGCCCCTCGGCAAGCCCGCCGGGATTGTAGGCGACATCCGACAGATCTTTCAGCACGAAACCGGACGTCGGATTCCAGCGCAGGTGATAGGTCTTGTTGATGCTAGTGACAAAGTCGACCTGCGTCGTGGTGACATTGAAAATGCCGCGATGCAGAAAATTGTAGCCTACCGGTACACGGATCTGTCCTGTACCAGGTGAGATTACAGGTAGCGTACCGTCCGCAGTCTGCACCTCGGGAAAAATGGGCAGTCTGCCGCGCGCCTGCGTCATCAAGACATAGTTCGTGTCGCCAGCGCCACCAGTTGCAGCGTCAATAAGGCTCTGGATTGCCTGCAGCAACTGCGTCAGATCCGCGTTGTCGCCGACGATACCGGCGGCGGCAATCACGGCCATGATTTCTCGCTGCGGATACTCCACGGCTGCGGCCGGCACACGAGAGCCAGCGATGGCAGCGGGCGTGTTTCGGTCGAGATATGCCGCGTTGGGATCTGGGCTGCCGAAGGGAGCGTTGTATTTCATGGTTTCCTCAGAGATTAGAGAATGACGCAGATCGTGTGGCCATAGCCGTCTGCAAGGACGTGATCGTCGTCGACGGCCAATGCCACATAGTTGATCCATGGCTCGGGTACGGGTGTCGCCCAACCGGGCATTTCCTGCCGCAGAAAGCAGACAATCTGCTCTGCGCCACCCAGCGAAAACAGCGGGTCGAAACCGCACTCGGACGCCCCGACTTCGAAATAGGCGATCGATGCATCCTTCACGCGGACGATCACGTAGGATTCCTGTACCGCAGCCCCGGTTCCGTGACGGCCGCCGATTTCCGAAAAGCCGCACTCAAAGACAGAAGGCTCTTCAAGCTCGATGGTGAAGCCGAAGTCCGCCGCGACGCGCACGAAGTCTTCCGGGTGATTGAGCGGTTCGGCGGCAACCTTCCTGCGGAGCGCGGTCAATCGCTGGACAGTCGATTGCTCACCGCTGAAGCAGCGCTCCGGCAACCCATAATCCGCTTCCCATTCATCGAGCGTTTCGTTGACGGTTTGGGCGCTCGATTCCCTGATTAGCTGCCAGCCACGTGCATACAAGAACGCAAAGGGAGCCAGCAGCACCCGCGTGAAGCGAGCAAGTCCGCTATCAAGTGAAACCGCTTCACCATCAGGACTACCCCACGCCGGCCCGGCAGGCCAAAATGCAAGCCCGCTCGATATCAGGTCATCGCTCGTCGGCTGGGAGAGCGCATCCTCAGCAAGGCTGAGCGTCGACGTCGCCCGAGGCGTAAAGCTGTTTGTCAGCGTGTGAGCATAGGGTGAATTAGACATAGTTGATTGTTCCCGGCACGGGGTATCGCCCGTTGCTGTATGACAGGTCATCCAGCGGCCAGTTGAGGACGTGGCTCGTCTCGCCCGTCACCCCCGATATCGCCTCGGAAATCCAACTGCGCGACAGCGTAAAAACGTCTCCGGCAACACCGGGGCGCGCCTTGTCGTAGAGAACTTTTGCGATGGCCGCGTCGATCAGGGTGCGCACCTCTTCGGTGTCGTTGGAAAGGTTGGCGATGACAGGATTGAGCGCGACGGCGGTCGGAGCCTCGACGACACTGTCATTGACCCTGATCAGCCGCTTCGCTTCCACTGCCGCCTGCACGACAGCGACGTCTCCCGCTGTTGGGATATTGTCCACCCGACCATCAAAGAGAAAGAACACCACCATGAAAGAAGGCGTCAGCGTGTCGCGGTAAGCCCACGCCTTCAGCACACCTGGCACATCGAGAGCGGCCTGCTCGTAGTCGGTGAGCTTGCCGGCCCCCAATGGGTTCGCCTTTCGGAAAAGGTAGCGCGCCCGAAATGCATCTTCCTCTTCGATATCGGCACCACCACCGAGACCACCCTCCCCAACAGAGAAGGATGATCCGAGCGTTGGGTAGATGCCGGGATCAGCCAGGGTAAGCGTACCACCCACGTCGCGGTTGGTGACAGCGCCCTTGCTCTCCGACGTCACATCGACGCTGACCGCACCGATGGGGCTGGTTTGCGCCGATCGTGTCGATACATAGATTTGCGATCCGGACGAAAACCGAATACCGGCCGGATAGATCTCATTCGGCTGTCCAGTTCCCACGATCGTACCGGCCGCAGCTGACGGCTGCTTCCGATAAATGTTCACGTCGGCGGCATGCAAAGTCAGCATGGCGAGGTTGGCCGTGCGGCCAAACAACTGCCGAGCAAGGTATGCAAGACGAAGCTCCAATTCGTGGCCGATGCCCGCCAACACCTTCGCAGCGACAGTCACGAAGTTGTTCTTCAGGCTCGTATCCGTACCTGTCATGTACGTGCGGAAATAACCGCGCGCCCGCGACGAAAGCTCATCCAGCGAGCGGACTGTCCACGCCATCTATCTGTCTCCAGAGGTTTTCGAATTTCTGTTGGTAGACGCGCGCACCATCGCGACCATAAAGGTTGACGACACAGTCGAGACGGTTGGCTGGCCTGTCCGCCGTCGCGATCGCCTCGATCCGCGATACCGCCCCTTGATCGATCAGCGGCTGCAGAGCCTCGATTGCATAGTCTTGCGCATCGACCTCGATCCCTTCGTAGAGTGACCGGCGACGCAGCAGCCACCAACGCGAGCCGAGCGGTCCTTCGCCATCCATCTGATCAAAGCTGTCACCGAACCAGCCCCGGTTCTCTTCACCGTCGCGCAGCTCGCTTTCCTCGACGCGACGGTCGGTCATAAGATGGATGAGCACCTGCGTGGCCAGACCTTGCTCGGCGCGCAGGTCGCCAGGCGCTGTCGGGTGGTCGGGCGGATTGAGAATCAAGCTGCCGACAAACCCGTTCCAGCCGATATCCGGCGCGCGATAGGGTTCGGCGCTATCATCCTTGGGAATGATGCGAACCACGGAAAGCCTCGTATAGATAGAAGGGAGGCCGGCTAGGCCCCGTTGTTGCCGTCGCTGTCGGTGATGACGCCGCTGGCAGTGATATTGCCGTTCACCTGCAGATCGCCGTTGATCGTCGCAGGACCATTCAGAACCCAGCCACCCGTCGTCGTGGTGATCGTTCGCCCACCGACGTCGACGACAATACCCTCGGCGACGAACATCTGAATATTGCCGAAGGCGTCGTAGATCGCGGTCCCGCCACTTTCGAGCACCGGCCGCTTGTCCGGGTGTTCGCCGCCGATGATCAGCGCGAAGTCCGGCGTGCCCGGCTTGGGCAGAACAAACCCCTTGCCGCCAGCTATGGGGCTCGATGCAAAACCGTGCGGTTCAGGTCGATAGATCCTCGACCATCCGTCACCGTATGCGCCGCGACCGGAGACGAACTGCTGTCCGCCCTTTTCCAGAACGCGACCGTCCAGCTCGACCCTGATCATTCGTCCTCATACTCCGCGTCGATGACGCCAGGCGCAGCATAAATCCCGGCGCTTTTGCCGCGGGGATTTTCACCACCCAGCGCGCGAGGATCGGCAACAGACAGCGTCGCCGTGGTCATTTCGCCCTGCGCGAACGTGACGCTCTTGATGATCATCATGCCCTCGATACCAAGCCAGTCGTCTTCCACCGGCACCAGCCAGTTCGGTTGCCAGATCTGCCCGTTGGCATCGCGCCAGCCGGTGACGGGAATGTTTGCCGTAACGCTGTTGCCGGCGGCCCGTCGAGCGGCCCAGATTGCCCGCTTTTTCATGCGATCAACCGTCGTCTCGCCCTCGTGGACGAGGATCAGCGGGCGGCGGCGTCCGAGACCCTTGTCTTTCACCGAAGTTTGAGGGCGAAGCTGCTGCTTGCCCGTGCCCTCTGTTGCCTGCCCGCGTACGGCGATATCGCTGTAACGATCAGCTTCGGTGAAGCTAGCGGATGCACCTGGCAGAATGTTGACGCCGCGACGCAAGGTGCCGGCATGCACTCCGGCTGGCTTGCTGGCGATCATGATCTGCCCCTTTGGCGTATCGTAGATCAGCGCCGCTCGACCCCGCGCCCGCCGTTCGATCGAAGTGAATGCGCTCTCTCCCAGATCCAGCTTGTGCCGAGGCTCTTTAGGAAAGACAGTCCCGTCCGACTTTACGCCGATCCCGAGGGTGTCGAGCTCCTTCGCTATCGCGACGATGTCCTTGTCGAACATCTCGCCAGTTGGGTGCTCGGCTGAGCACTCGATGAAGTCGATCGTCTTCGAGATCAGATTGCAACTCAGATAGCGATCTCGCTCACCGTAGCTAGTGTCTACATCGCGCACATAGCCCGTCAGCATCACGTCTCCCGAGGCCTCGACCACAGCGTGATCGCCAGCCGCGATTGGCAGGCCGGAACCCTTGATCACCATATCCAAGCTTGCGGACCTGGCTGCCTTCTCGGCAGACACACTGATCGTGATGGATTTCACCGGCGGAAAGCCGACAATCTTGACTGTCTCGAACATATCAGCTTTCCAAAGCGTCGAATCCGACAGGCATCAGCATCGGCGTTGCCGATCCGGCGATATCGACCAGACTGCCGGCGCGCGTTGCATCACCGTAGAGCTTGTAGGCCAGCACGGATGACGGCAGTGAAATCCCGGTTTCGACGCGCACGACCGGAACGAGATCGGCCGCGATGTCGGAGACCAGGCGAATGGATATCTGCGTCAGCTGCGTCAGCCAGCCGTAAAGATCAGCGGCCTCGGCGCCGATCGCCGACACGACGGCGAGAGCGCGATCAGCGACAACAGAAATCCGCTCACGGCCGGAGCGGGCTTGCGGACGAGATATCCATTCCGCCCGGCCGCCCGCGCAAGCAAGACTGACCGCCAGCAACACCGCGCTGAGATCCTGCGCGTCGCCGCCGGAAAAGGCGACGACCTTCAGAGCGCCGAAGTCATCAGGAGAAGAGACACTCTCGCCAATCTCGCGCGCCATCGACAATAGTTCCGACGCTCGATCAGGAAGCGTCTGCAAAGGAATGGCAGCTGCGCGACCGATGAAATTCGCGAGGTCGTCGACATCGTCGATCAACACCGAGCCAAGATCGACGAGCCATGAACACACCGACGCAATGGCAACAACGTCGTCAACGAGCGACAGCAGGCCAGGCACCGCGATGCCAAGGCCATTGAGAAAAGCAGCGGTGACATCCCCCAGCCCCAGCACGGCGCCGGCTTCATTGCTGAGCGGGATCGCCGTAAAGCTGAAGGCGATATACCCCTGCCGGTCCCGTTCCCGCGCGCGGTTGAAGCTTTCGACGTAAGCAAGGAAGCCGCCGTCGATCGGCAGGACGAGCCGGCCAGGGCCTGCAGCCAGGCAGACCGTCTGCAGCGAAACCGCCTGCGCATCACTTTCATCACCAAGCAGGTACGCAGTGACGTCGTAGATCGCCGTGGCAAGCCCGGCTTCCTCAAGCACCGTCGTCCGGCCGCCGGCATACTCATGGCGCGCGATACGCTTCCCGCCACTCAGCGCGTCCTGATCGACCCAGAAGCGGACGCCGCGAAAGCTCGCGGCGCGCAGATCCCTTTGCCAGTTGCGCACGAAACGTTACTCCATTCCCGCATTCATCGGGCGGTTGACGGAAGGCCTCATGGACCGGCCGGTGTTGGCATTGACGCCCGTGGGTGGACCATTGGACGTTCCAGGGCCGAAGCTGTTGAACCGACCGGCGGCGGCCGAGAGCTTTTCTGCAGCCGCCGAGATCGCCGCGCCGACATCGTAGCCCGCGACCTTGAAGAAGGCGGCGGAATCCTCGATGGCTTTGCCGGCTTCCTTACCGCCATCGGCGACCTTCTGACCGGCCTCGTCACCGCCGAGATCGATCTTCAGCGCATCCTTGAATTCTTCCTTTGACGGCATGCGGAAGAAATCGGATTGCAGGTTGGGAGCACTCGGCATGCCAGCCGCCTTCGCCTTTTCCCATCCAGCGGCCGAGTTCCGGCTATCGGCATACTGCCCATAGATTTCCGCCAGATTGACCTTGGGCGCAGTGACCATGGACGGGCGAGACCCCGGCGCTGGCACACCCGTCTTAGGAAGATTGCGAGGATCGAGATGACGATCGCCGCCGGGAAACTCTGGAAGCTGCGGGCCTTGCGGCATATTCGGCCCCTGCCGCATCCGCTTGATGAATTCCGGATCTCGATAGCCACCGGTGAGCGCCAGGCGGTCCGCCTCGGCGCTATGCGAAAAACTGCCGAACGGCAGGTTCATCGCCATCCATGTTTCCGTTTCCCAATAGCCCTTGCCCTGCTTTCCGAGCGCTTCGCGCACCGCGCTGCCGTAATCGACATCCTTCGAGATCGCGTCCATGACAGGCACGGCCGGTCGGGCGACGCCCTTGCCGAGGCTATTCATCATCTTGTCCCAGCTGCTCGACAGCTTATCGATGCTGGCCTGAGTATCCCCGGTGACGCGATTGAGATCCTGCAGAACCGTGCCGTCGACCTCCGAGCTGTTCACCGTGTCAATGAACTTCTTATAGCTGTCCGCCGAGGTCATCAGAGACTGCATGCCGAGACGAAACTGCTCGTCGGTGAAGAGCAGCGGAAGCTTGCTGAGATCGCCCTTGATTGCCTCTTTCGAGATCCGGACGAAGGCGGCGACGGTATCCTCGCCGCTTTTACGTGCAGCATCCATCTCCTTACGGATATCGATGCCCATCTTCGAAAACTTGGTGGCCGTATCCGCCGAATAGATCTTGCCGAAGATATTCTGCGCGTAGGTCGCAGCGGACGACGCGGAGCCAGTATCCTCGCGAATCGTCTGCAGGATCGCCACCAGCTTCTTCAGGCCATCCTCGCCTGTATACCCGAGCGACGCGAACGAGTTCGCGAGGTCCGGAATATATGTCGCCATATCCTTCATCTCGAATTGGCCCGCCTTGCCGCCGGCAACCATAATATCGAACGCCCGCTGCATCTGACTGGTCTCGAGCTTCAGGGCCGAGGCCGCCTTGATCGCGGTGTTGGCGATATCGTCGGTGGCGGCGCCGGATGCCTGCGCAGTGGCGAGCACAGAAGGAAGGAAGGCCATCGCCTCTTTCAGATCCATGCCCGACGCGACCAACGTGTCGAGCGCGGTGATACCATCCTCGACACCCAGGGCGAGCTGCTTGGTCGTTGACTGCAGCTCGGTGAAGGCAGACTTGGTTTCTTCGGCGCTGGCGTTGGCGGTGATGCCGATCCGGTTCATCTGACGCTCGACGGCGGCGAAATCCGTCAACGCCTTCTTGGCGCCATAGGCAAGCGCAGCCGGCGCGGCAAACCGCGCGATACCGGCATACATGGCAGCAGTCGATTTCCCCAGGACGGACTGCTGCCTGTTGAAAGCGGCCGCCCGTTTGTTGATATCGGCCATCTTGTCGGACACGTTCTTCAGCGTCCGACCGGTCTTATCGACGGCCGATATCTTGAGCCGGGCTTCGACTTCGCGTGTCATGATCAACCTTTACGGAATGCGATCGCGCGGTTTACCCACCACGACAATTCGCGAAGCGTCATTCGCTGGACGGCTGCTGCGTCCCATCGGAGTCGGAAGACGAACTGGTCTGCGGCGCTGACGAAGCTTTCAGTGCCGCCTGCCGGAAAAAACCGCAGATGGCATCCTGCAGGTCATTGGTGTCCGCAAATGACAGGCCGGCAAGATCCTTGTATTCCGGCGAGACGACGAGCCGCTGCGCGTATGCGTCGACGACGGGATAATAGGTCACCACCATCGTGCCGCCATGGCCGTTCGGCTGCAGTTCCTGTGGGAAGCCGAGACCGGACATGATGATGTCCTGATAGGTGGGCTCCCGCAGCGTGATGCTGTCGAACGGCTTTTCGCCAAGCGGCTCGTAACGTTGCGAGAGCTTGATGGTCTTCTGTGCCATCGTCAGCCACCCGTCTTGCGATAGGCCTCGCCAACGATGGTCACGCCCGAGGCTTCACCGTTGACACGGTTGCTCTCCGGGGTGCCGGTGAAGACGGCGTCGATGAAGTGGTGGGTGACGCCCGTATTTTCCTCGTTGATGACGATGTTCTGGCGCGGCGCCTCGATCAGATCGTCGGCGCTGATATCGCCGTCTCGGAAGTTGATAGACGCGCTCGGCGAGCGTGGTGTGAAGGTCCGGTCCATGGACCCATCCTGATTGGTGATCGCCTCCGACGACGAACGCGCGCCGGAGACATTGAACGTGCCGCGCAGCGAAAGCGTGCTGCCGCTCGAAAGCCTGACGCTCATGCGCCCGCCAAAATCCTTGCCAGCCATGGCAGTTTCTCCTGAAAAAGAAAAAAGAGATGCGAGGGCGAAACCGCCCTGCCGTTAAGCGTAGACGCGGGCAAGGCCGGCGAAGATATCGAGCGGATTGGCCCGGTCGATCGGCAGAACGATATTGACGCGATTGCGGTTGTCCGCATCGCGCGTCACGGCGATCTGATCGAGGAGATCCTGCGACGACTCGACGACACCCCGCATTTGCAGCTGCACCGTGGAATTCACCAGCGTGGCCTTAATATCCTTCGGCGTCCGCAGGTTCGCGTTGTTGGCCGGATTGTCGTCGACGATCGCCTTGTTCGAATGCTCATTGGCAAGCGCCGTCCGATGGAACTTCAGCGCATAGGTGATCTGGTAGACCGCCTGAATGTCGCGGAACACCGTATCCGGCACGTTGTTCGTCGTCTGCTGCTGCGTGATCACCTTGTCGATCAGGACGTCACCGCTGGTATTCACCTTCCAGGCGGAAACGCCGTTCTTCAGGAACGCGTCGCGCGTAGCGTAGCCCGGCCAGTATGTGCGGTCGCGCGGCGCCAGAACGCCTTCGACCTTGAGACCGGTCTGGTTCACCGAGACACGGCCATCGGCGCCACTGCCGAGCAACGCCGCGATACGCCCGACCACGGCGGCGACGAATTCGTAATCCGGCGTCGCCATGCCCGAATTCGACAGGATGGGGATCATGGTAAGGTGCCACGTATCCTTTGCCAGCGCGGATGCGGTCAGTTCGGCTGTCGTACCCGTCTTCGGATAGAAGGCATGGCCGTAGAGCTGCTGCGCGTAGGACCAGCGACCCGACGTATTGTTGTGGAAGTCGTCGAGCTTCGTGCGATTGCTGTCGTCACCGAAAGCCGAGACGACAATTTCGAACGGGTCATCGCCCATCGCGGCGAGGATGGGAGCGACATCAGGAACACCAACGCCTGGCGTGGTCGTGGCAAAGGCAAGGATGCCGCTGAATGCATTGCCGCCATCAATGACCGGAATGTAAGCATCGAGCTTGGAAGCATAGACACCCTTGTGCCGTGCCGTCAGTGTGACGACGTTCGCCGCAGCAGTGGCCGTGAACGGCAGGCTTTTCTTGGTCGCAGCGTTGAAATAGACGTTGATGGCAACAGCCAGGAGCGTGGCAACAGCATTTGCGGAAGTGCCGGCTGCGATCTCGACCGAGACATCCTCACCGGCAATTTGCAGGACGCCCTGCCCACCGTTGGCCGGGACGACACCGATGGTAACCGTACGGACTTCAGCCGTTCCGGTATCCGCAACACGGCCAATGTAAAGCTCCTGGCTCGGAGCGTTCATGAATTGCCTGATCACCATGCTCTCGAGCATCGATCCACGGCCAGCAAGCGCGCGGGCTTCGTTGACGCTGGAACAAAGCGAGATACCGACCTCGGCCAAGGAGCCAGCAGCAAGGCCGTGCCCCAGAAGGATCATCTTAGTTTCGGAGGTAAACTGCCCAGCCGACTCCACGTCGAAGGCAAGAAGCGGAGCGACGATATCGCTCGGAATGTTGGCTACCATTGATCTAATCCTTCTTCGTGGTCTTGGCGGGTTTCACCTCGACGAGGTCGCCATCCCTCACGAGGTTGCGTTCAAACTGGCTAAGTTCATTGATCGGCCGCCCGTCTTCCGGCCAACCGCCAGGGATCGCGCGATCGGGCGCCGCGACATAAATCCTCGTCATCGATTTCTCCTGAGGTCAGGGCGCGGTATCGCCGACGCCCATTACGATGTCTTCCGAGCCGGTTTTTACAACTGCTCGGATGCCTTCCAGCGGCGGCGGCGCTGTGGCGATAAAATACTGGCCCAAGGCTCCAAGTTTCGCTTTCGCATAACTCTCAGCCGGCAGGGCCTCGAAGACGGATCGGAGCGGCTGCGGCAATCCCTCGCCGTCGAAATCGTCGTCATGGATCTGGCAATGGAATCGCATGGTGACCCTTTGCCACCGAAGGCCGAGATCAGGCACAGCGAAAGTCTGTTCCTCGATCTTGATGATGTGGTTGACGAGCGACCGCCACAAACCGCCAGATGCCGCGCGATCAAGCTGGTACCTCACCTGCGCGCAGAGCGCTGCCAAGACGAGCCTGGCTTCGGGATCAGTGTCGGCCATTGCGTCCGCGAAATCGCCCCGATCGTCCGATGACGTAATGGCGAGTTCTGCAACCACATCTAGGACCGCGTCAGCAATTGTGTCATCCACCGCGGCCAGCGGGCCGCGAAGCGAGACACCACTTTCGGGCGTATAGAGAGCGAGAACCGGCGTGTAATCCCGCGACCTATCCAGATCCTCTATCGCGACGGCGCGGCTGTCGAGAACGCGCGAACCGGCCAGTGTGGGAAACACACCGCCGGCTACTGCGGCAGCCGTTGGGCAGAGAACCTCGATCGCAGCAAGTCTCAAAGCTTCCGCAGCAAGCATCACGCCCTCGATAGATACCAGGCCGGCCGCGCCGTGCCGTCTTGTTCTTTCGCCACGATCTTCCAGACCTCACCGGTCTTCGTATTGACGACGTGATCGTTGCGATCAGGTTGGTATGGCCACGCCGCAACGTACGCCGTCAGGACCGCGTCATAAGACACGGCACCGCTTTTCACGCCGGTATCCGCCGAGAAGTGACGTGGGATACGGTCGCTCGGCGGCTCGAGATCGATCGTGCCCGTGAAATCAAAAGCATTGCGGATCGGATCGTTACCCTGCGCGTGGTTTGCGGTCAGACCGGACCTCCGAGGCTGCAGCCGGCAAGGGGTATAGTCGAAGATGTCGGCGCAAGCCTGCAGCGTGAAGTCGCGCGCTGCTTCCCAGTCGACCACTGGATCAGCCCTTCAGCTTTTCCAGCGCTGCTTTTGCGCTCGCGAGAGCCTGATCGGCCGCTTCTTTGCGAACGGCCTCGTCGCCCGCGGCTGTCACTTCCGCTTCGGCGTCCGTCACAGCCTTCTCTGCCGTGGCGATTTCAGCGGCAGTGGCGCCGGAGGCCGGCGTTTCGGCCTTCTTGGCCTTGGTGACCTTCTCGACATCCTTCGCGTACGCAAACTTGTCGTCGATGAGGTGCTGACCGTAGTCGGCGGGCACCTCGATCGCCTCGTGCGCGGCCACCGTTACATCTTCGTCCTTTTTCAGGACAGACGCCGGAATGATGCCACCATGATGAAAGGCTATGCCGATTTTCGTCGATGCCATTGTAGGAACTCCCTTCCTGTTGCCGGATACCTGCTCGCCAGGCATCGGGAAACAGGAAGCCGGCTGGGCCGGCCTCCTGGTCTTCTCGACTGCTGCAATCAGGTGAGGGTGAGCTTGCGCAGAACCTCGGGGCGAGTGCAGATCGAGATCGGGTTCGACTGAACTTCCAGGTCGTAACCTTTGTGGTTCAGCTTTTCGATCATCTGCGCGTAGAGCGGCAAGCCCGGCGTGTTCACCGTTTCATTGTAATCGGCCGGCGCGAAACGCGTGATGTAGAGATCATCGACACCGGTGATCGCGACGCGGGCTTCGTTGGCGGCGATGTACGGTGCGCCGAGATCCGCGGTCGCTTTCGCGCCGGTCTTGTAGCGTTCCCAGGTCGCGCCGCCCCACTCGAAGGTATCGGGAACGTCCTGACGCAGGATGACGGCGCTTGTGCCGTAGAGAAATGTTTCGCGTACGGACTTGTGCTGCCAGAGCGCCTTGTGAAAATCACGACCGGTGAAGCAGTGGATGCCGCCATAAGGCTCATCCAGAGAATCTTCGATCGAATAGACGACATCCTGCCAGAGCCCGGTAACGAGCGTGGCGTCGACATCGAGCTCCAGCGAGATGGCCGCCGGAACGGCAATTCCGAATGCATTGTAGAGATCGACGAGCGTCTTGCCGGACTTTGCCGTGACGATACCCTTCAAGGCGCCCACACGCTGGTGTTCCAGCGTCATCTGCAGGTCCTGACCGTGCCGAGCAGCCTTTCGGTTGACGCGACCGACGACGGTTTCGAGAGAGCTCTCGGTGCCGAACTCCCTGACGTTCTGAACTTCATCGGCGATGACGCTGTCATTGCGCTGGTAGTGCGGCACGTTGATCGGCACCTTGGTGCGGTCATCATCACCAGTCGTCTCACCAGGACCGCCACGCTCGGACGGCTCCACCAGGCCGAGCTTGCCGTTGCGACGCTCGATCGAGATCATCGTGGTAGAGACACTATCTTCCTGGAAGATGCCGCTGGCGCTGACTTGGCCAGGGCGATAGGGAACGGCGTTGACGGCCGCTGTCAGGCTTTCAAGGCTGAACGGGTCGGAGGCATGGACATTCGGTGCAGGCATCGTCGTTCTCCTATCGTGCCTTGATTGTGACGGCGCGCAGCTGCGCCAGCTTGGTCGTACGTTTGGCCGCGTCGTTCACCGTCGCTTCGAAAATCAGCATCGGCAACTTGACTTCCGCGTCATTCGTGACGCAGACCGCAGGTACATCCGCGGAAGTCGCGTCGACCTCGTAGCCAAGGATCGCAACACCGGTTTCAGCGCCCTCTTTCCCGGCGACACTGGCGTTCGGCGATGGAACATACTTGCCATCGGCAGTGACTTTGCCGAGGACGGTTCCGGCCAACACCTTGCCGGACCCGGACTTGATGGTGAGCACTTCGCGCGACACCATACCGTTACCCTCGGAGAGGATGAAGGCGAGGTCGCGCGGCGTTTCAGTGAAGCTCGTCGCCATGATCATGCTCCTTTCGGGGTTACGCGACGCGCGGCGAAGATGGCGTCACGATTGATAGCGGCGGCCTTCTGGCCGGCGCCGGATGCGCCAGGCAGCGCGAGATTGGCAGCAGCGAGGCGTTGCGCCTCGTAGGCCGATGCGGACGCCGGCGCTGCAGAGGCCGCCGGCTCGGTGGCGACTATCGACGCCTCGGCGGCAGGAACGTTGGCGACGACGAATGAGATGACGGCATCGGCCGACATGTCCGGCGACGCTGTCGAAAGATCGAGCGCCGCGCTCATGCGCTTGGCGTCACCCTTGACGCCTTCTGCGCCGAGAATGGCGGTCATGCGGTCGGTGGCCGCCTTGAAACCATCGGCGCCACCGGCTGCGGCGGTTGCAACGGCTTGAGCGATCGATGCAGGGGCCATGCCGGCCCCAGGCTGTGGATCAGGCATGTCTTCTCCTGTTAGCGATGCCTCGAGCAGAGGCCCTTCGGTGATGGACGCGGAGGCGTCCGGTTCGCCTTCGTCGGTGACGAGGACATGAGGAGCCGCTCCGGGGCGCACGGCGGCCCGGATGGCAGCAATCAGACTGGTCATGATGGGTCTCCTGGGGATCAGCCCCGGTTCACTTCCTTGACGAAGGCATCGAACGCTTCCAGCGGATCGCCGACGGCATCGGCAAGGCCCAGCTTGACCGCGTCCGATGCGTCGAAAACGCCGGCTTCCGTCGCCAGCGCCTTTGCCTTGGTGATGCGGCCGCGGCGGCCAGAGGCAACGACCTGCGCGAAGTCCTGACGCATGCCCTCCGCTTCGGCCTGCCACTTTTCGGCAAGGCTCGCATTGAGCGGCTCGTAAGGGTTTCCGTCGGCCTTCTGCTTTCCGGCACGAATGATGGTGAGGCGAATGCCCTCATCCTCGAGCGCCTGCGAATAGTCCGCGTGGATCATGATCACCCCGATCGATCCGGCGCCGCCATAGCGCGGCATGATGATCTGCCGCGCCTGTGACGCGAGCAGGTAGCCGGCGGAATAGGCATGATCCGTCAGGATCGATATGGTGGGCTTCTCCTTCGACAGCTGTGCCATTGCCGCCGCCGTCTCGAAGCCGCCGTTGACCATGCCGCCGTAGCTGTCCACCTCGAAAGCAACGCCGCGAACCATGTTCGAGCGACGCGCCATCGATATCTGCGCCTGCAAACCCTGGTAGGACGTCTCGCCGGAACTCGATCCGACCCAGCCGCCCTTGTGCACCAGGCTGCCTTCAATCGGGATGATGGCGATGTTTTCGACTATGTCGAACGGCAGGGCGTTGGCCCGGTTATAAACCCGCTCGATACGGCCTCCGACCTTTCCTGCCAGCGGCCGTCCATTGCCGCCACCGACATGATCGATGGCGCCCTCGGGATTGGTGATCACGACGGTATCGCCGGCGATGCGGCTCCCAAGCCCTTGCAGGAATGCCTCTGCCTTGCGAGGATCATACATCAGCGGCGTATTAAATACGCGCTGGGCGATCTGTGCATAACGAAAGCTCATGACATATCCTCAGAAACGCAACCGCATGCGCCGCGTTGGACGGCAACCGGTTGTCTTCGCCTGGCAGGCTGCCTGCAGCCTGACCAGTTCCTTGTCGATATCGGCGATGCTCGAGGACGCGACCTTGATCCGCTGATGCATGACCGGGGATCGGATCTCAGATTCCTCGATCTGCTCGCCGGCGAGGCGTTTGGTCCGGGCCGCGGCGAGAACGGCGTAAAGCGCGCAGGGATCTTCGACATCGACCGTGATGCCGCCGATTTTTACCGCGTTCGTCATGCGTCCACCTTGCCCTTGCCCGCAGGCTCGTCGCTCGAAGCGCTCGGATCGCTGGGCAGGCCGCGTTCGAACGGCGACTTCATGCCTGCCTTGATGTAGCGGTTGTGCCAGTAGAGGCGGTTTTCGAAGACCTCTTCCGGATCTCCTCCATCCTCGCTGATTTCCTGCTCGAGCGTGCCTGTACCGTTGACGATCCGCTCGCTAGCCCCCTTGGCCTTCTTGACATCATCGGCGGTCGGCTTGCTCGGCCCGGTGCAGATCGCCCACAGGATCGCCTCGCGATTGGCACGATAGACATCGATCCCACCCTTGAAAGGGGTCAGGCCAGTCTCAATCCGCTCATCCACCCAGCTTGCGTAAGGGATCAGAACGTGCGGCGAAGCGATGCGATCGGTGCGCCGGCGCGCGATCGGCCAGGTCGACGCATTCTCCATCTGGGTGCTGGCATAGGTCGCCGCAGTGAAGTCCAGCGTGTAACCGCCGTAAGTGATGCCGAGAGCGCGCGCCGTTTCCCGGTTGAACGTTCCGATCACATCCTTGTGGTTCGGCCCCGGCGCCGTGATGCTCTTGAACTCCATATCCTCGCCGGGCGCCAGATGAGAAACCCCTGCCCCCGGGCCAAGCCGTATTTCCGATTCTGCAGCCCTGTCGAGCTGTGCCTTGAAGTAGTTCACGAAGTCGGAAGCGATCTCGGCCGCGCCGTCTCCGCCGGCTTCCTTCATCATATCGAGCGCCTCGAAGGCCTCAGCGCTCGGCTTGTCGCTTTTCAGGATCGCCGCATAGATCGTCTGCAGAAACATCAGCTGCGCCGTCGCGTCGTCGACGTTCTCGGCCATCAGGTATTTCCGGAACGTCGTCACCAGCGGTGAAATCCCGCGCACATCGTCGCTCGAGAACGGGTCATAGGCGTGCATGACCATCTGCCGGCCATCACTGTCGCGCGCCGCATAATCCTTCTTCTGCCGGAACCCGTCACGCTTCTCTTCGAAGCGATAGGCTATCGGGCGACCATAGCTGTCGTGCACGACGCCCTGATAAAGGCCCTCGACGTCACTGGTATCCTGGACCAGTTGCTGCGGCGAAAGCAGCAGGAATTTCGTCCCGGTCTGCGTTCCCGCAAGACGCTGCGACCGCGGAAGATACTGGCAGACCCCGACACTCTCGCCGAAGGCCAGCCAATGACGAACCCCGATATCGGTCATCTGCGGGATGGTCCACTTGGCGCGAAAATCGCACTCGAGCGGGTTCCATGCCCAGATCTTCCAAGCCGCCTTCAACTCCCGGATCCACACGGTGGTCTCTTCCGGGCTATAGCCGAACCTGGTCAAATCAGGACGCGGGTTAAGCTGCAGCTCGATGCCGACCGTGTCGGCAATAATCTGATCCGCCGCGCCACGAAGCTTTCCACTGTTCTGTAGCAGATCCATGGCAAGCCCCGCCGCGCGCGTCCAGACCCTGCGGATCTCGTCACGGTGCTCGCGAAGCGAAGCGGGCCGGGCAGCAATCACGCCCGACTGGGTGTCGCGCATGTAGCTGGCCCGCACCCTACTAGGGCCAGGAGAAACAGACGGGGCATCGCTGCGAACGCCGGTCGCCTTGACCTTGTGTCTCGGTTTCACCTGCGTCGTTTCCATCGATTCTCTGGCTCTGGCTTGTTCACCACCGGCGACGCCGGCTGAGGTTCTGGCTCGGGTTCTACAGTCTGCTGCGCGACGATGATCGACGCGGGTGACAGAAGATCGGGATGCATGATCGGATCGTGCTTGGCCCTTAGTGCTGCCCATTGACTTTTCGTCATCCGCGACAGGCCGAGATGTTCGGCCATCGCCATGGCGTAGATCCTGCAATCGAGAAAGTGATTGTCAGGGCGCCGCGTAAGCCATTCTTCGTGGAGCTTCCCTTTGATCAGCTTTTGCGAAAAGTATTCCGCCGTGAGCTGCTGGAAGTATTCCTCGCCAAGCTCCATGTGGAAATGGCAATAGCCGGGCGGATCAGCAGCCTCGCCGGACCGCAAACCAACCTTATGCAAATTGCCGTAAAGCTCGGCCTTCAACGACCATGTACCCACCGGCCACGCCATCGACGAACCGAAGCGGCGGCGCTTCCCGCCTTTCTTGATCGACTTCTTTTGCGGCGCGCTGATCGCCGGGACACCGCGGCCAGGCATGCCCTTGATGGCATATGTATTGGGGTGGCGGCGGCACCACTCGAGAACCTGGTTGGTGCGATAACCACTATCGACGCCGAGCGCCTCGATCTTTCGCAGCACCCCGTTGGCATCAGGAAATTCCTGCTGATACCACTTCTCCAACAGCAGCCACGCGCCCGCCTGGGGGTTATCGGTCGCACCCTCGAAGAATTCGGCAAAGACATTCCAGCTCTGCCGATCCTCGGCGAAGACGACCGCTTCGCAGTAAATCCCGTAGGACTGGACGTCGGCGCCGGCGACAAACAGAAGCCCGCCCGATGGGATCGTGCCGACTTCGTAGCTTTCACGCCGCTCCATGAGCCGTTGGTGATCCGGCGCATTGCCTTTCATCTGGTACGGCAAGGCCTTCACCAGATTGCTGTAGTCCTTCGCACCGGCCTCGCCCTTGGCCTCGTAGGTGATCTTGTCTTCGGCGATGGCCTCATAGGACATCATCAGCGACATGAAAGCATCGACGTGGAAGCCAGGATGCCTGTCCGGCTCATCCTTGGTGGCTATGTAACGTCCCTGACGAACGCCAAGTACGCGTTCCATTTCTGAAATGTGATGACCACAGTCGCAAACCATTACAGTCTTGTGAGGATGCGCGCGGTCGATCCGCAGCTTAGCGTCGACTTGCACCATCTCCTGCCGGCACTCTGGGCAGCGGATAAACCAGAACCGCTGGTCCGATCGCCGGAAACTCCGGTCGATCCGGCAGTGACCGGGCCCCTCACCAAGTGCATCCCCGCTGTCCAGCTCGGGCGTCGACAGTTCGAAGATCTTGTAGGTCTTCTGTCGGCGAAAAGCTGTGAAGCGACCAAAGAAAAGGTTTTCTGGATCGGCACCATTGGGCAGCATCTGCCACTTCGATACCTCGTCCTTCACCCCGAATCTTGTCGTCTTGGACGACAAGTCCATCACGGTGTTAGCGTTGGCCAGGAATATCGAGCCACCTGGGAACTTCTTCTCGTAGGTGGTCGATCCGACCCCTGACCGACTTGTCGTCGGCTGGATGATCAGCTTTTCTGTCTTTTCCTGCCATCTGTCGATGAGAGGCTGCAGCTTCGCCGAATTGATGTCCTGCAGCGCGTCGATGCCCGGTACGCCATAAAGCGCATTATCGGGGCTGTTCTCGGCGATGTACATCATCCAGGCGAGCGCGAGGATTGTGACACCCGTCTGCTGCGCCTTTCGCACCGTCACCAGATTGCAGGGATGTTCCTGACTGAGGCAATCAGCGATATCCACCAGGTACGGCGCGTCCTCTGCCGACCAGAGCTCCCCTTTTCGCGGGCCATCCACAAGAACGACGTTCTTTGGTAGCCAGACCGGAAATGATACTGGTGGCTGCGGGCGGATCGACCGCTCGAGAACGGATGCGACCGACCGCAAAGCGCCGGGATGCACCGTCACGCTTCTTCATCCTCGATTAGCGGATCATGCTCCGGCGCGGACGCCGCGATCACCGCCAGCTTGTCGGCGATCTCTGTACCGATGGCGAATGCGATTTGGCGAAGCAGAACGCGAACACCATGTACGCCTTCTTTTGAGACAGCTATTGCAACCTCATCCGCCCTGTTCGGCAAACGCCTCAGGATTGCTTGTATCTCGCCGCCGATGATAGCTAAGGCCTCGTCGTTTCGATCTTTGCGGATAAGTTGATCGCAATCTTCCTGATGACGGATCTTCTCACGTCCAACCTTCAGCCACTCTGACTGCCGGCGGGCCTCTTCGAAACTCTCCTCATCGCGCGGCGGCGGTCTGGTCGATCCTGAATGCTCGCCTTCACTGACACCTCTGATCGGAGCCGTGGCCTTTGCCGGGTTCGTGAACCGCTGGCGAAACTCATCGTAGTGAGCAAGGGAGACCCGCATCACCTGACCTTGAGAGCCACGCTCGACGGGGGTGTCTTTCCAATCATCGAGCATCTTCTTGACGGCTTTCGAAACAGCCGCCTTGGAAATTCCGTCGCGCGCAGCAATCTGCGCAATCGACCACATGACAGTGCTCATCGTTAACCTGCTCGTTAACTGCCGCGTTAACGCCGTTAACCCCGTTAACCCAAGTTTTTGAAGCGAAAGACTGACAGGATCTCGGGGTCGCCCCGGCCCGCAGGGGGTGGAAAGGCGGTACGGTCCCTTGACCGGGGGGTGGGGGTCCGGGGGGCCTTGGACCCGCCTCGACGGTCACCCCGGGAGAAGCCGACCGAGTTCGTGAAGGACGCGCGGCGCGAGATTATCCTCGATCAGTTCCGCAAGAACCTTGACGAACTCATCCGGGTTGTTGGTCACGTCGTGCGCCGGGTTAGGACCGAATAGCTCCCTGATCGGAAGCCTTTCCTTGCCTACCCGCTTCATAACGCCCCTATGTCCATTCGACATCTGTGCAATGAAGGCCGACTTGTAAGAACCACGTGCTCTCACCCGAACGCCGCGCGCCGTCTGCGTCGCGCCAAGATCGATGAGAGGTATCCATCCGGACTTCTCAACGACCTCGATTGTGTTGCCGCCAGCATTGAAACTGGCAGATGTTATCTTCCTAACGCGGCTCACAGGCAGATCTGTCCGCTCGGCGCTGCGCTTAACGATCCGGGTGCGGGCCATGTCGCGCATGCGACGCATCGCGCTTGCCAGCGCCTTAGCCTTGATCTGGCCGGGCAGGTTTCCAATGGCTTTGGAAAGCTGAAGGATTTCTCCAGCGTCCAAATGCAATTCCGGAGCCATGCCGTCATCCTCGAAAGCCGCCATTACAACGGCGAGATCATGATCGCCTCCATCATCCGGAAACGCAAAACCCGCCGGGCGGTTGCCTAGCGGGTTTCTCTAACCTTTTTCAGTGTGCTTAATGTATGTCAACTATCTGCCGCATCGCAATCCAGCCGACTGAAATTTATATCAAGCATTTTCAGTGTGTTGCGTGGCAACCCTCCCCCGCGCCCATGGTGCGCGATCAGCAAAAAACGGAAGCAGCGTTGAGCTGTGAAGCTTGCCTGATAGCTCCCGATGCAGCGTTTCGAGCGCATCCTGCCACAGCTGCCAGTCCAGACGGGAGAGGATCGCACCTCTCAGCGGCGCAGAAAGCTGGTATTTTCGGTAAGCCCCACGCATCGGCCGCTGTTTCTTGCGGTCAAAGCCGTCCGTTTCGAACGTATAGGATCGGCCAAAACCGTCGTTGGTCGAGCGCTGGACGAACCACAACGGCTTTCCCCTCGAAGATACCATCGTTTCTTCCGGCCGATCCACCGTCCAATCCGGCCCACGGCCGAGGATGGCATAAGTGACCACCAGGTTGACGACGTGACGTCCGCCCAGCACATCGGGCTTAAGGCGAAGCGCCTGTACAGTGCTGGCAACCTCACCAGCGACGAGACCCAGATCGTCGGACCACTCGGGGAACGGCTTCCAGCCATCGCCGATCTCATAGCCGCCGCGTGCCGCCAACCGCTTCACCGCATCGCCTGCGGCCACAGCGTCCGGATGCGGATCGCCACCAGCCATGTAATCGGGGATCACCCCGTAGCCGTTCGGCGAGCGGTCGATGATGGTTCCAAGATCGGCCATCTCGCTGACCTTGCCCCAGGCTCCCGCAATGCTCGGACCGTAATCAATTCCAGACCCGACCTTGCACAACTCCTGCGTAAAGGCCCAGGTCAGGAACTGTTCAATCGATACCTTTTTCATCTTCTTCTCCCTCAATGGATAGTCTGGATAGTTGATTGGATAGTTTTTGGAGAGTTATTTCTATTATTTTCAATAGGTTAGATGGTTTGGATGGTATTTCTCGCCTTACATTGGTGTTTCACTGAAATTCCCCTCTCTCCATTTCTCGATAATAGTACGCACGCGAAAACCCTCCGAAACTCTCCAAGTCTTTGATTTTATTCCCCCACACCCCCTTGGAACCCTCCAAGAACCCTCGAAGAAACTATCCGAACTATCCAATTCTGGAGGGTGCGAGCGGTGACGGGTGGGGTTACGGGGCATGTCAGTACATCTCCGGCAGCGGTGCATCGTCATCGAAGCGACCGGCTGGCGGTTCGGGAACGTTGTCGCGATGCGGCGCGGGAACGTCGCGCAAGCGGATGCCGTGGTAGAAGACGTAACCCGATGTCTCCTTCTTGAATTTCTTCGCCATGGCTCGTCCGAAGGCGGTCGCGCTCATCGGCCTGCCACCCTCGTCTTCGGTGAACCGGCAATAGGCGGCAAAGAGCGTTTTAGATTGTATCGGCTCCGCCTCGGGATCCTTGACAACGCAGCGCGCGACGAACGCCGATGTCCTGTCCATGTCGTCGCGATATTCCTGCGTCGCGCTGCGCACCGCGTCAGGAATGACGATCCCTTCCTTGAGGTAGATGTTCACGCCCTCGATCAGCCAGTTGAGGATGCCGGAATACTCGGGCCGAAAGTAATTCAGCATATCCTCGAACTCGCGCCGCTCGGCCTCGGGGACCTTGACCGGCCAATGCACGACGGACATGCGTCGCCAGATGCCATCGTCATTGCCGGAAATTTTCGGGTAGCCGTTACCGCTCATGATGACGACGAAGATCGGGTCGAAGTCCATGTACCCGGCGAACAGGTCGCGCGCAGTGATCGTCTCGCCGCCTGTCAGCTCCTTGACGAGGTTTTCTTTGAGATCCTCGCCCTCCGGCAACTCCTTCACGCGCAACAGCCGTCGGCCGAGCAGGCGCGCCAGATCCGGCGATGCGCCGCCGGACGATCCACTCTCGCCGATCAGGCTGGTGGCGGGCAGCGTCACGGCGACATCGCCAAGCAGCCGGCACAGTGTTTCCATGTAGACCGACTTGCCGTTTGCGCCGTCGCCATAGTGGAAGAAGAGGTACTGCACGGTAATCCCGACAAGTCCCAGACCGGAGGAAACCTGCACCAGGCGACGAACGGCGGGGTCGGGCAGCATCGTCTCGAGGAACCGCGTCCAGCGCGGGCACGTCGCCTTCGGTTCGAAGCGAACAGGCGCGACATGGGTGATCAGATCCTCGCGACGATGACCTCTGGTCACCTTGGCTTCAGCCTCGATGCACACGTCGATCGTCTCCGGAACGTTCGGCGTCTCCTCGCGACTGACGAATTTCGGGTTCTTGCGCCGCTCCATCTTGCGCTCGAAGCGCAGGGTGGCGTTCTGAACCGCAAACCGCATCCTGTCGGCGTTGAGCTCGTCCGGCGTCTTGATGATGTGCGGCGCCGAGCACGCGAGCGCGGCATTCATTCGGGCGATGTTCTTCGACGAAACGGCATGATCCATCCGCCGTTTCACCCTCTTGCTCAAAGCGTCTAGCGCGATTTCGTGCGCGTCGAACAAGCGTTTCTGGCTTGCATCAAGCTTCTCGCCACGCTCCTCCATCTCCGCCGCTGCCTTGCCGGCTTCGATCTTCTCCTGCTCGGACTGCGTCGGTTTAATGTAGAAACGCTCCTGCGAGATCCTGTCGCCGAGCTGCTGCGCGATCTTGAGCGCCTTCGGGCCGCCGTTGGCGATATCCCAGTGCGTCCCGGTCCAGACACCGAACAAAGCCTGCTTCGCCTTCTCCTGCGAGATGACAAGCAGATCCTGTCCGAAATGCTTCAGCAGGCGCTTGCCGTTATCGGTGTCGGAATGGTCAAGGCCTGCACAATACTCGAGCGCTGCCTTCAGATCGTCGTCGGCGGGTGGCGCCGGCGGCATGTCGTCGAGGGCTCCATCCGAATCGTCTGAGACGGGTGGGGTTTCGGGGTCCACCCCGCGCTGCACCAAGGCGTCCTGAATGATGTCCTTCAGACCGCCTGGCATGTCCGCCGATAAATTTTCCTGCATTCCCCTCATGCCCTTTCAGAAAGAAGACTGGCAAAATCCGCGCCCACGGGCGGCCACCAGACCTTGATGTCGCGGCCGGGCACTGACATGCGGGCTTTCGCCCGGGCCATGGCGGCGGCCGTGAAGTAAAACTCGCTGTCGCCGTCGGCGAGCAGCACAAGTGCGGCGACATGCGCCGGAACCTGCATGGCTTCATCCGCCTGCTGATCCGGCTTCGGATGCGGCCAGACCGGAACCTTGCGGCCATCGACCGCATAACTCTCGCTCCTGCCACGGCCGCGATCGGCCGGCCCCGCAAGATTGCTGAGATCGCCGGCCGCAAAGTAGAACGTGTCGGCGCGAAAGCCCTCGTAACCGGCGACGGCGACGGCATTCTCGATGCCCTCGCCACCAACCCAGCGTCTGGCCGCCAGATCGCCGAGAACAGGGATCAAGGATCCCTTCTTGGTGCCGCGCATCTTCTTGGTGGCGAGCGGTTTGCCCTTGGCGTCGAGACCGAGAAACGGCCGGAATTTCGGCACGTTGCGCATATCTATCCACGTCTGGTGGCAACCGGTGACCTGGCCGTCGAGTGTAACGAGCGGCGCGATCATCGCCGGGCCTGAATGTATCGAACGTTGCCGACCGAACTCGTCATGCTCGTGCCAATACGTGTGGCGGCCGTCGAAACGGATGTTGAGAAAAAGCTCCATCGGCACGGTGCAGCCGGTGCGCCGCAACAGATACGCCCGGATCATCCGCGCGCCGTAGAGCGTTTCGTCCAGGCATTCCTGCGCATGGAAATAGATCCCGCGTGCCCGTGCGATCTCACGCTCGCGGTGCGCGTTCTGGTCGCGCTCCTGATCAGCCCTGTCGGCCTCCATCTTCGCACGGCCTTCCGCGATGCGTTCTTCTCGCGCCCGCCGATCCTCCGGCGTCTCGCGTTCGCCGCCTTCAGGAATCTCTTCGCCGAGCACGGCCGCGCAGGCTTCGAGAAACCCCGAGCGCGTGTGGAGATCGAGACGTAGGAGATATCCTGCCAGACCGATGCCAGTGCGACCGCCGATGCTGTCATTGCGGCAATTCCACGCTTCCTTGCTGGCGCTGATCGAGAAACGATCGGTTCCGCCACAGCGCGGGCACGCCTGGCCGCGATCACTCGACCACGGCAGACCCTTGACCTCACCTTTCGGCCGTGGCACGCCCAGCCGCGTCGCGGCCTCGGTTACGCTGACTTGCTGTGCCTTCAGGACAAATTCATCGAGGACCGTATTGCTCACGCTTCGGCACTCTTTCTGAGAGGCGCCAGATCGCGCTCATTGGCGACGCGCAAATGGCCGCTGCGCGTCAGGGCGGTCAAGGCGCGATCGAGATCGACGCCACGTGCTGAAGACCAGGTGCTGCAGTCCATCGCCAAATACGCGGTGCCGCGGGACCAGCCGCGCAGGCTGTATGCCTTGTCGATGTAGCGAAGTCCGTCCCGGCTCGCATCGAGGCCAAAAGCAGCGAGTGTCGCAGCGCGCTGCAAGACGTCTGGCGCCACGATCAACACAACCTTCGTCTTCCGATCCTGCATCAGGCCGCTCCCACGGTGTCGATGATCGGCTCCGGCGCCGAGATGAGATTTCCATCGAGAGCCACATGCGGCGTTCCGAGCAGCATGTGCAGCCGGTCTTCCATGTTGCGCGCCTCGATCTCGAACGCCTGAAGGGTCAGCAACAGTCCGGCTTGCGAGCCCTCGTGCTTCAACCTTTCGCGCATATGCCGGATCGAATCGGACAGCATGTGTCATGCCCCGGCCGCGTCGAGGTGGAAGACGGCCGCGGCGAATTGCTCGCCGCGCTCGGTGGCACGATAGAGTGCCGGCTTGTTGCCAGAGCCAGCGGCCGCGCGGACGATAAGCCCCTCATCCAGAAGCCGCGTCATGCCGGCGTCTATGATCTTGTGCGAAACACCGAGCTCCGACGCCAGGTCGTCTTTCCCGATTGAAAGCTCGAACTGACGCTGCGCAGCGTATTTCAGGATCAGGAAGCTGCCGCGCGGCAGACCTTCGGTACGGTGCGCCGGCTTCGATGCGGCATCACCCGCCTCGTCGAGGGTCTCGGCCGCCCGTGGCAATTGATAGCGATGGCGAGCGCTGGCCAGTCTCTCGATCACGGCCGGCCGCACATTGAGTGGCCGCGCGATCTGCTCGATCGTTAGCCCGGCTTCGCGCATCAGCGCGACGCACTCGCTGCGCACATGCGGCGCCATCGCCGCAAGCTGCTGTTGTGTGACAACGGGCGGGAACCCGAAACGATCGGCTACGAAACTCATGACCACCTCGATTGTCTTTGGAGCACGGCAACAGTTGCGGACGGCTGGGCGCGCGCGGCGGCCTGGGCGTTGATGAAATCGGCATATTGGGGGACGGGAGCGTCGGATGCTTCCGCGAGGATCTCGGCGACGAGCCGGCGCTCCGCTTCGGCGCGCTTCGCCCGCCACTCGTCCAGCCGCTCGAGAAACTTGATGGTCATTCCCTCGATACCGCCACGGAAGCGACGGTCCTGCCACGCGAGCTGCGCTGCGTCGTGACGATGCGCGCCCCAGGCAAACCAGCATCCGAAGCAACGGACGCCGACAGGCAGCTTGCGGATCTCGTCTGCCTCGGTGACGATCCGGATGAATGGCGGCACATCCTGCAGATGCACGCCAACGACATCGAGGCTAGCGCGCTCGGCGTCGTCGGTGACCACGAAGAGATGGACAGGCTCGCTCACTCGGCGGCCTCCAGCAGATCGAACAGCGTCGGCATGGCGCGTTCGCGAGCGATCGCCTCGACATATTTGCAGCCATCAAGGAAATAGGCGGGGTTCAGCTCCACCGCTTCGGCACGGCGATGGAGCTTCAGCGCGCGATAAGGGACCGTCATCAGGCCACCGAACGGGTCGAAGACCGTCTCGCCTTCCTCGGTGTACTGCAGGATCGCGCGGTCGACGATGTCGAACTGCAGCGGGCAGAGGTGCAGTTCCCGCCCCTTGGCCGCCTGCAGAGTGTTCATCGACAGCATGCGCGTCACGTCGGTCCACACGTCATCGTGCTTGGAATGCGGCGGCAAGAGCATGAATGTAGAGGGCAGCATGCCGCGCTCTTCCAGCGCTTCCGCGACCTTAACGTGATGCTCGAAATCGTAGATGCTATCCAGCTGGAAAGACTTCCACATCTTGAAGATCTGGCTGGCGTCCAGGCCAAGCAATTCCTCCGGTCGCAACAGCCTGTTGCCGGATGACGGCTCGTATCCATGGGCATCGAGCTGCCAGCGGGCGCGGCTGTATCCGTCGTCGTTAGACCAGGTCGAGGCCTCGGCCGACCATTGGCGCTTCTTCTTTCCGACCGGTTTGTCGGCGTAGCCGTTCGAGGCATCGCTTGGCGGCTTGCGGAAGATCAGCAGGTATTCGGGCAGACCATTGCCCATCCGACTGCCGTCTTTGCACTGCTCTGACCATCCGAGACGGTAGGTCTGATTGTTCTCGCGCACGACGTCAGTGGTGATCGTCTTGCGGGAAAGAAACGCGAAGCCGTGCTTGCGGAAATGTGCCGTGCAATCGTCGGCGAAAGGATAGACCGTCTGAAAGCCGAGACCCGTCATGCCGCCCGGCACGATCCGGTCTTTTACGTGTATGGCGGCGATACGCCCCGGCGCCAGCACGCGCAGCAGCTCGGGGATCAAGAAATCCATCTGCTCCCAGAAATGCGCATTGTCGTCGGTATGCCCGAAGTCCGCATAGTTCGGCGAATATTCGTACTGGGTGGAAAATGGGATCGAGGTGACGATCAGGTCGACGCTGTTGTCGGCCATGCCCTTGCATTCCAGCACGCAGTCGTTGTTGGCGATGCGGTATCCCTCGCCCCTGACCTCGATACGCTCCACGCCCATGGCGCGGGACAGCGTTGCGGCCATGGCTGCAGCTGAAAGGCCGAATTCCTTGATGATCGCGGTCATTTCCGCCCTCTGCTCGATGTGGCGGCGCCACTTGGCTTCCAGGCTGTCGCGCACCGGGCGTTCGGCCTCGGTGTAGATCAGGTCGAGACGAACGACATTCGTCTGCAGGAATCTCTGGATGCGGTGGACGGCCTGAATGAAGTCGTTGAATTTGAAGCCGATGCCCAGAAAGATCGCCCAGGAGCAGAAGCGTTGGAAATTGCAGCCAGACCCCATGATCGAGGCCTTGCCCGCGAGCTCCTGAATGCGACCTTCGGAAAAGTCGATGATCGTGTCTTCGCGGATGGTGAGCTCTTGCGTGCCGTAGACGGTGCGAACAGACGGGATGGCCGCCTCGATCGCATGACGCTCGGCCTCGAGATCGTGCCAGATGAGCCTGTGCGCGTCGGGATCCTCGGCACGGATCTCCATCATCTTGGCGATGCGATCCGGCAGGCTGTCGCGCTTCTCGCGCGCCGTCTCGACCAGAGAGGCCGACACGTTGCGCAGCAGGCGCCCCTGCCCGTTGCGCTCCATACCGGCCGTCGTGTGGTCCGCCGGGAGTTCGTGCCAATTGACCTGCATTTCCGGCAGATCGTAGCCTTCGTCCGAGTAACCGAGATCGGACGGGCGCTCGACGAAGAGGCCCCAGCTTGCCACCCAGAGCCAGAACTCGCGGGCCTTGTGAGGGTGGATGGTGAGCGTGTCGGCCTTTTCGGAATTTCGCTTGAAGAACCGCGTCTTCGCCTGGCCGACGTCCATCACCTCGAGGAACGCGCTGTAGGCCAAAAGCTCGATGAATTCGTTCGGGCTCGGTGTTGCGGTGGCCACGAACTTAAAGCGGACGCCGTCGAACAACCGCATGAATTCGCGGAACGTCTTCGATCCGCCGAAGCCGCGCAGGCACGACGCCTCGTCGAGGCTGGCTGCGGTGAAGTGGTGCGGATCGAGCTTGCCGTCGCGCACCGTCTCGTAGTTCGTCATGTAGATGCCGTCGGCGCCAGCTTCGAGGATCGACCGGACGAAGGTGATCTCGATCCCGAGCATCGCCGCATCGCGACGGAACTCCTGACGGACACCGAGCGGGATGACGAGCAGCCCACGGCCGCCGAACCGCTTCAGCACCAGGCGCAGGATTTCCAGCTGAATGACGGACTTTCCGAGACCGAAGGCCGCGAAGATCGCGCGACGCCCGCCGGCACAAGCCCAGATGACGATGGCGCGCTGGTGCGGCTTCAGGATCGGGTTGATTTCAGCGTCCAAAACCGTGAAGCCGCCTTCAGGCGCCATCTGGATCTTCGCATGCAGGAAAGCGCCGTAATCCATCAGGCGATACCCCGCGAGATCGCCGCGTGCTCGGCGCAATAGCTGCTGTCAGGCGAATCGCCGCCGCGGCGCGGGCGGCCACAGCAAGGCATGTCGGCTGTATCCGCATCCTCGAAATCGGTAAGCGGCCAGGCGCACTGAAATCGGCCGACCTTGGAGAACGGGACCGTTTGGCTGTCGTCGAGGCGGAAATCCCGGTGGCGATAGTTGCCGGCCGGCCGTTTCGGAATGTTCATCGCCTGCACGACAGGAGGCACCGGATCGGGCCGACGGGCGCGCGGCGCCGACGGCTGGTATCCGAAGCTCGAAGTGCGCTTCACTACATCTGTCGCCGTCACAGCAGCCTTCGGTGCCGGACGGGCCGACCGCCCTATCCGCTGCCCGCTCTCGCGGCGCGGCGCGAACAGGTCGGGATGACGGTTGACCTTGCCGAGGACGGCACTGCGCGTGATCCCGCCCAGTCTTTCAGCGATCGCGGCGGCAGACAGCCCTTCGTTCCAGAGCTTGGCGGCGGCGGAAACGCGCGCATCGGTCCAAGAGATATCGATGGAGACATTCATGCGCGCACCTCGCGCGGCTCAACGTCGCCACACTTGGCGCAGTATTTCTCGACGACCTCCGCGATCGCCAGGACGTGATCACAGCAGGGGCAGACGTGCGTATTGCTCGATACGGCCTTGATGCCATGCCGGTTGAGGCCACGCATCAGCGTCTCCACGTCGGACACCGACATGTTGACATTGCGAAATGTGATGGATGCCTGACCTTTGCGCGCCATCGCCTCAATCCTCGTTAACGAGGCGAAGCGACGCGTTGACACCGCCTCTGGCCTTGATGGTTGCCAGCGCCGACCGCATGTCGGCCATTGCCGTCTGCATCTTGGATGCGACCTTGTCGATCGACGCCGCTTCGGCCGGTGTGACCTTGCCATCCGCAATTGCCATCGCCAGGCCGGTCGTCAGCTCTGCGGCGCTGCGCAGAAGCTCGGCATGCGACGTCATCACGCAGACGTCGCCGGCAGCATCCTCGCCCGGATCGCTGAGGCGCCGCCCCTGCAGCTCGGCAAGAACCGTGGTGACGAAGGGGACACCACACTCGCTCTCGAGCGCCACGACGGCCTCGATCGGCATCAGCGTCGGATCACCGCCGTTCGTCCACCGACCGACCGTCGATTTTCCGAAGTTGAAGCGCTCCTCGATACGGCGCACCGTGCCGCACGCCTCGATCAGGTCGCGCTGCGCGGCCTTTACACGGTACATCCAGGCTTCAGAAAGTCGCATCGTCTCGTCTCCAGTCAAAAAGGCAAACGCGTCCCGCCACGGGACAAACCCATGAAATGTCCCGTGGCGGGACAGAGCTAAAAATGTGAGTTTCAGTCCGTCAGCAGGTCACGGGGGACCACATGAGAAACGAACGCAGAAACTGGTTGCAGGGGCAGGATTTGAACCTGCGATCTCGTGGGTATGAACCACGCGGGATGACCTCTTCCCTACCCTGCGAAACGGTGAGCGGCCGGGGATCATGGAGGATCGACGCCCCCGGCCGACAGGTACGCCGCCACGAGGCGAAAGACGGCGTACACGTGCGAGTGAGTGAAGGCGCGTCATTCGGCCGCCCTCACTTGGAGTTCAGGATAAGCGGCGAGCTGCTCCGGGCGGTGCTCGCGAAGCCATTCGAGACGCTGGTGATGAAGGTCATCCAATGTGACGCAGCCATCCGAAACCAGCCTGATGCGAACAGCCAAAGGCGCGTCTGGCCGGTTCTCACCAGTCTCGTACCTCCGATATGAACCGACATGGTCGATGGAAAGCAGCGTGGCCGCTTCCGCCATTGTCAGTCCCCGAAACTCTCGCCAATCCTTCATAATCATGGACGCAATATAGCGTTTAACGCGATACTTTTGTCAAGGGTTATTTAGCGTTTAACGCGATATTCGTTTGTAGCGGGAAACGCTAAAATGCTCAACATGTTGAGAATTAAAGAAATTCGCAAAGCCAAGGGCTTGACGCAGGCGCAGGTTGCTGACGAACTCGGCATCCACCTGACCAACTATAACAAGTTGGAGAACGGAGCAGCCGACCTGACGCTGAAGCGCATGGAAGAAATATCCAGGATCCTGCAGTGTGACCCGACCGACCTTATCTCGGTCAAAGCGGCGCACACGCGTATGGTTACTGTCACCCAACGAGTGGCGGCCGGAGTGTGGAGCGAGTCTCCCCTATGGGATGAGGATCAGTGGTACGAGGTCGCAGTTCCAGACGCACCTGAGTTGCGCGGAGTTAAACTCTATGGCGCCGAGGTACATGGGCCATCCATGAACCGCCGATATCCCGAGGGCTCAGCCCTGATCTACACCAGCATGGTCGAGCGGCCAGAGAGCCTAATTATCGGAAAACGTTACATCGTCGAGGTGGAACGCAACGACGGCCTGCGCGAGGCAACAGTGAAAACGCTGTGGCGCGATGACAACGGTAAGCATTGGCTGCTGCCCGAATCTACCGACCCCCGCTACCAGGCACCGATCGCCGTCGACGGCGCCGAGGGCGACAACGTCCGCGTTGTCGGCAGGATCCGCTACTCGGTTCAGCGCGAAGACTGACTACTCTGCAGGTGCCGCCTGCTTCCGTGGCAGCGGCTGGACGTCAAAGGGCTCATCGAAGCGCGAGATCAATCTCGACATGCCGATTATTCCCCAGCCACCGCACCACAGAACGCAGCCCGCGATCTGCTGAATGGCCGTCGGCCCGGCGATGACGACCACCACCCCCGATAGAACGGTTAAGATACCGACGATAAAGAACAAGGCAGGTATGATTGTCTCCAGATCGCTTGCCCTAACATTTTGATTCTTTGGATCAATATTTGATATAGCGTTTAACGCTATTTTATGCCTTGACACTGTATAGCGTTTAACGCGATATTGTTCTTGCTAGTCAGAGCGCTTCGGCGCGCGACGTACAGTCTTTGACGCTAACCTAGCGATCACAACAGCAAGAGGCAATCATGCAGGTTCAAACTTTTAGCACCCCTACCAGCACCGTTATCGGCCGCGACATTGCGCTCGAAATGTCCAGCTTCATGCTCGCACATCCGGGCTGCACTCGCGAACAGCTGCGCGAGGAATTCTCGTCGCGACAGATCGACCGTTACGGCGATGAAGCCAAGTCCATAGCCGATCGCCGCAAGGTGAAGCGGGTCGCCTGATCGTCGACCGGCTTCGGAATGGTCCGTCCGTCACCCCTCGGACGCGGCCATTTCCAAACCGACCAGCGAGGGTATGGCCATGGACAACAATCATTTTACGCCATTTGGTGCGCGCGTCGAACCTCCTCCGACGATCGAGCTTCAGCGCCGTCCGGTCCTCCCCTACAAGACCATGCTGATCGTCACGGCCGTCCTGTGGGTGCTGGCGTGGATCACCACAGGTAATCTCTTCCTGCAGACCTATTACGGTCTGGAGAACCTGAACCAGCAGTACGCGTGGGACGATCGTCGATGACGGCTCGCCTGGCGTCCTCACCCATCCCATCCTTCCGCTGCGACGGCTCGTTGATGGATCTGGCCGCTCCAGATGCGGCGGAGATCAATTTCAGCGAGATCGCCGCACGGCTATCGGTCATTCCGCGCTTTGCCGGAAGCCGCATCGGACCGGCATTCTCGGTCGCGCAGCACTGCGTCATGGGTTCCGAGGCATTGCTGAACGAAGGCGCGAATAGCCGCGCGGCGGCGCTCTTCCTGCTTCATGACGCTCATGAGGGATTGCTTGGCGACATCACCGTTCCGATGCGCAACCTTATCGCCGCCACGATCCGCGATCTTGATCCGAGAATGACCGGCGAGGCGTTCGAGCTCGCCCTCGACACCATCAAGGACCGCTGGGATCACGTGATCTACACGGCGGCGGGACTTCCCGTGCCGTCTGCCTGGACTAACAGCCAGCGCGCGCTTGTCCGCGAAATGGACACCCGCATGGCGGCCGCCGAAGCGCGCGCGCTTTGCGGCCCGCGCGCCGTCGAATTCTACCCGGTCGATCGATACCCGAAGCCGAAGTTTCGCGGCGACCTGAAGCTGATCAAGCCATGGGGTCCGATGAAGGCCGAAGAGGCCTTCATCGAGACCTTCAAGCGGCTGATCGGGGAGGACCGGTTCTTCGAGGCCGCTGCCTGCAACGCCGCCCACCGCGGAACACTGGAGTTGAAGCTGTGACCAAGACACCAATCCCCTGCACCATCATAGACGACAGCTTCAGCCGCTCCGGCTGCAAGCTGGTGCTGACCGATACCGGAGGCGAACTGCCGCAGGGCGTATCGCGTAGCGGCATTCCGATCAGCCGCACCTTCAGCCCTTCCGCGGTCGCGGTGGTCGATGCCAATTTCGATTGCGTCCTCGCGCCGGTCGATCTCGTGGCGGCCGAGCACTTCGCGCGCAGGATCCTCGACGGCGATCCCCGAGCGCGCACAGAAGGCGGCCGCGACATCCTCCTCGCCAGCGCATTCCTCGCGCTGCTGCTTGTCGGTGGCGAGGTGACACCTGATGGTGGCGCCCAGTTCGCGGATGTCGCGTAATGGCCGGCTCCGTCAACAAGGTCATCCTGCTCGGCAACGTCGGCGCCGATCCCGAGATCCGCCGCACCCAGGACGGCCGCGCGATCGCCACCATCCGCCTTGCCACGTCCGAAAGCTGGCGCGACCGCACCAGCGGCGAGCGCCGCGAGAAAACCGAGTGGCACCAGGTCGTCATCTTCGCCGAGCCGCTCTGCAAGGTTGTCGAGCAGTACGTCAAGAAGGGCTCGAAGATCTACGTCGAAGGCCAGCTGCAGACACGCAAGTGGCAGGACAGCCAGGGCCAGGACCGGTACTCGACCGAGGTCATCCTGCAGGGCTTCAACGCGTCGATCCAGCTGCTCGATAAGCGCGAAGGTTCCGGGTATCGCGCCGGCGGCGACGGAGCGTCCGACTACGGGCTCGACGGCGACCGCGCCTCGCGCACCAGCAGCGGCTCCGACGCATCAGGTGCGCCGGCGAACTTCTCCCGCGACATGGATGACGACATTCCCTTCGCGCCAGAGTGGCGCTGATAACCCGAGAGGACCACTACATGAAAATCATCCGCGACAGCCAGGCGCTTGTCGGCATGCTCGAGGGCGGAGAACTCAACAAGCAGTTTTCGTCGAAGCTGCAGGAAGTGCTGAGCGAACTGGCCGATCTGTCGAACGACAGCCCGAAGTCCACCTTCAAGGGCACACTCAACCTGAAGCTCGATTTCGCCGTCGCCAACGGGATGGTGACGATCAATGCCGACGTCTCCACCAAGACGCCGAAGCGCCCGCGCCGCGCCTCCGTCTACTGGGTCACCGAAGGCGGCGCGCTCTCCACTGAGCATCCCCAGCAGCACGACATGTTCTCGCCGCGCGAAGTGCGCGACCGCGAAACCGCCTGAACCTCAACGCCAGCAACGAAGGACGCTGACACATGACCAAGGAAACCGCCGAGCTTCTCCCGATCGCGGGCGCGATGGGCGCCGACATCGAGGCGATCAGCAAGCTGGCCGACAAGGCCGGCTCGAAACTCGAGATTCTCGAACGCACCGATGGACAGCACGGTATCCCTGACAAGGTGCCCGTCTTCGTCGATCGCGAGAAAGGCCGCGTCGAGACCGTCGCCGACCTGTTCGAGCGCTTCCGCTTTGCGCCCGCACGCAAGAGCGGCACTGCGAAGGTGACGACGCTGGAGAGCTTCATCGAGCTCGGCCAGCGACACGCGACGGACGATAGCGCGATCTTTGCGGACACCGACTGGCAGAAGCCGTCACTGACCATGGTCGTCGATTATCATCAGGCTGTCGCCGGCGGCGTCGCCGACAACGGCAAGCATCGCATCCGCTACGATTTCCCGCTCTCCGACGAATGGAAGGCGTGGGTTGCCGTCGACGGCAAGCCGATGGATCAGGGCGATTTCGCCGAGTTCATCGAAGACCATATCGCCGAGCTGTCCACGCCCGACGGCATTGAGGAGGAAGATTTCCGCCACAAGTTCGGCTTCCGTGTCGCCTACCCGACCGAAATGCACACCCTGTCCCGTGGCCTGCAGGTGTTTGCCGAAACGCGCGTCAAGAACGCAGTGACGCTCCAGACCGGCGAAGGCCAGATCTCCTTCGAGGAAGAGCACAAGGACGCGAACGGCAACAAGATCGACGTGCCCGGCATGTTCATCCTCTCGGTCTCGCCGTTCTTCATGGGCGACACCTGCCGCATCCCGGTGCGCCTCCGCTACCGCCTGTCTGGCGGCAGCATCAAGTGGATCATCAAGCTCTACCGTCCTGACGTCTACATCACCCAGCAGGTGATGCGCGACATGGAAAAGGCGGCTTCGGAGACCGGCGCGCCGGCCTTCCAGGGTCAGCCGGAAATGAGCGCCTGATAGCTGCGGAGCGAGCCATGCAACGATTGTGGTATCCAGAATTCATGATCGACGAATGGTTGCCAAAGGGCCGCAACAGCCCGGAAGCATGGCTCGCTCCGCTCGATCCGGAAAGCACGGACTATGCTGACGATGGGTACTTCCTTGGCAGGGTCTCCGACTTCAGCCCGGGTGAGCGCGTAGGCTTCAAGTGGTGCGAACATCACGGCCTGGCGAAACTGGTCATCGACGCCGACGGCTCGCTACACGGATCGCAGCGATGCCCGCTCACCATGGACCTCTTTGGCCATGTCGGCATCCATCTTCCCGCCGAAGATCGCCTGCCGCCGAACAGCTTCTATGACCGCGAAAGCGAGATCTACGCGATCAGCGCCGAGAGCTTCGCCCGTCAGTATGCCGACGCTCTGGATGCGTTCGAAGACGACGAACCGGTGACCGTCGAGGTCGAAGCCGCTCACTGGAGCAACACCATATTTTTCATCATCAGCCCGGACGGCAAAAGCCTGCTCCCGGCCTCTCCGGAGACACCTTCAAATGTTCAAGGCTGAAAAGTCCGCCCTGATGGCCGCGCTTGCGCTGACGTCAAACGTCGTTGAGAAACGCAACACCATCCCCATTCTGCAGAACGTCCTGATCGAGGCGGGCCCGACACCCGGCACGCTGTCCGCGCGGCTGAGCAATCTCGACATCGAGGCCTCGACGCCCTTCAGGGCCGATGTTGATATAGACTTCAACGCGTTCACCGTCCCGGCCGGCATGCTCACCGACATCGTCCGCAAGCTGCCCGACGGCTGTGACGTCACGGTCAAACGCAAGGATGCGCAGGCCTCGTCCATCTCGATCGAAGCCGGCCGGTCGCGCTTCAGCCTGCAGGTTCTGCCGGCGACCGATTTCCCAGAGATGAAGGTTCCGTCAGGCTTCCAGCACCAGGTAACCGTGCCGAGCGCGGACTTCGCGGCCGCCATCACGGCCTGCGGCTTCGCGGTATCGACCGAAGAGACGCGCCACTACCTGAACGGCATATTCCTGCACCCCACCAGCGCGGACGCTCCCGAGGAAGGACTGGTGCTTGTCGCAACTGATGGCCATAGGCTGTCGAAGAGGCTGGTGGCGGCTGCAACCACCCCGGATATGGCGTCCGTCATCATTCCGCGCCAGGCGCTGAAGGTGATCGAGAAGATCCTTCCGAAATCCGGCGAGATCACGATCGAGTTCTCGGACACGCTGATCAGATTCTCGGGCGGCAGTTCGCTGATCACGTCGAAGCTCGTCGATGGCGTCTTTCCGGATTACGCGCGCATCGTGCCCAGCGGCCACGAGATGCAGGCGACGATCGCATCTGCCGCGCTGTCGGCAGCGATCGACCGCGTCGCCACCATCAGCGGCGAGCGCGGCCGCGCGGTCAGCTTCAGCTTCGCCGGCGGCCAACTGAACCTCGAGGTGAACAACCCGGATGCCGGCACCGCAACCGACACCCTGTCCTACACCGGCGAGGCCGAGCTGCAGATCGGCTTCAACGCGAGGTACGTCAACGACGTACTCGCGCATCTGCCGGGCGAGCAGCTGACAATCGAGCTCGCGGACAGCGGCTCGCCCGCGGTGCTTCGCAGCGTCGGCGGCAACCCGGCAAACCTGATCCTGCTTATGCCAATGCGTGTGTAAGGGAGAGAACCAATGAGCATATGTCAAGATCTATCGGGATGGCAGGACATCAGGAACGCCCCCAAGAATGGCACCTTTATCCTGACGCGTGTCGGCTATTACCGCCCATGCGTTGCTCATTGGGCGACCTACGGCGGCAGGGCGCGCTGGGGCTCGGACCCTGAAGGTTTCATTGAGGAAGATCACTTCCTGCAGTATTGGCTCACCATCGACTACGAGCCGACACACTGGATGCACTTGCCGGACGAAGGGTATCAGGACCGGGTCGAGGAAGCTCACTACGCCCTCTTCCACGATGATCCGACCGACGTCACCGAACGGTGCGCGCGCTTCTTCGAAGAGGCCAACGAGACCTGTCAGGCCTTCGGCATGACCCGCCACGAGGCGCATCAGCTCGTAGACTACACCTATGACCGCCCGATCGGCGAGCCGGCCAAAGAAGTTGGCGCCGCGATGCTCACACTGACATCGCTTTGCGTTGTTGCCGATCTGAATTTGTTCGGCTGCGCCGAAGCTGATCTGGAAAAGCTGCAGCGTCCCGAGACTATTGCCCGCATTCGCGCCAAGCGATCGACACGCCACGGCCGTGGGCCGCTGCCTGGTTACGACCCAAAAGTCTCGTCGCCTGCTGCGGAGGCGTGCAAATGATCAGCGCCCCCTTAATTGTCGACAGCTTCGCAGGCGGCGGTGGCGCTTCCACCGGCATCGAGATGGCACTGGGGCGCTCGCCTGACATTGCCATCAACCACAATGCCGATGCGTTAGCGCTCCATGCGGCCAATCACCCGGACACCATCCATCTATCGGAGAACATCTACAAGGTCGATCCGCTCGACCACGTCGCCGGCAAGCATGTTGGCCTCGCTTGGTTCTCGCCAGACTGCAAGCACTTCAGCAAGGCCAAGGGCGGCAAGCCGGTTGAGCGCAACATTCGCGATCTCGCCTGGGTGATCGTCCTTTGGGCCGAGCGCGCCAAACCTGACGTCATCATCATGGAAAACGTCGAGGAGTGGAAAGACTGGGGTCCGCTAATCGAGACCGAGCGCGGCCTGATGCCGTGCCCTGACAGCCGCGGCAAGACCTTCGAAAAGTGGTGCAAGGCAATGCGCCGCGCCGGATACAAGCTCGAGCACCGCGAACTGCGGGCGTGCGACTACGGAGCGCCGACAATTCGCAAGCGTCTCTTCCTGATCGCGCGCTGCGACGGCAAGCCAATCGTATGGCCGCAGCCGACCCACGGCGATCCCGAAGACCAAGACGTCATCGACGGCCTCAAGAAGCCGTGGCGTACAGCCGCCGAGTGCACCGATTGGTCTCTTCCTTGCCCGTCGATCTTCGACACGGCCAAGCAGGTATGGGAAACCCATCTGCTTCGTGCTGTTCGTCCGCTCGCCAAGAATACTATGGCGCGCGTGGCCAGAGGCATGAAGAGATACGTGCTCGATGCTGATCGTCCGTTCTTGGTCCAGACGGGCTACGGAGAACGCGCGGGACAAGCTCCCCGGGCCATGAGCGTCGACAGGCCTTTGGGAACGGTGGTTGCCGGAGGCATCAAGCATAACGTCGTGATGCCACACCTATCGGCCTTCTATGGTCCCGGCGCCGGTGGAAAAGACCGATCGGCCAGCATTCAAGAGCCGGTCAGGGTCATAACTGCCGAAAACCGCCACGCTATTGTAGCGCCTGTCTTCACCTATGCCCAGCAAGGCGGCGCCAACAGGTCTGCTGAAGATCCGCTGCACACCATATGCGCCAGCACCAAGGATCAGAATTCCGTCATCATCCCGACATTGGTGGGTTGCGGCGGCCGCGCGGCCCAAAGTCGCCCCCGCGGCGCTGATGAACCAGCAGCTACGATCACTGCCAAAGCAGACACCTGCACGGCCGTGGCTTTCGTTGCGCAACATAACAACGACAAGCGCAGAATGGGCGGAGTAAATCCCGGTCGACGAGCGGATGAGCCGTTGTCAACGATCACAGCGTCCGGAGCCCAGCAGCAGCCTGTTACTGCTTTCATTTCACGGCAGTTCGGAACGTCAACCGGGCACGAGATCGATCGCCCCTTAGCGACAACGACAGCTGATGGCGGCGGGAAATCTATGCTCGTGGCGCCATACCTTCAGGCGTATTATGGCAACGGCGACGGTGGCGAACTCAATCAGCCTTGCCGGACTATCACGACGAAGGATCGTCACGGCCATGTCGAGGCACAGATCGACGCGCCACCCTTCACCAATGACCAGGTCGAACGCGCCCGCGAGGTCGCGGAATTCATGCGCTCGCACGGGTTCTGGGATGAGCGCGAGTTCGTCACGATGACGATTGGTGGCGACGAGTTTGTCATCGTCGATATTGGGATGCGGATGCTCACGCCACGGGAGCTCTACACCGCGCAGGGCTTTCCGCCTGACTACAAGATCGACGCTGATCTCGACGGCCGGTCTTTCTCTAAGAATGTCCAGGTTTCTTGCGTCGGCAACTCCGTGTCACCGCCGATCGCCTGCGCTCTCGTGAGCGCCAACTGCAATCACCTGATCGAATACAGAGAGGCCGCAGAATGAGCGCGCACGAAACCGATAACCAGCCACGCTACACGACGAAGCGCCTCCATGATGAGATCGACCACGCCCGCCGTCTCGGTCGCCTCGAAGCGCTGCAGGAGGCTGCGGCAATCGTCGACGATAGCGTGGGCGAGTTTGAAAAGGCCGCCGGAGGATCGGATGGTGTCGCCCACGACGCGATGCTGCTGGCGGGTGACGCCCTCGAGCTTGTCAGGGACGCTATCCGAGAGAAGATCTCGGCCGTACCGGCCAGCGCGCCTCGTGAGGAAATCTTTCCGAAGTATCGGAACCTGGTCAACGGCGATCTCTGCGAACTGGTGTCGCAGGGTGTTGACGGTGTCGCGTTCCGACGGGTTGGCAGCACACAGCTTGCCTATCTCGGCCACACTGAATTTACCAAGCGATTTAAGGAAGCGCCCCCAGCACCCCTTCCTATTTCGGTTGGGGGTGACGACTGGTTTAACCAGGTCGTTCTATTCCTCGTAGATCACGGCATGCTTGATGAGCGCGACGAATATGACGTCAGTGACGTGATGGCAGCTCTGGCCGACAACTACGAGCCCGCCTCGTCTGGCGACGGCGACGCTATCGACGCCATCCAGCACCTGATGGACACAAAGGGGCTGAAGCGAAAAGACCTGTTTCCGGCCAAATCTCGCGCTTCCGAATATATGAACCGCAAGCGCCCGCTATCGATGCTGACGATCCGCAAGTTGCATTTCGAGCACGGCATTTCGGCTGAGGTGTTGATCAGACCTTACCGACAGATCGAGGACGACGCCGCTCTGTCCTCTCCTATGGGAGGCGGGGAATGAGCAAGGCGCCGTTCAAATCCACCGATCCATTCGATGCTACGGCTGAGCGTCTTCGTGTTCTCGTCTGCGAGGCGGCGCTATCGATCATGACGACACCCGATTACCGATCGCTAACGCCGGTCCAAAGGGTCGAAGTCTCCATCGCTGGCATCACGACAGGGCTTCTTTCCGTTGCCTTTTCGTCCATTGAGCCTTCCGGCCGCGATGAGATTACTGCCTTCATCGTCAACTACATTGATCAAGCGCGTGAGCAAGTCGAGAGCATCCAGCATGCGGGAGGATCAATGCAATGACCGACCGCAGCAACCGCCGCGAGGTCCGCAATCCCGTCCTCGCTCTTCCAGCCGTCAAGCGCCTCGACGAACTGACGCCGGAAACTCGCGCCATCGTCGCCGACATTCTTGGCGACCTGGTCAACGATGCGCGCGCCCGAGCGCAACAGTCGTGGCTAAAGAACAAAGGCCCAATGGCCGCATACTGGAAGGCTGTCGGCGCCTACGCGCATCACTTCCGCCGCGTGGTCAAGTCACCACCGCCCGTAGAGAGGGAGGCCGGCGAGTGAGGATCATCGAAAAGAGCCGCGGGTATTTTCTCGGCACTCACAAGGGTGCGACGATAGAGATCGAACGCAACCACGATTACGCAGACCACAAGTTCTATATCCGGGTTCGGTGGAAAGACGGCGGCCACCTTTACGATGGCTATTCTCCGGAGGGCATCACCACGATGGCCCAAGCCAAGCGGGAGGCGATCCGAGGCGCATGCCTTGACACGCCGGCGGCCACCGAGATGGAGGCGACCGATGCCAATTCGCGCTGAGCGGCAGGCTCTATATCCAGGCGGCGGCACGCATTCGAAAGAATGGAAGGCCTTTCGCGCCGAGCTCCTCCAGCGGGCAGGAAACGCCTGCGAGGGAACGCCGATGAATCCCGAGTGCCGCGCTGCGAACGGTCAGGCTCATCCGGAGACCGGCAGCAAGGTCGTGCTGACAATCGCGCACATGGACCATGACGAGCGTCACGCCGATCCGGCGCGCTGTCGTGCGCTCTGCCAGCGCTGCCATCTCCGCTGGGACGCTCAGCACCATTCCCGCAATTCGGCCGCCACCAGGCGGCGCACTGCGGCCCTTTCCCCTATTGTTCAGGAGTAGCCCCATGTTCTCCAGCCTTCAGGAATCGGAACTACCCGTCTTTGCGCTCTCGATCCGTCAGCCATGGGCGCACGCCATTGCGATGGGCTGGAAAGACATCGAGAACCGCAAGTGGAACACCGCGCAGCGCGGTCTCATCTGCATTCACGCCAGCGCCTACACCAAGAAGAACTTCGAAGACGATCGCGAGGATTACCTCGAGGTTGTCCACGACTACGCAAAGGCGTCTCCGTACAGCGAATTGTCGAACATCGACGAAAGCGAGCTGTCCTTCGGCGCCATCATCGGCGTCGCCCGCCTCGTCGAGGTCACCAGGTCGCACGATAGCCCTTGGTTCTTCGGACCCTACGGCTTCGTCCTAGCCGAGCAGCAGATCGTGCAGACCCCGATCCAGGTCAAGGGCGCCCTGGGTTTCTTCGACTGGCGTCAGCGCCTGATCGTATCCGAACCGGTGATATCGCCACCAGCACCGCCCCAGCCAGCGCAGGGAAGCCTTTTCTGATGCCGAGCTCAGTGCGTAAGACTTTCATTTCAAAGCTCTCCGCGCAGAGCCGCTGCCCAGTCTGTGGCGGTGAGCGCAGCAGCTTGGCGGAGAGGTCCTTCGAGGGTGCGGGAACGGTCATGACCGTCGCCACTTACGATTGCGAAGCCATATTCGGCGCGGACGCTGCACACATCACCAATCTTCAACCATGCGCATCAGGCTCCGCACTGGCCGCCAAGCTGATGACGATCGAAGTCCATGGCGGCATGCCTAAAGAGGAGCCCTACCATGGGTAGACGTGCAGTCGCTTTCACTGAAGATTCGGTCTCCCGTGCCATACGCGCTGTCAAAAAGGCTGGTGTAGAAGTTAAGACTGTCCGGGTTGAACCTGACGGATCTGTGATTATTAATGGAGATAGCGGGGGCTTCACGCCAAAACAGCTTGAAGAGAGCCTCGCGGGTTATCTCTGATGGAAGCCATGCCGCGCAGCAAATACCCACACACCCTTCGGGAGGTCGACCGCTTCGGCAATGTCCGTTGGTACTTTCGCCTCGGCAAGGGCAAGCGGACTCGCCTTCCCGGAGAGTGGGGCTCGAAAGAGTTTGCCGCGGAGTGGCGAAAGTGCATGACGAGCGAGGAAGCTGCGCCGGCGCCAAGCAAACACACCCTTCAGTGGCTTGTCGACAAGTACGTCGAAAGTGCCCCCTTCAAGGTTTTGAGCCCCAGTACGCAGACCGTTCGCCACAACATCCTCAAGGGCGTATGTGAGAACGGCGGAAAGATTATCCTGTCGCAGCTGACAAGGACAGTGATCGCCGCCGGCCGAGACAGGCGAGCCGCTACTCCGTTTGCCGCCATCTCCTATCTCAAGGTGATGAGCTACCTTTGCGATTGGGCCGTTGATGCCGGGTACATGAAGGAAAACCCCGCCAAGGGCGTGAAAAAGCCAAAAGCCAAAACCCAAGGCTTCAAGCCGTGGACCGCGGCCGACATCGAGGCCTTCTATGCGAAGAATCCTGAAGGAAGCAAGGCGCGCCTCGCAATGGACCTTCTCCTGTTCACCGGTCTGCGTCGATCAGACGTTTATCGAATCGGCCCTCAGCACATCAAGAATGGCATCATCGAATTCCGCGCGTCGAAAAACGCCCAGATGACCTACAGCCCCGTGCATCCGAACCTGAACTTGGTTTTGAGCAATCATCAAACAACACACCTCGCCTTTCTCCTCACGCCCGTGCATGGCAGACCATTCAAGAGCGCGGCCGCATTTGGAAATTGGTTCGGGGATGTTTGCGCCGAGGCGGGTGTCGGCGGGAGAGCACACGGACTGCGCAAAACCTTGGCGACGGTCCTGGCTGAAGCCGGGAACAGCAACAGCGAATTGAAGGCTCGGTTCGGCTGGAAAAGCGACGCTATGGCCAACCTTTACACGCGCGAGGCCAACAAAAAGAAGCTCGCAATATCAGGCGCCGAGAAACTTAACGAGAACAACCAAACCCCTCACTTCAACTCAGTGAGGGGAAAACAGGAAAAAGATTAAGCGTTTTCAATGGCTTAGAAAATGGATGGCGACCCCTGCAGGATTCGAACCTGCGACCACCTGCTTAGAAGGCAGGTGCTCTATCCAGCTGAGCTAAGGGGCCACACTGCCGATGCGCCTGGGCGCATCGAAGGCATGGGCTCTGGAAGAAATCAGTGCGTCCAGGGCTGCGTGCGCGTATAGCGGAAATTATCGGGATACGCCACCGTCTGACGCTGCGGATCTTTCGGCGCGATCACCCGGTATTCGATGCCGTTGCGCTGCGCATAGGCTTCGGCCAGTTCTTGCGTTTCGAAATTCAGCTTCACCTGCTGGCGCATGTCCGACGACGAGGTGTAGCCCATGATCGGGTCGATCGTGCGCGGCGTTTCCTGATCGAACTCCAGCACCCAGAGATGAGTCTTTGCCTTGCCGGATTGCATGGCGGTCTTTGCTGGACGATAGATCTTGGCAGACATAGCTGCACGCCTCCGAATTATGGCTTTCGCAATCAATGGACTGCCCCCGTGCGGGACATCTTCATCTACGATCGCACAGATAGATGAATTTTGCTTAGCGGCGAATCCCTTCCTTTTCAAGCGAAAAGCCATGAGGTCCGCGCGCCAACAACCTACCCTTTGAACGAGGCTTGCACCGCCTTGTCCGGCGCCTTCCGGCAGCCGGAAAACAGGTCGAGCTTCGCATCGTAGACGCTGGTTTCGACATCCATCAGCCCGAGAACGCTGTGGAAGAAATTGTCGTGCGACACCGGATTGGAAGCGCTCGCCGCAAGACAGGCCGTGTCGATGCCGGAGGCCGCGCTGAAATCGGGCGACAGCCAGACGATGATCGGCGCCCGCGTCTGCTCCGCCGGGGCGATGATATAGGGCGCGCCGTGAAGATAGAGCCCATTCTCGCCCAGTGATTCGCCATGGTCGGAGACGTAGAGCATTGACGCCGAAATCGTGTCCTGGTGCTTCTTCAGGTAATCGATGACCTTGGCCACCACGTGATCGGTGAAGAGGATCGTGTTGTCATAGGCGTTGACGATCTCCTCCGGCTTGCAGGCGCCGAATTCAGGCGTCCGGCAATCCGGCGTGAAGCGACGGAAATCGTCGGGGTAGCGCCGGTAATAGGCCGGCCCGTGGCTTCCGAGCTGATGCAGCACGAGAACGCTGTCGCTCTTCACATTCGAGAGCCAGTCGCCGAGCTTGTCGAGCAGCACGGTATCGAGGCATTCGCCATCCGTGCAGAAGCGCGGGTCGGCGGCATCGGGTAGGAAGCGATAGGGAATGCGGTTGGCGACGCCATAGCTGCCTGTATCATTGTCCCACCACTCGACGTCGACCTTGGCATGGCCGAGAATATCCGTGAGGTTATCGGTCTCGAGCCCCTTGCGGTGCGTGTAGTCCGCCCGCGTATAGACCGAATACATGCATGGCAGCGAAACCGCCGTGGAGGTGCCGCAGCTCGTGGCATTCTTGTAATAGATGACGCCGCGCGCCTTCATCTCCGGATTGGTTTCCCGCGGATAGCCGCCGAGCGAAAAATTCTGCGCCCTGCCCGTCTCGCCGGCAACGATGATCGTCACCCTGGGCTTACCATTGGCGCTCGCCGTGCGCTGATGCGCATCCGTCCCCAGCGGTCGGCGCACGACCGTGCGGTCGTTCTCGGTGGCGAAGACGAAGCGCGCGGCGTTTCCGATCGGAATGAACGGGTTCAGCGTCAGCATGATATCCTTGTGAAGACGCCCGACCGCGGCATAGGTCTGTGAAAAGCCGAGACCGGCAGCGACGAAAATCGCCAGGCACGGCAGAATAACGGCCATGTTCCAGGCAAACTTCTTCAAAAACGGCTTGTGAACGATCTCGACCCAGGCAATCAGAAGCGACGGCAGCACGCCGAACAGGAGAATGTGAAGCACGAAGGAAAAGGTGATCAGATGCGCCGATTCCGCCCGCGTGGTCACCGCTGCGTTGCGGATCATCTCCTTATCGATGATCACGCCGAACTGATCCGTGAACCAAGAGGATACCACCGCCACCATAACGAAGAAGATCAGCGCCGGCTTGGTCAGGTATTTGACAGAAAATGTGGTCAGCGCCGCGATGGTGATTGCGAAAATCCCGAGCACGAAGGCGATGAACGCCATTGGCGTGGCGGCCAGATAGCCGAAAGCCCGCACCCAGAATGTCTGGTTCGCCACCGCCAGAATGTAGACCGCCGTCAGCACCGACAGCGTGACACTTCCGATCTTCGGCCGATAGCCGGCCCGCGCACTCGATGAACCAGTATTTTCCAAAATGCATCCCAATGCCAGAACGCGCACCAGCCAAGGCTGCCACGCCAACCAGGCGGGGATGGCATTGCTTACTGACATCAACCTGAAAGTCCCGGAAAGACGATCCGTTGGAAAACACGATTTTAGTTATTGCAGCGCACGATCGAACCGTGTATTGCGCTCCTCGTTGGCACGGAGTGTAGCGCAGTCTGGTAGCGCATCTGGTTTGGGACCAGAGGGTCGGGAGTTCGAATCTCTCCACTCCGACCATCATCATCACGCTGAAACAGCTGATAAATTCCCCTGAAAATCTAAATGGCCGACTATCGCAAAGCGCATGCTTTGCTGGAGCATATTCGTATGCGGCTCTATCTGGCGCGCGGCAATTCGCGAGCACCCGCCCGCTCCGGCATCTGTACAAACACGAAGTCATGACGATGCGGCAGCTCGCGCGCCTGCGCGCTCGTCATGATCCCGAGCGGAATCAGCCGGCCATCCCTTTGAATTGACACTTCGACAAGTGGCATGCAGTCCTTCGTCATTCCTGTTCCCTCCTTATGACTGTCCGCCGCAATCCTCTCGCAGGCTATCGAGCGCCGTGGATAGGAACGCCGGAAGCGTGAATTGCCAGTAGAGCCGTTCCCAGAGCGACGCATCCGGATCCATATCGAGCAGCGCCTCGAGCGGCATCGAAGGAAATGGCTGTGCCGGCCCGGATGACGGTTGGCATGCGATACTGTCGCGAAATGCCTGGGTGGTCATGACGCATCCCTTTCGTTCTCTGAGAGGAGCCTAGGGCCAGGGCCGCGATCTCGAAATCCTATTGGGGTGTAGCTGCGACCATACAAAGGTATGTGCCTTCGCCATTCAATCGACGAGACGCAAGCGGCCAAGGCGCATGCGGGCTCCGCTGCACGCGGGACATATCCGCACCAACGGCTGGACGCATGCTAATCAAGAAACCATCCCCAACCGGCAAGGCCGGGGATGGCTGGCGCTAGAGTAGTCTCATACGCTTACGCGCCGCGGCGTGTGCTTTCGAACAGGAACCAGGCGCGGCGCTCGGCTTCGTCGATCCAGTTTTCGATGAGGCTCGTCGTTGCGACATCGTTATGCTCGGATGTCAGTTCATGCAGCTGGCGCATCAGGCCCACAAGCTGCTTGTTGTCGTCGCGCAGCTCGGCAAGCATATCCTCCGGCGTCACGTAATCCGCATCGTTGTCGAGCAGCCGCTGCAGGCGTCCAATGTGGCCGATGGAGCGCAGCGTGGTGCCGCCGATCTTGCGGACACGCTCGGCGATGTCGTCGGTCATGGCGAAGATCTGCTCGCCCTGCTCGTCAAGCATCAGGTGATAGTCGCGAAAGTGCGGGCCGGACATGTGCCAGTGAAAATTCTTCGTCTTCAGATAAAGCACGAACACATCTGCAAGCAGCGCCGTCAGCGCCGCCGCAATATCGGTGGTGGCGTTCGAGGAGAGATCGGTCGGCGTGGCGAGCGCTGCACGCTGGATCCTGGATGCGGGTTGGTATGTCATGGTCGGTGTCTCCAGATGGTGTGGTGAATGGGGCGGGATCAATGAATGGTCGGCGCTATCAGCAGGACCGGCAAACGCCTCTCATCGGTATGGACGGTGATCGCAATCCGCTTCGGTCGCTCCGCCTCGGGCAGCTGTGCCGACGGGCTGGCTCCGGGTTGTTTGGCTGCCAGGGAAAACGTCTTCTTGAACGACGACATGGGATCAGCTCCAGTCCGGTGAATATGGCTGGAGCTTAGGCAGTCTTCTTCGGCCGGCCTATTCTATGGTCGTCTAGTCTGACCACACCTAAGTATAGTTATGGAGCGGATGGGAACGGAGTAGCTTCCTCTCATGCCTCACGTCCCCTCCGTGAGGCGGTAGCGCCGAGCGCTACCTGTCGTCGATGCCGCCCCCGCATCGACGCCGCGGATCGCTCCCCCTCGATCCGCCAGAGACCGCCCCCTACCCCGGGGCGGTCTTTCCTTTTTGGGGCAAAGTTAGAAAATCACCCGCTGCGGATGCGTAAAGATCTCGAAATCCTCTCCACGTGCAACAGCGATCATAGTGATCCCGGCCTCCTTGGCCGTGCGTATCGCATAGGCGGTCGGCGCCGAGATGGCGATCAGGATCGGGCTGCCGAGGAACCCGGCTTTCTGGATCATCTCGATCGAAAGCCGGCTGGTCACGACAACCGCGCCGCTGCCGCCGGAAACGCCCGAGCCGACGACGGCACCGCAGAGCTTGTCCAGCGCATTGTGCCGGCCGACATCCTCGCGCACTGCCACAAGCCCTTTCCCCGGCACGAAAAACCCGGCGCCATGCACCGCGCGGGTCTTGTGGTTGAGTTGCTGGTGATCGCCGAAGCTCGTAACCGCGCGCGCGATCTCATCGGGCGTGATCGTCAATTCGGACGACAACACCGGCCGAACCGTGCGCACGGCCTGCTCCAGCGATTCGATGCCGCACAGACCACACCCCACCGGCCCCATCATGTGCCGGCGGCGCGCGCGCAGCTTCTCCTCGACATCGTCGGCAAGCGTGATCTGCACGTCGATGCCGATCTCGTCCTGGACCACCTCGATCGCCTCGATCTGCGAGACGGCGTCGATCAGCCCCTCGGTAAGGCTGAAGCCGACGGCAAAGTCGACCAGATCATCCGGCGTTGCCATCATCACCGCATGCGAGCTGCCGCCATAGGAAAAGGCGATCGCCACTTCCTCTGGAACACTGCGCGTCGCAGGCGCTGCAACTCCGCCCCGAAAGGCGATCGTCTGCACCGCTTCATGGCTCGCTCGGCTATCGACGAAACTGATATTCACTCTGCTCTTCCCTGAACAACGCGGCATAGCCGGACAGTCGGCCGTCAAAACGCACTATAGGCCGGGACCGGGCGGTCTGTCCTCGTCAAAGAACATCCGCCTCCGGTCCACACGACTGCCAATCCAGCCGCACATACAGTCAATCGCTTGAAACAGAAGGCAAAACCACCTTTTGCGCAAACGACACCTATGTATAGGTTAGAATGACGGCCGCGATCGCTATCATGCGCGCCAAGGTAGATGGGGATCATATCATGAGCGCGGAACGAGCCGGTGTGCTGTTCAACCAACGTGGCGGCACGGGCCATCGCGTCACAGTCGCGCTGATATCAGCCTTCCTGATAACGATCGTATTTGTGATAGACACCTTCACCGACATCGAAGGCGCCATCGCGGTTCTTTATGTCATGGCTCTTCTGCTCGGCTCGGAAATCCTGACCCGCACCGGATTGCTGCTAACGTCGATCGTCTGCATCTTCTTGACGGTCCTCTCCTATTTCCTGACCCACGGCCCCGATCCCGACCTGCAGACCTTCATTCGGCTCGCGGTCGCGCTAGCGGCGCTCGCCATCACCATGGCCCTGCTGTTGAGAAACGACGCCTTCCGCGCCGAACTGATCGAAAGAAATGCCGAAATCCGCGACAGCGAAGCCCGTTACCGCTCGATTTTCGACGGTGCCCGCGTGGCGCTCTGGGAAAGGGATTATTCGCAGCTGCGCGCCTACCTGATGGGCCTGAAGGCATCAGGCATCTCCGATCTTGAAGAACACGCGAGCCGACATCCCGAAGTCATCGACGATTGCATCGGCCTGCTGCGCACTGTTGCAGCGAATGAAGCGGCCCGGGAGCTTCTCGGCACCACCTCCGGCGGCGAAGTGCGGGATTCGATGGTCCATTTCATCGCGGCGGGAGACCAGACATTCCTGCGCGTGATGGACGCCATTTTCAACGGCCAATCCTATTTCGAAGGCAAGGGCACGATCACCACCGACGGCGGCGAAGTCAGGCAGGTGCTTTTGAGCATCAGTTTCCCTGAAGACATCGCCGCCTTCAACCGCGTCGTCGTCGGCATGGTCGACATCACCCAGCGCGAAATGACGGAAGCCGCGTTGATCGAGGCGCGCGCCGAATTCGCCAAGGCGTCGAAAGCGGCCACCATCGGTGCCCTCTCCGCTTCGCTCGCGCATGAACTGAACCAGCCGCTCGGCGCCATTGCCGTCAACGCGCAGACGCTGCTTCGCTGGCTGGATCGCGACCCGCCGGATCTATCGGCGATCCGTCGTTCCGCCGAACGCATCATCCGCGACGGCCAGCGTGCCAGCGACATCATCCACAACACCCGCAACCTCCTCACTCAGCAGGAAAGCAAGGCCGAGTGGATCGACCTGTCGACACTGATCGATGAAACCCGCTCGCTGGTCGAGCACGCCCTGAAACGCGATGGCATCACTGTCACCGTTCGCCCAGGCGCAGGCGTGCCGCGCGTGAAGAGCGTGCGGGTGGAGATCCAGCAGGTGATGATCAACCTGATGACCAACGCCATCCAGGCGATCAACGGCGCCAAGTGCCCTGTTCGCGAGATCATCGTCGAAATCGAGCCGACGGATGGCATGGTCGGTGTGTCGGTCAGGGATAGCGGCCCGGGCATCAGCCCAGAGGGAATGGAGAAGCTGTTCACGCCCTTCTACACCACCAAGGTCGAGGGACTCGGAATGGGGCTGTCTATCTGCCGCAGCACGCTGGAAAGCCGCGGCGGCAGGCTCGACGGCTTCAATCATCCCGATGGCGGCGCGGTGTTCAGGATGACGCTACCGATCGAGGATCCACATCTGTAACCGCCCGCAGCCGGAGCCGGTTGTGCGTCCCGCTCAGCGCGCGGCGGACGTGAAGAACCTAAACCCTTGTATGATACCGTTTCCCGGTATCGGCGCGCATATTAGGGGAAACAAGCAAGCATCCGAGTCCGAAATACCCACGTACCGGAATACCCATATCAAGGTCCCCTCTCTTGCCCCACATTTCCACCATTGCCATCGTCGACGACGACCAAGCCATTCGGGAGGCGCTCGACGATCTCGTCCTGTCCTGCGGCTATCAAAGCCAGCTGTTCGCCAACGCCGAGGAGTTTCTGGCCTACGAGGATCGCGCCTCGATCGACTGCATGCTTCTTGATGTCGCCATGCCCGGCCTGAGCGGCATCGAGCTGCAAGCCGAACTGAACAAGACACCGCCGAGACCGCCGATCATCTTCATGACCTCCTATCGCGACGAGCGCACCAGATCGGCAGCGCTCGATGGCGGCGCCTTCGCCGTTCTCGGCAAGCCCGTTGATATCAAGCACCTCCTCGCCTGTCTTGAATCGGCACTTCAACGCCAGACCTGACGGAAGGCCGCCACCTTTGCGCGGCCTGAAACGCAAAACGCCAGGTCTCTCGACCTGGCGCTGTAAGGGCGTGGCTCTCGTTCAAGCCGCGGAAGATTGCCGCTTCGGCAGCTTCCAGCCTGGGCGCACGAAGTGGCACGTATAGCCGTTCGGGATCCGCTCCAGATAGTCCTGATGCTCAGGCTCGGCCTCCCAGAAATCGCTGACTGGCGCGAGTTCGGTGACGACCTTGCCCGGCCACAGGCCGGATGCATCGACATCGGCGATCGTGTCTTCGGCAACACGCTTCTGCTCATCGTTCGCGTAGTAGATGGCCGAGCGGTAGCTGGGGCCGAGATCGTTGCCCTGGCGATTGGGCGTCGAGGGATCGTGAATCTGGAAGAAGAATTCCAGAATGTCGCGATAGCTGGTCTTGGCGGGATCGAAGAGAATCTCGATCGCCTCGGCGTGGTTGCCGTGATTGCGATAGGTCGCGTTGGCGACCTCGCCACCGGTGTAACCCACGCGCGTCGTCTCGACACCCGGCATACGCCTGATCAGATCCTGCATCCCCCAGAAACAACCGCCTGCAAGCACTGCGCGTTCGATAGTCATCGAATATCTCCATTCCCTGAGGTTCGTTACGGAATTCGCCGGGCGGCAGCCTGAATGTCTCCACCCATCCTGCCTGAGCCACCTGCAAAGGCAACTCGCCGCGTGGCCTACAGATAGGGATTCGATGTCATCTTTGCCAGTGACAGCATCGAGCTCGCTCATATCAGCAGCGAGACATTCAGCCACCGCTGATCAAAGACCGTGTCCAACCAATTGATTTTACTTTGGCGGCTCCAGCCTCTAGGGAAGCATCATAAGTTGCGTGGCGCAGGCTCGATAACCCAACGTGATGTGCATCACGTAACGGGAACCGCAGGCGCGCCATATCCCTCATATCCAACAAGCAATTTAGAAAAGCGAGATCATAATGACCGACGAACCAATCGTAAGAGACAGCAACGGCGCCGAGCTCAACGACGGCGATTCCGTCACGCTCATCAAGGACCTGAAGGTCAAGGGCACATCGGAAACCATCAAGCGCGGAACGCTGGTGAAGAACATCCGCCTCAACGGAAACCCCGGTGAAGTGGAATGCAACACCAAGCAGGTCAAAGGCCTGGTACTGAAGACGGAGTTCCTCAAAAAGGCGTAGGCAGCGGAGATATGTGTGCCGGATCGCAACGTTTGATGCAGATCAATGTGGCGACGGCGCACCGCGCTATTGTCCGCTCATGAGCTTCATGCACGTCGCTCATAACCGTACAACTTGGCTCGTCCTGGCGATACCGCGGGACGAGCCTTTTTTATGCCCAAACCGAAGAAACGGGAGCCGATCTGAGGCTATTTGTACTTGGTGATCGTCGGGCTGGTGACCCGGTCGCCCGCCTTCAGGCCGAGCTTGGCGGCAGCACCCGCATTGAGCTCGATCACGTACTTCACCGCGGTCACCGAATCGATGATATCGCGGGAATAAGGCACCGCATTCTGCTTGATGCCGCGAACGATACCCGCCCGATCGACGAACAGCATGTCGAGCGGCAGAACCGTGTTTTCCATCCACATCTGCACGCGCTTCGACGCGCCGAAATCGAAGATCATGCCGGCATCGGCGGGCATTTCCTGACGGTACATCAGCCCGCGCTGCCGTTGCTCGTTGGTATCGGCGATCTCAACGGTAAAGTTGTACTTCTGTCCTGCCGTCGTCTCGATGACCAGCGGCTCCTTGTCGAACTTGACGACAGACTGGGCGAACGCCGGCAGCGCCAGCATGAAAAAAAGCGCCAAAAAGGCGCTTCTGATCCGATGCGAAACCATCTTCATCAATGCGCCCGGCTCACAGGGGTCGGCGCATCCGGATGGATTTCGGCTGCCATCAGGCCCTTGTCGCCATCGCCGAAGCGAACGAGCACAACCTGGCCGGGACGAAGCTCGGTAAGTCCGAAGCGACGCAGCGTCTCCATATGCACGAAAATGTCCTCTGTTCCCTCGCCGCGCGTCAGGAAGCCGAAGCCCTTGGTGCGGTTGAACCACTTGACCAGCGCGCGCTCCAGGCCGCTCGTCGCCGTGACCTGCACATGGGTGCGCACCGGCGGCAGCTGCGACGGATGAACCGCCGTCGACTGGTCCATGGAGAGGATCTTGAAGGCCTGGTATCCACGATCGCGACGCTGGATGAGTGCCACGATGCGCGTGCCTTCGAGGATGGTCTGGTAACCGTCGCGGCGCAGGCAGGTCACGTGCAGAAGAACGTCCTGCATGCCGTTGTCGGGAACGATGAAACCGAAGCCTTTCGCGACGTCGAACCACTTCACGACACCGGTGATTTCGATGAGGTCAACCGCATCGCCCGCGAGTTGTTCGAGGTCAGTGAATTCCGTCGATGAAATCCTGTCAGCCATTTCGCCAGCCCCTCAATACGCGTCACACTGTTACGGTTAACTGATTCTTGAGATCAAGATTAACATGTTGGTAACGGATTAGCGCAAGCCCTACTTTTCGTTTATTCGCAGCTGCCAATCTTACCCCCTAGTCTTGCCTGAACCTGACGTTCCGCCACATAAGGGGCACGCCAGCATTTAGAGAGGAAACAGAATGCGTTATCTCCACACCATGGTCCGCGTGAAGGATCTGGATGCATCGCTCCATTTCTACGCGACCCTCTTCGGGCTCGAAGAAACCCGCCGCATCGACAACGAGAAGGGCCGCTTCACCCTCGTGTTCCTGGCAGCCCCCGGCGACAAGGCCGACGCCACCGCCAAGGGCGCCCCATGCCTGGAACTGACCTATAACTGGGACCCCGAGGACTACACCGGCGGACGCAACTTCGGCCACCTCGCTTATGAGGTCGACGACATCTACGCGACCTGCCAGAAGCTGATGGACAACGGCATCACCATCAACCGCCCGCCGCGCGACGGACACATGGCTTTCGTGCGCTCGCCTGATGGCATCTCGATCGAGATTCTGCAGAAGGGCGGCAACCTGGAAGCGGCCGAACCATGGGCATCGATGGGCAACACCGGCGCCTGGTAAGCCGAGGCTTTTGCGAGGCTTGCGGCTTTTTCGATTTCCGGCCACTGCGTCCGGATCGTCCTTGCCGCACAACCTTGCTGCGGGCACTCTCCGGATGACTCGAGGGGAAACGTGCGTTTGGCACGCCCCTCGCCTTCATTTTGGAGAATGCTCGCTTGCTCGCTGTTGAAAAGCGCACGCCCATCAAGGCGGCACTTCTGATCGCCGCCTCCGCCTTGGCGCTGTCTGGCTGCGTGTCCGACAAGCCCGCCGTAGACGCGCTCGCATCCGCCGCTGCCGAACCCGCGCCCGCGCAAGATCAGCAAATGGCCGCAAACGCTGCCCCGACAGCTGGCACCCAGCAGGCCGGCTACCGCGACCCAAGGATGACGAACGTCTCCGGAATGACGAATGTCTCCGGGATGACCAATGGCCCCGGCGCGCAAGCCGCCAATCTGGCACAAGCGCCCGGCCAGCCGGCATCGGCCACGCCGGAAGCCATGGCTCCCGCCAACATCGGCGGCCTTGCCATGCAATCGACCGGCATCAACGCCCAGGCGATGAGCATCTTCTCGGTCAAGCCGAAGATCCAGAACAACCCGACGTCGACCACATTGCAGCCCTCGAACGGCGTCGGCGCAACGCGCTCCAGCGTCTATTCGAGCCAGCTCCCGGTCGAGGAGACGCCACAGCAGCAAACGCTGCAGCCGCAGCAATCCTCGCAGAACACCAGCACCAGGGTCGATCCGGTGCAGACCGCCTCGCTGGCGACAAGCTCTCTCCCCGGCCAGAGCATGAACGCGCTCTACGCCGCGCCGAAGCAGAACCTCCTCACCAGCCTCTCCGGCCTCATCAAGAAGGCGTCGCTCCCCGGCATGACCCGCGTCGCGCCGAACGGGTTGCATCTGCAGAACGACAAGGTCGAGGTCGGCTGCTTCAAGCCGAACCTTCTGAAGGTGATCAAGACGGTCGAGACCCATTTCGGCAAGCCCGTCATCGTCACGTCGGGTTACCGCGATCCCGAACACAACCGCATGGTCGGCGGCGCCGAGGAATCGATGCACATGAGCTGCGACGCCGCCGACATCCAGATCGACGGCGTCTCCAAATGGGATATCGCCGCCTACATCAGGTCGCTCCCCGACCGTGGCGGTGTCGGCACCTATTGCCACACCGATTCCATCCATCTCGACACCGGCCGCAACCGCGACTGGAACTGGGGCTGCGGCGGCCGACAGCCATCCGCGACCGTGGCGCGCGCGCTCTGATATCAAGCTTATTCCACTGACCGCCGTCCGCTGCCTCTCCCGGCAACGGACGGCGCTTGCGTTTAGGTGTTTGATTTCAAGACAATACGCGCGTTTTTCCACACGCCGACATTTCTTGTCATTTTTTTGCAAAAAATCACTTCTTGCCGCTTGCGGGAATCCAAGTGCCTGATTATAAGGGCGCCACCACGAAGGAAGCGCCCTTCGTCTATCGGTTAGGACACCAGATTTTCATTCTGGGAAGAGGGGTTCGACTCCCCTAGGGCGTGCCACTTCTCTCTATTTATCCAAGCATTATCAATACGATATAGTCCGAGAGTGTTTCTTGGCCTTCCGTGCGTAGCTCATCTCTCTAAGAGTTAATCAGTCGTGCGGGTGTTGGAACGCAAGGCTGTACCGCTATCTCGCAAGCCACTTGGAATATGGTCCGACGCCAAACGTTTGATCGGCTACCTCGTCAAGGACTGCGATAAATTCGATGGAATGACCATCCGGGTCTGCAAAATATTGCGATAGCGCTGGCATCCAGCCAATCACTTCAGCCTCGGAGGCAGGATCACCACGAAAGCCCAGCGGTTGTACGCCCCTGGAAACCAGAAACGCGGCTGAAGCCAGAACCTCCTCTACCTCCATCCGAAAAGCGAGGTGGAGGCGCATTCGCATGGGTCCGGAACCCGTCTCCCACAAACCAATCATCCCCTTCATCTTGTCTCCGACCCAGAAAAACGCGATGCGTCGATCGTTAAACTTCCGTGCTAGCTCCAGCCCTATGATGTCACGATAGAAGGTGATGGACCGATCCAGATCGGCAACGGTTAGATGGGTTTCGTAAATGCCATCTATTCTGGGAATGTTGTGCTTCATGAGTTGTCTCCGTAAACTCCCGGTTAGGAAGATGACAAGTCTCGCGGATAACCGCAATTTGGCGCCGGGCAGGTGTCGACCACTACGGCGATGCGGGTATCACACATGCTTCCTAGTCGCCGGAATGTGATAGACAACGGAAGTGTATTTCGGATTCACCCGGCTACCTTCCCGCCGTATGCTTCCGCGATGCTCCTGCTCGCGATATTTTTCTCCGCCACTGGATATTCGAAATATCGGACGGTGCGGCGACCAGATATGTATTCCAGAACGGCACCAATCAGCTCGGTGCCAAGCCGTTGGCCATGAACGTCGTACCGCAGCCAAATCCCCAGTTCAGGGGTATCCGTTTCCAAGGCGTGTACGCCGACGATGCCCAAACATCTCCCATCAACACGATCGCGGGCCACAAAATACAGCTCCGAAAAACCTTCCATTGAAGATATCCAGGAGGTCCAGACTTCAGCAAAGTGCTGGGCGGATGCTGGAGGTTCCCATCCCATATATCGAGTGATCTCGGGAGATATGCATGCGAAAACGTCCGCCGCGTCACTGGCCTCGAATGGCTGCAGAATTGTGCGAGCCGTAGTCAGCTTGATATCGGCCACCGCTTCTTGCCCCGTAGATCAGCGAGGCTCGATCTTAGGCGGTTTTGGCTTGTTTGCAATCACCACTTGCAAAGAAAGACGTACTAACGCACGCGTGGTTCTCACTATCGGATAGAAGCTCGCGCATGTGGTCTGGATGTAAACCAGCTCCCCCACTCAAACACCGCTAATCAACTCGATCTTCGACCCATCGCTGAACCGCGGCAGCCTGAACGCCTTGGGATCGACGATCGGCGCCCTGCCCGTCACGATGTCGGCCATCAGCCGCCCGGCGGCGGGCGCTATGCCGAAGCCGTGGCCGGAAAAGCCGGTTGCGATGTGGAAGCCCGGAATGGTCTCGACCTTGGAGATGACAGGCACCGCGTCGGGCGTCACGTCGATATAGCCCGCCCAGCGCTGCGCGATCTCGGCCTTCTCGAACACGGGAAACGCGGCCTTCAGTTCCGCCAGCGCCTTGTCCTGCTTGCGCCTGGATGGGATGGGATCGAGTACCCTGTTATATTCGAAGGGGCTCGCCTCATCGAGCGACCACTGGCGCGGGGTGCGGGCTTCGTCGAGGAAGCGCAGGCCGAGCCGGAAGGAGAGCGCCTTCCACTCGGAGCGCAGCGCCGGCAGAAAATCCATGGCGTGGCGAAACGACGCCGGCACGATGTCGACGATATTATCGTAGCCCGACGCCACCGTATATCCGCCGTCCTGGCGCTTGCGGATGGCGAAATCGTTGGCCCAGATCGTCTGCTCCGGCCCGCCCTCGAGCGGCTTGGTCCTCAGAACGCTGTTCATCACCTTCAACTGCGGAAGATCGATCCCGAAGCGGCCCGAAAACATGCTGGACCACGCCCCACCGGCCAGCACCACGGCCTGGCAGGCAATCGGCCCGCGTTCCGTCACCACGCCGCAGACTGCGCCCGCAGCCAGCTCGATCCCGCGCACAGCGCATGCGGTGAGGATGGTGGCGCCCTTGTCGCGAGCGGCCTCGGCAATCGCGGGTGCTGCCTTCTGCGGTTCGGCGCGGCCGTCGGCGGGTGTATAGAGCGCGCCGGCCATGGGTAGCTTCGAGCCGGGAAAGAGATCGCCGAACTCGCGGGCGCTCAGCATCCTGGTGTCGATCTGATAATCCTGGAGATTGGCGCGCCAGCGGTCGTGATCCGACAGTTCCTTCTCATTGGCGCAGGTAAAGATGATGCCGGCGCGCTTGAAGCCGGTATCGCGCCCCGTGCGGGCGTCGAGGTTATCCCATATGCGCAGCGCCTCGGCCATCAGCGGCACCTCGCGCGGATCGCGCATCGAGATACGCACCCAGCCCCAGTTGCGGCTGGATTGTTCCTGCCCGATACCGCCCTTCTCGCACAACACGACCTTCAGCCCACGCTCGGCAAGCTCCAGCGCCGTCGAGCACCCGACGATCCCGCCGCCGATCACCACGACATCGCAGGCATCGGGAAGCGTTTCATCGCCGTGAACGGGAACGACATAGGGACCGGGCATAGAGGATCTCGCGGATGGTGGTTGTTTCACGAGATGGTCTAGCGCCCGCAATAAGCGCTAGAAACAGCAAATCCGCCACAAGCGCGAATTTGCCGCGGATAAGAACAACTTGCGACGATCGAGGGGCCGAGCAACGCGCGCCGCGACCACCAAAAGCGATCGGCTATTTCAATGGAAACGCAAACACGTCGACCGGTTCGCCAAGCCCGCGAAGCGGAAACGCGCCGAGGCTATCCATCTGGTCTTCCTGGCCCGCCATCTCCACGAATGCCCGGGACAGAAGCACCGGCCGCTTGATCTCCTTCGTCAGGCTTTCCAGCCGCGAAGCGACATTCACCGCCGGACCGATCACGGTAAAATCGAGCCGCCGGCGCGATCCGATATTCCCGTACATCACCTCTCCGACGTGCACGCCGATCCCATAGCGAAGAACCTCGCGGCCCTTGCGCTTGTTCTCGGCGTTCAGTTCGACCATCGACGCCTCGGCGGTCTTGATCGCCTGCAACAGGTTCTCGCAGGCGTCAGGGTTGCTGAGCGGAAAGATCGCCAGCATGCCGTCGCCCATGAATTTCAAAATTTCGCCGCCATGCTTCTCGATCGGCTCCGACATCGCGTCGAAATAGCCGTTCAAGAGCTCGATCACGTCGTCGCGCGGCCAGTGGTCCGAGATCGTCGTGAAATCGCGAAGATCGCAGATCAGGATCGCGGCTTCGACCGTGGCGCCGCTGCCGCGCGTCGTCGCTCCGGCCAGGATCTGTTCGCTGGCATGTGGGCCGACATAGGTCTGCAACAGCGTGCGCGCCATGATGTTCTTCAGCCGGATCTCCGTCACCAGCGTCAGCGCCGGCAGCAGGTCCTTCAGATAATCGACATGCTCTTCCAGGAAGCCACCGGGACGATCGCTGGCGAAGGTCACGATGTGCCGCTTGCCGAGCGTATGCTCCATCGGCCAGGCGATATACTCGGTCACGCCCTCGCGCTTGAGATCGTCATAGAATTCGGCATGCCCGTCGCCGGGGCGCAGCGCCTCGATATCCTTGCGCACCTCGCTGGCACCGCTGAAGATCTCGTTGACCGGGCTTCGCAGAAACTGCGGCGTGTTTTCGATACCGTAGTCGAAGGTGGTGATCTTCGCCTCGGCCATCCCGGTCTGCCAGAGAATGCGCGCACCCAGCCATTGCGGATGATGCGTCCTGAAGTGCATCGTGGCGCGGCTGACGGGAATGCCCTCGTCGCGCAGCCGGTCACAGAGCTGGACCAGAAGATTGTCGATATAGCGCTCGTTGCGTGTCTCGTTGACCAGCCAGTCGAGGCTGGCCGTCCGCTGCCTCGGCCACTGGCCAACGCTCAGCTCTGAAGGCTGTGGAGCCGGGTTTGATTGGAATTGCATCGCCCTACACTCCGCGAGATCCCGCGGCCTTCTCAACATCAAAACAAAAAATCATTCCTACGCCAGCTAAATGGGGTGGCCGGTCGTGGAATGGAATGCCCTATCGGCAACAGCTGACGGAAAAAGTTTCGGCCAATCCTATCGATCAGCCAAGCAGCCGCCGTGTCTGCTCGATCGTTTGCGCGCTGGGTTGTGTCGGCCGGTACTCCAGCCCCAGGGCGCCGCGATAGCCCTGAGCCACGAGCCAATCGGCGCGCGCCTTCAGGTCGATCGAACCGCTGCCAGGCTCGTTGCGGCCGGGATGATCGGCGATATGAACATGGAAGACCTTGTCGATATCGCCGCTGATCACCGTGGCGGTATCCTCGCCCATGACGGCGGAGTGGTAGATATCGTAGATGATCCCGATCTCCGCCCTGCCCGTCTCCTTGACGATATCGAGCCCTTCCCGCGTGGAGCCGAGAAAATAGCCGACATGGTCGATCAGCGTGTTCAAAGGCTCGACGCCGAGGCGAACGCCGCTGTCTGCCAGCACTTCGCCGGCGCGGCTCAGCGTTTCGGTGAGCGCCGCCCGCTGCTCTTCGCGCGTCTTGCCGGCGAGATCGTCGCCCGCCTGTGCGATCAACGTCCTGGCGCCAAGCCGCCGCGCGACCTCGATCGTCCGCTTCAGCCCCTCCAGAAACGCCGCCTGGTTGGTGCGGTCCGTGAGTGGGATCATCGGCTCGGCCACGAAGCTTGCAAGCTCGATGCCGGTCTCGTTCAAGGCCCATTCGATGCTGCCGACATCCTTGTTGGTCCAACGCCAGAACTCGACGGCTTCGACGCCATGGCGATGCGCCAGCCCGATACGATCGGCAAAGGTCTCGGCTTCATCGGCAAAAAGCCATTCGATACAGGCAGAAAGCTTCATGACATCTCACTTCGTTTCAGAAAGGCAGACGGCGCGATCCGGGCCATTTGCCCGGACTTTAAGCGCGCCAAACCGTCCGCGCCAGCATTAGACTCGCTGCCTCAACATTACAAACTACAGCGATAGTTTTCATGCAAAATACACGCATCATGTTTATTTTTGATTGTGTCGGCGAAATCCCAAACTAGGATATTGCCAGCGCCGATCTGCGCATACCCACCTGGAGACACCAATGCAGCTCGCGCCGCAGCACCGAATCTATGTCTGTTTCTTCCTCTTCGCCGTGTCGATGGGCGCCCTGCTTGCCCGCATGCCGGACCTGCAGCTGGCGCTCGGCGTCGATCGTTCGGAACTGGGCCTGACGCTGATCGGAGCGGCCGTGGGTGCGCTGACGGCGCTCACATTCGCCTCCCCCATCATTGAGCGCCTGGGCGCCCGCACGACAGCCTTCATCACCGTGCTCGGCACATCGGCGCTGATCGCGACGGTGCCGTGGATGGCAAGCGCGCCTTTGGTGTTCTGCATCCTCATTCTTGAGGGCCTGCTGGCCGGCTCGCTGGAAATCAACCTCAATGTCGAGATCGACCGCATCGAGGCGCAGCTCGGTCGCGGCGTGATGAACCGTGCGCACGGCTTCTGGAGCCTCGGCTTCTTCCTGACGGCGCTCGCCGCATCGGGGATCCGCCAGGCAGGCGTGCCGATGCATATCCATCTCGGCATCACCTTCGCCTTCGTGCTCATTGTCGGCACCTGGGTCATCTCGGGCATGCGCAATGCGCCCGCGCGCGTCACGCATCACGAGGAAGCGAAAGCGCCGCTGATCGCGCTGCCGACAATGGGCCTGCTGCCGCTCTGCGGCATCGGCATCGCCGCCTTCCTGATCGAGGGCGCCGGAATCGACTGGTCGGCGATCTACATGCGCGACGTCTTCAATTCCGAACCCTTCATCGGCGGACTGGGCCTCACCTCGTTCACCTTCTTCATGGCCGCCACCCGCCTGCTGGTCGACCCGCAGGTCGATCGCTTTGGCGCACGCGCCGTGGCGACCGTTCTGCTGGTGCTGGCAGCGGCCGGCGTCATCGCCGTCTGGGCGGCACCGCACCCCTTCGTGGCATTGCTCGGCTTTGGCCTCATGGGCGCCGGCTGCAGCGCCGTCTACCCCCTCAGTGTCTCGGCAGCAGCACAGCGCACCGATCGTCCATCCCACGTCAACGTCGCGGCCGTGGCGCAGATGTCCTTCGTGGTGTTCTTCCTGGCGCCGCCGCTGCTCGGCTTCATAGCCGACCATGCCGGCATGCGTATCGCCTACCTCATCTGCCTGCCGCTGATCATCTACGCGCTGCTGTCGATCAAGTCGCTGCCCAGCCGCAGACGCGCCGACCAGCCGACCGATGCGAGCGCCGGAAGCGCAGCCTAAATAACGACGGCAAACTCGGAAAATGAATTTTCGCGACCGCCGACGGCGCTCGCGAGGGCACAGTGAATCGCTGAGCCGGCAAATCATGCACTGCGAAAAAATCCTGATTCGAATCGGTCCGGAACGTGCTTTTCAGCATCGCCAGAGATCGCGCGACCGTTGTGATTCGCGCGGTTGAACGAAGATCAAAAAACGTCGGATAAAGTGCAGGCCCCGCCTTCCCGGCGGCACTCGCCGAAGCGAGTGTTGCATCTGCAATACTTTGATTTCTTTGAAAGAATGGTGGGTGATGTAGGGCTCGAACCTACGACCCGCTGATTAAGAGTCAGCTGCTTATCTCATGTTTTCAAGTATTTCTGTACTAACTGCCTCTAAGAACGTCCACCAAATTTCAAGTACTTACAGTTGGAATGCAAACCAATCCCTGTCAGCGGCTTTCGCAATCTCTGCGCTAAATCGTTGCTTAGCATGGGCGCCCGCGCGCGTCACCATTTCCAGCATTTCACCGAGTCGTCACATAATAGCAACTGCAGTCTATCCTCATTTTTAAGCATATTGCTCGATGCGATAAATCGCCTATAACTGGTATCGGGCTTGATAACCCTGACCGATTATAGGCGCGCACCAGAGTGCGTGCTGAACCTGTGCGCAGCTTAGCGGCAGCGCTCGCCTTGGCCAATTCACGTTGGCCGGGAGCGTTGCGCTATGTCCAAGCGATCCCTGCCTGCAGGGCAGCCAAAGGCGCCTCGGGCCGTCTAATCGGCGGTTTATCAACTCCCGGCTACGGCGCCGATCGCCGCGCAACGGGGTTAAGTGTAATGTCAGCGGCAGTGCATTATTGGGAAGTTGAGCGCGTCAGTGAAACGAGAAGACGGCGCGTGTATCAGGCGGGTTGGCGATTCCGCATCGGCCAAGCCGTGAGGTTTGGCGGCATGCCGGCCATCGTTCTATCGAGGCAGTGCAGCGCCATGGGACATGAGACCTATCACGTGTGGGTCACGCGAGGCAGCTGCGGCCGGCCGTATCGATGGGTCCGAGGAGCGGCTATAGATGGAAAATAATTTCATTTGGTGTCACTCAGACCAGTGGGGTTCCGGCGGAAGAAATTTCTAATTTTAACCACGTGGATAGGTTGACAGAGGGTAGCGAAGCGGTATATCCCGACGTATCTAGAATTCCCACCCAAAATTTACCTTGCGTTAACGCTGCGACTCGGGCATTAAAAAAGCACGCCTGAAGCGAATCGGGCGTGCTTTTCGGGTGCGGCTTTTAGCCTTGCCGCGAGGCTATTACATATTGCTGTGAGAGGCTCTATAATAGCTCCGAAAGGCTGATTCTGCAAGGCTATCAAAGGTAGTATTGCCGATGGCAAAAACTAGCGGACTAAAACCAGGAATGATCGCCCCTAAGTCAGGCCAGTATGAAATAACTGGCCCTCGTGGGGGTTCGGGTCCAGAGAGAACGGTTGTGCGCGGCGAACCTCTGCCGCCCACACCGAAGTCTGGATCAACGTACAAGCTCGTTGATCCCACTAAAACGCGATAGCGTTTTGTAACGGAAGGGGCAGCTTTCGGGCCGCCCCTTTTTGTCACCCATACCGCCGCAACGCCTCCTCGACCTTCCCGAATAGCGCGTCCGGAGAGTTGTCGTTCGCGATCTCGATATCCTGGTCCCCACACCCGCGCTCGGAGACGTGCCCGCCGGCAATGCCGCCTCGACCCACGATCTTGAAGATGTCGCCACCCAGCTTGCGGATCGCCTGCGCCTCGTTCGGGAAACGGCAATCGTCGACTACTACGCGGCCCTCAGCAGCGAGCACTGCATCGACTTCGCGACGCCACAGACGGATCCAGAAGTCATCGACGATGCAGTTGCGGCCCCATTCAGTGCCAAGGGTCTGCATCGCGTGCCGCGGCGTCCTGCCGCCGAGCAGATCATTCGGCGTCTCCTTCAGCTCGCCCTCGATCTCGGCGTGGCTGAAGCCCATCGCCGCCATGGCAGCCTTCAGCGGCCCGGCGAACCGAACGCGCGTGTATCCCAGGTTCTCGACGAGGTAGCTTGCCGCGGTGGACTTGCCGCTGCCAGCCGCGCCGGTGAAGGCGACGACGGGCGGCAGGTTGTCGTTGGCTGCCACCTTCTTTCCGATGGCGGCGCCGAGCGCAGCGATCTGGCTGACGTCTCGGGTGTTGGGCACGGCGGTGAGATCTTGGCCGCACACAGTCCATGGCGTCCAGTTGTCGGTCGGTGTCATGCGGTCTCCTTTGCAAGAAGCTTAGAGATTGCGGCAAAGGCAGCGTCGACGTCCTCCAGAACCTTCAACCGCTCAAAGTCGAATGCAGGTCCATTGTTTAGCTTCCGTAGGCTACCCGCTAAGGTATCTGCCCAATCAGCCGCGTTGCGAATGTCCGCGCTTTGCCGCGCCAGTTTATCCAGGTCGATCATACCAACTCCTCCACTCTTTTCCTCTTGCCAACGCCGCCCTCAACCAGCGGCCTGAACCGATCGGCGCGGAACGGCATGTCGTCATAGCCGAAGCCGTCGGCGTCATCGTCTTGCCCTCGATCGATCTCCAGCAACTTGATCCCGTAGAAATCGCCGTCGATGTAATGCCGGTAGTTGCCGGCCCATCTCACTGTGTATTCCTGGCCCTCGCGGATGCCTTGATCTATGCTAACCCGGACGAAGCGGTCATTGACGCAAACGACGCGCTCTCCGATGCGGTATTGGTAGGTCATGCTTCCTCTTTTCTCTTGTTTGGGCACGGATCCTCCCGCACGAGGTCAAAGGCGCCAGTGCCGCACTTCCTGCACACGCCGCCCCTATTCCAGTCATGCAGTGGCGATGGCGTGGCTGGGCGCAGCATGTCGACTAGCGCCTGCCTTCGCAGGATCTCACTGATAGTCATGCCACACCTCGATAGCTTGCGACCGCCTGCTCGATGGTCGGATGTCTCTTTGACATGCAGCCCTCCCGGCCCTCGCGTGGCCACATCTCGATCGCTAGGTAGCGGAATGCGCGGGGAGATATTTCAACCCGGATGCATTCTTCATGCGCGCCGATCACCAAGCGGGTTAGCCTGTTGAAATCCCACGTAGATAGTCCGTGCGTTGACGTGACGAACTCCGTGTGGCGCTCGCTCCCCCACTTCACCCGATCCCAGTTCACCTGGATATTCCAAGGCCCGAGACCGAAGCCCCGGCAGAGCAAGCCGATAGCCCGGCGGTTGAAATCGGTGAGCCGATCCTGCGGGATCCCGCCCCACCGGCTGCAATGGTCTTCGCTGGTGTGGTCTATCATGCAGCCTCCGCCAACGCTGCGCGGCCAGCGTCAGTGATATCCCACCGGTAGCCGTAGTATCCATTCGTGCCTGCCGACTGCCGCAGGAAGCCATCTGCGGCCAGAGCCTTCAAGCGACGCAACACAAGTGCACTTGTCGGAGCGTGACCCGTTGCTCCACTGCGAACTGCCGCACTGTGCTGTCGCTGCACTTGGTCGATGATGTAGATGGAGTCCGGGCTGACCGCCTTTTTAACGGCCATCAGGACCTGATCTTTCGTCAGTTTACCCATCACGCCGCCTCGACAGCCAATGCGGCCTCTATCAAGGCGCCGCGGACAGCATCACGCCGCAATTTTCGCTGGTCCTCGGATGTCAGTTTGAAATAGTCAGCAGGAGCTTCGAAACCGTCCAGGTATCGTTCGGCGGCGTTGACCATGGCCTCCGTAATTTTCACCTTCCCCATCACGCCGCCTCCCTCGCCCGCCCACTCATGAGAGCGTCGAACGTCGCCAGAAACTCCTCCTTGGCCTGCTCTGGGGACCAATAGCGCAGCCGCACGCCGAGCTCCTTGCCGGCATACCGAGCGTGCCAATCCATCGGCACAAGATTGGCCAGCTCGTCAGCGATGATGCGCTCGTCCGCGTCGTGTACCGCGGCGGGCATCTCTTTTGCTAACGAGAAGCGTTCGCAAACAACTGCCATGACCTTTGCCTCGGCAGCCTTGTAGCCGGTGAGGTATGGCTTCACCGGTCGCGGGACGTCGACGAGGTATGCCTCGCTGGCATCATGTAGAAGCGCAAACAGCGCCACGTCAGCGCCCTCCCACCGCAGATGGCGGGCCATCAGCACCGAATGCTCAGCTACGCTGTAGAAACGCAGGCAGTGGCCGGCGTAGCGGCATTGCATGCTGAGTGCGTGGGCGATGTCCTCGATGAACACCTCGTCGGCGCGCGCATCCATCGGCCAGAACTTGCGGCCGGTCGCTGTTTGCATGAAGTCGCCAGCGCGCTCTGGCGGGATCACGCCTCGCGCGATGAGCGCTTTCCGCATCTGCTCACCGCGCCGCAACCCGATGTAGCTGCCGCCCTGGTGGTTGTCATTCGCCGGGACATACTTGTCGAGCGGGCCGAAGGTGGTCGTGACCACCTCGCCATGTTCCATCAACTGGTGGAGCTCCATTACGCGGCCTCCTTCTGCTGCCAGAAGCGGCAGTGCTTAGCGCCGAGACCGGCATCCTTTTCGGGGTATCCATCGCGGATCAGCGTGTCTTCGAGCGTCTCGCCGGCAACTGGCTCATAGGCCTTCGGGAAGCCGTGCCGCCATCCGCCTGGCGGGTCGTACAGGGTTTTGGTCATGCTGCCTCCCGCTGATCGGTGATGATGTTCGACGAAATCCGCTTCATGGTCTCGACAAGAGGATTGACGAAATCGACCTCGATACCGTTCTGCCGGCCGAGTTCGATCACGTCAGACAGTGCGCCCATGAATTCCTTCATGCGGGTTTCTTCTGGCGATGGCAGCTTGGCGATGAAGGCGTCCATCTTGCGCAGGATCTCGGCGGGTGTCTTGCCCTTCACCCACTCGTACTTGCTCCCGTATGCCGTTTTCTTGTCGTCCCATCTGAGGTGAGCCGACAGCTCGGCATTAGCGCTGATGGAGAAGGCCGCATCGGGATTTCGCAATCCCTTCGGCGACATAGCGGCAGGCATGGCGTTGACGCGCTTTTGCACGTCCTCGATTGTCAGTGTCTTGCTCATGCCGCCACCAAACGGGTGCGCAGCCCGACCTTCTCACTCGTAGCATTGAACTTCGACCGCACCGCTACGTCGAGATCGATACCCTCGGCAGCCGCGATGAGATCAATGCAGATGATCGCGTCGGCCAGTTCTTCTGCAAGGTGCTCGACGGTGTCGCGCGATCCGGCGATACCAAGGCGCTCTCGATCGAGCTTCTTGATCACGTTGCACGCCTCGCCAACCTCGCCGGCCAACTCATTTCCGCGGTAGGAAAGAGAGATCTGGTTTCCGGCATCCCATTCCTTCTGGCGAGCAATGTTCGCGGCGCGAAGTGTGGTGAAGGTGTCAGCCGGCGTAGGGTTGTCGTTACTGGGGAGCATCTCCAAAACCCACTGCAAGATGTCGCGGCGGATGCGGTGATAGCTGGCCGCTTGGACCGCATCCATGAACATAGGCGCATCCATAGGATCCGCCCGCCCTGCCTCTGCGAACTTCGCCTCGAATAGCTGTCGAAGTCTTTCCATTTCAGTCTCCTCTTGGTGGTGGATGTCGCCGGCTGGTGACCGGCGACGGTGGTGGTTAAGCGGCGGCGTCTTGCGAAGTAGCGTCGTTGTCGTTAGCTGGATCCAACCATGCCCAGCTGCGTCTGCAGTGTATGTCCCTGATAGTCTGCGCTGAGACAGCGAACCGGCGAGCTAACGTCTCACTGTCAACCAATCCCTGCATGGATCTGATCGACAGCACTTCATTTTCCGTTAAAACAGCCATCCCGTGCCTAGAACCTCGGTTGCTTGTGCCGTGTTCTATCTTGTCTCCTTCGTTGGCTGATCGGTGCGCCCAGCGAAGATGCCTCGGATTGCAACAACCTAGATGTCCGTTCCCGCAACTATGTGCAGCATGTATGTCTGGCTCATCTGGGGGTGGTCCATGTACTTCTTCGCAAGCACGCCGATGTACGAGTTGGCTGCCTTCATCTAAGTGGATTTTTCCGTAACCGTAGGAGTCCCTACCAAAGGGCCAGACAAGGCACTCGTCGCTGACGAAGGGCACAACAACATCGAAGAAGTATCGCCTGACGGTGCCGTCCTTTGGGGTTCCTCCCGCTAGCGGGTCTCCATGGCGCTTCCATCGCGTCCAGTGCTTTGTGCACCATCCTCTGGCCACCACACTATTTTCGCATCCATGTACGGAGCAAGTCACGCAACAGCCCTCATCGGCTCGTTGTCGTTGGCGGCATCCATCATGGCCACGCGCACTCGGGATATCTCGCCGTAGGACGAATGGTAGGTGATCGACTGCATCGATCGACCGGACAGGAATCCAGCCCCGTAATGCCACGCGTCCTGCGGAGTTGGTGTCTGGTGGCTCTCCGAAATCACGCCGTTGCCTTCGGTGGCGAACTTGCTCGAGTGGTGGATATGGAAGCCGTGAATGAAACGGTGAACGGTCGCGCCCCAGTCCTCAGCCCGACGGTGAGCCATGATGCTGGCCATGTCCTTTAGCTTGACCGTGTGGCCATGGGTGGCGCCGATCAACACGCTGCCAAAGCGGAACCAGAAGAACAGCGATGGATCCACGTCGACGGTCACGCGCGGCTCATTGCGATACCAGGCGAGCAAGAAGTATGCGACCGCTACGGAGGCGTGCTCATCGTGATTGCCCGGCAGGATGCGGACAGTGACATGTCCATGTCTTCGCAGGTTGGCGTCGATTGCGCGAACGACGAGACGGCAGGCCGTCATAAGCACCTTCTGGTAACGCCCATCGACCTGAAGGACATTGCCAGAGCGCGCCGTCTTGTTCTCGTTGTTGTCCGAGTGCAGAAGGTCGCCGCCACCCAATACGATCGCGTGAGCGCTAGGCGGCGTGCGGCTGACTAGCGATTCGATGGCATCGCCGATAACCCGCTCGGAAATCTTGAGATCCCAGTTCGTGCCGGTCTCTTTGCCCCATGAGAAGAGCCCGATGTGGAAATCAGCAAGGGGCGTCAGTGTCAGAAGATCGTCATAGACGTCCTGAGATGGCACCACTGGTTCGGCTGGCTCGATGTCGACGAACGCTTCCTTCAGGATCGCAGCGACATCCTGCGGAGCGTACTCGTTGCGCGTCTTCACCCACTGCTGGATCGTCCGTCCATCCGCGTCGACGAGCGCGGACACCCCCTTGATCGTGTGGCCTACCGGCAGTTCGAATTCCGCTCCCCGCTCCGGCTTCTGCTGGATGAAGTCGCCTTTCGGAGTGCTGGTGACCTGACTGATCCGGAAGCCAGGCAGCACTGGCTTCGTGCCAAGCATTCCGCGCTCCGCAGCCACCCGCAGGCGAGATTGAAAAGTCGTGCGAGACAGGTGCAGCAGGGTGGCGGCAGCACTCTGGTTGTTGTCGAGCGCGATGTATGCGTCGGCAGCCTCCTTGGCGAGCTCGTCGCTAAGCGGTCTTGTTGGCATTGTGCCCCCATATTTTCAGGAAAAGACTGGCCGCATTCGCGCGGCCGTGGTGGTCAGCGGAAAGCCTCTCGGACGGCGGCAAAAGTCGCCGCGATCAATGCCATCACTATAGCTCCGCCGCGAAAATCAGTCGGGCCGGCACCCATGCAGATGGCCAGTATCGCGCTGACGACGAAGACAAATGTCGCAACCTCCCGCATCACGTCCTCGCCATCAGATCACAGACCGTCTTCGATGGGACGATCGTGCCGTAACCGGTAAGAGCGAAGACCGGGCCCATCGGTGTCGGGATCGGCGCACTAACGACACCCACGGTAATCCCCACCAGTGCCCCCCCCTCATCAAAGACCGGGCCTCCGCTGGCGCCCATGACGGTGGTCAAATCGGTGACCAGCACCGACTTCCACGGCCCGAGTTTTCGGACGTCGCCCGAGATGCGGCCGTAGGATGAGACGAATTCAAGAGATAGGGGATTGCCGATCGCGCGGATGTCTTCGCCGACGTGGGCGTAGCGGCAGGAAAGCGTGGCGGCGCCGATGCCCTTCGGATCGGTGCGCAAGAGCGCGACGTCGTACTCTTTATTGATCCAGAGCACATCAGCTGGCCGTAGCTTACCGCCGGCAATCTTGATCTGGAGATTCTTCGCGTTGTCGGCGACATGCCCGGCGGTGAGGATATAGCCATCGCCGATGTGGACGCCGGAGCCGTGGCCTCGATCGGTATCGACATAGACGACGGATGCGTCGGTGACGAGCGTCGCCTGGATCGCGGCTGGTGCGGGATCGGATGGCGTAGCAATCGCGACGCCGCCGAAGATCAGGACTGCAAATGCGACGACCGCAATCCCGGCATATCTGTAAAAGTGTCTCATAGGGTCTCCTCTGCTGTGGTGGTGAGGAATTGTGGAGCTGATGCGTTGGTGGCGCAGTGTTTCAGCTTCGGTTACCCTATGCTATAGTAACAAATTTGTCAAGATGGAGAGAGCGGGAGCTAGACTCATCGCCGCCAACGATGTTAGAACGAAAATAGAACAAACTTACGGAGCAAAAGATGCTCGATCGCCCAAAGCCACAGCAGCGCGACCCATTTGACGAGTGGTGGGATACCATAAAGCAGGAAGGCATGGATCTCCGCGTCGCTAAGCTGGCATTTCGCGCCGGCTATACGGCTGGCTGCAAGAAGCACCTGCGCCGCTTTGTCTTTCAGGCGGCCACCTTCCGCGTGACCGTCTGGGCCACCGGCGTCGGAGAGGCCCGCAAGCTGGCAAAGAAGAAAGCCGAATACCGCGCGACCGCCAAGGGCTGGAAGTCCCTCCCCGCCGAATTGGAGCTAGTCGAATGAGCGATCTCGATAGGCCAATGCAGAACATGTCCGGCCCGCAGGTCCATCTGTGCTCGGTTGGCGGCTGCAACAAGTGGGGCGGTCACGGCTTCTCGACCGGCCGATACGTTGAGACGCGATGGTGGTGCTATGAGCACTACCCGCACAAGGGCCATGCGCAGCGCGAGGCGGCGGCGATAGCTGTGAGCCTAAACGGAAAAAGCCGCCTCCCCGGTTAAGGAGAGGCGGCTTGTCTAGTGAAATCTACTTGCGGCTAGCCACCACCACATGATGATGGGGAGGTGCGGCCTAGGCAAACACACAGGCTGGATTGCTGGGCTCAATGATTGCCGCGCCGAATTCGGGCATCAGGTCTAATGGCCCCCGCCACCTGCCGTTTATATGGTAGCCCGGCAGTGCACCCCCCACAGCGTCGTAGATCGCACCGGTGCCGAACACTACGTCCAAAGCATAATAGTAGGCGTTTCCGTCTCTGGCGGTCCAATAACCATCCGAGGGGAGATCGGTTGCTTCATCGCCCGAAAACCTCAATGCTTTCGCCACAGCCAGCGCTTCCGCCGCATCGTTAAATCGCAGATAGACTGTGATGTAGTCAGACATAGACGGCTGCCTTTTGCGCTAGAGATGCGTCAGACAAACGGAAGGGCCAAATGACAAACTGATTGTACCAGCCGTTGGACGGTCCAACGACCATCGGCGCGGCCGTGGGCCATGCGGACGTATTGCCAACCACTACTGAGCCGTTGCTGGATGCTCTTCGTGCTGCCGGGCCGCCAGTCATTGCCACTCCTAAGGGCGAAGTAACGGCGGTAGTCCCCACTTCTGGGTTCGGCTCCATCCAAGGACGATCTGCCGCTGTCGATTGAGTTCTCAACAACGTAAGGCCGTTGGACGTTATGATATTCGAATTCGAAACCCCTGTCAGTCTGCCGATCTGTAACAGATAGCCGCCGGAAGCTGTCAGGGCTGCTTCTACTGCAGGCGAGAGACGTGCACTATCTTGGGCGCGTGTGGCAGCAGACCCTGCTGTTTGGATGTACGAGGACGGCATAGGCGCCGCTTCAAGCTGCACTTGCATCACCGAGCCGGAGACTGTTGCCGTCAAGCTACCGGCTGTCGGCGTGAACGTGTATGTCGTGCGACCGCCCGATGATGGCACGCTGGCCACCGCAGCACCAGAAAGCGTTATGCTGCCAGTACCGTAAAAGGACAGCGCGTAAGGCTGCGCCGTAACGGTGAAGCTCTGCGTCACGCCAGTGGCCGAATTCAGCCATATGTTTGTCGCCGCCGTTTCGAGCAAAAACTGCGAAACGCCGTTGGTAAAGTCAAACCTTGGCTCGTCGATTGCCGCATTCTTGATCAGGCCATCGGACCCGACGTACGTTGCCGCGCTGGCGCGCGTGAAGGTGAAGATATCGGAAAAGACAGCCGGTGCCAGAACGCCGCCCGATGTTTTGGCGTAGCGGCCTCCACGCAGGTCCGCGATAAAAGAAGGCACTTTAGCAACGCCATCGGCATTGTCTGTAGCCATATAGGCAGCGGAGCTGTACCAAGACGCCCCACCGCCCTGTACCCGGGCGGTGAGTGCGTGCGTCATCAGCGGTGTGAAGAGCGGGCTGAGTAGTAGCCTAAGCACTGAACACCCCGCATGTGCCGCCAGCCTCACGAGTGAAGCGGTAGGTACCAGGCGCCGTAATGCAGATTGCCGGTCGGAACGACGTCAGGTCGCCAACGGTGGTGTATCCGTTCGCGTCGTCTTTCAGGGTGATGCGGACGCGGGGTAGCGCGTCGACCATTCCTTTGATGCCCACAGTCACCGAAGATCCCGATGCCACAACCAAGTCGGCGGAATCGGCAGCCGTCGAGCCAACGGCCAGAAGCTGAGTTGCCATGTTTTGTTCTCCAATTTGGTCTTACGAGCGAGCGGCGGGGCGCCGTGACTGACTTTCGAAGGCGCGATCGAGCCGGTCGCTCATGGAGTCGATGCGGTTGCCCACGCTCTCGATGGCGCGCATAATTTGCCCGGTCTGTTCCTGAAGCCCCTGCTTGGTGACGTAATGTTCCGCGACATAAAGCTTTTGTGCTGCAAGCTCTTCGCGCGCCAGCGATGCAAGCGCCGTGGCCGTGGCCGCCTGCGCAGCGGCCTCAGTACGGGCCGCGGTGAGTTTGCCGTCGATCTTCCACCAGATGCCCCAGCCAGCGCCAGCGACGGTCAGAAAGAAGACAACGATCTTCATCAGATCCTCTGGTGTCATTTCGTCACCTTCCGCGGTGCTACCTGAACGCCCGGCAGTTCCGAAAGCAGCTGGTCGCGGTCGGCGTAGTAGTCGCGCAGCGCTAAATGGCGCCGAGCGCACGACAGCAGCCGCTCGCGATCGGTGATCCACAGCTGCTCGAGCTGCGCCTGCGAGAGCGGCTTGTCACCGAGATCCACCGGCCCCTTGCACTTCGCCGTCAATGCTGCGTCCGGCTTCGTCAGCACCGGCAGAGGCGGGACAACGGCGATCTTATCTGACCTTGTTGATACGCTGCACGCTGGGAGCGCCAAGCACAACGCGGCCAGCATCAGGATCTTCGCTAGCTTCACGCTGTAGCTCCTTGATTTTGTCTTCGAGGGAATCGTTCTCGGCCTGGATTTGGGCGATGCGCTCCGCCTCGCGAGCCTTAGCTGCGTTGTTGGCGGCAACCTGACGGTTGGCCTCCTTGTCGCGCGCCTCAGTGGCCGCTGCCTTGAGCTCGATGATCTCCGCATTCTTGACGGCGGTCGCGGCCTCGTAGCCCGCATTGTAGATGGAGCTGTAGCCCCACCACACGAGAAGACCGATCGCGATGGCGCCGATGAGGTAGCCACCGACTTTGCTGGTGAGCAGTGCGATCATGCGCCACCTCCCGTGGCCGCGCCTTTGCCGTCGGCAGACAGGCCGGAGACGCAAAGCTCGGCCTCGCCGATGCGCTGGGCGTCTCCCATTTCGCGGCGCTTGACGAGCCCCTGCACTACTTGGCCGCCTGCGCGGTTCCATGCGGTCTGCGCTTCGCACGCTTCCCGGTAGCGGCCCTGCGTCGCCAGCCTAGCAGCTGTGGAGCCAGTCATGCCACCAACACCGAAGTTGTAAGCGCCGGAGATCTGCACGGCCTGCACGCTCGTCGGGAAGGACTTGAAGCCCTTGATCGACTGCGTCAGCGGCAGGTAGTAGTCGTTGTACACGCGCTTTTCGAGGATCTCGTCGCACTGCGCCTTGGTGAACGACATGCCGGCCGTAACCGGCTTGCCGTTGATGCGGGTCTCGCCGTAGCAGATATCCCAGATCTTCGCGTACGGATCCCAGTGCGACTTGAGCACCAGGCCTTCCCATGGCTTGATCAGGCTGTCGGTCGCGAGAACCACCGCCGCCACTGGCGCGGTGGGTTCGGTGAAAAACGCCCCGCCGCCCGCAAGCATGGCGGCCAGCACAGCAGCGGCGATAGCCTGCTTTCCGCGGGCGCTCGCCTTGATTTTATTGATCGGCACTTAAGCCTCCTTGGAAAACGAGGCGGAGGATTGCCACCGCGAAGTTTGCTGCGGCCATCGACCAGTAGAAGGTGCCATCCATGGAGAAGCCTCCCGCCACGCCCATGGCGACGGCGATGAGGATGTTTCCCCAGAATGACAACGACTTCCGGATGACCGTGCGCCAGTTGGCGACGATTTTCGGCATCGTTGGATGTCCTGATGGTTGGGTGTGGGAAGCGCGATCTCAGTGGAAAGCGATGGGCCGGCTCGGCGGAAGGTTGAGACCGTGCAGGTTGTGGTGTATCGCTCCGACTAGTTCGCCGGAGGGGCAATGCAGAACAACCGTATTGATACGCTCGATTGGATGCGCGCTTTAGCCGTCGCAGCCGTTGTTGCCGGCCACGCCTATGGCTTCATAGCTCGAGGTGGAGCGGTTGGTGTCAGTGTTTTCTTTGTTCTCAGCGGGTTCCTAATCGCATCGATCTTGCTACGCGATGGGATGATGACGGTTCAAAACATCGCCGTTTTCATGCTGCGCAGAATCGTCAGAATTTATCCGTTGTACGCGCTTCATATTTGCGCGGTAGGGGCTTTTCTCGCCCTTGCAGACCAGAGAAGCTTTCACCTCTTTCAGAAATCAGCGTGGGCGATGTTCACCTTTTCTGGGTTCCCGGGCGAGTGGATAGGTTATAGCACCGGCGTCCTTTGGACGCTTTACGTCGAATTTTGGTTTTACGTCTCGTTCCCGCTGGTCTTGATGGCCCTATCGTTTCTACCCGGGCCTCCGCTGCGAAACCTTTTTGCTGGCTTTGTTTTCCTTGGTGGTCTCTGCGTTGCCTATAAGGCCACAGGCGGCGCGGATGCAGCGTGGATCTACTATGATCACTTCCTTATTGGGGCTGCGGCGGCCGCTGTGATTTCCTTCAAAAAGATCCCTTCCATCTTTGCGGACCGATCCAGCTATATTTTCGGCGTGTTTCTGATCTTGGCGATGATAGCGAAGCACTATCCTGGAGACAGAAATTTAGAGTGGCACATCCAGAGCCTCGTCGCGGCAATCGGCACGGCAATTTTCATTTTGGGAACAACCGCAAGCCCGCCCCGCGTCAGATTGCCAATCGTTGCTTGGGTGGGGCGAATTTCCTATTCCGTCTACCTCGTCCACTCGTTGGTTTTGGACATTTTCATCTCGGTTGCCGATCGGCCGATGAACTTCTCAGAATTTGTCGTCTACACCGCTGTCGTCTTAGCTATCTCAGACTGGACATATCGGCGGATCGAGATGCCTTTCATTGGAAAGGCTCATCAATTTCTACGGTTTAGAACCGCAAAACAACCAACATGAGGATGGCTTCGCCTTCACGGGGTACGGCATCGGAAACAGCCTATTCGCTAGCTCTCCGATCATCACCATATTCATCGCATTGCCCGGGTGGGCGTTGCCATCCCCGAACTCCGGCGTTGGGAGTTGATCCATCCATCCTGCTTCCGCGTGAGCGCGCTGAAATAACTCAAGCGGATCGAAGAATCCGCTGTTGGTTTGCTGCGCGACTTTTTTGAGAGCCCCATTGATCTCGGTCATCCGAGCCAGAGTCTGGTCGTAATCTGGATTCCAATTATTGGCCGGCGTCTGCCCCATCAAGAGGATCGACATGTCGGAGGAGCCGCGCACGGCGCGAATTGCAGCAATAGCGGCCATATGGTTCGCTATTGTCTGCTCCGTGGTCTGGCGCCCACCTTCAGCCTGCAATATCCTTTCGTTCGTCCCGAAGTCCACGATCAGAAGGTTTGTTGATGGCTTTTGGGTTATGAACTCAGTCGCTTTCGAGTGTGCCCATATGAATGAGTTCTGCCCAGACCACCCCTCATACGTCACAACAACAGGATACCCGCGAGCCCCTTCCGCTATAAGTTGGTCAATGCGATAACCTGGCGAAACGCCATACCCCTCTACCTTGCTGTCGCCAACGACATGGATACGGATGGGCGTGCCATCGGCCCGCGCTTTCACCAGTGCGGTGTAAAAAGCGGCCAGGTTTTCCCGCCCATAGAGGGGATCTGCTGCCACAGGATGCCATGAAAGCAACAGCAGAAGCACAAGCTGTATAAATCTCTTCATTCGCGATGCCTATCAGAGTCAAAACTTCAGTCAACTGATGGCACAAAAAGCAGACTTAGGGGATGATTCGCATGCGATCCATATATGCCATAGCGTAGTTCCGGTGTCCTGCCGTGTGGGGGTGGACGTTATCGGGGGAACAATCTCGAGTCACGTCATAGAAATCATTGACGGGGACCGCCTCTACAGGGAAGCCATCTGCTCTCCACTCAGCAATGACGCCATCGATGATTGCATTGGCTTGATCAACGAGGGCTTGGGTCGCACCCGACAGGCCGCCGGCAGTCCAGTTCGCGAGATACGGAACATGCCCTACGAAAACTGGCGCGAATCCCTCGGGTTGAGGAAAGACGAGACAGTCCACGGCGGTGTAGGCGCCCGCTGTTGTCGGCGGGGTAATCTTGATGGAGTGGGGACCGGTTCCGAGGTTGCGGTAAATTTTCGCTGCTCCGCAGTACCCCTCACCGGGAAGAGCCTTGTTATTGAGGAAAAAAACATCAACCGGGCCGCCGTCGATCGATACATCGAGGTCTTTGTACGTTGATCCGAAAGCGACAGGCTCTGTGATGTACGCATGGACCGCGATACGGGGAAAGGTGAAATTAAAGCTCATGCTCGCTGCAGGGTCGCTGGTGTAAAGCCCCCTGGAGCTAAACGATAGCGCTTTTCCGCCGAAGTTTGTCCCGAGCGTGTTCCATGCCCCGATCTTCGAAACACCGGAGTATGAAACAGGAACAGCCCCTCCGGCAAAGGCCGAAGAGAGGAATGCGTCAAGCGCGGCAGGGATGGCATCCAGTGCAACCGCGCCGTATCTTCGAATATCGTTGAGCGGCCCGTCCCATATAACAGGCTTCGAGCGAGCCCCATACGGGTGGTAGGTGTAGCCCTGTTGGGTTATCGACTGAACCCCCGTCCCGCCGATCGCCCGGCTTTCAAGGGAACCGCCGATAAACGCAACCACGGCATTGGAATACCCGTTCCCAGCGCTGGCAACGCTGCCTGCGGCGATGCTGTTGCCAAAAGCCTGTACCCCCGAACCGAATTTTACAGCCTGCGTCATTATTTTATTTCCCCTGTTATGGCGGAACGGAAACCATTCGTAGACCCAGTCCAAGTAGCGGTGCCACCGCCAACCGACCCAAGGAGTGTTATAAAATGATATCCCTGCGTCAGATTGTTTCGGATTGCCGGGGCCGCGAACGACTGACTGTTGTTGGCGTTCGTCGAGCTCGTCAGAATTCCGGCCACCTCTGGCGTCGTTGTGCTATCAACCCCAATAGACGTGACGTTGGCGACACTCGCGCTGCTGTTTGAAACAGAGCCCGTGCCAGCGGCACGTAAAACTTCTCCAGACCAAAGCAGAAACTCGCATCTGATTTCTGAGTTTATCTCTGTAAAGGAGATGCTCGCCGTCGTTCGATCGGCAGTGAAATTCGCAGAAAGCGCGATTGTTGGGGAATTAAACCAGGAGCGGACAAAGCGCTGGTTCGGATTATCAACCCAAGCAGGTCCGGTCACTGGTCTCGCCATGCCGACCAGAGTGCGGGTCGCATCGCCCGTCTTGATCGCCATCCCGGTGGCTGCGTCGATCGCAGAGACCGTCGTTGAGGCCTCCATCGCCATGGTGCCAGAGTTTATGTACGCGTAGATGTAGTAGAGCGTGCCAGGCGTGAGGCTCGTAGCGGCCAATGTTGGACCACTGGCGGGGATGACATAGTGGGCGCCATTGACCGTCAGTAGTCTTCCGTTTTTTCTGGAAAGAAGAAGATTTCCACCCGACAGCGTCAACTGGCACTGCCCATACGCCTGGTCTGACGACGGCGTTACGTTGGCATAGGTCACAACATTTGTTGCGGTATTGACTGTCCAAAGAAGGATATCGTCAGTGCCGTCATAGTGATTGTACTTCACTGTTCCCGCGACCGAGGTGTCTTCCCAGATCATACCCTCTACCGCATAGGCGGGGCGAGCAGATCCAGAATGTCCGGAAATGATCGCATCGAAGTTGTCATCGATGCGCTGCGCCATCACCGTCGGGCTCGCCGGCCCGACGGTTGGCACGCTATAAAGCGTTGCTTGCGTCACTGAACTGTCCCGTATCCTTTCGCGACGTAATCAAACGATCGCGTCACCGCCGTGCCTGATGCATTGCGGAAGATGATGGTGAAGCCGGCTGCATCCTTTGCGGTGATCTCGTAGTAATCACCGGTCTGCAGACCCTGGGCTGAGATGGAGACCCCGCTGAGCGCGAAGTATGGAGGCGTAAAGCTGATCGTCCTGCCGCCCGTCCCGACGGTGAGGTCGTTCTCGGCAAGCACCCGGTCTGGCATGTCGACTGTGACCGCCAAGCCAGTTACGACCGGCGTCACATCGAACTGCAACGACTTCAGGAGAGCGCGGAAGCGATAACCGCGTGCCGAGATGTCGGCCGCAATCAGTTCGCTCCATGCGCTCCAGACAGGCGTGCCGGCTGGGTTGTCGTTTGTGGTCGATATCTCAACCGTGACGTCCCATAGCGATTCAGACGCCGTGCCAAAGAAGTCGGGTGACCCGAACCAATCCGGACGCGAAAATACCTCTTCGCTGGTGAGTTCACCGAATGCGACCACCTCAGCAGACACACGAGAGGTGTAGACCTGCCCGAGATCGATGACGTTGACGAACTCATAGATTCCCTGCGATGGGAAGCCACCACCGGACAGGAAGTAGTCAGGAGGTGCGAAGAAGTCAGTCAGATCGAAAACGTCACCGCCGCTTTCTAGGCGAAGCTGTCCGCTGCTTACGGAGACATCCGTTTTGGTACCGGCAAACGTCGGCGCGTCCTGCATCGCCTCAACAGCGTTGAAGGATGTCAGTGGATCCACCGTCGATGCGATGATCGCGGGATTGACTGAATCCAGCCCAGAGTACGTGACAGCCTTGATCAGATAGGTTCCGACCATGGCCGAGACCTGCACGCTTGTGCCGACGACGTTGTTCCGGAGCTGCGATGAAGTCTGCCAGGTCACGCCGCTGGTGAGCGGTGAGAACCGGATATGGTAATAACTGACCGTCTCGTCCTGCGGATCATCCCACTGAAGCGTGGCCGTATCGCCGGCGATCGAAATTCTGAAGCCTGAAACGTCATCTGGCGGATCGGCGAAGATCGCCGCCACCATTGTCTGAGACGCCCAATCGGAGAGCTGGCCATTGGTAAAGATGGCTCGCACTCGAACGTCATAGACGCCAGCATCTATGCCGTTCAGATCAAGTGATGTGCCAGCTGCGGAAACCGATGGGTTCCAGTTATCGCTGCCTTTGACCGCATACTGAACGATGTAGGACGAGACTGATCCGACCGAGGGAGCGAGCCAGCTCAGCTTGAACGTCGACTGGCCGGACGCTTTCGTCCAGATGGTTTCGACATATGTCAGCTGCTGCGGAGCATAGGCCCGATAGTCAACCAGCGTTGCGATGCCCGTCTCGAATGGCGGGATATCGCCCTTGTCCGCAAGCAGAATGTCGGGTGCGTCATCGACCAGCTCGATCTTAGCAGACAGGTCTGGCTGGGCTGTGATGCCCTTGACGCGAAGAACCACACTATCGAGACCGTTCTCACCGAACAGCGCGAGGTCACCCCGCATCGGCAGGTCGCCAGTGCCGACCAGCGTGAACGTCCTGAAGTCACCGTCAATGCCGGCGACCTGTCGAACAACGCTAGATCCATCATCGAGCCTGAAGCGGATCGAATAGGTCTTCCCCGCCTCCATCGGGAACGTATCGTCGATGACGACCGTATCCGGCGACGAACTGACGAAAGAGACGCGGCCAGCGCCGAGACCCCAAAGAACCGTGTCATGGTTGACGCGAACGCGATCGCCGCGTGTGCAGACGAGGTTCTCGAAGTCCGTCGAGAGCGAATAGGACTCGCGCTGCAAGCGAAGCTGGGCCAGGTGATACCGGCCGTGCTTCCAGATCAGATCCTTGTCAACGACGCCAGGGAAGTCCAAGCCTTCAAACTTGGTGGCGTTGGCTTCTGTGTAGCCATCGTCATAGACGACGCGCTCGTCATTGAGGTAGCCGTTGGCCTTGTTGATGAACGAGACACGGAAGCCATGCGGCAGGTCAGCGTATGCGCGGGTGGACGAGAAGCTCCACGAGTTGCGCGGTGTGAAGTGCTGGACGATCGGGCTATCTTCGACGTCCCATACGACGCCCCACTTGCCATCGCGCAGCGATACAGCCGCCCTACCTGCAGCAGCAATCTGCTGAAGCTGATCGAACACCGACTGCTGGCTTGTGGCCACGATATCGAAAGTGAAGCCCTTAACGCGGCAGTATTCGTGCCACTCCTGGATCCCGGCGAGATCAATCAACGCGTCGGCCACCGGACGAGCGTTGGCATTCCCCTGCAGCACATGCCGGAAGTGGTCGGCGGGATTGCTGGTGGGCTGGCCATCGGCCCAGATCGTGCCGTTCCACGCGCGAATGCGAGGCGTGGCGAGAAGGTTCAACTTGTCGACGACGCCAGAAAGCTCGTTAGTCGCCTTGATCCGCATGGCAATGACAGAGAGAGGCTTGGTGAAATTGATCGCCGGAACCTGCCGGCGCCCGCGCAAGGCGGAGAAGTAGACGACCTCGGACACCTGATCATCGACAAAGGGATTGTCGGACGTCGATTTCCTGACCCTGACGTCATATTTGCCAGAAGGAACCGTCCATGCCACGGTGCGGCGAACCGCCTGGGTAGAGTTGGCCGTCAGGACAACAGATCCACCTGCAACCCAAGCCCCGGAATCTGCCGGCGCGTATTGCACCTCCACCCCGACTGTGTAGTTGACCTTTTGCCCGTTCGAGCTGCGAAGCTGATAGACACCGTTCGGAAAGGCGATATCGACCGAGATCTCTTCGACCTTGTCCGCGGTGGTGCGAGTGGTCCAGCTATCGGCGAACTCCATTGAAACGGAGACGTCTTCTTCATAGACAGGCTGCGTGTAGAGCGTCGGCGGCGTGGCAATGTGATCCTCGATCACCTCCATCGTCACGCCATCAAACTTGCTGATTGGCGTCTCGCCAATCTTGATGTCTGACATCGAGATTGGGCCGTAGCCGACGCAGAAGAGCATGCGCAGATACTGATCGTCACCGATGATTTCGGTGTACGGGCCTGCCGCATAAGGCGGCGAAATGCGATGCGTTCCAAAGATTGTCGGAACGGCGCCGTACTGGGTGGCCTCGTTCTGCGCCCCACCGATCGAGTAGAGCGTCTTGGTGTTGTCGACCTGGCTGACTGGCTTGGCCGGCGGGAACAGCGCGTTCACGATCATCGATCCAGCCATAGACAGGCCGGCGCCGATCAGGCCGGTAGCTACGCTGAACGCAGTGGTGCCCGCCGCAAGACCGAACACCGCAGTCGCCAGATATGGCGCCACAACCGCCGCCACGAGCGCGACGATCGCACCGAGGATCTTGCCGATCGCCTTGCCTCGCGGCACGGCGACGATGTTGACCGTCACGCCAGACTTGGCGCGGAGGCGCGCCCAGTTCGCGCGCGGAATCTTGTGGCCATTTAGCGAGACCACCAGCGCGGACTTCTCCGGGTGGAGACCGGCCTGCGCTGCGCACTCCTCAATCATCTCGCCGACAGTCAGACCGGCCGGGATGCGGAAATGCTTCTTGTCCTGACGGAGCGGCGACGGGCGGATGTAGACATCGACCTTATCGGCAGGCGCAATGATCTCTCCGGCGTGACTGTGCGCCACGACGTTCCGTGCAATCTGCATGTGGGAACCGCCTGTTTACGCCGGCGGCGAACCGTCGGTCTTCAATCTGAAATACCCGGCGATGCGAGAACGCAGCCGTATGTCGTCTAGGCGCACCACAACTGAGGGCTCTGGACCCTCGCTGTGCAGCATCTTGCCAGCTCCGAGGAAGACGCCGACGTGGGTGTTGAACCGCCCTGCCCGCAGCAATACGCCGTCGCCCGGCTGCGGATCCTCGACCTGATCCCATAGCCGATCGATCTCGACGTCCATGAGCGGCCCGATATCCTTGCGGTGGAACTCGCGTTCCCGCATCTCGGCCGAATAGGAAGGGATAGGCGTGCCGAGTTCATCGCGATAGTAAAGGAAGAGCAAACCCCAACAGTCCGCTCCCGCGTAGTCGCGACCGTGAGCCACATAGGGGATGCCTACGAACCTTGAGAGCATCAGAACAATCCCGGAAATGCGCCAGGCGTGAAAAGCCCGGCCGGATAAGGCTCGCTGATGAGTGCGTCCGCGACCAGCGTCGCCGAGATCGAACCTTCGTTGATCGTCACGTCGCCCAACTGCAAAGCAGGCATGACCAGTTCGACCTGATTCAAATCCGATGCCAGCACGATCTCAACGAGCACGTCGGCTGGCGTCGAGATCGACCGCAGCAGCGCGACGAGCGACCGATCGGTGTTATCCATCGTCAGGATAACCCGTGGCGGGCTATCGCTCTTGTCGTCCGGAAGCGTGAACTCGAACGGCAGGTATAAATGCTGGTTGCCGCGGCTCGTCGTGCCGTAGATGAGCGGATCCGCCGATAGACGCTCGGTCGCGTCGCTCGACAGGTAGATCGGCTCGGGGATTTCCTCGTGTGTCACCGTGAGGAGACAGATGACGACCTCATCCGTCTCCTGGGCATTGGCTGCCGAGATGAAGTTCGACGAGACTGTCCGGCTCACGGCAGCACCTCTAGCGTTATCGCCACCTGCCAAAGGTTGGCATCGAGCGTCGCCTTCGGCGGCTCCTTGAACCTGACCAGCAAGTTCGGGCCGCCAAGTCTGTCTGGAAACCAGAAGGCCTTGGCGCCGCCGCTGACGTCTTCCGACCGGAACCGCAGGAATGCGCGATACTGGTCATAAGTCATGACCATCGTGCCGCTCTGATCCCAGACATTCGAGGTGGTGCGTCGTCGGGCCTTTGCTGGCCCGATCGACACTTCGGAATAGATGACGTTGTCAGGCAGCGTTTCTTGATACGACGCCACGTTGAACCGCTTTGGCAGGCTGTCTGGCCAGATTGCTGTCATCGTCTAGCTAGTCCTGTTTTCAAGCCGAACTGCGACTGCACGGCGCCGCGCGAGCGCGAGCCGGGCTTGTTCATCTTGTCGGCGACCATATCGTCGATGACCACGTCGATAGCCTGACCGGAGGCCGTTTTGCGCTTGGTCTGGGAAACCTGCGAGCCGTTGTTGTTGATCACGTTGATCTCGACGTCACCACGGCCAAAGCCGCCTGATGGGGCGAGTGTTGGGGCGACCGCACCAACCACGCCGCCAGCTGCAAAGCGTCCGATCGTGCCATTGTTGATGGCGTGAAGGAGCGCTCGGTGTTTCTTGGACTGCCTGGCGTTGACGATGAACTCTTCGTCCGATGCCATGATCGGAATGCTGTCAGACGTCCCGCTTCCGGGGCCGGTAATCAATCCGCCATCAGCAAACAGGCCGATGCCGCCACTAGCCGCAAGCTGACCAGATCCGGCAAAACTCGTGCCAGCGAGGAAGTTGAGCCAACCTCCACCCCCACCACCGCCTACAGACAGGTTACTTCCGAGCTGATTGAGACCCTTGCCGAACTGGCCGAGCCCCTGCGTGGCATTCATCGACGAGTTAGCCACCTTCCCCAGCGACGAAGCAGCGTCAGTTGCGCGGCGGGCTTGGACGTCCATCGCGTCGACCCAGCTCTTGCCAACACCATTGCTGAGATTGCCCGAAAGCATCTCAAGCTGCTGCTGGCCACCGACAAGGCGCGTGGCACCCGTAGCGAAGCCGACATGGCCGCCCGACTGGCTTGCCCCAAGACCGCGACTCTGCACAAGCACGTCACCCTTAAGGATCTGGCTCGGGTCGATCTTCGTTCCCCAATTGAGGAACGAGTTAGCCACATTCGATCCGCTTCCGCTGACGCCAACTTGCTCCAGCGAGGAGTTGACGAAGGCAGCGCACCAAGCGGTTTGAGCCGCATTCAGGTCAACGCCGCCCTGTTTCAGGAAGGAGTTGATGGATGATGCGTTGCTCGTCTCGTTCTGGCCGAGAAGCGAAAAGGCTTTATCGACAGCACCACTCGCACTCGATGATACGGCCTTGCTCGCCGTTGCGCTGCCACTACCGCTGAACACACTCCCGATGAGGCCGCCAAGCCCGCCACCATTGCTGGCTGCGGCCTGACCGGATCCGCTATTGAGAAACGCGTTGATGATCTGATCAAACAGCTTGTCCCAGATCTTGGCGACCTGGTTCATAAGCGCATTCTCGATCGAATCCGCGAAGGCTTTCCCTATATCGCCGCCGTTGTTGAGCAGCGATGTCCGGAAATCCGTGGCAAACGACTTCAGATCATCGCGCAGCTCGTCGGTTCGTAACGACTGCCTGATCTGGCCCGCTTCCTTGCTTCCCAGATCTTCCGACAGTCCGTATTGGCGGAGCGTCGTGGTGATCTGCTGGTCTTCCTTCGACAGCGAGTTGAACCGCTGCTGCTGCAAAATATCCTGCGAAAGCTTCGCCTTGGCGAGCGCCTCAGAATACTGCTTGTAGAGCTCGACCTTCTTCTCGATCTCTTTGCGCTGTGTCTCGGAGAGCGAGCGTCCTTTGTCCTCGGACTGCTGCATGAGGTCCAAGGCGAAGCGCGCGGCGTCGGCTTCGACGCCGTATTTGCCGAGCAGATCAATCTCCTGCTGCACCTGCGCAATGCGATCGCTGGCAGATTTGAGCAGGTCGCGATAAGCGTTGGCCGCCTTTTGAGCGGCCGTCTCGGCTTTCTTATCGGCTTTGTCGGCGCCCGGTAGTCCTTCCAGCTCGACCAGCGGTCGAGACTGAGGGGTCGGGACATCGAACGTGCGGCCATCACCGTCGGTGACGGTCGGATTCTGGTCCGCGATACGCTTCTTGGCCGCAGCAAGCGCGTCATCAGCTGCGCGAACGTCCGCCTCAGTGCGGGCCGCCTTGAGGGCGTCATCATAGGCCTTCTGGGCTCTCGTGATGTCAGCAAGCGGCGTGGGCGAAATGTCGGACAGCTTGTCGACGGCCTTGACGAACAGATCAATGTTCTTCGCCGTTTGCGCAGCAGCCAGGCCGACGCCATCGATCGTCTTGGTGAGCGGATCGAGCTTTGCCTGCGCATCAAGGCCAGCCTTCGCCGCCTCGCGGATCTCCTTGATGAGTTCCTTGATATTCTCGGGCGTGCCTGACTTATTTTCGATCTCAATCAGTTGCTCGATGAACGCGCGCAGATTGGGGTTCCCAGCCTTGATGCCGGTATCCAACTGGCCGATCGCCACCTGCACAAGGCGGATCGTCTCCGTCGCACCCTGAAAGTCGCTAGCCGGAATGCTCAGCAGTGGTGATTTGGCATCCTTTGCCGCATCGACAATCGCCGACTTATAGAGCTCAACCGAGTCCTTCGTATCCTGCATCAGGATACGTTTGCTCTCCGCCGCGTAGTCTTTCAGGCCTTCCGCTGCCTCTGGCCACGCTTCCTTGATCCGTTGGATCAGGTCGGAGTGGTTCTTAAGCGCGTCGGCCGCCTTGTCGGCCTCATCCTCGGTCGAGCTGAAATACTGAAAAGCAGCCACACCTGCCGCGATGGCGCCGATAGTGACCAGGCTGACCGGGCTGACGATCGACATGAACGCCGCGCCAATGCCCTTGATGGGGTTTTCCATCTGGCCAAGGATGGAAGAAAGCTGCGTACCCTGCTGAAGCGCAACCTGAATGGGATTGCCGTAGGTGGCGCTAACGGCGATATCCTGGAATTGAGCGGCGATGTTCGCCGTCTCAAATCCGCGCACGGCGCCGGTCGAGCCAGGCTTTGCAGCCGGAGTTGCCGCCAGCGCAGCATTGCGACCCTTGATCGCCGCGGTAGATGCTAGAGCGGCCTGCCGCTCCTTGCTGATCGCGGCTGCCATCTCGTTGGCCGAGATTGCGCCGATTGCATGGGCGCGTCTGATGTCGGTGACGGCCTGCTTGTAGTTGTTGATGGTGGCGAAAAGAGGCGAGTAACGAGCACGAAGGCGCTCAAGTTCCTTGCCCTGATCGGCCAGCGCGCCGGTCCACTCCTTCGAGACCTTAGCGCCAATCCCGACCACGCCGTTAATGCGAGACTGAAGCGCGGAAACGGATCCGTCGATCTTGGCGCCGGCGGCCGCATATTTTCTAGCGATCTGGTCGGCCGATGCGCCTACATCAACCGCGAACTTCGCCAAGCCGCGCTGCGCGGCGGACATGTCCGAGCTGACGGTAAAGACCAGATTATTGTCGTTGTCAGCCATCAGCATTTCGCCTTAAAATGGAAAAGCCCGCGTGGTGGCGGGCCCTTCCGAAAATCATCCATACTTCGCCATGAGCTCAGCCATCTCGGTGGCCGTCGGGCCGCCCTCTTGCTTCTGCTCTGGCTCTTGCGCTTCGTTGTGGCCGTTGATGGCCGCAAAGAATTCAGTGAGCGTGGCTTCCCAGAAATCGGCCGGTCGCCATTTCAGGCCACCGGTCCCGATCCGCAGCCATTCCCGCCACGGGAACGGCTCCTCTTTCTTTAAGCCGCCTCGTCGACGGCTTCCGCGTTTCCCGCGTCACCCTCGTCACCCTCGAAGTGATGAGAGAGGACGGCAGAAAACGCTTCGGCGCATGCCGGGAAGTGCTTCAGCTTGATTTTCGTGATCGCCTCGAGCGCATTGCCCTTGACGGTCAGAAGCTCGATCGCAGCAAGCGTCGCCGCCGTCTCAACGCCAGAAAGTCGCAGGAACAGATCGTTGAGCGACTTGCACTGCAGGCGGGTTGATACGGCCGACAGGCGACCGATCTCGGCCGCCAGCACTAGCGGTACGCCCGCGACCCAAAGCGCCGTTTCACCGCGCGCTTCGTTTACGGCCAGCGGAAATACCTTCTCCTCTTTAGCCATGGATTATGCCTCCGCCGTGAATACGAGCGCAGCAGCAGCTTCAAAGGTCGCGCTGAACTGCAGGTCATTTTCCATGTCGCCGCTAGCCTGGAAGCTGGTGACGAAGTAAGGGCCGGCGAACGTTCCGAGACCAGGCACGATGACCTGCGCGTTGAAGACGGTCGCGTTGATGACGTTGGTCATGAACGCCTTCATGGCGGCGCTGGATACGAACGTGCCGGAACCCTGGAAGGTTCGGCTGACAATACCCGGCCGGCCAGTCTTCTGGACCGGGCCACCGGGATTGGTGCAGCTCGGCTTGGTGGTATCAACCGAATTGGCGGAAAGGTCGAAGCTTCGATCCTTCAGGCCGCACAGGTTGCTGAATACTTCTGGATCAGCGCCGTCGCCTACTTTGATGAGTAGGGTTCTGCCGAGCTGTTCGCCATCTGCCATAGTGACTCCTTTGCCGACGAGGCGGCCTATCTTTGTGTTTGTGTGTTGATGGCGCTAAGCGAACGGCTTGCGCACCGATGCCACGAAGTCGATCACCGCGTGACTGGTCAGCCCGTCAGCATCACGGAACGTCCGCGTCTGACGATGCATGAGTGAATTCAAATGATTGGTCGGAAGTGCTATCGGCGCCAAATGAAGGCTTTCCACTACGGCTTCCGCGATCCTTCTCGCCTCGGGGTAGCCGACCGCGGTCGACCAGCCATGGATCGTGAGGTAGACCTTGCCGCCGCTGATGCATGTTGCATCGTTGCGTAGCGTCTGCGCTTCTCCGATGGTGACGTAGGGGTAAGTCACCGGAGACGGCGGTTGATCGTAAACGCGCCCGCCGACAAGCGCCGTCAAGGCAGCGTCAGCCTTCAGGCGAGCGACGATCGCACCCTGCAATTCAAGCTCTGCTGCAGCCATTGACTATATCCGATTGAATTCGCGTATCGCCTTGGCAATCGCGGCGCGTTTGATCTTCACCGCCGTTGCCTTGAAGCTTCGCCATGTCGGGTAAATGTGCGGCTGGGCTGGCGTGCCTGGATGCAGGTTTCCCTTGCCCTCAGAGAAAGCCGATCGGCCCTTCACCGTGCCGCCACCTGCCGCTGTGTTGTGCGGCGCAGTCCCGAATTCCAAGAATCGCCAGATATAGGGAGCGAATAGCCCCGCGGCGTCTTTGTCTTTGGTCGGGTTGTCGCTGAAATCGAGAGCATCCGGGTGATGCTTCACGAAGTCGCCGTGGATCGCCTCTGCATATTCGAGCGTCGCGCCACGCGGAGCAACTTCCCGGATCTTGTCAGCAACCTCTTCGGCAATCCGATAGTTGGCGTCGGCTGCATAGACCAAGGCGTTCGGGACGAATGCTCTGAGGTTCCTAGTCAGCTCCGCCCTGCCCGTGACCTTCGCCTTCAGTGCCATCAGGTCGCCACTCCCTGCGTCGCCATCATGTCGATCATGGCATTCTTCTCGTCGACGTTGGCCGCTGACGTGATGTTGAAGATCCGCGATGGATTGCGCGCATCGACCGCTCGCCACGCCGTGGTGACGGCCCTAGCCGCCACGCAGCTGCGAATGCTGATGATATAGGGCTGCACTCCGGCCAGCCGCGAGGCGATGACGGGCTCGCTGCCCTTCATTGGCGTGAGACGGGCGGCGGTGGTGAACACAGTGGCGAAGTCGCCAGCCTGCTCATTGCCATAGCCGTCATCGATCATCGCGCGCGCCTGGAAGTGCAGTTTCTCCCGCATCGCGCCGGCGCTAGTTGGCTTCGCCATCAGAACCTGCCTTTCGGCCGCTGGCAGGTCTCGGCCTTTCCAGCCTCAACCGCCGCTTCGGCGCAAGCCCGCGTCACCGAATAGCGACCATCCTTGAGCGGGCCGCCATCTGGTCGAAAAACGACGGTCACGGCGGCGTTCGCGATAAAGTCGAAGCGCTCGCTAAACCGCACCCACACGTTAGAGCGCCACGCCTGCGGATTGGATCTTAACGGCGAGAACGCTCGTCGACTTGGCGATACCAAGAAAGCACGTGTAATCGCCGGTTGTCAGGTCAGCGACCGGCACGATCGAGCCAGGCGCCCCGCCGAGGTAGTAGCCAACACCCTTGGTCAGAGTGGCGCCGATTGTCAGATCGCCATCCTTGAGGATAGCCACGGGCTGGTTAAGGGCAGCGCCGTTGAGGGCGATGCCCTTGGCGACACGCGCCTCGACCGTGGGCGAATTTGTGTCAGCCAGCATCCAGCGGTTTGTCGTCGACGACAGATACACGGTCTGGCCCGCGGTGATTGCCTCACCAGCAGTGCCTGAATCGCGCGTGGCATTGGCGCCGGCGACGACATTCGCCGGCGTGATAGAGATTGCTGCCATGTTGTTTTTCCTAGTTGAAGGACGCTAATCGATCGGGAAGGTTTAGGTAAGCGTCATGACCCCAAGCAGCTTTTGCTGCTACGTCATAAGCCACTGCCGCTTCCTCAGGAGTTTCGAAAACACCCAAGCTACGTTGAACGTCGCCAATCTTAATAGTTGCCCGCCACTTATTTCTGTCTTTCCGGAACGACACGCCTTTGTAGCCAGACGTGTTGTTGGAACTTACAGACGCAGAGTGCGAAGCCCTTGCGGACCTTTCGCGCTCTAAATCGTCTTGGTATCGAAGTGAGACGGCGGCCGACATATTGCGCTTATGCAACTCTGTAAGTTTCCTGCCGGTCATCGTGTGGACAATCTTATCAACTTGATCCGCCGATATGGTTTTGCCCTTGTGTTCCGCGCCGATCTTTGCCTTCGTTACATCGGAATGCTTCGATCCAGTCTGCCCGAGAGAGATAGCTGCGCGATGCTCCACAGAGAGTGGAACACCCGTCTTGATCTCTCTCAGCTTTATCTTCACGCTATCCGGACGAGGTTTTCCAACCTTAGAGGCGCCTATCTTAGCATTGTGCTCTGGCGTCCGTATCGCTCCAGCGAAGCCATCGCCGCCATCAGTTTTGTTGACAAGGAGACCGCCCATCTCGCGGCGCCCATACAACTCGATCAACTCGACTTCGTGAGCATGCGCTTGCGATTCGTGAATGAATCGGTCGGCAATCTCTACGGCACATCCGCCGCGACCGTGGACCCTCTTGAATTCTTCAGACCTACTAGCGATCTGGTTAAATCGCCGGCCTTTGCCCTTGCCCACATAAAACGGCACGCCAGCTGCATCACGCCAAATGTACGTGTAAAAATCCATCGCGAGTATCCCTCTCACTATCCAGATGTGGCGCTTGGCAGGCGGCTGGATGACCGCTTTTCGGGAGCTACCCTAGCCAAGCAACTGGTATATAGCTGCCACCAGCAAAGAATCCAAATTCTTCAGACTGCCCAGTTCCGATAGGGATAGAGCAGTGCGTCGACCGCCATAGGCAGGTCGGTAATCTTCACGTCGGATGCCGCCTCACGGTGTTCGTACCAATGGCCAATCATCAGAAGCGCCGCCTGCTTTACCGACGTGGGAACCGTTTCGAATCCAGCCTTGAAAGCGATGCGTACAGACGCGGGCTCCCCGTTTGTGACTGGCCAAGCCGTGCCGACCGCCGGGAGGACGTATCCACCGTCGGGCACTTTGGCGTCGATGACCCTAAATCCGGAAAGAGTGACCTCGACCCCGCTTGCGGGCGTGTAAAATACGCCGTCAACCGACTTCAATGGCGGTTTTGGCAGATCGATCCTCGCGACCGGGAAACGGTCTAGCGTGAGCTCCCAGGCCTGCTCGACGACCGATCGACCCAGCCAGTTCTTCTCACCGGCCAGCCAATCCTGCGCGGCGGCGATCAGGCCGTCGATATAGTCGTCGTCGTCTTCGTGGAAGACGCGAAGATGCGCCTTGGCTTCCGTCAACGACACAATCGTAGCCGATGCCGGCGTCACAAGGCGCAAACTCATGTTACTTCCCCGCCTTCTTTGCAGGCTTTTCAGGTTCCGGTACCGGCTCTGGCTCCGGAACCGGCTCTGGAACAGGTTCCGGTTCGGGCTCGGGTTCCACGGAGCCTTCTACGGCCTCGACCCACCCTTCAGACGCCAGGCCTTCAGCGAGCGCGCCGAAATCTCGCTTATCACCCACATTCAGGCCGATAAGCGTTACGCCGTCCTCCGAATACGGGAACGGCTTAACGACCTGGTGCACCATTAGGCGACCGGCTTGCTGCGAGCGTGCGACTTCAGAACGACGGCGCTTGCTGCGACGGACGTGCCGCTATTCAGCGTGATGACCGTGCGGATGTAGCGCTTCGAGCCGAGATAACCGACCTTATAGGCGGAATCGGCAGCGAGAGCCGCAGGGAATGCGCCGAGAAGGTCTTTCGCAGCCACATCGGTGAATCCGGAGCCGGAAGCGTCGGATTCCTGCAGCTTCGGCGTGAAGTTACCGGAGGCTACGATCGCGCCAGAGGTGACGACGACAGTCGCGCCCTCAAAGCCAGCGAGGTCGATGGCGGCTGAAGTGTTGGTAGCCGAGAGAACGGCCGGCGACACAGCAAGCGTGACGCCAATGTTGTTGTAGGTGTCCTTGGAAGCCATCAGGCTATCTCCTTATGGTGTTGGAAATGGGCGCCCCGGAGAGCGCCCGCCGTTGGCTTAGACCGCGCAGGTCAGCTTGCGGATTGCTTCAGCCAGCACCACCTGACCACCGAGACGACGGCGGAAGATGAAGCGGACGTTGCCGCTGGTAGCCTGCGTGTAAGGATCACGGAGCATTTCCATGGCGATGCGATCTACCAGCGTATAACCGCGAGCGAAATCGCCGTATGCTACCGGAGTGGCACCTGCGCCTTCGTTCGGCATATCCGGAACTTCGACGTAGGGGTCGCCGTCGATCGTGTTCGGGCGGCCGTTGGCAATGCCTGGCATCCAGATGTAGTTCTTCTGGGCGTCCTTGAGGCGACGAACGGAGCCGAGCGTGGTACGGTTGAGAGCCCACGACGCGTTGCGCGTGTAGGCGGTCTTCAGGCCGTACTTCAGCTTCAGCAGGCCGTCAGCCTGGCCGTCAGCGTCAGCGATCGTGGTCGCGGAACCAGAGTTCGCGCCGCCTACGCCAGCAGCCACCAGGAAGCCTTCCGGCTTGCCAACGCCGTTGCCGGACACGAAGGCAGCACCTTCGGCCACAGCGAACTGCTCGGTCGCCTCGAAGCTGATCTCCGACTCCAGATTGAACGCCGAGTCTTCGAGGTTCTGGTTCGAGATGTCGATCAGTGCGAACAGCTCATGGGTCGGGATTTCCCACATGCCGTAGCGCAGACCGTCGGTCTCGGACTTTTGGCCCTGCTCAGCAACCCACTGTGCGGCGAACTGGCCGGTGCGCTTCGGGAGCTGGATCGACTTGGATGCGGTCTGGCGAACGCGAGCAAGCGCACGGGCCGGAGAGATCTCCGTCACGGTCTTGATGATCTCGCGGACGTATTCCATCGGCGCCAGATAGCCGCCAGTCGTGTCATTGCCGACCGAGAGCGACTTGTATTCAGCGGTGACGTCGGCCAGAGCCTTCTGCTGTTCAGCAGGCAGGTTCGGAATGCCGATCGTGTGTGCGCCAACAACAGCGCGAGCCCACAGGTTGACCTTGGACTTCAGTTCTTCTGCACGCTTGGCGGGATCGGCCGAGCCGGCGAGCGAAAGGCGATTGAGCTTTTCTTCGAGCTCATCGACATGCTTCTTCTCGTCGTCGAGAGCCTTCTTGGTCTCGAGCATCTCGGCGGTCGCCTTCTGATTGGCGTCCTCGAACTTGTCCATTGCCGCGTTGATGCGGTCTACTTTCTCGGTGAGAAGCACGTCGGCGACGCCCTTCTTCTCGATTTCCTTGATGCGATTGTCGTTGGCTGCCTTGAACTCTTCAAAGGCAGACATGACCTGCTCGACAGCGGTCTTCTCAGACATATTTATCTCCTGATGTGGTGGTGGGTGGTGAAGAGCGTGCCGCGCTAGCAGGTGGCTAGGCGATCAGCGCCTTGATGCGCTCCGCCAGCGTGGTTAGCTCAGCGTCGCTCTTGGTTGCCGCTTCCTCTTCATCACGAAGATCCGCATTCGGCTCTGCTTCATCGCGAAGCAGTACGCTTTTGAAGACCGCGACAGCTTTCACGCTATCCGCCCGCGACAGGCCAGCTTCACGCAGACCGTCTTCGATTTCTCGCGGGTTGAATTCCGATTTGACGCTCAGAACGCGTGCTTTCGCGTTCATGGGGAAGGTCACGAGGCTGACTTCCGACAGCGCGACCGACTTCAAAGTGCGTCGGGGCTCGCCGGGGGCACTTCGGAGGGTCCATTCGACTGGCCGGAAGCCAATAGACAGGCCGGAAATGGCCGGCCTTGGCTTCATTTTCACCAGTTCGTACGCTTCCCGGCCTCGCTCGGTGTTGGCAAACTTGCCTTCGACGTATAGCCCGACATCGTCCTCGCGCATCTCTGTCCAAACACCGATCGGCGTCAGCTGAGTGCCGTATCCGCCGTGCTGGGATAGCATGGCGGGCCAAATTCCGGTGCTTTTTGCCTTCGCGAGGGTGTCCTTGAAGGCGCCCTTAACGAGAACGTCCTCGCCGGCGTCAACGTTGTCGAAAACAGCGCCGTAGCCGGAAAACGTCATGTCATCGCCAACAGTGTCGGCCTTGATCTCGCCGAGGGCGAAACTGAAGTGCTCAACGCCAGGCTGACCAGTGGTTTTCGTCATGTCTTCTTGTCCTGTTGGCCGTCCTGCGGCTTATTTGGCGCAGGCGCGCCACCAACATTCGTCGGCTTGGGCAATTCATCCCCGCCGGCGATAGGATTTAGATCCTCGAGCGCTCGAATCTCGTTTGGCGTCATCCACGCGGGCGATCCGCCGGACCCCAGAGCCTTCGAATAGAACTCGCTGCGGTCCTTCGCGGCGCCCTTCAGCAGGGCATTCGCATTGAATTTCGCGCAGAAACCATCGTCCTCGTCGCCATCGAGCAGGTTTGCGTCGATCGATTCCTCGATCCGGCGCCACCAAGGCCCGAGCGTATGGACAACGTGCGCCAGAAACACCTGCTCGGCGCTTGCAAACGTCATCGCCTGCCCAGCGTGGCCGATCATCTGTGGAAACACGCCGAAAGACTGGCAAACCTGCTCAGTCTGGAACTTTCGCGTCTCGAGATGCTGCGAATCCACGCCAGTCATCGTTTGCGGGGTCCATTTGAACCCGGCATCGATCACGAATGGCTTGTGCTTGTTCGCGCCGCCGATCTGCGCAGCGATCCACGCCTGGATCTTCTTATAATCATCAGGCGAAATCTTCTGCTCGGTCGAATAGACGCCACCAGTCTGCAAGCCGTTGGCGTGCATCTCGGCCTGTGTGTTTTCCGTCGCGATCGTGAGGCCGATTGCCTCCCTCGCCTGCCGCACCGCATCCAAACCGCGCCAAGTATCCCAAGAAGGGCCTTTTACGTGCCAGATGAGCGACTGCGGGAAGTCCATCGTGCGGCCATCCAAGCCGCTAACGCGATATGACAGCGAATAATCGTCGTGGCGAGTGATCGTCACTGAGCCCGGGTCGATCGGGATGAGCTCCTTGACCTTGCCGCGGACCATGTTCTTGTAGAAGAACGCGTTGCCCGTGAGAGCAACGTGGAAAATCATGGTCTCAAGTAGCTCGAAAGCCGTCATCCACTGGTTGGGGCGACGGTTCAGCACCTTGTAAAGCGGGTGATCCAACGCCGGCGTGCCGCCTTTGGCGTCCGGCAACTCCTTCATGACCTGCAACGGCACCTGCGCCACACCGTTTGCGATGACGCGAAGGCAAGCGAAGACCGTAGAAACGTCGAGAGCGCGCTCCCAGCTGACCGAGACGCCAGCCTTTGACTGGCGCGACCCGAACCAATTCAGCCAGACCGGATCAAATGATACGGACTTTTGCTCGTCCTCTCGGCCGAGCAGGCGATTCCAGATACCCATCCGGCATTCCTTGTTGTCAGTATTGCTGGTTGGGGTCGAGAACTTCCCAGAACGACGTGGTTTGATCCGCGCCCTCGTAAGTCCCTGCCATGGCCGTCGCCATCGTCAGCGCAACTGCACCGTCGATACGGCCTCGAGACTTCTGCTTGTCGAGCTTGCGGTTTCCAGATGGATCCTGGCGCACCGTCGCATTCATCATGCACATCGTCAGGACCGGGTGGCCGCCATGTGCCAGCTTCTTGTTAAGCAGGATGCCCTCAAGCTCGCGAAGAGCCGGAGACATAGACGCGAAGCCCTGCCCGTACTGCTCGAATATGGCGTTGTCGCCTTCGAGCTGCTCCTCGGTGAAACCAACCTTGAGCAGCCACGGCTTCAGGTGTCGCCAGTTCCAGCGGTCGAAAGCGATCTTCCGGAGGTCCATCTGCTGCGAGAGCTCATAGAGCCTGTATGCAACGAACTCATACTCAACCGTCGAGCCCGGCGTCGTTTCAAGCTGGCCGTTCTTATGCCAGATGTCATACGGGACGCGGTCGGCCTTTGCCTTGTCGCGCAGCGCGTCGCCAGGTAGCCAGAACGTCGGCTTGACGCGCCAGATCGTGCCTGTGTCCGTCTCTTTCGGCGCCATGAGCACCAGAGAGGTCAAGTCGGACACCTCTGACAGGTCGAGCCCGCCGAAGACTGGCGCTCCATCGAAGTCATCGACCTCGCCATCGCATGCCCGCCAGACGGCAGGCGCCACAAATGGAGCCGATGCGTCAATGCGCTGGTTAAGGTGCAGCCAGCGGAAGCTTGCTTCCTCTGTCGGTTGGCGTGACGCTCGCTCAGCGTCGTCTCGCACTGCGGTCACCGACTTGAAGAAGCCAAGAGCCGGGTTTGCAGCCTTCCACGCATCCTCGTCGAGAACGTCACAATCGGCCGGTGCGCTGTAGAGATGACTGACGATACGAGGCGCCTTGGACATCTCGGCGTCGTCGAGCCAGCGCGAAAACAGATCACCGTCCGTCGCGGCCTGCGTGGAGATGGCAAAAACCATCGCCTTGTCGCCGTATGCTCCCTGAGACGTGACGATGGCCTCAACGAAATCGTCCGTTGGTCCCTTGATCTGGCCAACCTCGTCGAGAATAGCCAGAATAGGCGATCCGCCGTGCGCGCTCTTTGCCTCAGCTGAGCTAGCCTGATATTCGACGTTCATTGCCAGGCCGATAATCATCTTACCGGATGGCACGATGCGCACCAGCTTCGACAGCTTCGGCGACATCATGCACATTTTGCTGGCGTAGTTGTAGACCTCGGCAGCCTGTTTGCGCGACCGCGCGCCAGACATGATGCGGCTATTCTGGTACGCTTCTGGCCCAACAATGTGAGCCAGCAGGAGACAAGCGATCGTCGCCGTCTTCGAGTTCTTACGAGCGATCGACAGGTAGGCGCGAGCCGTACCAGCCGGATTGTCGTAGGTGCTGAGGATAAAGGCCTCTTGGAAGGACAGCAGTCTGATCGGCTGCCCGACAAGTTCGCCCTCCGGAACTACCAGATATTCTTCGATGAAGCGGCAAACCCGCTCCCCGCGGGTCAGCTTGTTGTTCGGCAGCTTGCGCCAGTCTCTGAGCTTGGGGATCCGCCCGCACTTGATCGCAGCAAGCGTCGACGCTGGAAGTTTTACGGGCATTCATCACCTAGCCCGGTCGGGCGAGCAGATCGTCCTTTAATGGATTGTCACCCTCGATGCCCTTGGCCGCCTCGCGTCGCTTGGCTGCGTCCCTCGCCTCGCCCTGAACGGCGCGAGCATGAAGGGCCAGCGAACGGCGAAACGAAAGGATCGATCCGGCGTGCATCTGGACGATCTGTTTGCGTGGATTAGCAACGGGTGTGCCTTTCTCGGAATAGGCAACGCCGCCCTCGTCTCGCAGGAGCTTTTGCTCTCGCACAAGGTCTGCCATCGTTCTGGCGAGCATGGCAGCGAGCTCAAGCTGATGGTCGGTCCATTCCGACCGTGCGAACTCAGCAACCACGTTTTTGAAGAAAGGCTCGTCCTGCTCGTCTAGAGGCACGTTGGCCGGCGGCATTATTTCAATCGTTGCCTTTGCCATCACGCGCACGGCCTCAGTCGCGCTGTCGATGCGCGCCTTTCGCTTCGCCATGATGGAAATCCTCAGTTTGCCTCGCGCGCTTGCGCACGCGGGAGACGAATTGTCTTGACAAATTTGCTGAAATGGATGAAATTGAACGCACGCCATCCAAGAAATTCACCGCGCATCGACCGCGGCGCTGGCGCTCACCCAATTCTCCTCGTAGAAAATACTGTAATAGCGTTAGCGTTGTGCCCCGACGCCGGTACCCAGGCCGACATGTGGCAACTTTGCCACACCCCCTACCCTCTGTTGCAGAAATGCAACATCTACAGTTAGGCGGCTATGGGCGGGCGCATCCGGTTCGCACTCTCGACGATCCGCTCGACCGCGGCACCAACACCGGTCTGGCAATACATCCAGAACGCATGGTCGACGAAGATGGGGATGCGCAGACCGTAGAGGCGGGGAAGCGAGCCGTGCCCATGGACGGGATGAACATGGCACCGCTTGAAGAAGTCTCGGCCTCGCAGGTCGTAGATCATCCGCTCGACATACCGAGCCATGACAGCGCTGTGCACTACGACGAAAGCGCCACCATCGGGTAGCGCCATGACCATTGCCTTCGTCCTGCCGTGTTCGCTCATGCCATTACCCCAGTTCGATCGGATACCCGTCGAGGCCATAGGTCACCACGACCTTGCCGCCTTCGATCATCTGCTTGGCGCTGTCGTGGTGATGCTTGCAGAGTGACTGCAGGTTCCTCGGATCATAGAAAAGATCGAGGTCGCCTTTGTGCGCCTTGATATGGTCGACGATATCGGCAGCAGTGACATCCTCGGTCACCAGACAGAACCGACATAGCGGCTCAATGCTCAGCTGGTAGTCACGAAGGCGACGCCATCTGGCCGTCTTGTACAGCTTTCGATATGCGTCAGCCTCGGCTGATCGGTAGCGTGATTTGGTTGCAGAGGTCGGAGTCGAACCGACTGTCTGATGGTTATGAGCCATCTGAGATACCGTTTCTCTACCCTGCATGATTGGCGCAACGCCGATGGAATTGAACCATCCTTGACGGTTTTGGAGACCGTTGCCTCACCACTAGGCTAGACGTGCGTGAATTGGTGCGACGAGATGGCTTTGAACCACCGCGCCTAGGGCTTCAACCTAGAGCTCTACCAACTGAGCTATCGTCGCATGGTGCTGGCAGCAGGAGTTGAACCCACGACATCCTCGTTACAAAGGAGGCGCTCTACCGTCTGAGCTATGCCAGCGAAAACAAAAGCGGCTGCTCGACCTCGCATCGCAAGGGAGCAGCCGCGTGATCGCCAGTCGCCGGAGGAGGCAGCGCCAGGCAATGTGGTTAGAGGAAACTAGATCCACTGAGTGCTAAACCAAGAAACAAGAGCACGGCAAAGGCGCCAACCGCGACGCCACCGATGAAGGCAAGCACGATCATCTCATTCCCTCAGGATAGGTGCATCCAGCCACTGCTCGTCAGCAGCGCCCTCCTGTTGCTTCAGGACGTTGGGCTAACCTGCAAGGGCTGGTGTGAGCCAGAGCTGCAGGACAGGGGAACCAGGACGCTCATGATTGCCGCCATGGTCCGATATCGGCGCGACATGGCAGGCTGTTAATTAGATGTCGCTGTCTACGCCCATGACATCCTCGATAGTTACCCCTCGTTCAGCGGCTGCACTAAATGCAGCATGACGAAGGGGCGGCATTGCCGCGTCTCTCTGCGAGATGGCTATTTCCATCTCTCTCATAAGAGTACGCAGCAACGACGCACGAAAATTTAGGCCGCTCGCAATTTCTTTCCGTCACGCATCGACGACAAGACCTCGGCCAAATCCACTAGCGCTTGCTTGCCCGCTGCAATGGCGGACGCTTCGCTATGTCCCAGCAGAAGGCCTATCGACTTGAGTGTGCCGCGAGCAGCTACCTCTTCGACGATCACAGCAGCGTTGCTTGTGGGTGCGTCTGGCTGGTCCCACATGACCGCGCCGCTGGATGAGTTGCCCGACGGCTGCGACACTCCACCGAGGAAGCCAGCGCCTTCTGCCACCGCGACGCGGCACATGGTTGCCTTGACCGGAAGCTTGTCGGCGGGCTTCCCGCCATCCACCCCGAGGCTCCGGAGAAGTGCCCGTCCCGCCTCTACGCCAGGAAGCGGATCATACATCGAGGCAATCGCCGGCTCTCCGGACATGGGCCTGTGCAGGTGCTCGGCCTGGAATGGCGAGCGTGTCGTAGCCTTCCGCGAAAGGTAGAAATACGGAGACCGAACCTTGTTCTCCTTGCTATCCGTGCTCCTAGGCCTGTCCGAAGGCTTCAGCCTCTTGCCCTTCTTCGTCATTCCCCATTCGATGAGGCGACCACTCAGGAACCGTAGCGAGCCTATGGACACGCGACGTTCAGTCTCGAACGCCACCGGCAGGCTGTTGCCATCCTCGTCGTGCGACGCCTTCATGAGCTCGCCGATGGTGGGGCGAATTTCCTGACGTGTCGGCTCGACATCGACAAACCAATCTGAGGACCGGCGAGGCAGTGCATCTGCAAATGCTTGCGCAAGATCTGGCCGATTGTCCCAGAGCCAACGCAGCGCCGGAAGCGTCCCGCGGTAATGCGGCTCACGTGGCTTGCGCTGTGGCTTGTTGTCGTTCGCCGCTAAGGGCGGCTGCTTGCCGTAGGTCGATAGCTGCTCAGCGAGCGATCCGTGTCTGGCCATAAATCCCCTCGTGTGGCGTTTGGCTGGTGGGCCGATGCGTTGGTAGCGCGACTGTGAAATCTAAGCGGAAATAACAAATTTGTCAAGATAGAGCCAGTTGGTGAGCAACTCCACTGTCCTGCTGGCCGCCTCGGCCTCGCTGCTGACCTTGAGCGTCACAACAGGATGCCCGAGCGCTTCGAGAAGCGGATGGCGCTCCTTCTGGCTATCCGTCAGTCGGCCTTCCGCGTTCTTGTACTCGATCAGCCGTAGGACGCCGTTGGCCATGTATAGGCGCAGATCCGGATCGCCTGCAGCGATGCCGGTGGCCTTGGCCTTCACTGCTGCCTGCTTGCTTCGGTAATCGCCGTTCATGTCGCCAGCCAGCGTGAAGCTGGGCAGGCCGCGTGCCGTGTTGGCTGCGACGTCGGCTGATGTGGCTGCGTACTCTGGCATGGCCTTGAGCGCTCTCACTGCGGCAGCCTGTAGCACCCATTCCTCAATTGGCGCGGGCTTGATGGTGATCTTCTTGTTGCCGCCCGGCGAGGTCGCGGTGATGAGCCGCACCTTGGCGCCATTGATGCGGGTTGTTTGGGTGGTGCGCTTAGACATGTGTGTCTCCTGGTGTGGTGGGTCTCGATTGGTGGTCGCTGGTGGTCGTCGACGGCGTTTCGTCTATTCGTCCTCTATATTCTACACAAATAACAGAAAAGTAGAGAAATAGACTACTTGTATAACGTTAAGGATGAAAAGATGAAACTATATATAGGTATAATATACCATTGATTTCATTGCATATTTTCATCGGAGTTTCGTCCTAAGTTTGATGAGTTTCGTCCTAGACGAAATTCGGCGTCTGAGTTTCATCCTAGGACGAAACTCATTTTGTCCGAGGATGTTATCCCACCCAAATCAGCCGCCGTGACGGGCGCCCGACCTTGTTGTCGTTGGCAGCGAATTCGACCTGTCCGGTCTTCTGCAGATCCTTCAAAATCTCGTCTCGCTGCCAACCGTCGATGGCCTTGCACTTGTCCGCAATCTTGCCCTCTGTAATGCCCTTCCCTGCCGCCTTGCGGATCAGCGCAGCGATCTTCTTGTAGTTCGCCTCTCGCTGGTTGTCGGCCAGGCGCTCGCCAACCTCTGCTAGCATCGCCGCAGCACACGTCCACGCCACAGCGGCGGCCCACTCGAAGATCACCTCGGTGATGACCGGGTTCTTGGGATCGGTGCCGACGGCTGCGATAAGCGCAAGCTTGATAGCGTTCTCGATGATGCGCCTGACAAACGGCTGCGACTCTGCTGGAACGCTCGATTCCTTAGCCTCGATCGTCTCCTTCACCGCTCGCAGGATCCCGACAGCATCCTCGCTCCACGGCACCACAAGCGGCTTCGTCTCCTTGGATGGCATGGGGATGTTTACGCCATGCAGGTTGCCGCGCTGCTTGGCCACGTCGATGCCGGCTACATCGGCCATTCTGCCCAAGAGAGCCAACGGCACGTAGCGCACGTCGCGCTCTGGCACCACAGCGTCAGGCTTCTTGCCCGTCACATGGAACAGGATAAGACGTGGCAATAGGCCGTCTTCCGCGCTGGCCGACGAGAGGGCCGACCAGAATTGCTCCGGTGTGGACGTGCCATGAATGCAGAGGTTCGGGTTATAGATGCGCTTCGGTGGGCTACCGCGATATGCGGCTCCCTCGAAGAAGGTCGAGCTGGCGCTGTAGTAGTCGCGCAAGTCGGTGGAGATCGCCCGCTGGTGACTTCCAGCCTTGCGATCGGTGATGTCGCGAACAAACCCGCCGAACTCGTCGATCTGGCAGTTCACCGACTGACTGCTTTCCAGCACCTCACGGAGGGCCGACGCGGACATGATTCGGGCCGGGCCGCTGTATTTCTCGAACACGCCGTGATCGGACATCAGAAGCCGCTTGATCTGGCTGCGCGCATGCTCTTTGCCAAAGCCGGATTCAGCAAGCGCCACTGTGTAGATGTTGGGACGCGTGTCTCGCGAGCCGGTCGAGTACCTCGCTCCGCAAAGGCTCGACACCAACGGTAGGACGGCAGCCATAGCGAGGGCGCGCGACGGCTGCTCGGCAGACGAGACAATCCAGTCGATGAGATCCTCGACGAGTCCGCCTGGATAGGTCAGGCTTTCGAGGTCAGCCACCGCTTCGAGCTTGTATTCTGGCGGCTCATCATCGTGCAGGGGCACTGGCTCATCAATCTCGGCAGGAGCGTTGGCGGCCTCAAGCTTGCGCTTCGCGCTGGCCACGAGGCGAGACGTGTCCTGCAAGGGCGTATTGTCATGCTGGTACTCGCGCTCCGGAATGACGCGCGGCTGTTTGATGCCAGCATCGAGCCCGCGGCGGATCTTGGCACGGATCTCCTTTTCACCGTCCTTGGCCACGACGCCATTGGAGTAGGCCGCATCGAATAGGCCTGCCTCTGCCTCAGAACGCGAAAGCACGCCGGCTCCCACCAGCGTGCCGAGCGAGAACGCCGACTTGTTGACCTGCTCGCCCCGCCCGCCCTGCGTGGTGTTGGCTAGGGCGTCGAGTTCCGACTGCACTGCGCGCTCGACGTACAACTCGTTCTCGCCAGACTGGTAGGTGTATGGCGTCGCCCCGCTTGCGGCTTGCGGGGGCGGCAGCACTAGCTCAAGAAGCCAATCCGGAGCGTCGGCGAGTGGCGGGATCCCCTCACCGTCATAGTCGATCCAAACGTACTCCTTGCCCTCGGCAGTGACGCTGCCCGGCGCGATCACGTAGCCGCCCGAGCCGCGAACATCCAAGCCCTTGCCCAGCTTGCCGCGGTTGCGGACACCGGAAACGTATTTGAAATAGCGATGCTCGCCACCGCCTGCCGTCTTGGCTGTAGCGGTGGTCGGAAGCGCGCCATGTTTTTCCTCGAGTGCTGCGAGCGTCTCATAACCGTTGATGACCTTGCCATCGTCATCCTTGTGGACGTCGACGTCGAGCACCCACGCGCCAAGCTGCTCGCCGGTGGGAATGCCAACCATAGCCGTGGGGTTGCGATCCCAGAGAATGCCGGTTACGCGGCGGTTCTTGGATGCCCCCTTGAATCCGTTCGACACTAGAGGTGTCTTGGCCTTAAGCACCTCGAATTCGCCGGTGGTGTGGTCGTAGCTCTCCGACACCTCATCGGCCGCTCTGCACGGGAAGACGGGCACATCCATAGCGATGTAGGAAAGGGCTAGATCCTTTGGGGTTTTTGTCATGCTGCAAAATTCCTATTGACAGATAGGGCCAATGGTCCTAGTTTGATTTCACCAACACCACACATGAGGAGACTACCAAGATGACCGAAGAACAGATTGCCCTCGACACCGAAGCATTCCTGCGGCGCATGCTCGCTCGCCCGATGACCCATGAAGTTGTCACCAAGTTCGCTAGCGGCAGGGAGCGTCGCCATAAGACGCAGAGCCTTGGCGCCGCAAACAACTACGCAGTTGGCGAACGACGTAAGATTGGCCGCGACCTTATCAGCCACGGTGACAGCATCGGCCACGAAGCCGGTGAAATCGTTCGTGTAGTCTCCGTTGAGATTGTGGAACTGTGACATCCTCCGAACTGGAAAAGCGCGCTTCGGCACTATTCGGCGCGAACTGGCAAACGGCACTGGCGCGCCACACTGGCGTTGACGCACGTACCGTTCGGCGATGGAAGTCTGGCGATCGTGAAATCCCGCCATGGGTGAACGCATTGCTTCACGCATGGGAGGCCTTGCGCTCTTTTGGCGTTGATGTGCCCTCTATAGCCTTAAAGTAGTTGGCCCACAGCCAGTCATCCAGCTTGGCCCATGTCCTGCCAGCGAGGCGGCGCTGAGTCCTTTGCCTGATAAGCCAGAGTAAAAAGCGGGGCCACCGTGGCAGGGTGAACTTCTCCGACCACCAAGGCCGCTCGACGTATGGCTCCGAAGCGCCCCTGTTGGCCTGTTGTGCGGCGATGATTGCTGCCCAGAGTGCTGGATTCATTATGCTGCTTCCCTCATGATGTGGTTATCATTCGCTGCCAACAACGCCGCCATACGTCGGCCGAGCCAAGCGAACTTCGGCACGGCCCAGCTGTTGCCAAGCCCCTTGTAGCGTGGGCCGTCGGGGCATTGCTCAGCAGGCTTGCCGCGCCATGGGATCAGTGTGTAATCGTCAGGAAACCCCTGGAGCCTTTCACACTCGCGCGGCGTCAGGCGGCGGACGGCTGAGCCATACAGCGCCCCGTTGTGGCGACGTGATCCGTTGTTGCTATCAAGCGTCGCGTGGACGTCATCGACGCGAACTCCAGACTGGCTTGATTGGAAGGCAACAGCCTCGGCCACATAACACTGCTGCTTCGCACCAGTCTCCGCTGCCAGCGCGCCAACGATCTGGCCATCTCCACCCATTAGCCGAACTTCGTCGCGGCTGTTCTGGACGAATGCGACAGCATGCGCCTGCCCGCTGGCCATCAGATTGTATGACGTGCCGTCCTCGTTGATACCCATGCCTGGGTCTCGAATGCGAGAAACGCCCGCAGCGTCAACGCTAGGCGTCCTCGCGTCACCGGTTCGGCCTATTGCATCGGCATGAATGCAGACGATCGGGGCGCCGCGCCCCGATCCATCCTCGCTCGCGTCGTGCCCTTCTGCGGTGAGCGCGTGCGATATCTCACCTGTGACGCAGACCGCGTTCTCTTGTCCGGTGTTACGCCCTAGTGTGTGCGCCATTTCAAACTCGACACACGGATCCTGCGTTCCGTGGACTGAAACAACCATCGTAGTGGTTTCGTAGTCCTGCGAAGAACCCTCGCGCGTTGCGACGCAACGCGCGATTTCAGGCACATACGTCTCCTTCGTGGTGTCATGGCTACTGTTGCCCTTGGCGAGTAGAGGATGAGCGGCCTCGTCGAGGCCGCCATCTAAATCGAAGTCGGTTCCGAGCCCGCCACCACCTTTAGTGCGTGCGCTAATTGTGGGGGCAACATCTTTCCGCGCTTCTCGGCTCGGCGGAGAATACCTGCGCACGCCGTCTTGCTCAAAAAGAACCGCGGCGGGATCTGCCCCGTTTCCAAAATCTGCGACAACGATGACACGGCGGCGTCGTTGGGCCACTCCGAAGTATTGAGCGTCGAGGACACGCCACGCGGCACGTCCTTTTGGTCCAGAGACCATACCTGCACCGGGCCACTTTCCTCTTCTCGGCGGCTCGATGGCGGCATCCGCGCCCACAAGTCCCGCCAGGAAGCATCCGAAGGCGTTGTCTTTGGTGCTGAGGACGCCAACGACGTTTTCCCAGACGACATTCCGAAGTCCATTGCGATCTGCAAGCTCATGTGCAAGCCTCACGAATTCGAGTGAAAGGTTGCCGCGCGCGTCGGCAAGTGACTGGCGAAGACCAGCTACGCTGAATGCTTGGCAAGGCGTGCCGCCAGCCAGAATATCGACACGGCCAAGCGTGCTGACATCAATCTTGGTGAAGTCGCCTAAGTTCGGCACATCCGGATAGTGATGCGCGAGAACCGCCGATGGAAACTTCTCGATCTCGGAATACGCCACGGCCTGCCAGCCGAGCGGATGCCAAGCGACGGTCGCAGCTTCGATGCCAGAGCATACGGAGAGGTAGCGCAGGCCTGTGTGGTTGTCGTTTGCGTGCTCAGAACGGTGCATCGCGTAGAGCCTCCCTTACACCCTCAGTGCAGCCCTGCCAGATCGCCTTGCAGAACATCAATCTGTCGAGCTCATCCAGATGAGCGACGTCGGTAATGCCCTTCTCTGCCAGCCACTCGCCGCCGGCATCCACGCCCTTCTCGAGCGCCTTGACTTCATAGAGCGAAAGCCTATCCAATTTCGTGAGATCTCCTATCGCGACAATGCAAGGTTTGCAGAGGTAGCCAGGGTCTTTGGATCCCGGAGTGGCGCGGCCGATTCCAAACGCTAACCCACCGCATGCCTTGCACACGGTGGGATTGCCTTGAGGATCAGCCGTCGGCGTGAACGGAATGATCGGCTTCCCGGTTGGGAGTTTCGCCATCAGGACACCCTTCCAATTCTTTTTGGGAAATTGAGAAAGCATTTTTCGCCCCATGTTTCATATGCTGCGGCGTCATACGCAACGGCGGCTTCCTCTGGCGTTGAAAACACCCCGATATGGCGCTGCTTCCTTTCATGCCTTATCGTCGCTCGCCATTTTCCGTTTTTCCCATAAGGACTAACCCCCTTGAAGGCACCCAAGGGGGGCTTCATGTGCTGCGCTTCAATGTTGCTGCGGTGGACTGGTGGCGCCTCTGGCACCTTATTTGGAAAATTCAGGTAGCAGCCAGATCCCCACCACGCGAAAGCGGCGGAGTCATAAGCGAGCGCCGCCAACTCCTCTGTTTCAAAGTACCCTAGATGGCGCAATTGCCCCTCTATGGTGATGTGCGCAATCCACTTCCCGTTCCTGCCAACAAATGAAACGCCCTTAAATGCCCCTTTTTTTGGCGGCGACCTGCGGCTTGATGCGCTCATTTTAGCCCTGCTGGAGTCTGAATAGACAAAACCGCTGGACCCCTCGCCGCCCTCGGTTAAATTTACCAATAAGCCGCCAAAATCCCGGCGACCGTATTTGGCGATTTCGCGACGCTCAATCTCAAATGCCTCAGACTCCGTGAGGCCGTCATGCAACTTCACTATCGTGGGTTCGGCGCCATCGCGCTTAATCTTCGCGACGATATTCTTGAATATCACGCCGCGCTTCATCTTCTCGGCGCGACGCCCCTTGCCCTTTCCGACATAGAACGGAGTGCCACATGGTCGCAGCCAAGCGTATACGTAGAAGTCCGCCCTAACTCCAATTGACGTATCGTTCATCAGGCCGCCCTCGCCACGTCACCAGCCGGTGAGTTGTCATTTGCTGCGACTTCGAACTTCCCGACCTGATTGCCCCACGCTGACCAGCCGGACCAAGCCTGGCGCGCGAACAGCTCGAGGTATGGCCCGCCGACCAGCCGCTCGATCCGGCCGTACTGCTCGTCCGGCTTGCGGCTGTGCTCACGCCGTGGCGCGCGGATCAGTTGGCGAACGCCCTTTCCGAGTCTTCTCGGCCTGCCGCGCTTAAACAGGTGGCAGATTTCGACCTCCTGGCGCGTCCAGTAGCCCATGCCCATGCGGCTCTTGTCCCAGACGAAAGCAACGGACACGGGCTTGAATCCCCACGCTGCGGCGACTTCGAAAGCGGCCTGCTGTAGGTGCGAAACGGTCCACATGAAGAGAAGCGCGTTCGGCGCCGCCACGTCAGCGACGGGCAGCGCCTTGATGTCACTCAAGCTCATAACGTCGTATGGTTGGACTCCCCGGGCCGGAGCCACCGATTGGCGCGAATAGGTTCGGAATGCCCACGGCGGATCCGCGAGGATCGCGCCGTACCTGCCCGCAGGCAGCGAATTGTTCATGATCTTATCTCCTCAGACTGTGGTGGTGTCCCGCGCGTTGGTGGCGCGCGGGGTGGTGTAACTATTGCGTATTTGAGATACGCGAAGGTTGCCGGACTGCGCGCTAGGGCGCGGCAGTGGGGCTATGACGTGGTCATGCTGGCACCATGCCGGTGGAAAGTGCAGCGTCGATGCGGCGTACGAATTCGCGAAAGTGGACGGCGCAATCTACATCGGCGAACCGCGCCTGATCGGCGTACCAATCGCGCAATTTCTTTACCGCCTCAATGCGGTCTATCATGACGCCGCGCTCTGCAGTCCACTGCTTCTCGCAATATCGCAGGGTTGCCTCAGATTCGACCGCTCCATTGGCAAGACCCAACACATCGCCATGGTCATTGACCGCGCAATCGCCCTTGTATCCAAGGACTCGCGCCAGTTCATCATATTGCATGTAAAACCGCTCCTCGTCGCCCATCAAGCCGCCACCTTCCGCTCAACAACCGAGAACCCCGGGATCGAGCGAACACCCGCCCTCACCTGCTCCTCGGCGTTCCGCTGCGCCAGCGCGCGGAATTCATCAGCCGCGCGGCCATAGGCCCAATCAAGCGCCGCTTCCTCGTCAACGAGCGTGACATCCCATACCGTGCGTAAACCGAGCCCGGTAGATGCTGCCTTGTCGGCTCTTCTCGCGGTCTTGGCCAACGACTTTGCATCGGCCAACAATTCCTCGGCTGTCTCACGCGCCGCGAGGTTGCCCGAGGACGCGCGCATTGCCTCTTGTGCGGCCAGTGTAGCGGCTGCGGCCTCCGCGGCCTTCCTTGCCGCCTCTGCGGCCTTTTCTGCCGCAACCTTCGTTCGCCATGGTGTCAACAAGGCGTCTAGCGTCGACTTGGCCATGTCGACCTTGCCACGCTTAGGCTGGATAAGCGGATTGAACTTGTCCTGGACGGCCTTCACCTGATCGTCGAGCGGCTTCTTCTCCTCGATGCGCAAAGCGTCGGCGCGCTTGCCGGCGTCGTGAATGCTGTCGCGGAGTTTCTCGATCTGGTCGTGGATGGCTTGGCTGGAAATGGCCTCGCCGTCCGCCCAGTTCTTGGCCTCATCAAAAAGGTCTTCTATTTCCTGCTTGATGGCGTCGAAGGGCGTTGGCTCGTCGAGAGACGGGCCGCCGTTGTCGCCGATGACGGGGGTGCGGGCGTCGGTCATGCTGGCATCACGCGGTAGGCGATGATGCAATCACGAACAGGACGGTCGTGATCCCATGCCCAAATCCCAGCCGGTGACGGTTCGGCGCTAGGCTCAAATTCAGCCTTGATTTGCACCAACGCATCTGTCTCGACCGGGCATTCTCCACCGGCCCAATCTACCCACCCATCTTCGGCGCGCGCAGCCGCTTCCTCGTGGGCGATGATATCAGCGTTCGTGGCCATGTTTTCAGGATGGAAGCTTGCCACGAAGCCAGGATAGTAGTCATCGATGTTGTCGGTGCCGACTTCGAGCACGACTTTGCCAGTGATCGCGTCGACCAACTCAAGCACGTCATCCGTGCCAGAGTAAGCGCCTTCTGTACGGTGCTTGCCGATAACCTCGATCGCCGGAAAGACGTTCTTCATCTGGGCTTCGTTTGCGACGGTCAGCGTGCGCATGGAGCTGCGATAACCGTCGTCAGGATCCTCCATAGCGATGTAGACTACTCCATCGAGCCGGAACCGGCACACGGACGAATCCTCGAAGCCGTCGCCATAGAATTCCTTGATCTGCTCATTTTCGAAGTCGACAGCGTCCAATCTTCTGCTGCCGACGAGATCGGTCAATTCTACCATATCAGTCTCCTCAGTGTGGTGGTTATGCGCTGGTGGGCGCTATCTTCTGCGTGCGCCTTGGCTCGGCGCTTTTGGCTGGTTCCTAGCCAATACCGTATCGGTTTCAGTCAGTCGGACCAGCAGTCGTCGCGTCGGCGCATCAGCCTTGACGCCACGATGAAAATCGAAGCTGGTGAAGGTGGTGATTGCATTCGGCGCGCAGGTCGAAACCTTCACTTCGGCCGGTATCTGCGCCAATAAGTAGGCCATATCGACATTGCGAGTTACCGCGTCGGTCTGTACCTCCAGCGTGATCGGCTCCGCGATGAACTCGGTGAGCGGGCCGTTCATGACGAACAGGTGGTGATGGTCCGGCGTGACGCCCTCTTTGGGAAAGGCTCCGTCAATGTGCCAGCCGGGTATGCATGAGTAAAACTCAGGCGTAAGATCCTGAACCTTCACATCGATCAGCACGCGCTTGAAGGTTCCAACCAGAGGGCTAGCGTCGATAATCTTGCGCACCAACTCGTTTGTCCGGCGATAGACAAACTCGATGTCAGCATATTTCCAGTCATCGGCTGGCCAGTCACCAACCTCGGGAATGAACCCGAGGCTGGTTACAACCGGCTGCCGGCTGTTGAAGGTCATCGCACTCATGATGTCACTCCCAGCCGGCGCACCATCAATAGCCGCAGTCGTACTCGCCCGACTCCACCTCGAACTTCCCGTCTTTGAGCACGTACGAGACATAGTAGTTGGTGTCGTGCTCTTCCTCGGCTGTGTCGAAGATAACCGCCCGGATCGCCTGCATAACCTCGGCGGAAGGCTCAGAGTAAACGTGGCCATGCTCGCGGCACAGAGCTACGTTGTGCTCAAGCGCAGTAATGTCGATGTCATAGTCCCGCTTTTCGCGGTTCCACGTCCGCTCCTGCTTGATCCCTTCGACCAGTTCATCAGCCAGTTCGAAGCCAAGATCATTGTCATGGAGCTCTTCGCCAACCACGCTCTCGACGTTGACATAAAGGTCGGCCGAGTGCTCGCAAGGCTCGCCGTCATTGAACGATGGGGTCGAGCCACGCACGACGATAATCGATACCTCGCCGGACGATGCCAGGGCATCGAGGAACGGTTCGATGGCAGACTTGCGCGCAGCCTTGGCTTCATCGCGGAGTCTGGCGATGTTCGCATTGATGTCGTTGATCGACGAAAGCGTGCTGGCGACTGCGGAATTCAAAATGGTCACTGTAAGCTCCTCTTGTGGTGTGGTGGTTGGTTGGTACGGTGAAAGCTAATCCATCATAACAAATTTGTCAAGATGAATCAGAATGGAATATCGTCCGCAAAGTCCTCATGCCGCAGGTTATCATTCGCCGCCTCCGGCACATTGTCGTTGTCCGGAACTAGGCTCGACCGGTGCGCCATGACATCGGGGTACTTGGCGTTCTTCGCGTAATCGAGCTGCACCTCGGCCGTGCCGTTCAACTCGCCGGCGCGCTCCAGCCATTCAATGACCGTCGACGGGAACGGCCGCTGGCCTCCGTGCGCCATCCAGAACCTATCGGCTTTCGCCTTCGGGTATCCCTTATGCTCGCAGCAAAGCCACTCGTTAACGGCTTTCATCCCGATCATATAGGTGCACTTCACCGAATCGGGTTTCCCCTCCTTGCCGGGATGATGGCGAAATGTCCGGCTGGCCACTTCTGACCATGGCTTTTCCGTCGACAGCACCGGCGTGGTGTCTGCCTGCGCGGTGATTTTCTCTTCCTCGTTCGGCGGGAAGACGTAGCCGCAGCACTGGCAGGTCATGATCGATATCGGCAGCATTTCACCGCAGCCGCAGTTGCCGTTCACATCCACCTGATCCTGTGGGCAGAGCTTCTTCGGTTGCTCGCCAAGACCTTTGCCTGGCTCGCGCGGACGGATCTGGTCGATCGGCCCGTGGTACGCGAGATTGCGGCCGTGGTCGGCGATGAGGCAGTCGGTCTTTCCTTCGCAGTTACGCGTGCCGCGACCCAGGATCTGCACCAGCTTGCCCGGCGATTTGGTCGAGAGGATCAGGCTGATGAAGTCGACAAACGGGAAGTTCGTGCCGGTGGTGATCATGCTGACAGACGAGATCGCCCAATACTTGCCGGCGCGGAAGCCCTCGAAGATTTCCTTCGTCTGGTGAGCGTTGTCACTGGTGAGGACAGCACACGGCCGACCGTGCCTGCGGATGGCTTCCGCGACATGGTTGGCGTTCTCTTTGCTGGTGCTGAAGAACAAGCCGGCTCGGCGCCCTTCTGACAGGATCATATCCTCAGCGACGGCCTCCTCGATGATGGCCTCGGCAGCTTCTGACACCTGGCCGGGGATATAGTCGCCTCCCCGCGTGCCGATCCCTTTGAGATCGATCTTGCTTGCTGTCTTCTGGCTGGTGAGGCGCGTGAGATAGCCCTGATCGATGAGCTCGCCGATCCCGATCTCATAGACCACATCGTCGAACAGCTTGAATTTCTTGACGCCCTCGACCTCTTCACCATCGGTATCGAGATCATCAGTCAACCGGCCCGAATCCATCCGGTAGTCGGTCGCGGTCGTGCCGCAGGTCCGGCTGTCAGGGTTCCGATCGCGCACCGCCACGAAGAACTTGCCGTACTGCGTGTTGGAATTCCGGCTGATAGCGTGCGCCTCATCGACGATGACGAGATCGATATCGCCGAGGATGTCGATCTTGTTCCACACCGACTGGATGCCGCAGAAAAGGATCTGCGCGCGCGCGTCACGACGATTTAGCCCGGCCGAGTAAATCCCGGCGGGCGCGAACGGCATCAGGCCGATGAACTCCTTGAAGTTCTGCTCGACCAGGCGGGCGTCGTGGGTAACGTTCAGGATGCGCAGCGTCGGGTAGTCGGCCAGCAACTCCTCGATCAGCTTGGCGATGACGAGCGCCTTACCAGCGCCCGTCGGCAGAACGATCAAGCCATTGCCGCCGCCCTCCGCCCAGTATTTGTAGAGCGCATCAAGAGCGTCACGTTGATAGTATCGTAGTTCCAGCATCAAGCGGCCCTCCGAGCAGAGCGGCGGAATGCCTGGATCTTCTGATGCACTCGCTGGCGGGTGACGCCATGAATCTCGGCGATCTCCTCGCTGGTGTGGCCGGACGCGACAAGGCGCATGACATCAGCGTACGGGCTGGCGTCTACCAGCCGCATGACGTTCTGCGCCTCAGCGTGATCCTCCTGCGTCGCCGGCACGGTCTGGCGATCGAGCGCACCGGTCTCGACGGTCATCACCTTCCGGCGACCCTCGAATGCGGCGTGCCGCATCTGATAGACAAGCCAAACGCTCAGCTTCTTGGCAGGATCATAGCTCCGCCAGTAGCGCAGTCCGGCCTCCACTGTTGAGTTGACGAGATCCTCTCGCTGGTCACGATCGACCAACTTGCTCGCCATGCGGTGAAGCTTCGGCAGGTTAGCGACAACGCCGGCATCGAAGGCGGCGGGACGGTTGGCGACGTCCACCATCTGGCGCCCCCTCATGCTGCCACCTTCGTGTTGCCCATGCCGAGCGCCGCGCGAAGAGCCTCGCGCTGGTCCCACTCGATCTGGCGCACGCGCTCACGGCCAATGCCGTAGTCGGCTCCGATCTCAGCAAGCGTGTCGCCCATGATCCGGCGGCGCAGGATATCGCCATTACGGCCAGCCGGAATGAGGTTGTAGATCTCCATGACGTCGATTTCGTCGACCTGCCGGGCGGGCGTCGAGAGACTGTCCAGGATGTCGTCGCCCTCGACATGGCGAAGATGGCGGCCCTGCCTGATAACCTTGCGGCGCTTCTCGGATGCGATCATGCGCACCATGAAGGTGATCCACATGTAGAAGCTGCCATCGGGCCGGAACTGGCGCCATTTGGCGAGCGCGTGCGCGAAGACATCCTGAACGAGATCGTCTCGTTCCTGCATGTTGCGCACCTGTCTGCGCGCTACCTTCTTGATCAACGGAAGGTGGTCTGTGAGCCGCCGGTCGAATTCAGCTGGCCGATTGTCATTGGCATGTTCCATTGTTCTTGCTCCTCTTGTGGTGGTGTCAGGCGTTGGTGGCGCCATCGACGAATATTGTTCCGTCCGGTCGACGGTAGGTGATTTCCTCTCGATCAGCGTCGACGTCGATCTGCTCAAGTCCGACGAGCAGCGACGGAATGAAGAGGTGCGCGGGGCAGCCATCATCTTGCTCCGGCAGGCTCAGAGGCTTGGCCCATCGGGCGCAATCCCAGCCAGCGTTTCCGTCCATGAGCGGGGTCGAGTGCAGACACGTCCGGCAGTGCGAGCGTGGCATCTCCTGGCCCCAACACACGGCGGCCTGTCGGCAGAACTTGCCGCGGAAGTCGTCGCTCTTCGAGCACAGCCGAGACGGCGGCTCCGGCGCGTTGATGATGCGCTCGATCCTGGTGACCGCCCGCATGGCGTATTCGACGTCGAGCTCGACACGCTCGATGTGCAGATCCTCGTCGTTCTTGTTCGACATCATGTAGACGACGCGGTTGAGGCCGAGGCCATACATATAAAATTGAAACGTGGCGTAGTGCTTCGGCATCCCGATCTTCACGCCGTGCTTCTTCACCGGCTTGAAGTATTCCTCCTTCGCCGACTTGCACTCAACGACGTGCTCGGTCTTCGGAGCCTCGATCAGGCCAAGCACGCGCCCGTCGATCTTGCCGCGCAGATGTCCGCCTGCCGCGCGCACGCGATCCTGCTGGCCCCAAACCTCGCAGCCAACGAGGCGCAGCAGGTCAAGCAGCCGGTCTTCCTCGATGTTGCCGCGTTCGAAGATGCGGCGCTTTTTCCAGTCGATCTCTTCCGGCACGGATGCGCGGCGGAAGGCCAGCCAGATCGCACGATCACACTCGACGCCGATATCGCCAGCCGGCACGCCGACAGATTCCCAGTCTTCATGGTTGGCTATCAGCGCGTCTTGGATGGCGCGCTGGGTTGATGAGGTGGGTTTGGGAAGCGGGGCCATTAGGCCCCACCCATATTTGCGAAGAGTGGCGATGATGCGAGTGCGGATTGATGGCCGCGAACGTCACCCTTTCGGACGTAGGTTGTCCAGAGCTCACGACCATCACGAGTGATGGGGTGCATCTCTTGGATATGGAAGTTCACGTCATCGATGCTGTCTGCATCGATTTCGAAATCGTCCTTGTTCACCTCCTCCTCAACCAACGCCTCGGCAGCCTCCTTGGATTCGGCTTCGATAGTGCGGCTGCTCCGACCTTGGAACGTGTAGTCGACCATGAACTTTGCCATCGGCTACACCCTCATCGGCATCAACACGAGCGTCACGGCCTCGAAGCCCGGCGACGTGAGCAGCCCCGGCGAAGCACCATCGGAGAGCGCCAGAACGACCGGGCCCGACGGAAACACGCTGAGAACCTCGCGGACGTACTGGCTATTGTAGCCGACCACGATCGGCTCGCCGCTGTACTGCGCCTCGACCTCGTCGCTTGCGCTTCCCGAATCCGGGTTGCTCACTTCGAAGGTGATAGCGCCCGGTGCAATGGATAGGCGGACGGCCCTGCCCCGCTCAGAAGATACGGTCGAGACGCGGTCGGCGGCCTTCATGAAGGCGTCGCGATCGAAGGTCACCAGGTTGTCGTTCATGGTCGGGATGACGCGCTGATAGTCTGGGAACGTCCCATCGATCAGCTTGCTGGTGAGGGTGAAGTCGCCGGCGACAACCTGGATCTTTGCATCGGAGAAAGACAGCGAGACGGTGCCCTTGGGCAGAATGCCGACAGCCTTGCGCGGGATGATGATGCCCGGGAACTGCGGCGCGGCCTGGCCGACATGGCGCGAGAGTCGGTGCCCGTCGGTCGCGACCGCAACTACATTGCCGTCAAGCACGTGCAGGAAGACGCCATTTAGGTAAAAGCGGGTCTCTTCCGTCGAGACGGCAAACGTCACCGGCGCGACCAGCGCAGCAAGATCGATGTCGAACGTCGCCGTGTACTCGCCGCCTCTGAGGTCGGGGAAGTCGCCAGCCGGCAGTGTCTGCAGGGTGAAGCGCGATCGTCCCGACTTCACAATCAGCTGGTCACCTTCGAGAGACATGGTGATGTCGCCTCCCGCCTTCTTGGCGATATCCGACAGCAGCTTGGCGTCGACACAGAGGCTGCCAGGCGCGTCCACGACTGCCGCCGCCGCATCGGTCGCGACGATGTCGAGATCCGTGCCAGTGACGCGCAGCGTGCCGCCCTCGGCCGCAAGCAGCAGGCTGCCAAGGATCGGAATGGTGTTTCGTGTCTCGACGACACGGCCGACATTCGTCAGCACGCGCGTCAGGTCTTGCCGGGTAATGGAAAGTTTCATGTGATCTCCTCAGTGGTGGTGAAATGGCGGGCCGCTGGTGGCGACCCGCCTCGCTTCGCTGGTTACTTCCGCGCGCCCCAGGGCTTTGCACCAGCCGGCTTGGCAGACGCCGCAGCCTGGCGATTGTCGTTGGCGGGCGCCTGCGCTCGGGCGGCAGGTGCGGCCGGCTGGACAGCGTCGACTGCGGGCTCGGGCACGTCGCCTTCATCTTCGAAGAAGTAGCGCTTGATTTCCGCGCGCGCCGGATGTTGCCCGTCCTTAGATGGCTTGCCGAGACCGATCTTTGCGGTGAAGAGATGGAAGTGGAGATCCTCGGAATCCTCCACCTCAGTCTTGCCAACGGCGCGGCAAAGGCTGGCGAACTGACGCTGGCCGATCTCCTGGGCCTGCGCGTTGGCGTTCTCGAGATTGTAGGTGGTGAAGAGCTTGCGGCCCTTATACTGCTCCGGCTCGACGACCACCATCGTGGTCTTCAGCACGGTACCGTTGCCGGCCTTCGTCGGGCCGACGTCAGACGCCTCGATTTCGAGCTTGTAGACGCCGTTAGGCAGCTCAGCATAGTCGGTCTGCGTTGTATCGTGATCCTGGGCGTTGAACGTAGATCCAAGTCTCGCCATTTCGTAGTCTCCTTCTGTGGTGGTGGTCAGTTGGTGAATGCGTAGTAGCGCCAGTCGCCGCTACCGTAGGCGGTGTGCGCGCACTCGCGCAGCACGGTTTCAAGCCAAGCCCATCGCTGGCCGGTTCGCGTCCGGACCTTAACCGGGAACCACGCGAACCATTGTTCCTGGTGGAACATCAGGCTGCAATTCCCGTGGGTTCCGGGAAGTACTTCGCGAGTTCCTCGTACCCCTTGCCCTTACGGTAGGTGATCGCATCCGGCATGGAATAGCGATTCTTCGCTACGAAGCCGGCGCCTTCGGTCAGGTGGATCTGGCGCTCCTTGCCGCCCTCGGCGTGGGTGACTTCCTTCTTGATCCCGACTTCCTTGCTCTTCAGCGAGACGCGGTAGTTCAGGAATGCCACGATGTCGGAACGCTCGCGCACCAGAGCCGCCGCGCGCTTGCGGAGCTTCACCTGGTAGCGATCGTAGGGATCAGTCACCGGGCTATCGAAGCGCTTGATTTCAGGGTGCGCCAGCAGCACCACGGCGATACCGCGATCGGTCAGTGCAGTGCAGGCGTCCATGAACTCGCCCCACTCGACGTCGCCCTGCACGTCGCCCTGCCCGAACGCCGCCGGCGAGCCCTTGTCGTTGCTGCCGATGGAATCCGCGCCGATGCGAGCGCAGGTCTCGGCGTTGATGATTGGCTCGAGACCGTCGAGGCTGTCGAAAATCACGGTCTTGAACTCGTGCTCTTCGGTGATCAGCTCGCCGACCACGTTCTTGAGGTCTTCCCAGGTTTCGACGTCGCCGGGTGTGGCGAGGTCAACGTCGCTCGGCGGACGCTCGCCGGCCGTGCTGATGTAGATCGCGTCGGGAAACTCCGCCGCGAGCGAGGACTTGCCGACGCCGTCGACGCCGTAAAGCAGCGTGATTGGCGGCTTCTGTCTGGTGGTGCTTCGCAGGGATGTAAGGGAAATCGCCATGCTCTCTCCTTCCTAGAGATAGAAAACCAAGGTGATGAAGACGGCTGCCGCAATGAACGGCAGCCAATCACGAGGCGGTGGCCAGCTACTCGCGGTCGTAATCATTGAGGCGGTCGGCCCACTTGCCGGACAGGTGGACGGCCCCGACGAGAGCAATGATAGAAACGGCGGCTAGCGCTACGGTGGGCACAAATACCGCGACGCCGACGGCTGTGGCGGCCACCGCACCGGCGATGCTGGCGCGCTTGAGCGGGTTGGGCTGCAGCCACTTGGGGGGCTTGAAGCCTGCCCCGCCGTCAAGCCTGGATACCGGCACGTAATCGAGTGGGGGATGGTCGGTCATGCCGCTACCGCCACTTTGACGTAATCAGTGCGGCTTGCCGAGGCGTGCATGAACTGCCGATCTCGGTACTCGCTCACCTTGGCGTTTGCCGCCTCACGAGCCGCACGCTTGCGGTCACCGCGCGTGGTGCCATCGGCGCGCTTCGCCGGCTCCTTCGGGTGGGTGCGCCAGCCCTTGCCGTTGGCCATGCGCTCCAGGATGGTGCGCCGGCGAGCCGCGTGCATTGGATCGGTCGATGGCATGCCGAGCTTGGTGTCGTTCTCGTGCTCGCGAGCTACGATTGCGTCGAAAACATTGCTCATGCCGCCACCTTCGACTTCGGAGCGCGGTGATAGCTTACCGGCGCGCTCGACACGTGCGTGCCTTTGACCAGCTCAGCAGTGAGGCGGGCTTCCGCCTTCTGCGCGGCGGTGCGGTAGGGCTTCCGGTTCAGCATGTTGACCTTGCCGGTGCGGGTGTAGGCGGTCGCGTACGGATGATGTCTCAAGACAATGATCTCCTCTGGCCAGCTGCCGAAGCAGCTGGCTTTGTTGTGGTTGGTGGTGGTGGTGGTTGGTTAGGCGGCGGTCGCGAGCCAGTGCTCGACCGCATCCTTGGCACCCTTGAGCGTCAGGTCGTTCGCAGCCTTGAGGGCTTTGATCGCCGGGATCTTGTCACCCTTGACGGCAAGGCGCTGCCATTCGTGGGCGTAGACCTTCTCCTCGCTGACGGTCTGCGTCAGCACGTAGACGCCGAACTGCTTGCCCTTGTTGATCGATGCCAGGCGCGAGGCTTCCTTGCTAGCCGCACCCTCGTCAGCGTGGACGTACGGGCGATCGGAGGGCTTCGGCTGGCCGTTCTCGATCAGCGCGACGATGGCGGGGTTGGCGGTGACCAGTTCGAAGTTGCGGGCATGCCAGCCGTCACTGCCGCCGTGCCGAGGATTGATGAAATTGATAAACCCATCGATGCCGACGTGAGTCACTACAAACTCATCGCCCTTCCGAACGACTCGTCCGCCACTTGTTTCTGTCGCCACAACCCGATCACCAACCTTGAACTTGGCCGACGCCGCATTGTCGTTGGCAATTGCCGGCTCGTCGACCCATTCGGCGATGAGGTCGGCATCATCCTGTCGATCAATAATGGTGGAGAATGTTCCATCGGCCCGCCAAGCTTTGCCCACCGACGATTTGAAATCGTGGCCTACCGTGAACTTCCATTCCGGGCCATAGACCCACGCATCGGTGCGCATCGGCCCGACCTTCCGGCCATCGCGAGTCCGGTAGAACTTTCCGGCTTCGATGTTGAGAACGCCGGCGGGCACTAGCTCGAAGCAATCGACCGTGGCGCGGGTGAAGTTCGCGGGTGTCGCCTTGGTGCTGTAGGTGACCGGCGGATCGATATCGAGCAAATACTCTCCATCGTCGACGAACGAACCGTCAGACCACGCCTTGACGGTTGCAAGCTTGCCGACTGCGCCTCTGGTCGATCGGCCATCCTTCACGAGACGCACCCGATCACCAACTTTAAACTTCTTCGTTTCCGAACCCATCACGCTGCTCCCTCCGTTTCGGTATCAGGCGTCAAATCGCGCCCCTTGGTGAAATCGACCCGAACGACGTTGGTCTCATCGTCCTCAACCTGCACAGGCGGCTCGCCATCCTTATCCACGTGGCGGAGCGTCGCCCAATGGAAGGGTTTCACTTCCAGGCTGCCGAACAGCTGCACCTGATAGTAGCGGCCGAAGTCGGATTCACTGATAATGATGCCGAACAGCTCAGTGTTCAGCTTGCACTCGACGAGGTCGCCCTCTTCGAAGAATTCGCAATCGCACTGGCTCATGCCGCCACCTGCAATTCGCGGCGCAGCGCGTAGTCGGCGACCAGCTGGCCGGCGCGGAGATCTTCGTCATCGGCTTCGACCGTCTCAGTTCGACGGACGGAAACCGGCATCATCCCGCTCAGCGTGGAGCAACCGCCGTTGTGCGGCGAAAGGACGGTCTTGCGGTCGGGGTTGTTGTCGTTTGCCGCCGCGGCAGCGGCCGGCAGTACGCGCTGGCCCAGCCCACGGAAGTCACGGCTGAGCCGCATCTTGACGGCGGAAGGCGTGATGCCCCATCTGGCCGCGATCTGTTGGAAGCTTGCGCCCTCCTGCCGCATGGCGAACATGTCGGCAGTTGCGGCTTTATCTCTAAGCTGCATCTTATCTCCTCTGATGTGTGGTGCAGGCGGTGGGCTGGTCGGCCCTTTGACAAATTTTCGCAAATTTGCCATCTTGGAAACCATATGACAAAGTAACAAATTTGTCAAGATGGAGGTCGTATGTCTCGTCTATCTCAAATGCTCACCGCCGAGGTAAAACGCCGGCAGATGAGCGAGTTTAAAATCGCCGAAGAGTTCGGCTGGGCGCCGCAAACGTTCAACACTTGGAGACACGGCGTCGTGCCCCGGCAGAACTGGTTCGTCGCACTCTCCAACTTTTTGCAGATCCCGATGGCAGACGTCGAGACGCTCGTCGAGGAGGCGCGCACCTCCACCGGTAACACCAAGATCCCGAAGATCGATCCCCTGTACGGGAAAGTCAGCGATCGGAAGGACGGCAAGTTTGCATTCCCCGCCGAACACGGCCAGCGCTTCCCGCTCGGGCGCTACGCAATCCGCGTCGACACGAAGGTGATGGAGCCCGCCCTGCTCGTCGGCACGAAAGCCTGGCTGGATCCATCCATCTGGCCGCAGACCGGAAACGACGTTCTCGTGCATACCAAGAGCGGCGCAGCGTGGATCGGCCAGCTTGTGGCGATCGAAAACAACACTGCGAAACTCCACCGGCACGCCGCAAAGGAGATCGCGGTCGCGGATATCGAGGCTATTCACGTCATCGTCCTTTCCGAGCGACTGCCAAGCGCTAGCGGCGGGGCTTGACAAATTTGTTGAGATGGTGATATTCATATGCCTGCGCCTGTGGTGGGCGTATGGACCGATCAGGGTTTGATAAGCATCAGCTGTCTCCTCCCCTTTTCCAGTACGAACCAATTTCCCCGAGCCGCGAAAGCACGTGGTGGTGGCCGTAAGGTCGGCTCGGAGAATTCGGTCAGCCAATACAAAAAAACGCTGCCAGCGCATTCCTGCGCTCGGCGGCGTTCTTATTCGTCCAATGTCTTGTTGTTATCGTTTCTCATATCAATGCCCCTCGCTTGCTCTCTTCCCCGAGTTTTAAAAGGCCGCCCTACGCAATACTGTGGGCGGCCCTCTCTGGCAGCGGCTGCGTCTTCTCTCGCAGCCTCCGCCATGATAAATTCTTCTTCTATGCCCCTGCGCCCTCATGGCGCGCCGTCTTCTGATGCTGTTTGCCCTGATCAGAAATGGTCTTCTTGGTACTGAGTTCTCGTCGTTCATAGTGTCGCCTTTCCGTTTTGTTAGCGCCCCCAAACGAGCGTGGTATTTTGTTGTGGTTAGGCAGTTACGACCGGCCGCGCTTTCTGCGTCTTGTTCCGTTCATGTGATTATCAGTATCGGCTATCAGATTATAGGTCAACATCTTTCTGTTGCCTATTGGCACATAAACTGATAACCGATTGAAAAACAATAAGGAAAAAACCAGTGAGCAAGCTATCAGACGTCGTATCAAGGCGCGCCGCAGAGCTAAACATTTCGCAGACAGACCTGGCAGAACGGGTTGGAATGTCCCAACCGAGCATCAGCGACCTCTTTAATGGAGTCGTGTCCTCCCCGCGCAAATGGAGGGAGATTGCGCGCGAGCTGCAGATCGCCGAGGAGGAGATGCGCCAACTGATGATCGAGGCGGGCCGTGAGGACGGCAAGTCGACGAGGCTGCCGCGCATCGTTCAAGAGCCGATGCGCGAGATCACATATCCGATCGCGCCCGAACCAAATGGCACGATTGACAAGACCCCAATCCCCACAACCGGCAAGCCCGTGCGAATGCTGCCTGTTTTGGGGGAAGTAGTCGGCGGCAGCGACGGCCAGTACGATTTCAACGGAACGGTTCTCGACTATGTCGCCTGCCCGCCATCGCTCGCGAATGTGGCGGACGCCTACGCCGTATGGATCGATGGCGAGTCTATGTATCCCCGGTTCAAATCCGGCGAGCTCGCATACGTCCATCCGCGCAAGCCACCGCGCCGCGGTGACGATGTCGTCGTGCAGGTTCGACCGAAGGACCATGACATGCCGCCGCGCGGCTTCGTGAAGGAGCTTGTTGGTTATGCTGGCGACAAGCTCGTGCTGAAGCAGTTCAATCCTGATATTCGAATCGAATTTCCTCGCGAGGATGTGGTCAGCATCCACGTCATCACTTTGTCGGGGCAATACTGATGATTTATGTGTTTTATAGGTTGACGAGATAAAACCTATAACCTATACATCTCCTCACCGCCGCACCTAACCAGGCGGGACACCACTGAGGAGACCATCTCATGAGAAGAAGACTTTCTTCCGCAAGCCTCGTCGACGAGTTCGAAACCGATTACCCCCTCACCACAGCGGTCGGCAGCATCGAACCGATGCCGCGGCCAGACCACAAAGCAAAGAAGCAAGGGCGCCCGATTCGCCGCCCGACCAGCCAGCCTCGCTTTCGCGGCCATGATCGCCGCACCTGCCGCACCATGTGGCTCGACGAGGCGGTTTCGGGAGTTGACGCATGATGCGCGCTCCCGCCGGCCATTATGATGGCCCTACCCTCCGCGATTTTCTTCACGACCTGATGGGCGCCGCTTCGGCTGGCATGTTTGTCTGGTGCGTCTGCACCTGGGCGCCGTACTTCGCTCGTTGATTGCGCTTTCGACTACCAATTCACCAACCGCCCACCACAATCTGAGGAGATTTTCACATGGCGAAGAGAGCCACAAAGACTGCGGAAACATCTACCGCGCTGACGACGTTCAAGGGCTTCGGCAAAGACTGGAAATGCCGCGACTACCAATACGAGGTCGGCAAGACCTATGAGCACACGGGCACTGTGGTTCGGTGCGCATCTGGTGGCTTCCACTCGTGCGAGATGCCGCTCGACACGTGGAATTACTACGCTCCGAACACCAGTCGTTTTGCCGAAGTCCTTGCCGACGGCGCAATCGACAAAGGGCGCGGCGACGAAGACAGCAAAATCGCATCTGCCAAGATCACGATCAACGCCGAGCTCCGCATGCCTGAATTCATTCGCAAGGCGGTGACATGGATCATCGATCACGCGAAGGAAGGGGTGACGACCGGCTACCGCGCCCATGCGGCCAGCACCGGGAATGGCGCCCATGCGGCCAGCACCGGCTACCGCGCCCATGCGGCCAGCACCGGGAATGGCGCCCATGCGGCCAGCA
>NZ_JBMDKV010000008.1:0-230527 GCF_057809895.1 Rhizobium sp. FG113 | reverse complement strand
ACCGTCGCCAGCAGCGCCGCCGCCCTCGTTCTGTGAAGCGGCTTATAAGGCCCCAGAGCCAAACAAGTCAACACACCCACGCAAAGTTTTTTGACAGTTTTATAACACACTGATTCTGTTGGGGGAATTTTCGAACCGGTTGTGAGTGGACGAACGGCCCACAGCGGCAAAGCACCGGAGATATCGGTGAAATGCCCCCGAACGGGTCGAAATCGACAAAATCCCGAGCACGAAAGACGTTTTTCAGCGGCTTCCGACTACCGACGCGCCTATTGGGACATAACAGCCCTCCAGCCGATCCGCTTCCGGCGCTTGCGCGGCGACCAGCAATCACTAGTTTGGCCGGATCGGCGATCGCCATATATATAAGAGGGATGGACACATGCTTGTCCTCAATGAGACGGAAACGCGCGCGGCGCTGGACTGGCCTGCGCTGATCGATGCGCTGGCGGCAATGTTTAGCGGTGACTGCGTCGCTCCGGTGCGGCATCATCACGAAATGGAAGTGCCCGGCGAGCGCGACGCGACCATGCTGCTGATGCCGGCGTGGCTGCCGGGGCGTTATGCGGGCGTGAAGATCCTCTCGGTGTTTCCCGACAATGCGCGACGCGCGCTACCGGCGATCTTCGGAACCTACCTGCTCTCCTCCGCCAGGACAGGCGAGATGCTGGCGGCGATCGAAGGCGGCGAGTTGACGGCACGGCGCACCGCGGCAACGTCGGCGCTGGCAGCGCGCTATCTCGCCCATCCCGAAGCGCGCGAGCTGCTCGTCTGCGGTACCGGACGGCTATCGCTCAACCTGTTGCAGGCGCATGCGGTGACGCGGCCGCTGCAGCGGTTTCGGATCTGGGGTCGGAACATAAAGAATGCAGAGGCGATCGCCGCCGAGGCGCGGGCGCTGGGTCTCGACGCCGAAGCCGTGAACGATCTTGAGACGGCCGTGGGGACGGCCGATATCATTTCCTGCGCGACGCTCTCCAACGAACCGCTGATTTCAGGCGACTGGCTGAAGCCCGGGGCGCATCTCGACCTGATCGGCGGCTTCAAGCCCGACATGCGCGAGGCCGATGATACGGCGATCCGACGTTCGAGCGTCTTCGTGGACACGCGGGCTGGCGCCACCCGCGAGGCGGGCGACATCGTGCAGCCGCTGAAAAGCGGCGTCCTTTCGGAAGGCGGCATCAAGGCGGAACTGGCGGAGTTGACGAGCGGCAGGCATCCGGGCCGGCAGAATGACGACGAGATCACCTTCTTCAAGTCGGTGGGCGCCGCACTTGAGGATCTCGCGGGCGCGATCCTCGCCTACGAGACGGCGACGAAGACGCGAGCGACGGCGTGAGTGACGTGCCCATATTGCCGGAGCTCCCGGTCTCTCATGTTCTACCCGCGATCGGCGCGGCTCTGACGACGGCGCGGCGCGCCGTGCTCTCCGCACCGCCGGGGGCGGGAAAGACGACACTGGTGCCGCTTCATCTTCTCAATGAGGCATGGCGCGGCGACGGCAGGATCATTCTGCTCGAGCCGCGACGGCTTGCGGCGCGCGCGGCGGCCGGGCGAATGGCGGCACTGCTCAATGAGAGTGTCGGCGAAACCGTCGGCTACCGCATGCGGCTCGATACCAGGATCTCGCAGCGAACGCGGATCGAGGTGGTGACCGAGGGTGTGTTCGCGCGGATGATCCTCGACGATCCTGAGCTCTCGGGCGTTTCTGCTGTGATCTTCGACGAGTTTCACGAGCGATCGCTCGACGCCGATTTCGGTCTGGCGCTGGCGCTCGACGTGCAATCGGCGCTGCGCGAGGATTTGAGGATCCTGGTCATGTCGGCGACGCTCGATGTGGCCGGCGTGGTGGCGCTGCTCGACAACCCGCCTTTGATCGAGAGCATGGGACGCAGCTTCCCGATCGATATTCGCTACCAGGACCGGCCGGGCGGCGAGCGGATTGAGGATACGATGACGCGGGCGATCATCGATGCGCACAAGACGGAAAGCGGATCGATCCTCGCCTTTCTGCCCGGACAGGCCGAGATCACCAGAACGGCCGAGCGGCTGCGGGAGCGGTTCGACGCGGCAACGGTGATCGCGCCGCTCTACGGCAATCTCAGCCAGAAGGAACAGGACGCGGCGATCCGGCCGGCGGCGGCCGGCACCCGCAAGATCGTGCTGGCGACCTCGATCGCCGAGACCTCGATCACCATCGACGGCGTTAGGATCGTGATCGACAGCGGCTTGCAGCGCTTGCCGGTGTTCGAGGCATCGACAGGGATTACCCGGCTGGAGACAGTCAGGGTGTCACGAGCCTCGGCCGACCAGCGGGCCGGACGCGCCGGGCGAACGGAGCCGGGAATCGCCATCCGGCTCTGGCACCAGGGGCAGACGGCGGCGATGCCGGCCTTCACGCCGCCGCAGATCCTCTCGACCGATCTTTCCGGCCTCGTGCTCGATCTCGCCCATTGGGGCGTGCAGGACGCGCGGGCGCTCAGCTTCATGGACCAGCCGCCGGAGACGACGCTTGCCGAGGCGCGCGCGCTGCTGCGCGAACTCGGCGCGCTTGATCGGGATGGCGGGCTGACGGCGCGCGGCCGCGAGATGCGCGACATGGCGCTGCCTCCTCGGCTGGCCGCGATGGTGCTCTCCTCGGGAGAGACCGGGCATGCGAGGGAGGCGGCGATGATGGCCGTGCTTCTGACTGAACAGGGGCTGGGCGGGACGAGCATCGATCTTGAGGAGCGGCTGCGCCGGTTCAAATCCGAGCGCGGCGAGCGGGCCGAGGCGGCGCGGCAGCTGGCGGGACGGCTGGCGAAGGGGCGCGATAAGATGGTGGCCGAGGAGCCGGGTCTTGCGGGCCGGTTGCTTATTCATGCCTTTCCCGACCGCATCGCACTGCAGCGCGGCGGGCGCGGGCGCTTCGTGATGGCTAATGGCCGCGGCGCCGAGATCGCCGAGACCGAACGGCTGGCGAGCAGCCCGATGCTCGTGATCGCCGACCTCACGGGCCGGGCAGCGCAGGCGCGGATTCTCGCGGCGGCAGAGGTGACGCGCGGGGATGTCGAGGCCGAAATGCCCGGCGCGATCCGCACCGACGACCAGACCTTCTTCGATCGTCAGAGCAAGCAAGTGCGGGCAAGGCGGGCCACGCGGCTTGGCGCCATCGTTTTCGACGAGACGCCGCTGCCTCGGCCATCCGGCGAGGCTGTCACGCGGGCGCTTGCCGAGGGGATCAAGGAGATGGGGATGGAGCAGCTGCCGTTTTCCAAGGAAGCGATGCAGCTGCGCGAGCGGATCGGCTTTCTCTATAGAAGCATCGGCGCGCCATGGCCCGACATGAGCGAGGCGGCGCTGCTTGCCCGCATGGACGACTGGTTCATTCCCTATCAGGCGGATGCACGTGGGCTTTCCGACATTTCGGCGGGCGGGCTTTCGAACGGGTTGATGGCGCTGGTGCCGCATGAGCTGCAACGCGATCTTGCGCGGCTGGCGCCGACGCATTTCGAGGCGCCGACCGGGCAGCGGCATCCGATACAATATGACGGGGAAGAGCCGACGCTGACCATCCGGGTTCAGGAGCTGTTCGGGCTGAAGACACATCCTGCCATTGCCGGGGGGCGGCTTTCGCTGCTGCTTGAGCTGACATCGCCGGCGCATCGGCCGATCCAGACGACGCGCGATCTTCCGGGGTTCTGGGCCGGGAGCTGGAAGGATGTGCGCGCCGACATGCGCGGGCGCTATCCCCGGCATCCATGGCCGGAGAGGCCGGAAGAGGCACTACCGACGACCCGGGCAAAACCGCGAGGAACATGAGCCGCCATGCCGATCAAGAATAAAGAGATGGCCGACAAGGTCGAGAGCATGCCCGAGGAAGATAGGCAGAGCAGCCGTCGGCTAAGGCTGGAGACGCTGGTGCGTCTGCGCTGGCTTGCCGTCTGCGGGCAGACCGCCACGGTGCTGATCGTTGCCCTCTGGCTGCAGTTTCCGCTGCCAGTGCAGGCGTGCATTGCGCTGATCACAGCGCTGGCGATCGTCAACTTCTATCTGATGATCCGCTATCCGGCGACGCACCGCATCGACCCGGTGGCGGCGCTGGCGCTGCTCGGCTTCGATCTCCTGCAGCTCTGCGCGCTGCTCTTCATCACAGGCGGGCTTGTCAATCCATTCGCGGTTCTGGTCTGCGTTCCCGTCATCATCGCTTTCGCGTCACAGCCGATCCGCTACAGCATGCCGCTGATCGTCGTGGCGATGGCCTGCATCACGATCCTGTCGTTCTCGCCCTTCCCGCTTCCCTGGTTCGACGGGGCGGAGATCAACGTTCCAGAGGTGATGCAGTTCGGCGTCTGGTGCTCGATCGCCTCGACCATGACGTTTGCCGCATTCTATGCCTATCGAGTCTCGATGGAGGGGCGCCAGCTGGCCGAAGCGCTGGCGGCGACCGAACTGGTGCTGCAGCGCGAGAAGCATCTGTCGCAGCTCGATGGCCTGGCTGCGGCGGCCGCGCATGAGCTGGGAACGCCGCTCGCCACCATCAGCGTCGTTGCCAAGGAGATGGAGCGGGAGCTGAAGGACGACGATCGCTTCCGCGAGGATGTGCAGCTGCTGCGCAGCCAGAGCGAGCGCTGCCGCGACATCCTGCGCCGGTTGACCACACTCTCGGCCGAGGGCGATGCGCATCTGAGGCGCCTGCCGCTCTCCTCGATGATGGAGGAGATCGTCGCACCACATCGCGAATTCGGCATCAAGCTCAACCTTGTCGAGAAGGCGCCCCGCAAGGGCGAGCCGGTGACGGAGCGCAATGCCGGGATGATGTACGGGCTTGGCAACCTCATCGAAAACGCCGTCGACTATGCCCGGCAGGAGGTGACGGTCACGGTGGACCATGACCAGGAGCGCGTGCGGATCACCATCGAGGACGACGGCGAAGGCTACTCGCCCGACATTCTGCTCAGGATCGGCGAGCCCTATGTGACCAAGCGGCAGAAGGAGGACCGGGCCGGCGGGCTGGGGCTCGGGCTGTTTATCGCCAAGACGCTGCTGGAACGCTCGGGCGCGGCGCTGACCTTCGAAAATCGGGGTCCTGACTATGTCGGCGCGCGCGTTCGCGTCGAATGGCCGCGGGTGCTGATCGATACGCATTCGACAAAATGAGCCGATGGGGCTAAAGAAAATGCAATGCAATCGGCCTATATCAGGCTGACAGCACCAGGATTGAATAGATGAGCGAGCAGATTACCAACCCCTCCCCCGCCAGCGACGACTATATCGGCCCCGATGCGAGCCTCTTGATCGTTGATGACGATGGACCGTTCCTGCGCCGGCTGGCGCGCGCCATGGAGACGCGCGGCTTTCAGGTCGAGACCGCGGAATCGGTGGCGGAAGGCGTTACCAAGTCCCACGCCAATCCGCCGAAATACGCGGTGGTCGATCTGCGGCTCGGCGATGGCAATGGTCTGGATGTGATCGAGGCGATCCGCCAGAAGCGCGACGATACCCGCATCGTCGTCCTCACCGGTTACGGCAATATCGCAACGGCGGTGACCGCGGTGAAGCTCGGCGCCGTCGACTATCTCGCCAAGCCGGCGGATGCCGACGATGTCTATGCGGCGCTGACGCAGCGCAGCGGCGAGAAGGCCGAGCTGCCTGAGAACCCGATGTCGGCCGACCGGGTTCGCTGGGAGCATATCCAGCGTGTCTACGAGATCTGCGAACGCAACGTTTCGGAAACGGCGCGCAGGCTGAACATGCACCGCCGCACATTGCAGCGCATTCTCGCCAAGCGGGCGCCGAAGTAAATTCAAGCTAGATGTCGTCTACGCCGAGCGGCTTGCCGGTGGCCCATTCGGCCATCAGCAGGCGCTGGGCAGCCGCGCGCGAGAAATTCAGCGTGACGGATTTGCGGGTGGCGGGCGCCAGTCTATGTTCGGGCGCCTCGCGGATCATGTGGGCGCCATAGCCATCAGATAAAAACAGCCCGCAATCCTCCGGAAAGATATCGAGCGGCACATCCTTGTGTGTGGCGAAGAACAGCCGATCGCAATGCAGGCGATATTCCGGCCATTTGCGATCCACCCTGAAGTCCTCGATCGAGGTCTTGATCTCGATGATCCAGATCTCGCCCTTGTCCGAGACGGTGATCAGATCGGCGCGCCGGCCGCTTGCAAGCGGCAGTTCCGGCAGGACGGCGTGACGCATCTCGTGAAGTAAAATCTGAGTCCCGCGACGCACGAGCATGGCCCTGTCCGATTGCCGGCCATCGATTAACGGATTGTTATTGTAAACACTCAAAATCGTCATGGATAAGTTGGGGTCCAGCGCGCGCGTTGTTGCAAAAAAACCATGCGGTTCTAGTTTGCCGTTGCGTAATTGCTCCGCCGCATTGCAACAGCTTGCCAAGGCGAAGTTAATCGAAAATAAACCATAATCTAAGATGGTTCGAAAGAACGATCCTCCCTTGCCCCATTCTTAAGAGACATCCATGCGCATCCGCAATGCACTTCCTGTATTCGGCCTGATGGCGACGCTCGCTCTGGCCGGTTGCTCCACGACTTCCGAGAGCGCCTCTGTCGAAAACAAGGCTGCCATGCCGGGTCCGACCGTCCAGACCGCGCAGATCTTCGACGACGCTTACGGCGTCACCACGGATGCCGGATATTCGCTGCCGGCGATCCCGATCCAGAAGGTCAAGCCGCAGTTCCACAGGCAGGTTGTCTCCTACGAAACCACGGAGCGTCCGGGCACGATCATCGTCAACACCCGCGAGCGCTTCCTCTATTACATCATGCCCGGCGGCAAGGCGATGCGTTACGGCATCGGCGTTGGCAAGCAGGGCTTCGCATGGGCCGGCACCGCATACGTCGCCTGGAAGCAGGAATGGCCGAACTGGCATCCCCCGAAGGAAATGGCCGTTCGCCGCCCCGAGATCGCCAAGTACGTCGAAGACGGCATGGGTCCTGGCCTTTCCAACCCGCTCGGCGCGCGCGCCATGTACCTCTTCAACGAAGAGGGCAAGGACACGCTGTTCCGCCTGCACGGTACGCCGGAATGGGCTTCGATCGGCACCGCCGCTTCGTCTGGCTGCATTCGTCTGATCAACCAGGACGTTATCGACCTCTACAGCCGCGTCCGTCCGGGCAAGACGACCTCCAAGGTCATCGTCATCCAGTAAGCTGGACCTGAAATTCGGTATAAAAAAGGCCGCCGGAACATTCGCTCCGGCGGCCTTTTTGTGTCTGCTGCGTGGGGATCAGGCCGCTTGCGCGGCCTTCAGTTCCAGGCGGCGGCGGTGCAGGACCGGCTCGGTGTAGCCGTTCGGCTGCGCCCTGCCCTTCAGCACCAGTTCGAGAGCAGCCTGGAAAGCGATCGAGCGGTCGAAATCTTTAGCCATCGGATGATAGGCCGCGTCGCCGGCGTTCTGGCCATCGACGACGGCGGCCATGCGCTTCATCGTCTCTATGATCTGATCTTCTGTGACGACCTTGTGGTGCAGCCAGTTCGCCATATGCTGCGCCGAGATGCGCAGCGTCGCGCGGTCTTCCATGAGGCCGACATTGTTGATGTCCGGAACCTTCGAGCAGCCGACGCCCTGATCGACCCAGCGCACGACGTAGCCCAGGATCCCCTGCGCGTTGTTGTCGAGTTCGCGCTGGATTTCCTCCGGCGTCCAGTTGGGACGGACGGCGACGGGTACCGAGTGGATATCGCTCAGCTTGGCGCGCGGGCGATCCTTCAGGCCGCGCTGGACATTGGCGACGTTGACGCGGTGATAATGGGTGGCGTGCAGCGTGGCGGCCGTCGGCGACGGGACCCAGGCGGTGTTGGCGCCGGCCTTCGGATGGGCGATCTTCTGCTCCAGCATGGCCGCCATCAGATCCGGCATGGCCCACATGCCCTTGCCGATCTGCGCGTGGCCGGAAAGGCCGCATTCGAGACCGATGTCGACGTTCCAGTTCTCGTAAGCCGCGATCCAGGCGGCCTGCTTCATGTCGCCCTTGCGGATCATCGGGCCGGCTTCCATCGAGGTGTGCATCTCGTCGCCGGTGCGATCGAGGAAGCCGGTGTTGATGAAGACGACGCGCTCGCGGGCGGCGCGAATGCACTCCTTGAGATTGACGGTGGTGCGGCGCTCCTCGTCCATGATGCCCATCTTCATGGTGTTTTTCGCCATGCCGAGCGCATCCTCGACGCGGCCGAAGATTTCAACGGCGAAGGCGACTTCCTCGGGGCCGTGCATCTTAGGCTTGACGACATACATGGAGCCGGTGCGCGAATTCTTGCGGCGGCCGTTGGGGCCGATATCGTAGAGCGCGATTGCGGCGGTGATCATCGCATCCATGATGCCCTCGGGCACCTCGTTGCCATCGCGATCAAGGATAGCCGGATTCGTCATGAGGTGACCGACATTGCGGATCAGCATCAGAGAGCGGCGATGGACCTCGAAGCTGGCGCCATCCGGGCCGGTGTAATCGAGATCGGGATTGAGCTTGCGGATGAAGCTCTTGCCGCCCTTTACGACCTCTTCCTGCAGATCGCCCTTCATCAGGCCGAGCCAGTTGCGATAGACCTCGGTCTTGTCCTCGGCGTCGACGGCGGCGATGGAATCCTCGCAGTCCATGATCGTGGTGATGGCGGATTCGAGCCAGACATCGGAAATGTGGGCGGCGTCGGTCTTGCCGATCGCAGTTCCGGCATCGATAACGATGTCGATATGGATGCCGTTGTTCTTCAGGAGGATGTTGGTGGGGGCCACTGCATCGCCTCGATAGCCGGCGAAATGCGAGGCATCCTTCAGCGCGACATGTTCGCCGTCAGTTGAAGATATGGCGAGTGCGCCGTCCTTGATGACGAGGCCGGCGACGTCCTTCCAGTTCCAATCGACGAGCGGAACAGCGTTGTCGAGGAAATCGCGGACCCAGGCGATGACCTTTTCGCCGCGTTTCGGGTTGTAGCCCTTGCCCTTCTCCGCGCCATCGGCCTCGGAAATCGCGTCGGTGCCGTAGAGCGCGTCGTAGAGCGAGCCCCAGCGGGCATTGGCGGCGTTCAGCGCGTAGCGGGCGTTCATGACCGGAACGACCAGCTGCGGGCCGGCGATGGAGGCGATCTCCGGATCGACATTCGTCGTGGTGACCTGGAAATCGGAGCCCTCGGGAAGGAGATAGCCGATCTCGCGCAGGAATGCCTGGTAGGCGTCCATGTCGGTCGGCGCACCGTGCTGGCGATACCAATCGTCGATGCGCAGTTGTAGCGCGTCGCGCTTGGCGAGCAGTTCGCGGTTTTTCGGCGCCAGATCGTGGACGATGGAAGAGAAGTCGGCAAAGAACTTGTCCGCATCGAGCCCAAGACCGGGAAGCGCCTCCTTGACCAGGAAATCATGAAGGACGGCTTCAATCGCAAGACCGTGTTTTTCGATGCGGCTCATAGACTATCTCCTCGGGCGGCGCGTTTTTCGCATGCTGCCACTTTGACCGGCTTTCATTCATAGTCAATCAGGCAATAGTTTGAAAGATTTATGCCTTTTCAGGCAAGAACTCTCGGCGTGACGCGCATCGGCAGGCCGTTCTGCGGCTGGGTGGTCAGTTTCTGCACCGGCCATGGATTGGTCTCATGCGTCATGTCGAAGCGGAAGCGATGCATCATGACGGCGAGCGCGATCACCGCCTCCTGCAGCGCGAAGGTGGCGCCGATGCAGACGCGCGGACCGGCGCCGAAGGGAAGGAACTGGAAGCGGCTGATCTTGCCGCGGTTTTCGGGCAGAAAACGCTCCGGCATATAGGCGCGGGGTTTGTCCCAATAGAGTTCGTGGCGATGCAGTGTCCAGGGCATGATCAGCACGGTGACGCCGGCCTCGATGTCAACCGTCTCGCCCTTGGCATTGGTCCAGCGATCATCCGATATCGCGGCGCGGTTGATCGAGGGGGCCGGCGGATAGAGGCGCAGGGCCTCCTCGAAGGCGGCACGGGTATAGGGCATGAGGTCGAGCCATTTCACCGGCTCGGCGCCTGTCGCGAGCACGCGGTCGATCTCTTCTTCCATCGCGTCGCGGATATGCGGCGTGTTGGCGACGCAATAGAGCGTCCAGGCGAGTGCACGGGCCGTGGTTTCGTGGCCGGCGCCGATGAAGGTCAGGATGTTGTCCTCGATCTCGGCATTGGTGAGCCCGCCCGACTTTGCCTGGTCGAGCAACAGCGTCAGGAAATCCTCGGGCGTCGTTTCGCGGTCCGCTTCCATGCGGCCGAGGCGGGCATCCATGGTTTCGCGGACGATGGTGCGGAATTTCTCCAACACCTTCTGGCCGCCGATGCGGGTGACGCGGGGCACCCAGGAGGGCGCGCGCAACAGATCCATCGGATCGACGCGGCCCATGCGATGCAGGAGCGCGTTGACGTCGTCGGCGAAGCTGTCGGAGGAGGTGACGATCTCGCCCGAAAACAAGGTGTCGGCGAGGATGGCGAAGGTGAGTTCGGCCATATCGCTGGCGATCTCGAAGGTCTTGCCGTCGCTGCCCGCTTCCTCGTACTTACGGACGTACTCTTCCGACTGGCGCAGCATCTGGCCGGCGAAGCCATTGGCGTGGCGCGGTGTGAATACCGGGGCGACCGCCTTGCGCGAGCGCTTCCAGACCTCGCCTTCCGCCGTCAGCAGGCCATCGCGCAGGATGGGCCGCAGGATCAGCTGGCGGATATCCGACATGCGGTAATTGGCGGCGTTGTCGACAAGCACATGCTTGATCAGGCCGGGATCGTTGACGATGATCGTGCGTTCGCGGAAGAACTTCGTCTTGATGAAGGGCAGCGTATAAGAAGGCTCGCCCCAGAGTTCCAGCGGATTACGCAGGATGGTGCGGATGATATCAAGCCGGCTCGGCGGCACGGTGCGCGGGATGGGCGCTGGCGGAACGAACGGATCTGGACGCATGTCCATGTGCTGCAAGCCTTTCGCGGAAGATTATGGCCCTCCCCGGCAAGGCTAGAGTTAGAGCAGGCGCTCCAGATCGTCCAGCTTGTCGTTGATCAACCATCCGTAATAGTTCTCTTCCGGCCAGACCGTTTCGCCCGAGGCGCGGTTCTTGGCGGCAAGGGCTGCGGCGCGCTGGCGGGAGTTGCCGAGATTGTAGAGCGTTGCCGTCAGTCCCGGGTTTTTCGAGATATCCATGCCGGCGATCTGCTTGTAATCGTCGATCGAGCGGCGCACGGCAGCGGCCACGAAGGCCAACGAGATATCGGGCTGCATGATCGCCTTGTAGACGCTGCCGGCATCCTTCTCGTTGAGCTTGTCGTAACCGGAGACGCGGCTGACGAGATCGGAGAGCATCAGGGCGGTCAGCGGATTGATCTGGCCGAGGCCGAAGGTCTGGCCGGCGTAGAAGGGCTGGAAGAAGACGGCGCTGAAGCGATTGTTCGGGAAGCTCTTGCCGCCGACGGTCTTGCCGCGGAAATCGCTCTCCCAGACATCCTCACGGCAGCTCCACAGCGTGTAGGAATCTGTCTTGCCGTTGCATTCAGCAAACTGGGGACGCTTGATGAAATCATCCACATCCTCGCCGTCATAGGCGAAGCGGAAGCTCTGGCCGGCATAGGACGCGGCCTTGACGTAGTAAGACTGCAGGCGGTCGTAGGCGTCGACATTATAGGTGTGCTCGCCGACGATGGCGCCGACGACGTGGATCGGATCGATGCCATAGGCCGCCGAGACCTTCTTGATCTTGCCCATCAGCTCGTGATCGGTGGCCAAGAGCTCGTGGACCTTGTCGTATTTGCGATCGAAGGTGGTCTTGGTGCCCTTGGTGCGGCGGACCGATGCGCCTGGAACGTTCGGCTGCTCGACGTTGCGATTGCCCGGAGGCACGAGCTGCATGGAAAAAGCGGGCGCGGCGGTCAGGACCGTGGCGGCAATTACAAGGCTCGTCAGAAGGCGTCGCACGATCAGCTTTCCCATCATTTCCAATAGAGGCATTTCCGGTATCGGTCGGCATTTCCAGCTTGGCTGGCGCGCTGACTGTACCAAAATCTTGGCCGAATAATGCTGGCGCCAACAACAAAACGGGCCTTTCACTAAAAAGTAAAAGGCCCGTTGTCGAGAGTTCAGTCGGTCAAAGTTGCGGCATCATGGCAGTAAAGCCTGAGACCGGTGTTTGCGCATCACAGAATGAAGCGCGAGAGATCGGTGTTCTGAGCGAGATCACCGACATGCTTGCGCACATATTCGGCGTCGATGGTCACGGCGGTGCCGCCGCGATCCGGTGCGTTGAAGGAGATTTCGTCCAGCACGCGCTCCATCACCGTCTGCAGGCGGCGGGCGCCGATGTTTTCGACCGAGGCGTTCAGGTGAACGGCCACATCGGCGAGCGCATCGATGCCGTCATCGGTGAATTCGAGCGTCAGGCCTTCGGTTTCCATCAGCGCCTTGTACTGGCGAATAAGGCTGGCTTCAGTTTCCGTCAGGATGCGGCGGAAGTCTTCCTTGGTCAGCGGGCGAAGCTCGACGCGGATCGGCAGACGGCCCTGCAATTCGGGCAGCAGGTCCGACGGCTTGGAGACATGGAAGGCGCCCGATGCGATGAACAGGACGTGGTCGGTCTTTACCGGCCCGTACTTGGTCGACACGGTGGTGCCTTCGACCAGCGGCAGCAGGTCGCGCTGCACGCCTTCGCGGGAGACGCCGGCGCCCATGCCGCCATCGCGGGCGGCGATCTTGTCGATCTCGTCGAGGAAGACGATGCCGTCGTTTTCGACGGAGCGCACGGCCTCGCGCTGGATGACTTCATTGTCGATCAGCTTGTCGGATTCGTCGCGGATCAGGTCGGTGTAGGAGGCCTTGACCGTGGTGCGCACCTTCTTGGTGCGGCCGCCCATGGCCTTGCCGAACATTTCCGACAGGTTGATCATGCCGATATTGCCGCCGCCGGGCATGCCGGGGATGTCGAAACCGCCCATGCCGGTGCTGGTATCGGCCACTTCGATATCGATTTCCTTGTCGTCGAGCTCACCGGCACGCAGCTTCTTGCGGAAGCTGTCGCGCGTTGCCGGCGAAGCGGTCGATCCGACCAGCGCGTCGAGCACGCGTTCCTCGGCGCTCATATGGGCCTTGGCCTCGACCTCGGCGCGCTTCTTTTCGCGCGCAAGGCCAACACCGACCTCGACCAGATCGCGGACGATCTGCTCGACATCGCGGCCGACATAGCCGACTTCGGTGAATTTGGTGGCTTCGACCTTGATGAAGGGGGCGCCGGCGAGCTTGGCGAGGCGGCGGGAGATTTCCGTCTTGCCGACGCCGGTCGGGCCGATCATCAGGATGTTCTTGGGCATCACTTCGTCGCGCAGGCTCTCATCGAGCTGCTGGCGGCGCCAGCGGTTGCGCAGCGCAATGGCGACGGCGCGCTTGGCGTCATGCTGGCCGATGATGTGGCGGTCCAGCTCGGAGACGATTTCCCGGGGAGAAAAATTGGTCATGATATCCTCTTGGCTTTCCTGCTCCGGCCGGCCGTTCGCGGCCCGGCCCACAGGACCCATTGTCAACGATTGCCGTTATTCGGCGTCGAGCGTTTCGACCACGAGATTGTGGTTGGTGTAGACGCAGATATCGGCGGCGATATCGAGCGCCCGGCGGGCCACTTCTTCGGCCGACTTGTCGCTGTCCATCAGGGCGCGGGCGGCGGCGAAGGCGTAGTTGCCGCCAGAGCCGATGGCGATGGCGCCATGTTCGGGCTCGAGCACGTCGCCGTTACCGGTGATCGCCAGCGTCACCGACTTGTCGGCGACCAGCATCATGGCTTCGAGGTTGCGCAGATATTTGTCGGTGCGCCAATCCTTGGCGAGCTCGACGGCGGCGCGCATCAGCTGGCCGGGATATTGCTCGAGCTTCTTCTCGAGCCGCTCCAGCAGCGTGAAGGCGTCCGCGGTGGCGCCGGCGAAACCGGCGATCACGTCGCCCTTGCCGATGCGGCGCACCTTGCGGGCATTGCCCTTCATGACGGTCTGGCCGAGGCTGACCTGTCCGTCGCCCGCCATGATGACCTTGCCGCCCTTTCGAACTGTAATAATGGTTGTCATCTATCATACCCTTGCCCGTCAGGCGGGCTCTTACCTCGGGCCGCACATCGGCCCTGTTGAGCCCTATGTAAGTTGGCAAATCGCGATTGCAATCGGCGTCGATTTCTCTACTCGCGCTTCTGGATATTTCCCGGCACGCCTGATAAGGAACCCCCGTATTTCCAAGTGGAGTAGCCATATGGCCGAGACCGCAGCAAGCCGCACGGGATCCGTATCCCGCAAGACCAACGAGACCTCGGTTTCCGTTTCCGTCAATCTCGACGGCACCGGGAAATCGACGATTTCGACCGGCGTCGGCTTCTTCGACCATATGCTCGACCAACTGTCACGACATTCGCTGATCGACATGGAGATCGAGACCAAGGGCGACCTGCACGTCGACGACCACCATGCGGTGGAAGACACGGGCATCGCCATCGGCCAGGCCATCGCCAAGGCGCTCGGCGACCGTCGCGGCATCACCCGCTACGCCTCGATCGACCTTGCCATGGACGAGACGATGACGAAGGCCGCCGTGGATCTCTCCGGCCGCCCCTTCCTCGTCTGGAACGTGTCGTTCAGCGCGCCGAAGATCGGCACGTTCGACACCGAACTCGTCCGCGAATTCTTCCATGCACTCGCCCAGAACGCCGGGATCACCTTGCATATCCTGAACCATTATGGTGCCAACAACCACCATATTGCCGAGACATGCTTCAAGGCCGTCGCCCGCGCGCTGCGCACGGCGACAGAGATCGATCCTAGGCAGGCGGGCCGTGTACCCTCGACGAAGGGCACGCTCGTCTAAGCCCCTTCAGGGAGCTTGACGACATGAGTTCCAGCTATCTGGTCCTGACCGCCCTTGGCGGCGCCGATATCAAGCACGAGAAGACGCGGTTCATTCGCGACGGCTTTACCGTGCTCGGCTTCCTGTTTCCCTGGATCTGGCTCGCCGTTAACAGGCTCTGGCTCTACGCCGTCGCCGCCTTTCTCTTGCAGAGCATCGGCGGCGCGTTGATGGATCAGCCCGGCCTGTGGCTGGTCGGCTTTGCCGTGACGTTCGGCACCAGCCTTCTCGTCGGCCTCGAGGGGCAGAACCTGCGGGTTCGCAACCTTGCCTCCAAAGGCTGGCAGGACGAAGCGTTGATCTCGGCCGATCGGCTCGATGTCGCCGAGGAAATCTACTTTTCTGAAATCCAGACCGATCTCGGTGACGGCACTCCCTTGCCGTCGCCCAAATGGGATGGCGGGAGCCGCACAGAGCGCGGCACCGCAACATCCCTCGGTCTCTTTGGCTTTGATGGAGGACGCTGATGCGCGTCGCAATTATCGATTACGGTTCCGGCAATCTGCGTTCTGCGACGAAGGCCTTTGAGCGGGCTGCCCGCGAAGCCGGCGTAGACGCGGTGATCGACCTCACCGACAAGGCCGAGGTCGTTGCCGCCGCCGATCGCGTGGTGCTGCCGGGTGTCGGCGCCTATGCCGATTGCCGCCGTGGACTGGACGCCGTGCCCGGGATGACCGAAGCGCTGATCGACGTCGTCGAGAAGAAGGCGCGGCCGTTCCTCGGCATCTGCGTCGGCATGCAGCTGATGTCCTCGCGCGGGCTGGAGAAGACCACGACCGAGGGCCTCGGCTGGATTCCCGGCGACGTCGTTGAAATGACCCCTGATGATCCCAATCTGAAGATACCGCAGATCGGCTGGAACACGCTGGATCTCAAGCGCCCTCACCCGCTGTTCGAGGGCATTGCGACCGGCACCGACGGGCTGCATGCCTATTTCGTGCATTCCTACCATCTGGCCGCCCAAAACCCCGAGGATGTAATCGCGACCACGGGCTACGGCGGGCCGCTGACGGCCTTTGTCGGCCGCGACAACATGGCGGGCGCGCAGTTCCATCCGGAGAAGAGCCAGAAGCTCGGTCTCGCCCTGATTGCCAATTTCCTGCGCTGGAAGCCCTGAGCTCGCGCCTTTGAAGGACTGACAGAATGATCCTATTTCCCGCCATCGACCTCAAGGACGGCCAGTGCGTTCGCCTCAAGCTGGGCGATATGGAGCAGGCCACCGTCTACAATCCCGACCCCGGCGCGCAGGCCAAGGCCTTCGAGGACCAGGGCTTTGAATGGCTGCACGTGGTCGATCTCAACGGCGCGTTTGCCGGCGAAAGCGTCAACGGCGCTGCGGTCGATGCGATCCTGAAAGCCACCAAGAACCCGGTGCAGCTCGGCGGCGGCATCCGCACGCTCGACCACATCGAAAGCTGGCTCAGCCGAGGGCTGACGCGGGTGATCCTTGGAACCATCGCGGTGCGCGATCCGGCGCTGGTCGTGGAGGCTTGCAAGAGGTTTCCCGGACATGTGGCCGTCGGCATCGACGCCAAGGGCGGCAAGGTGGCTGTCGAGGGTTGGGCGGAAGCCTCCGAGCTCGGCATCATCGAGCTCGCCAAGAAGTTCGAGGGCGCCGGTGTGGCGGCGATCATCTATACCGATATCGACCGCGACGGCATCCTGACCGGGATCAACTGGGATTCGACGCTGGAACTGGCGGACGCCGTATCGATCCCCGTCATCGCATCGGGCGGACTGGCCTCGATCGACGACATCAAGCGGATGCTGAAGCCGGATGCCGCGAAGCTCGAAGGCGCGATTTCCGGCCGCGCGCTCTATGATGGCCGTATCGATCCCACGGAAGCGCTGGCGCTTATCAAAGCGTCGCGCGCGAAGGAGACCGCGCAATGACCCTGAAGGCTCGCGTCATTCCCTGCCTCGACGTCAAGGACGGCCGTGTCGTCAAGGGCGTCAACTTCCTCAACCTCGTCGATGCCGGCGATCCCGTCGAGGCCGCCAAGGCCTATGATGCGGCCGGCGCCGACGAACTCTGCTTCCTCGACATCACCGCCTCATCCGACAACCGCGAAACGATCTTCGACGTGGTGTCGCGCACGGCCGACCAGTGCTTCATGCCTGTTACCGTCGGCGGCGGTGTTCGCACGATCGCCGATATCCGCAAGCTGCTTCTTTGCGGCGCCGACAAGGTGTCGATCAATTCGGCCGCCGTCAGCAATCCTGATTTTGTGGCGGAAGCGGCCGACAAGTTCGGCGACCAGTGCATCGTCGTCTCGATCGACGCCAAGCGGCGGCAGACCCCTGCTGATGGCGAGGCCAGCGCCTGGGAGATCTACACCCATGGCGGACGCAACGCGACGGGCATCGATGCGGTGGATTTTGCGCGGAAAATGGTCGAGCGCGGGGCCGGCGAATTGCTGGTGACCTCGATGGACCGTGACGGAACGAAAGCCGGCTACGATCTGGCGCTGACGCGGGCGATCGCCGACGCGGTGCGCGTTCCCGTCATTGCGTCCGGCGGTGTGGGCGATCTCGACGATCTCGTGGCCGGCGTCAAGGAAGGCCATGCGACGGCGGTTCTCGCCGCCTCGATCTTCCACTTCGGCACCTATTCCGTCGGCGAAGCGAAGCGCTATATGTCTTCCTGCGGCATCGACATGCGTCTCGACTGAGACTGAAAGCGATATGATGAGCGAATTCACACTCAGCGACCTCGAAAAGATCGTCGACGCGCGGTCGAAGGCTTCCCCCGACGAATCCTGGACGGCGAAGCTCGTTGCGGCCGGCCAGTCGAAAGCGGCGAAGAAGCTTGGCGAGGAAGCGATCGAAGCGGTGATGGCGGCCGTCACCGACGACCGCGAAAACCTCACCTACGAGGCGGCCGACGTGCTCTATCATCTCTTGGTCGTATTGAAGATCGCCGGTATTCCGCTACAAGATGTCATGGCGGAACTTGAGCGCCGTACCGCTCAATCCGGCCTCAGGGAGAAGGCCAGTCGGCAAAGCTGATGGGTATCGCAAGACAGATCACCGGTGCGCCCGAGGCGCACGATCATTTCCAGGCGAATGCCTATTCGCCCTATCACTTCTTTTCATCCGAGGAATGGGCGAAGTTCAGGGCGGATACGCCGATGACGCTGACCTCGGACGAGGTCAAGCGGCTGCGCTCGATGGGCGACCCGATCGACCTCGACGAAGTCCGGCGTATCTATCTCTCTGTATCGCGCCTGCTTTCGGCGCATGTGGAATCGTCGCTGCTCCTGTTCAAGCAGCGCAACCGGTTCCTCAGCCTGTCTAACGTGGCGAAGACGCCGTTCGTGATCGGGATCGCCGGTTCCGTGGCGGTGGGGAAATCGACCACCGCGCGTATCCTGAAGGAGCTTTTGCGCCGCTGGCCGTCGAGCCCCAAGGTGGACCTAGTGACCACGGACGGCTTTCTCTATCCCAACGCCGTGCTGCAGCGGGAAAACCTGATGCAGCGCAAGGGGTTCCCCGAGAGCTACGACACGGGCGCCATCCTGCGGTTCCTAGCGGCGATCAAGGCCGGGCAGCCGGACGTCAAGGCGCCGTCTTATTCGCACCTCGTCTATGACGTGCTCCCGAACGAACACAAGATCATCGACCGGCCCGACATCCTGATCTTCGAAGGCATCAACGTGCTGCAATCACGCGACCTGCCGGCGGGCGGCAAGATCGTGCCGATGGTCTCGGACTTCTTCGACTTCTCGATCTATATCGACGCGGACGAAAGCCGGATTCACGACTGGTACGTGACCCGCTTCATGGGCCTGCGTGAGACAGCATTCCGCGATCCGAACTCGTTCTTCCACCGCTATGCCTCGATCAGCGAGGAGGAAGCGCTGTCGATCGCCGAGGGGCTCTGGCAGAACATCAATCTGAAGAACCTGCGCGAAAACATCCTGCCGACGCGCCCGCGCGCGGATCTGATCCTGCGCAAGGGACAGAATCACCTGATCGAGCAGGTAGCACTGCGCAAGCTTTAAGGGTTCACGCGCCGAAGCGTCAGATTGATGCGGCCGCCATTTTTCAAAAGCGTGGACGTTGACGGATAGATTCGGTCGACGCCGTGGAAGCACAGGCGGCCCTCACCGCCGAGAATGACGACATCGCCGCTTGAGAGCTTGAAGGACATGGTTTTGTCCGTGCGGTCGAGGCCGCCGACGCGAAACAGGCAGGTATTTCCGAGCGAAATGGACACGACGGGCGCGGAGAGGTCCTGCTCGTCCTTGTCCTGATGCAGGCCCATCTTGGCGTCATCCGAATAGAAATTGATGAGGCAGGCTTCCGGCGGCTTGTCGTAGCCCGAGACATCATTCCAGATATCAAGCAATTCGCCGGGAATTGCCGGCCAGAGTTTTCCCGTGGCCGGATGGGTCGGCTGGTAGCGGTAGCCGCGCTCCTTATCGGTGACCCAGCCGAGCGCGCCGCAATTGGTCATGCGCACCGACATGGGCTTGCCGGTTCCGGGCATGACGGGTGTGTAGAGCGGCGCCTGTGCGACGATGCTGCGGATGATATCGACCAGCGCTTCCTGGCGGGGGCGGCTCAGATAATCAGGGCTGTGGCGAATGCCGTTCGGCAGCTGCAGCATCAATGCCCTCCCCTGACTACTCGCCGCTCGGGCGGCTGCGCATCTTCTTGACGTCGGAGCGGCCGGATTTGGCCTTCAGCCGGCGCTCCACGGAGCCCTTGGTCGGCTTTGTCTTCTTGCGTGGCGGCGGCGGCGGCTTGGCGGCCTCAAGGATCAGTTCCTTCAGCCGTTCGCGCGCATCCTCGCGGTTGCGTTCCTGGCTGCGGAAGCGGCTGGCCTCGATCATCAGCACGCCTTCCTTGGACATGCGACGGCCTGCCAGTTTCACGGCGTTGATCTTAACACGCTCGTTCAGCGCCGGCGAATTCTGGATGTTGAAGAACAGCTGGACTGATGTCGAGACCTTGTTGACGTTTTGCCCGCCGGGGCCGCCCGCCAGAACGAACTGTTCCGTCAGTTCCCATCCTGAAATGGTGATCCTGTCGTTGATATAGAGCGGGTCGCTGGCCATGTGATGTCTATCTCACATCGCCTCCCGCTTGAAAAGGCGCTTCAAAACGCGCAAAACCCGGTCGTTCAGGACCGGGTTTCACGTGAATCATCAATCAGTTGTCGCTGATTTACTCAGCGGCCACCCGAAAACCCGGGGCCGCATCGCGCACTCCGCCGTCGACATGGCCTTCGAACTTGGCGAAATTGTCGATGAACATGGTCACCAGCTTGTTCGCCTGCGCGTCGTAGGCGGCAGCGTCGGCCCAGGTCGAGCGCGGATCGAGAATGCCGGTTTCGACACCTTCGACCGCGACCGGGACGGCGAAGCCGAAGTTCGGATCGGCGCGGAAGTCGGCCTTGCTGAGTTCACCCGAGAGGGCGGCTGCGAGCAGCGCGCGCGTCGCCTTGATCGGCATGCGCTTGCCGGTGCCGTAGGCGCCGCCGGTCCAGCCGGTGTTGACGAGCCAGCATTCAACGCCGTGGCGACCGATCAGCTCCTTCAGCAGATTGCCGTATTCCGACGGGTGCCGGGGCATGAACGGAGCGCCGAAGCAGGTCGAGAAGGTTGCTTCCGGCTCGGTCACGCCGCGCTCCGTGCCGGCGACCTTGGCGGTGTAGCCTGACAGGAAGTGGTACATCGCCTGATCCGGCGTCAGCTTGGCGATCGGCGGCATGACGCCGAAGGCATCGGCCGTCAGCATAATGATCGTCTTCGGATGGCCGGCGCGGCCGGTTTCCGAGGCGTTCGGGATGAAATCAAGCGGATAGGCGCAACGGGTGTTTTCCGTGAGCGAACCGTCGTTGAAATCGGGAACGCGGTTTTCATCGAGCACGACGTTTTCGAGCACGGTGCCGAAACGCTGCGTCGTCGCGTAGATCTCCGGCTCGGCTTCGGCCGAGAGGCGGATGGTCTTGGCGTAGCAGCCGCCTTCGAAATTGAAGATGCCATCTTCGCCCCAGCCGTGCTCGTCGTCGCCGATCAGCGTGCGGGCCGGATCGGCCGAGAGCGTCGTCTTGCCGGTGCCCGACAGGCCGAAGAAGACCGCGGCATCGCCATCCGGGCCGACATTGGCCGAGCAGTGCATGGGCATGACGCCCTTGGCCGGCAGCAGGTAGTTCAGCGCCGTGAAGACCGACTTCTTCATCTCGCCGGCATAGAAGGTGCCGGCAATCAGGATCTCGCCGTTGGTCAGGTCGCAGGCGATGACGGTTTCGGTGCGGCAACCGTAGCGCTCCGGATCGGCCTTGAAGGTCGGCAGGTCGATGATCGTGAGCTTCGGCGCAAAGCCTTCCAGCATTGAACGCTCCGGCCGGATCAGCAGGTTGCGGATGAACAGCGAGTGCCAGGCAAGCTCGGTGACCACGCGGGTCGGCAGCGCATTCGCCTCATCGGCGCCGCCGATCAGGTCCTGCACAAAGAGCTCCTTGCCGGCGGCGTGCGCCAGCATGTCCTGCTTCAACAGCGCGAAATGCTCCGGCGACATGGGCTTGTTGTTGTCCCACCAGATCTGGCCATCGGTATTCGCGTCGCGAACGACGAACTTGTCCTTGGGCGAACGGCCGGTGTGCTGGCCGGTCAATGCCCGCAAGGCGCCGTGAGCGGTGAGTTCGGCTTCTCCCCGGCGAATCGACTCTTCATAGAGGGAAGCGGCGGTGAAGTTATAGCGGACGCTCTTCGCGCCTGCAAAACCTGCCGTCGCCAGCTCTATCGCTGGGTTGTGGGTACCGAACTGCTCCATGGTCATTTCCTTCCCTTGGGGCTCACGCCGTTAAGAACTGAGCGCGAACCTACGGACAGGATTTTTAAAACGCAAGTGGCATAAATCGATATTATTTAATGATATCAGTTATTTAATCGATTTAAATTTCTGGCGTTTATTTTAAATCGTTTGAACTGACTTGGCGTAGTCAATTTCACCGCACGACTTTCGGTTGTTCTCAAAAATTACCGATCGCCCCACCCTTTATCTTTGCCACAATTTGTTCCACCTTTATCCCCATAAGCGCATCCGGTTCATATGGCCGCCTGGGGACCTTCAAAAAACCTGGAGACGCGCATTAGATGACGGAGACGAATACAATGCCGACAATCGCGCTCGTTGATGACGACCGTAACATCCTGACCTCGGTGTCGATCGCGCTTGAGGCCGAAGGATACAAGGTCGAGACCTACACGGATGGCGCCTCGGCCCTTGACGGTCTTCTCGCCCGCCCGCCGCATCTGGCGATCTTCGATATCAAGATGCCGCGCATGGACGGAATGGAACTGCTGCGCCGTCTGCGCCAGAAATCCGATATGCCGGTGATTTTCCTCACCTCCAAGGATGAAGAGATCGACGAACTCTTCGGCCTGAAGATGGGCGCCGACGACTTCATCACCAAGCCGTTCTCGCAGCGACTGCTGGTCGAGCGCGTTCGCGCCGTGCTGCGCCGCGCCGCCGGCCGCGAAGCGGCGGCAGCTGCCGCGACGGGTGCAGCACCCAAGCCCGGTGCCGCACAGCTCGCGCGCTCTCTCGAGCGCGGCCAGCTTGTCATGGACCAGGAGCGCCACACCTGCACCTGGAAGAGCGAGCCGGTGACGCTCACCGTTACCGAATTCCTGATCCTGCACTCGCTGGCGCAGCGCCCCGGCGTCGTCAAAAGCCGTGACGCGCTGATGGATGCGGCTTATGACGAGCAGGTCTATGTCGACGACCGCACCATCGACAGCCACATCAAGCGGCTGCGCAAGAAATTCAAGATGGTCGACAACGACTTTGATATGATTGAAACGCTCTACGGAGTGGGGTACCGCTTCCGCGAAGCAGCCTGACGCCTAAGGGCGCGGCGGATAAGAATATATGAGAGCCGGCGCCGCGGACGCGGCCCGCTCTTCGAAAGGGCTGTCGTTGGCACAGTTGGTGCAGGAGAAGGATCTGGATGACGCAGACGGCGTAGGCCGACGCGTCAGGGGACGACGCTGGTCGCATCCCTTCACGATCATTCGCCGTATCTTCGGCAACGCCGTCTTTTCCAGCCTGACGCGCCGCATCCTCTTCTTCAATCTCGCAGCCCTCGTCGTCCTCGTCGGCGGCATTCTCTATCTCAACCAGTTTCGCGAGGGGCTGATCGACGCCCGCGTCGAAAGCCTTTTGACGCAAGGCGAGATCATCGCCGGCGCCGTCTCGGCTTCGGCCTCGGTTGATACCAACTCGATCACCATCGATCCCGAAAAGTTGCTTGAGCTGCAGGCCGGCCAGAGCATCACGCCGGTTCCGAACGACGAGGACCTTGAGTTTCCCATCGATCCGGAAAAGGTCGCCCCGGTACTGCGTCGCCTGATCTCGCCGACCCGCACCCGCGCTCGTATCTTCGATGCCGACGCGAATCTGCTGCTCGACTCGCGTCATCTCTACTCGCGCGGCCAGGTGCTGCGTTTCGACCTTCCGCCGGTTGCCGATGAGGAGCAGACTTGGGGCGAGTGGTTTACGACGATCTTCAACAAGGTTCTGCAGCCAGGCAACCTGCCGCTCTACAAGGAAGCACCCGGCGGCGATGGCTCGATCTACCCTGAAGTCATGAACGCGCTGACCGGCGTGCGCGGCGCTGTTGTCCGCACCACGGAGAAGGGCGAGCTGATCGTCTCCGTCGCGGTGCCGATCCAGCGTTTTCGTGCGGTTCTGGGCGTGCTGCTGCTATCGACGCAGGCCGGCGACATCGACAACATCGTTCACGCCGAGCGTCTCGGCATCATGCGCGTCTTTGGCGTGGCGACACTGGTCAACGTGCTCCTGTCGCTAGTGCTGTCGTCGACGATCGCCAATCCGCTGCGTCGCCTTTCGGCCGCGGCGATCCGCGTGCGTCGCGGCTCCAAGGAGCGCGAGGAAATTCCAGATTTCTCGGTTCGCCAGGACGAGATCGGCAACCTGTCGATCGCGCTGCGTGACATGACGACCGCGCTCTACGACCGCATCGATGCAATCGAAAGTTTCGCGGCCGATGTCAGCCATGAGCTGAAGAATCCGCTGACCTCGCTGCGTAGCGCCGTCGAAACGCTGCCACTGGCGAAATCGGACGACTCCAAGAAACGGTTGATGGACGTCATCCAGCACGACGTTCGCCGCCTCGACCGCCTGATCAGCGATATCTCCGATGCCTCGCGCCTCGACGCCGAGCTTGCCCGCGTCGATGCGGGATCAGTGGATCTGGAAGTTCTGCTTCGTGACCTCGTGGAAATCTCGCGGCAGATCCGCAACCGCAAGAAGGAAGTGCAGATCGAATTCGCGATCGAGCGCAAGCCCGGCGTGAAGACACGCTTCCTCGTCAATGGCCACGACCTGCGCATCGGCCAGATCGTCACCAACCTGATCGAGAACGCGCGCTCCTTCGTCTCCGACCAGGACGGAAAAATCACCGTTCGTCTGGTGCGCACCCGCTCGCGCTGCATCGTCTATATCGAGGATAACGGCCCCGGTATCCAGGCGGAGAACATCGACCGTATCTTCGAGCGCTTCTATACCGACCGGCCGGAGTCGGAAGGTTTCGGCCAGAATTCCGGCCTCGGCCTTTCCATCAGCCGGCAGATCGCCGAAGCGCATGGTGGCTCGCTGCGGGCCGAAAATATCATCGACGCCGAGACGGAAGAAGTGGTCGGCGCCCGCTTCACGCTTGCGCTTCCCGCAGATCCCAACTCATGACCACCGCCCCGGTCAATATTCATGCGACGGCGATCGTCGTCGGCAAGACCGGGCTTCTCTTCATGGGGCCATCGGGCTGGGGCAAGTCGATGCTGGCCTTTGCGTGTCTTACCGAGGCCCAGCGGATCGGGATCGAAGCCGCCTTGGTCGCAGACGATCAGGTGATGATCTCGGCACGTGATAACGTGGCCAACGCCGCCTGCCTGCCCTCCATACAAGGGCTGATCGAGCTGCGCGGAACCGGCATTGTCCGCATCCCCTTCACCCAGGAAGCGCCCATGCATTATGCGGTTCTTCCCGGGCACGTTTCGGGGGAAGACAGGGTGCCGCCGGAGGGCGAGACGACCGTGGTTTCAGCAGGTATCACGCTGCCCGTCATTCGGTTGCTGGCTAATGTGCCGCTTCCACTGGCGGTATTGATGGCCAAAGCACCTGAAATAGGGCGCTAATGCCCACGAAACCGGCAGCTGGCGCGCGAAACCGTGCATTTTTGTCTTGCCATTCGGCTTTTCATAGCCAAGATGTGCCCCCACGGTGGACGCGATTGCTGCATTGCGATATTGGGCCTACCGTTTGCATACGCCATTGGGAGCAGTAGTATCATGATCGGACTTGTGCTTGTCACTCACGGCAAGCTGGCTGAAGAGTTTCGTCATGCGGTCGAACATGTTGTCGGTCCTCAGAAATTCATCGAGACGGTCTGTATCGGCCCCGAAGACGACATGGATCAGCGACGCCAGGACATTCTGGGCGCTGTTGCAAACGCCGATGACGGCCATGGTGTGGTCATCCTGACCGACATGTTCGGTGGTACCCCTTCCAATCTGGCGATCTCCGTGATGAGCAGCGGACATACCGAAGTGATCGCCGGCATGAACCTGCCAATGCTGATCAAGCTCGCCGGCGTGCGCGGCGAGGACAACATGGAAAAGGCGCTCGCCGAGGCATCCGAAGCCGGCCGCAAATACATCAATGTCGCCAGCCGCGTCTTGAGCGGCAAGTAACGAGCCCCAGATGACCGTCCAGCTCTCCCGCGAAATTCTCATCATCAACAAGCGTGGCCTGCATGCGCGCGCTTCGGCGAAATTCGTGCAGACGGTCGAAACCTTCGACGCTTCGATCACCGTGTCGAAGGATGGGATGACCGTCGGCGGCAACTCGATCATGGGGTTGATGATGCTGGCCGCGAGCCCTGGCTCCAGCGTTTTGGTCTCTGCCAGCGGCAACCAGGCCGAACAGGCGCTCGACGCGCTGGACCAGCTGATCCAGAACAAGTTCGGCGAAGATATGTGACGGTCCGCCGGACCATATAAACATATAAAGACTTCTTTATATCATTATTGCCTTCGTCATAGAAGCCTGCTAAACGGCTGGCATGACCGCGCCTGCGCGGAGCTTTTCGTCGCGCGACCTCGTTTCGCGCCTTCGCATCTGAGACGCTTTCAGCATGGAGAACCCAATGAGCACTGAAAAAGATTACGTCGTCGCCGATATCGGCCTCGCAGACTTCGGCCGCAAGGAAATCACGATCGCTGAAACCGAAATGCCGGGCCTGATGTCCTGCCGCGAAGAGTTCGGCGCATCGAAGCCGCTCAAGGGCGCGCGTATCACCGGCTCGCTGCACATGACGATCCAGACGGCCGTGCTCATCGAGACGCTGGTCGCTCTCGGCGCCGAGGTGCGCTGGGCATCGTGCAACATCTTCTCGACGCAGGACCACGCCGCTGCCGCGATCGCAGCTTCCGGCGTTCCTGTCTTCGCCGTCAAGGGCGAATCCCTGCATGACTACTGGGTCTACACCGACCAGATCTTCCAGTGGGCCGATGGCGGCCTCTCCAACATGATCCTCGATGACGGTGGCGACGCCACCATGTACATCCTGCTCGGCGCCCGCGCCGAAGCCGGCGAAGACGTGCTGTCGAACCCGCATTCGGAAGAAGAAGAGATCCTCTTCGCACAGATCAAGAAGCGTCTTGCGGCAACGCCTGGCTGGTTCACCAAGCAGCGCGACGCGATCAAGGGCGTCACCGAAGAAACCACCACGGGTGTCAACCGTCTGTATCAGCTCTCCCAGAAGGGCCTGCTGCCCTTCCCTGCCATCAACGTCAACGACTCGGTCACCAAGTCGAAGTTCGACAACAAGTACGGCTGCAAGGAATCGCTGGTTGACGGTATCCGCCGCGGCACCGACGTTATGATGGCCGGCAAGGTTGCCGTCGTCTGCGGTTATGGCGACGTCGGCAAGGGTTCGGCTGCTTCGCTGCTCGGCGCCGGCGCACGCGTCAAGGTCACGGAAGTCGATCCGATCTGCGCGCTCCAGGCCGCCATGGACGGCTTCGAAGTCGTCACGCTCGAAGACGTCGTCTCCACCGCCGACATCTTCATCACCACGACCGGCAACAAGGACGTCATCCGCATCGACCACATGCGCGCGATGAAGGACATGGCGATCGTCGGCAACATCGGCCACTTCGACAACGAAATCGAAGTTGCCGCGCTGCGTAACCTGAAGTGGACCAACATCAAGCCGCAGGTCGACCTGATCGAATTCCCGAAGGGCAACCGCATCATCCTGCTTTCGGAAGGCCGTCTGCTGAACCTCGGCAACGCAACGGGCCATCCGTCCTTCGTCATGTCGGCTTCGTTCACGAACCAGACGCTGGCGCAGATCGAGCTTTTCACCAAGCCCGGCCAGTACCAGAACCAGGTCTACATCCTGCCGAAGCACCTCGACGAGAAGGTCGCGCGCCTGCATCTCGCCAAGCTCGGCGTCAAGCTGACGCAGCTTTCGGAAGAACAGGCATCCTACATCGGCGTCACGCCGCAGGGTCCGTTCAAGGCTGACCACTACAGATACTAATAGCGGATCTGATATCCACAACATCTAGAGGGTGTGGCATTGACAAATGCCGCACCCTTATTTTTTGGCACACATCTTCCCGACGAATCCTATCCGAAGTATTGTTTTAACACTCGATTCGTGGAGACGGACGCGTCCGTTTGCTTCGAAAATGGGATGTCTTGTCGTAATGCGGCACAAAAGGACGGAGACATACCGCGCATGTCGGAAATGATGCACCGCCTGGTCAAACAGGCAGAAGACGGCGTTTACCCGTCTTGCTGCACTGGTCACCCGGGCAATGGAAAACCGGTCGATGCCCGCAAGGCTTCGGCGAAGCGATCAGGCTTGTTGGCTCAGGTGGCAAGGATCTTTGCCGCGGGGACTGCAATGGCGTCGATCGCCCATCCAGTTTTCGCACAGGCGGCGGCCGAGGCTGCCGCGTCTCCGCATCTTTTCACCTCCACGCAGGTTGTCGGCTTTTCCGTCGTGATCGGCGTCATCTCGGCTGCCCTTCTTTCGACGCTCTGGGTCGTGCGCCAGCGCGGCAATCTCGAGAGCGAAGGCCGCGAGATCCGCTCGGCGCTATCGGATGCGCAGCAGCGCATTTCGCAATACCAGGCACTGATCGCCGACAAGAACCGGCGCATCGTGATCTGGGACGGCGATGAGCGCCCCGAACTGCTGGGACAGCTGCCGGCCGAGACCGGCGCACCGCAGGACAATGAATTTCTGGCATTCGGCCTCTGGCTGAAGCCGCGCTCGGCATCGGAACTGGACAGGGCCATCGACGGGCTGCGGCAGTCGGCCAAGAGCTTCGACATCGTCGTCGAGACGCACCGCGAAGAGGTTCTGGAAGCGCAGGGCCGGGTTTCCGGCGGCCGCGCCTTCGTTCGCTTCGTGGCACTGAACAATCTGCGCGCCGAACTTGCCGAACTGAAGATCGAGCGTGACCGGCTGATGTCGTCGATCTCGGCATTTCAGGGCCTGCTTGATTCCATCGACCTGCCGGCTTGGCAGCGCGACACCGAGGGCCGGCTGACCTGGGTGAACCACGCCTATGGCGCTGCCGTCGACGCCGCATCGCCCGACGTAGCGATCTCCGAGGGTCGCGAAATCCTGACGACCATTGCGCGCGAGCGCATCCGCGCCGTCGCCACGCCGGAATCGCCGTTTCACGACAAGATTTCGACCGTCATCCACGGCAACCGCACCTTCCTCGACGTTGTCGATGTGAAGGTTCCGAGCGGTTCGGCCGGCATCGCGGTCGATGTCTCCGGCGTCGAGACCGTTCGCGCCGAGCTGGAGCGGACGCTGAAGAGCCACGCCGAAACGCTCGACCACCTGGCGACGCCAGTCGCGATCTTCGACGGCGACCAGCGCCTGCAGTTCTATAACCAGGCCTTCGTGACGCTGTGGCAGCTCGATATCGCGTTCCTTGAGAGCAAGCCTGACAATGCCGAGCTGCTGGAGCGCCTGCGCGCCGCCAAGAAGCTGCCGGACCAGCTGAACTGGAAGACCTGGAAAGAGACCGCACTTTCGGTCTACCGGGCGCTCGACACGCAATCCGACCTCTGGCACCTGCCGAACGGCCAGACGCTGCGCGTCTTCGCGACCGCGCATCCGCAGGGCGGCGCCACCTGGGTGTTCGAGAACCTGACCGAACAGGTCGATCTCGAGACGCGCTACAACACGCTGGTGAAGGTTCAGGGCGAAACGATCGACCATCTTTCCGAAGGTGTGGCGGTGTTCGGGCCTGACGGGCGCATTCAGCTGTCGAACCCTGCTTTCCGCGCGCTCTGGGGCATTACCGAGGCGGAAGCAAAGCCGGGTACCCATATCCGGGCGCTGGGCGACGCCTGCGCGCCGTCCTACGACAAGCCCGATGGCTGGAAGACCTTCGCCGAGCTGATCACCAGCTTCGATGACGAGCGTCGCTCAAGCCAGGGAACGCTGGAGCTGTTCTCGGGCCTGGTACTCGACTACGCCGTCATTCCGCTGCCGAACGCGCAGACGATGCTGACCTTCGTCAACATGACGGACAGCGTTCGCGCCGAACGCGCACTGACGGAAAAGAACGACGCGCTGCGCAAGGCCGATGAGCTGAAGAACGATTTCGTCCAGCACGTCTCCTACGAACTGCGCTCACCGCTGACCAACATCATCGGCTTCACCGACCTGTTGCGCACGCCGGGGCTTGGCGACCTCAACGAACGGCAGGCGGAGTATATCGACCATATCTCTACCTCCTCGTCGGTTCTGCTGACGCTGGTGAACGACATTCTCGATCTTGCGACGGTCGATGCCGGCATCATGCGGCTGAACTATTCGGAGATCGATCTCGGCGACCTGCTCGACGACGTGTCGATCCAGATCGCCGACCGGCTGCAGGAAAGCGGCGTGACGCTGGAGATCACCGCGCCGGCACGGCTCGGATCGATCATCGCCGATCCGCAGCGCCTGAAGCAGATCCTGGTCAAGCTTTTGTCCAATGCCGCGAATTTCTCGCCGGAGGGCGCTTCGATATCGCTGGCCTGCCAGCGCGAGGGAACGGACTTCGTCTTCAGCGTGACAGATCAGGGACCGGGCATTTCGCAAGAGATGATCTCGACCGTCTTCGACCGCTTCGCGACGGGCGCCAAGAGCGGCAAGCGCGGCGGTGCGGGCCTCGGCCTGTCGATCGTCGACAGCTTCGTCAACCTTCATAACGGCCAGGTCGTCATCGATAGCCAGCCGGGCAAGGGAACGACGGTCATTTGCCGGATTCCTTCGGCCAACCTCCCCTCCTACGCCGCCGCCGAATGACGACAAGCGCGCCTGTCATCTCGCTTTTCCTGGAAGACGAGGCAGCCACCGACCGTCTGGGCGAGGATCTGGCGCTGGCGCTGAAGCCAGGCGATTGCCTGGCGCTTTCGGGTGATCTCGGTGCCGGCAAGTCGTCGCTGTCGCGGGCGCTGATCCGCGCGATTGCAGACGACGCGGAGCTCGAAGTGCCGAGCCCGACCTTCACGCTCGTGCAATCCTACGAGCTGCGCATTCCCGTCGCGCATTTCGATCTCTACCGTCTGGGTGATGCCGCCGAACTGACCGAGCTCGGCTTCGATGAGGCGCTGCAGAGCGGCATCTGTCTGGTGGAATGGCCGGAGATGGCCGAGAGCGAGCTGCCGGATGACCGGATCGTGCTGACGTTAACCCATGAGGGCGCGGGGCGACGGGCGACGATTGCCGCGCCCGAGAAGCAGGCGGCGCGGATCAATCGCGTGCTCGCCATTCGCGCCTTTCTGGCAGAGGCCGGCTACCCGCTTGCCAAGCGCCGGTTTCTCACGGGCGACGCGTCGCTTAGAGCCTACGAGGCGATCTATCCCGACGATGGTGTGCGCCGCATCCTGATGGACTGGCCGCCGCTGCCGGAAGGGCCGCCGGTGCTTGACGGCAAGCCCTATCCGAAGGTCGCGCATATTGCCGAGAACGCCTATCCGTTCGTCGCCATTGCCGACGTCTTGCGCGAGCGCGGCTTCGCGACGCCGCTGATCCATGACATCGATTACGAACAGGGAATCCTGCTGATCGAAGATCTTGGCAGCGATGGGGTTCTCGATGCGAGCGGCCAGCCGATCGCCGAGCGCTACCTCGAGAGCGTCGCATGCCTCGCGGCCCTGCATGCGCAGGCTATCCCGCAGGATATCCGCGTGACGGACGACCACGTGCATCACATCCCGGATTTCGACCGCACCGCCATGAAGATGGAAGTGCGTCTGGTGCTCGACTGGCATCTGCCGTGGAAACGAGATGGGGCGCCGGTGACCGATGCGGAGCGCGACGAATATCTGGCGATCTGGGACACGCTGATCGACCAGCTCGATGCGGCCGAGAAAAACCTGCTGCTGCGCGATTTTCATTCGCCGAACATCATCTGGCGCGAAGACGAGACCGGCGTAAAACGGGTCGGCCTGATCGATTTCCAGGACGCGATGATCGGGCCGACGGCGTATGATCTCGCCTCGATCGCCCAGGATGCGCGCGTGACCATCGAGCCCGATCTCTTCGACCGGCTGATGGAGCAGTATCTATCGCTGCGCCGCGCGCAGGGTGGATTCGACGAGGCAGGCTTCCTGAAAAGCTGGGCAATCATGTCAGCGCAGCGCAACTGCAAGCTGGCCGGCCTATGGGTTCGGCTGATGCGGCGCGACGGAAAACCTAGCTATATGAAGCACATGTCGCGCACGCTTTCCTATTTGAGCGTGGCGCTTCAGCACGAAACGCTTGCCCCCTTGCGCGAGTGGTGCGTAAGGACTGGAATAGTCACCAGCGAATCATAGTTTCGGACGATATGACCATCAAACAAGCCATGGTGCTGGCTGCCGGTCTCGGCACCCGCATGCGCCCGATTACCGATACGATCCCCAAGCCGCTCGTGAAAATCGACGGCAAGGCGATGATCGATTACGCGCTGGATTCGCTGGCCGAAGCAGGCGTGGAGAAGGCGGTGGTCAACGTGCACCATCACGCCGACCAGATGCTCGACCATCTCAGCCGCTACAAGGCGCTCGAGATCATCATCTCCGACGAGCGCGCCGGGCTGATGAACAATGGTGGCGGCCTGGCGAAGGGCTTGAAGCTGCTCGATCGCGGTCCTGTATTCGTTACCAATGCCGATCTCTTCTGGATCGGCGAGCGGCCGGACCGGCCGAGCAATCTGCGTCGCTTAGCCGGATTCTTCGATGCGGACCGGATGGACATGGCGATGCTGTGCGTCAATCTCGAGGACACGACCGGGCATAATGGCAAGAACGATTTCAACCGCGATGAAAAAGGCCGGCTGAGCCGTGTTCGCGCCGACGGTCCGGACCCGGTGGTCTATGCCGGCGCGATTGCCATGCAGACAGCGTTTCTCGACGATGCTCCTGATGATGCCTTCAATCTCAACATCTATTTCGACAAGGCGATCGCGCGCAGCCGGCTTTACGGCATGATGCTCGAGGGGCATTGGCTGACCGTCGGCACGCCCGAAGCGATCGGCGATGCGGAAGAGACGATCCGGCGTTACCGGGCGTTGGCATAGGCCATGAGCGAGCGGCACCAGCCCAGGGTTTTGACAATACCGGCAGGGCTGCCCTTTCTCGCGACCCTGGCAGAGACGCTTTGCGACGGACGGCTGACGCCGCTGTTTCGCCATGACCCCGCCGATCCGCTGTCGCTCTCCAAGGTGACCATCTATCTGCCAACGCGGCGCGCGGTGCGCGTGCTGCGCTCGGAGTTCGTCGATCTGCTCGGCGGGCGGTCCGCGATCCTGCCGATCATCCGGCCGCTTGGCGAGACGGATGATGACAGCGGCTATTTCGACGAAGCGCTGCCGGCAACGCTCGATCTCGCGCAGCCGCTTTCCAACACAGCGCGGCTGCTGGAACTGGCCCGGCTCATTCTCGCTTGGCGCAACAAGCTGCCGGAGATTGTGCGCAGCATCCACTCGGATTCGCCGCTCGTCGCGCCCGCAAGCCCGGCGGACGCGATCTGGCTTGCCAGAAACCTGGCCGAACTGATCGATTCCATCGAGACCGAGGATCGCGACTGGAGCGAACTTGCGACGCTGAGCGCGAGGGATCATGCGCTGTGGTGGCAGCTGACGGCGGAGTTCCTGCAGATCGCCAGCGCCTTCTGGCCGGAACGCTTGAACGAGCTCGGCAAATCCTCGCCGGCGCGGCACCGCAATGCGATCCTGAGGGCCGAAGCCAATCGCATCGCGACGATGCCGGAAAGCGGTCCGATCATCATCGCCGGCTCGACCGGTTCGGTGCCGGCAACGGCCGATCTGATCGCGGCCGTGGCAGCGCGGCGCGAGGGCGTTATCGTGCTGCCTGGCCTTGACGTCGGCATGCCGGATGAGCACTGGCGGATGGTCGCCCCCGATATGGCCGACGCCGCGAGCCGTAGCCATTCGCAATATGGCCTGGCGCAACTGCTGAAGCGTCTGAGGCTGACGCGCGAGGATGTTTCGACACTTGCGAGCGCACCAGACGCGCTTGATGTTCGCGCACAAATCCTCTCGCATGCGCTGTCTCCATCCGAGGCGACCAGCGACTGGAGCCGGTGGAAGGAAATGCTTCCGGAGAGCGATATCGCCGCGGCCTTTGCCGATGTATCGCTGATCGAAGCGGGCAACGAGCGCGAAGAGGCAACGGCGATCGCCATTGCGCTTCGGCTGGCATTGGAGCAGCCGGGCAAGGATGGCGAAAGCCGTGCGGCGCTGATTACGCCGGACCGCAACCTCGCTCGCCGCGTGATGGCAGAGCTTTCGCGCTTCGGCATCGTTGCCGACGATTCCGCCGGTACGCCGCTTTCGGCCATGCCGCAGGGAACTCTGCTGCAGTTGTTGCTTGAAGCGGCGCTGCGACCGGGCGATCCGGTAGCGATCGTCAGCCTTCTGAAGCATCCACTGGCGCGGTTCGGGCTGGAGCGCAACGCGCTTTCCGAAGCGGTGGCAGCGCTCGAATTGCTGGCCTTGCGCGGCGGCGTGGCGGAGGTCGATATCAGCGCGCTTGGGCCGCTGCTCGAACACCAGCTTTCGGAGCAGGCGCTCGACCGGCACGCGCCGCATTGGCGCAAGGCCCTTCCCGTCCACGCGATCGATCTGGCGCGCGATCTTGCCCGCCGGGTCGGCGAGGCAACCGAACCGCTCGCTTCCGCGCTCGTGCGCCACGACACTGCTGGCCGCGGCCTGACCACGCGCTTCACGCTCTCCGACTGGGCCGATCGCACCGGCCGCGCCATCGAGGCGGTCGCGCGCGATGAGAAGGGTGATCTCTCCGGGCTGTGGTCGGGCGAGGCAGGCGACACGCTGGCGACGCTGCTTGGCGAGGTGATCGGGACCGACGGCCAGATCGAGGCGGATGGGGCGCAGTGGATCGATATCATGGCGGCGCTCTCGGCCGGTCAGGCGGTGAAACCGCAAGCGCTCAGCCATCCCAGGCTCTTCATCTTCGGCACGTTGGAAGCCCGCCTGCAAAGCGTTGATACGCTGATCCTCGGCGGCTTGAACGAGGGGTCGTGGCCGGGCCAGACGGCCAACAATCCCTTCATCTCGCGATCGATGAAGACCGAGATCGGGCTGGAGCCGCCGGAGCGCCGTATCGGCCAGCTGGCGCATGACTTCGAGATGGCCAACGGGACGCGGCATCTCGTCTATACGCGCGCACTGCGCAAAGGCTCGACGCCCACAGTCGCCTCGCGCTGGCTGCAGCGACTGATGGCTTTTTGCGGGAAGAGTTTCGAAGCCACGCTGAAGGATCGGGGGGAGCAGTTCGTGCATTGGGCGGGGCTGCTCGACGAGGGCCAGCGGCAAGCGCCGGCGCAACGGCCAAGCCCGACGCCACCGCGCGAGGTGCAGCCGAAATCCTACTCGTTCAGCGAGGTCGGCCGGCTGCGGCGCGACCCCTATGCGATCTATGCGCGCCGCGTTTTGAAGCTCGACGCCGTCGATGCCTTCAACCGCGACCCCGGAGCTGCCGAGCGCGGGACGCTCTATCACAAGATCATCGACCGGTTCATCCGCGAGGGCAACATCGCCGGCACGCCCGATGGAACGACGGCGATGGAGCGCATCCTCACCGAGCTGTTCGACATGGAGCAGCTGCCGGCGCATATCGATGCCGTCTGGCGGCCGCGTTTTCGCGAGGTGGCGCGCTCGTTCCTCGCCTGGGAAGCGGAGCGGCGGCCGGGGCTGCAGCGGACACTCACCGAAGTGCGCGGCGCCATGCAGCTCGAGCAGGTCGATATCCGGCTTAGCGGCGTTGCCGACCGGATCGACATCACCGGGCCGCACTCCGCCGATCTGATCGACTACAAGACGGGCTACAACCCCTCGCCCGCGCAGGCGCGCGCGCTGCTCGATCCGCAGCTGGCGCTGGAGGCCGAAGTGCTGAAAGCCGGTGGATTCATGGATGCCGGCAAGCTGGTGCCGCAGGACCTGCTCTATGTGCGGCTGCGGCCGGGAAGTCGGTTCCAGGTCGATACCGTCAATAGCGAATTCTCGGCGCGCAGCGACAAGGCTAAATCGGCGATCGAGCTTGCCGGCGATTCGATCGATCAGCTGGTGAAATTCGTGGCCCTGCTGCAATCCGGCGAGAAGGGTTTCACCTCGCGGCTTATTCCCGCGCAGCAATTCGAGTTCGGCGGCGATTACGATCACCTTGCGCGCGTCTCGGAGTGGTCGACGGCCGAAAGCGATGAGGCCAGCAATGATGAGTGACGAAACGGCACTGCCCGAGGGCGACGACCCGCACGACTGGACCAGCTGGACGACGGTGCAGCAGTCGATCGCATCCGACCCGCGCCGATCGGCCTGGGTTTCGGCCAATGCCGGATCGGGAAAGACGCACGTTCTGACGCAACGGGTGATCCGGCTGCTGCTATCCGGCGCCCGACCCTCGGCGATTCTTTGCCTGACCTATACGAAGGCGGCGGCCTCCGAAATGTCGAACCGCGTGTTCGATCGGCTGGCCGAGTGGGCTGTTCTCTCCGACGAGGAGCTCCGCAGGCGCATTGCCCAGATCGAGGGGACGCCGCCTGACTTCTTCAAGTTGGCGGAGGCGCGCAGGCTTTTCGCCAAGGCGCTGGAGACGCCGGGCGGGTTGAAGATCCAGACCATCCACGCCTTCTGCGAAGCGCTGCTGCATCAGTTTCCGCTGGAAGCGAACGTGGCGGGGCACTTCTCGGTGCTCGACGACCGCGCAGCCGCAACGCTGCTTGCCGACGCGCGCCGCTCGCTGCTGACGGCGACGACGCCCGAGGAAGACAAGGCGCTGGCGGATGCCTTCTCCTATGTCCTCAACCTTGGCGACGAATCCGGGCTGGAAACGCTGCTCGGTGAGATCGTTGCCAACCGCAATGCGATCAAGGCATTCACCCAGGCCGCCGAGCAGAATGGTGGTCTCGACAATGTCTTGCGGGCGGAGCTCGGTCTTTCCGAAGACGACACGGAGCTTGCGATCGCCGGGCAATACTGGCCGCTGCCCGGTTTGGCTGGCGGTACGCTAAGCCTCTATCTGGAGCTCGCGGACAGCAAGGGCGGCGCCAAGGCGCAGGAAGTCGCTTCCGCGCTGAAGGGCGTGGTGCGGGAAACGGATGTCCTTCGCCGGATTCCGACTTTGGAAAAGATCTTTCTCACCGCCAAGGGCGAGCCGAAAGCGGACGGGCAGTTCACCGTGAAGGCGATGCTCGCCCAGGCGCCGGAGCTTACCGATGCGATTGCCGCGGCGCGCGCGCATGTGGTCTCGTGCCGGGACCGGCTGAAGATCGTGCGGATGTTCGACGCCACGCGCGCTGCCCTTGTGCTCGCCGACAGGCTCAATCGGGACTACGACGACCTCAAGAAGCAGCGAAGCCAGCTCGACTTCGAAGATCTGATCACCCGGACCGCCGATCTCCTGAACAAGAGCGACGTCGGGCCATGGATCCACTACAAGCTGGATCAGGGTATCGACCACATTCTCGTCGACGAGGCGCAGGATACCAGCCCGATCCAGTGGAGCGTGATCCAATCGCTGGCGGAGGATTTCTTCTCCGGCGAAAGCGCGCGCGACGTGGTGCGCACGCTTTTTGCAGTGGGTGACGAGAAGCAGTCGATCTATTCGTTTCAGGGCGCGCGGCCCGAACGTTTCTCGGAAGAAAGCCGGCGCACGCGGCAACGCGTTTCGCAGAGCGGTCGGGATTTCTCCTCGGTTCGATTGCCGCTCTCTTTCCGATCGACCTCAGACGTGCTGGCCGCCGTCGACCACATCTTCACGCCACCCGACAATGCGCGCGGGCTGAGTGCTGGCGGTGAGCCGGTGGTGCATCGCTCCAATCGTATCGGCCATCCTGGCGCCGTCGATCTCTGGGAGATGATTGCGCCTGAGGTCGCGATCAAGGACGAGGACTGGACGGCGCCGTTCGACGCCACGCCGGAGAGCGCGCCCGCCGCCATTCTGGCGCGGCGCATGGCGCATACGATCGACATGATGGTCGGCAAGAAGACGATCATCGAGAAGGGCAAGGAGCGGCTGATCGAGGCCGGCGATATCCTTGTTCTCGTGCGAAAGCGCGATGCCTTCGTCAACGCGCTGACGCGCGCTTTGAAGCGGCGCGGCAATATTCCAGTTGCCGGCGCCGACCGGTTGCGGCTCACCAGCCATATTGCGATCCAGGATCTGGTCGCGCTGGGTCGCTTCCTGCTCTTGCCGGAAGACGACCTTTCGCTGGCCGCCGTGATGAAGAGCCCCCTTTTCGATCTCAACGAAGACGACATCTTCGCGGTGGCGGCGCTGCGTGGCGACGGTCAAAGCGTATGGGCGCATCTGCAGGCCTATGCGGCGGATGGCAATGAGCGTCTTGGCGCTGTCGTTACTCGGCTCCAGCTGTTTATCGAGGATTCAAAGAGTCTTGCGGTTCACGACTTTTACGCCCGGGTGCTTGGTGTTCATGGCGGGCGGCAGCAGTTTCTGGCGCGTCTGGGGACCGAGGCGAGCGATATTCTCGACGAGTTTCTGACTTTCACGCTTGACCACGAGACGGCCGCCCTGCCCGGCCTGCAATCCTTCATATCGACGCTCGAGCTTGAGGCCCCCGTCGTCAAGCGCGAGCAGGACAAGGGCCGCAACGAGGTCCGGATCATGACCGTGCACGCCTCTAAGGGGCTTGAGGCGCCGATCGTGTTTCTGGTCGATGGCGGCTCCAAGGCGTTTACGCATTCACATATGCCGAAGCTGCGGCTGCTTGAGCAAAGCGGCGAGCGGCCGCCGCTACCGGTTTGGGTGCCGCTCGGCGATCTCAGCAATTCGCTGACGCAGGCCGATGCCGCGCGTATCCAGGTGCTGGCGGAAGAGGAATATCGCCGGCTTCTCTATGTGGCGATGACGCGCGCGGCCGATCAGTTGATCGTTTGCGGCTATAGGGGCGTGCGGCTCAATACCGATACCTGGCATGCGATGATCACGGCCGCGATGGACGACAGCCATCCGCATGTCGAAGCCGCCACTTTCTCCGGGCCAGATGGCGATTGGCAGGGTGTCGAATGGCGCGTGCCGACGATGGAGCGGATGTTCGAGCGCGCCGACCATGTCGAGCAGACTGCCGCCCGCGATGCCCTGCCGTTTGACCTCAATCGCCCGCTGCCGCCGCAGAAGAAGCTCCCTCGCCCCCTCAGCCCTTCCGGGGCCGGAACGATCATCGACGAGGAGGCGGACAATCTCTTGGTCGCTTCGCCGCTCTTCACCGACAAACCGAAATCCGACCGGGCGCTGCAAAAGGGCCGGCTTTTGCACCGGATGCTGCAGACCTTGCCCGAGATACCGCTGGTGGAACGCGCGGACGCGGCCAGGCGCTATGCCGAGCGCGCCGCCCGTTTCTGGCCGCAGGATGAGCGCGAAAGGTTGATCGATTCGGTTCTGAAACTATTGGACGTGCCGGATCTGCAGCCGGTTTTCGACGCCCATGCACAGGCCGAAGTCTCAATCATGGGGACGCTTACGCTCGACGGGCGCGACTATGCCGTTTCGGGTCGCGTCGACCGGTTGGCGGTGCTCGACGACCGGGTCGTCATCCTCGACTACAAGACCAATCGCGTGCCGCCGGATACGGCTGCGGCCATTCCTTTCGCGCATCGGGCGCAGCTTGCCATCTACCAGACGATCATGGCGCCGCTCTATCCCGGCAAGCGGATCGACTGCGTGCTCGTCTACACCGAGAACGGCTCCGTGCACACGCTGACGCCTGAGACCATGGCATTGGCGCTTGCACAGCTCAAAACAAAGTGAAATACCGGTCATTGAAATCCCGCCGGCGCACCATCACATGTGCTTCAACAGGAATCCTTTAAAGGAGCGGCCTTATGGCTACCGTGAAAGTCGATATCAATAATTTCCAGGCTGAAGTTCTGGAATCCGCAGAACCCGTCGTTGTCGATTTCTGGGCTGAATGGTGCGGCCCGTGCAAGATGATCGCTCCGAGCCTCGAAGAACTCGCCGTCGAGTTCCAGGGCAAGGTGAAGGTCGCCAAGCTCAACATCGACGAAAATCCTGAGCTGGCCGCCCAGTTCGGCGTGCGCTCGATCCCGACGCTTGCCATGTTCAAGGCCGGCGAAGTTGCCGACATCAAGGTTGGCGCTGCTCCGAAGACCGCTCTTTCGAGCTGGATCTCCAGCGCGGCCTGATCTGTCAGGACATAAGAATGAAAAAAGCCCGGTCGATGCCGGGCTTTTTTCATTTGGGGGGTGTGCCGTTGTCGGCAAGCACGTCGCCGACCAGATAGAGCGATCCGCCGATCAGGATGCGTGGCGGCTGTTCGCGCTCGAAGGCGGTGTCCCGGATCGCTTCGAGTGCATCGCTGACCGTGGACATCGGCTCGGCAACCAGACCGGCGTCATAGGCGGCGTTGGCGAGGATAACGGGGTCGATCATTGCGTCGCTGCCGCGAATGGGCACACAATAGACCTTTTCCGCCAGACCCTTGAAGGCGTTGAAATAGCCGATCGGATCCTTGGTGTTGATCATGCCGATGATGAGGAAGAGCGGACGCGGCTGCTTTTCCTCGAAATTGGCCATGGCTTCGGCGATGACTTCGCCGGCGCCGGGATTATGGCCGCCATCGACCCAGATTTCCGCACCCGAAGGCGCACTTGCCATCAGATTGCCATCGCTGAGCTTCTGCAGGCGGCCTGGCCATTCGACCGTGGCCATCGCCTTCTCCATCATCGCTTCGGTGACAGTGAAGCCCGCGGCCTTGACGGCGCGAATGGCTGCGGCGGCGTTGGCATATTGGTGGCGGCCGGGAAGCCGGGGTAGCGGCAGGTCGGCGAGACCGAATTCGTCCTGATAGACGAGCCGGCCGTATTCCTCATGCGCCATGAAATCCTGGCCGAAGGCGGCGGTCGGGCAACCGAGACGCTCAGCGGTCGAGATCAGCACGTCGAGCGCCGCATCATATTCCTGCTTGCCGATGACCACAGGCCGCTTGCGCTTCATGATGCCGGCCTTTTCGGCGGCGATCAGCTCGACGCTATCACCGAGATAGGGCTGGTGATCGAGCGAGATCGGCATGATGACAGATACGGCCGGATCGGAAATGACATTGGTGGCATCGAAACGGCCGCCAAGGCCGACTTCGATGATGGCCGCGTCAGCAGGATGCTCGGAGAACAGGATGAAGGTGACCGCCGTCAGGATTTCGAAGACGGTGATCTTCTGGCCGGCATTGGCGGCAGCGACGCGGCGCAGCGCGTCGGCAAAGACCGCGTCATCGACGAGCTTACCGCGTCCGCCCTCGACGCCGATGCGATAGCGCTCGTGCCAATTGACGAGATGCGGCGAGGTGTGGACGTGGGCGCTATAGCCGCCCGCTTCGAGAAGCGCGCGGCAGAAGGCGGTGACGGAGCCCTTGCCGTTGGTGCCCGCCACATGAATGACCGGCGGCAACTTCTTTTGCGGATCGCCGAGAACGGCAAGCAGGCGGGTAATGCGATCGAGCGACAGATCGAAGCCCTTGGGGTGCAACCCCATGAGCTTGTCGATTTCCTGTGCTGCTTCGCTCACCGCGGTCTGACCTCTGGGTATCATCGCTCAACCCGCCTGTGATGTTTGCGGTCAGGCGCTTGCGGCGATCGCAAGCGTGCCGGTGTTTTCATTAGCGACGGCAGCCGGCTTCTTCGTCAGGATCTTCAGGACACGCGCGAGCGTATCGGGAATGTCGTGACGCTTGACGACCATGTCGACCATGCCGTGCTCGAGCAAGTATTCCGACGTCTGGAAGCCTTCCGGCAGCTTTTCGCGGATGGTCTGCTCGATAACGCGCTTGCCCGCAAAGCAGATTTCGGCGCCTGGCTCGGCCATGTGGATATCGCCGAGCATCGCGTAGGAGGCGGTGACGCCACCGGTCGTCGGGTTTGTCAGCACGACGATGTAGGGCTGGCCGGCTTCCTTCAGCATGTCGACGGCAACGGTGGTGCGCGGCAGCTGCATCAGCGACAGGATGCCTTCCTGCATGCGGGCGCCGCCCGATGCCGGGAACATGACGAGCGGGCACTTCTCCGCGATGGCACGCTCGAATGCCTTGACGATCGCTTCGCCGGCGGCGATGCCGAGCGAACCACCCATGAAGTTGAACTCATGCACGACGGCAACGAGCTTCAGGCCGCGAACCTTGCCGACGCCGGCAACGATCGTGTCTTCCTGGTCGGTCTTGATACGGCTATCGCGCAGGCGGTCCGTATACTTCTTGGAATCGCGGAACTTCAGCGGATCCTGGGCGACCTTCGGCTGGATCAGCGCTTCATAGGCGCCGTCGTCGAAGAGATCGGTGAGACGAGCCTTCGCCGGCATCTTCATGTGATAGCCGGAAGCCGGGATGACCCACTTGTTGTCTTCGAGATCCTTATGGAAGACCATTTCACCCGTTTCCGGGCACTTGATCCAGAGGTTCTCCGGCACTTCGCGGCGGCCCAGCATGGAATTGATGCGGGGGCGAACGTAGTTGGTGATCCAGTTCAAGTCGAAAACTCCTGATTAACTCTTGCCAATGTGGGAAAACTATTCGGCAGCAACAAGGCGCGCCGAACGTGTTCCCGATGACAGCCCGCGAACGAGCGTTGCGACAGCCTGTACGGTATCGGCTGTCGCCTTCCCGTCCTTGGTCAGGCTGAGGGCTACCTGATTGACGATTGCCGTGCCGACGACGACGCCATCGGCGGACGCGCCGATGACCTTTGCGTGGTCAGCCGTCTTGACGCCGAAGCCGACGCAGACAGGCAGATCGGTGTGATTCTTGATGCGCTTGACGGCGCCGGCGACCAGCGTCGGATCCGGCAGCGCCGAGCCGGTGATGCCGTTCATCGAGACATAATAGACGAAGCCGGAGGTGTTCTTCAGAACGACCGGCAGGCGCTTTTCGTCGGTGGTCGGGGTGGCCAGCCGGATGAAATTGATACCCTTGCGCAGTGCCGGGATGCAGAGCTCGTCGTCCATTTCCGGCGGCAGGTCGACGACGATCAGGCCATCGATACCCGCTTCCAGGGCGTCGTCGAGAAACTGTTCGACGCCGTGCACGTAGATCGGGTTGTAGTAGCCCATCAGGACGATCGGCGTGTCGTTGTCGGTCTTGCGGAAGTCGGCTGCGAGCTGCAGCGTCTTCTTCAGCGTCTGTCCTGCCTTCAGCGCACGCTGGCCGGCCATCTGGATCGCCGGGCCATCGGCCATTGGATCGGAAAAGGGCATGCCGAGCTCGATGATATCGGAGCCCGCTGCCGGCAGCGCCTTCATGATGCCGAGCGAAGTGTCGTAATCAGGATCACCGCCCATGAAATAGGTGACCAGCGCCGGGCGGCCTTCTGCCTTCAGAGCGGCAAAGCGTTTGTCCATACGTGCGGTCATGACTTATGCACCCATTCCCAGAATCTTGCCGACGGTGAAGATGTCCTTGTCGCCGCGACCGGACAGGTTCATCAGGATGATCTCGTCCTTGCCCATCTTCGGCGCGCGCTTGATGACTTCGGCCAGCGCGTGCGAGGGCTCGAGCGCCGGGATGATGCCTTCAAGGCGGGTCAGCGTCTGGAAGGCTTCGAGCGCTTCGTGGTCCATGATCGGCACATATTCGACGCGGCCGATATCGTTCAGATAGGAGTGCTCGGGGCCAATGCCGGGATAATCGAGGCCGGCCGAAATCGAATGGCCTTCCTTGATCTGGCCGTCGCTATCCTGGAGCAGATAGGTGCGGTTGCCGTGGAGAACGCCGGGCGAGCCCGCGGTGATCGAGGCGCAGTGCTCGTCGCCCTGAAGGCCCTTGCCGCCGGCTTCGACGCCGACGATCTTGACGCTGGCGTCGTCCAGGAAGGAATGGAAGATGCCGATCGCATTCGAGCCGCCGCCGACGGCCGCGACGACGAGATCCGGCAGGCGGCCTTCGGCTTCGAGCATCTGCTCCTTGGCTTCCGCGCCGATGACGGCCTGGAAATCGCGGACCATCTCGGGATAGGGATGTGGGCCGGCGGCCGTACCGATCAGGTAATAGGTGTCGTCGACATTGGTGACCCAGTCACGCAAAGCTTCGTTCATGGCGTCCTTGAGCGTGCCATGGCCGGCGGTGACCGGCTTCACTTCGGCGCCCAGGAGCTTCATGCGGAACACGTTCGGCGCCTGGCGCTCGACATCAGTCGCGCCCATGTAGACCACGCAGGGGAGACCAAAACGGGCGGCAACAGTCGCCGAGGCAACGCCGTGCTGGCCGGCACCGGTTTCGGCGATGATGCGGGTCTTGCCCATGCGCTTGGCCAGCAGGATCTGGCCGATGCAGTTGTTGATCTTGTGCGAACCGGTGTGATTGAGCTCTTCGCGCTTGAAATAGATCTTGGCGCCGCCGAGTTCGGCGGTCAGGCGCTCGGCGAAATAGAGCGGGCTCGGGCGGCCGATATAATGCGCGCCGAGATGCTTCAACTCCGCCTGGAATTCCAGGTCGGTCTTCGCCTTGTCCCACTCGTCCTGCAGTTCCAGGATCAGCGGCATCAGCGTTTCTGCGACGAAGCGGCCGCCGTAAATGCCGAAGCGTCCATCCTCATCGGGACCGGAGCGGAATGAATTGGGTTTTGGGGTCTCGTTCACTATCAACTCCCTGAGGCCATTTCAGGCCGGCAAGCCTGCTCGACCGCATCGAAAAACTCATCAATCAGTGCGACGCTTTTCACGCCGGGCGCGCTTTCCAGGCCCGAGGACGCATCGAGCCCCGGCGCCTTGGTGATGGCAAGGGCTTCGGCGATGTTGTCCTTGTTCAGGCCACCGGAAAGCATGTAATCCACGGTGCCGTCAAGCCAGCTGAGCAGCGTCCAGTCGAAGGACACGCCATTGCCGCCAGGCAATTCCGATCCCTTCGGCGGCTTCGCATCGAAAAGGAAACGATCGGCGATACCAATATAGGCCTCGACGCGCTTCAGATCATCGGCCGTGCGGATCGAAAACGCCTTCATAACAGGCAAAGCGTACACGGCCTTTATGGTCAAAACGCGCTCGGGGCTCTCGTCACCGTGAAGCTGAATTATATCCGGCCTCAAGGTGGCAACGATCTCGTCGAGATCATCATTGGTCGGATTGACCACCACGGCAACGATCTTGGCGCGGCCGCGCACCCGGTCGGCCAGCTTGGCGGCATCGTCGGGCTCGATATAGCGCGGGCTCTTTTCGAAGAAGATGAAGCCGACATGGGTCGCGCCGCGCGTCACCGCGCGATCGATCGCTTCGGCCGTTTTCAGGCCGCAGATTTTGATATCCGGTTTCATGGCAGCGAAGTGACACGAAAAAGGCCGTGAGTCGAGCCAATTCCGAGTGCTGCGATATTTTGGACGGTGGTTTATTGACGGGGCTTATCAGTCGAACTCGATCGCGTGCAGCAGGCTGCCGTGCCGCTTCAGCCAGGATTTCGCATCCTCCATGCCAGGGCACAGCTTCTTGCACAGCGCCCAGAAATGGGGACCGTGGTTCATCTCCTTGAGATGGGCAACTTCGTGGGCGGCGAGATAATCGACGACTGATGGCGGCGCCATGATGATGCGCCAGGAGAAGCTGAGGTTTCCCTCGGCCGAACAGGAGCCCCAGCGGCTGCGCGTATCCTTCATCGAGATCGACTTGATCGGCGCCCGGATCGAATGTGCATGGAACTTTGCGAGCCGCTCGAGATCGGCGCGCGCTTCCTTCTTGAGAAACGTCGCGATACGGCGGCCGAGATGCTCCGGCATGCCGCTCACGCGCAGAACCGGCTTGCCATCGATGACGGTCGCTTCGGTCAGCCCGCGCAGGCTGCCCGTATGCTGAATGCGATGGGACACGCCGCGAAACAGGATCGTGCCGCCATCGTGAAGGCCGGTATCGGCCGAGAATTTCGCGAGCTTGGTCATAAGCCAGCCCTGGTGCCGGTCGAGGAAGGCGTCGACATCGCGTCGCGCCAAGCCGCTCGGGATCGTCATCTTCAGCGCCCGGCCACCGGGCTCGATGCGCAGCGTGATGCGGGTTGCGCGCTCGTGCTGCTTGATCGTCAGCGGCATCAGCCGTCCGGCAACGTCGAGCGTGCGCGTCTCCGGCGGAGCCGGTTTGCGGACACTGCGTCGTGGCTTGGACAAGAGCGGGAACATCGGCATTTTGTATATGATTCGTCGCAATTCCGGTCAAAGAAAAACCGGCACCTGATGGTGCCGGCTGATGTTTCGATGCCGATCGCGGTTACGGCGTCTGGTATTCGGCAACCGGGCCGTTATCGTCGCGCCTGGTGTTCTTGCGATCGCGCATGTAGCGGTCGAACTCGTCCTGATCCTTGGCGCGGCGGAGCTCGCGCACATAGGTTTCGAAATCCTCGCGCATTTCATCGAGCTTGCGGCGTTCTTCCTCGAGCCTGTCGAGCTCGGCCTTGCGCCAATCGTCGAAGGCGACATTGCCCGTCGAGAATTGCGGGCGATAGCGGCCATGCGAACGTCGGCAGCCGGCGAAGAATCCATCGGCGGCACTGTTGGCGTCGCGCTTGAAGCCGCGCAGACGCTCCCCGAAGATGATGTAGGCGAGCATGGCGAGACCCAGAGGCCAGAAAACCACGAAGCCGAGGATCATCAGGGCAATGGTAGCCGGAGTCCAATCCGGGCGAAGCAATGCTGACTGGTTCATCGTGCGGTATCCTCGCATTTTCGCGCCCGGCGAAATGCCGAACGCTGGAAATCGATGTGGTTACCGTTTGACACCGCTTCAAGACGATTTCCGCTCAAATCGGACAAGGCCTTGAAAGCACAAAGCTAATTCAGATGATGCTAAATCAGGTTGATTTGCCGCCCTTGATCACGCGCTTGACCGCAGGCTTTCCGGCGCGGCCATGCTCGCGGACGAAATTGATGATGCGCGGCGCGATCTCGCGGCGAAAACGCGAGCCGTTGAAGACGCCGTAGTGGCCGACATCCGGCTGCAGGTAGTGCATGCGCATGTGGTCGGGGATGTTTGTGCAGATGGTCTGCGCGGCCTTGGTCTGGCCGACGCCGGAGATGTCGTCGTTCTCGCCCTCGACAGTCAGAAGCGCCACGTTGCGGATCGCCGTGGGGTCGACGAGCTTGCCGCGGTGTTCGAGTTCACCCTTCGGAAGCGCGTGCCTGATGAAGACCTGATCGACGGTCTGCAGGTAGAACTCGGCGGTCAGATCCATGACGGCGAGATATTCATCGTAGAAGTCGCGGTGCTTCTCGGCCGGCTCGCCGTCGTTCTTCACCAGGTGCATGAAGAACTCCTTGTGGGCGACCAGATGCCGATCGAGATTCATCGACATGAAGCCCGAGAGCTGCAGGAAGCCCGGATAGACCGGGCGCATGAAGCCCGGCTGCGGCCAGGGGACGTTCATGATCACGTTCTCGGCGAACCATTCCAGCGGCTTGTCCTTGGCCAGCTGGTTGACGGCGGTCGGATTGATGCGGGTGTCGATCGGGCCGCCCATCAGCGTCATCGACGCCGGCGCCAGCGGATCGTTGGCCTCCTCCATGACGGCTGCGGCAGCAAGCACCGGCACGGAGGGCTGACAGACCGCGATCACGTGCGTGTCTGGCCCGAGGAAGTGCAGCATCTCGATGACGTAGTCGACGTAATCGTTGAAATCGAAGGTCCCGTCGGTCATCGGCACCATGCGGGCGTCGATCCAATCGGTGATGTAGATATCCGCGCTCGGCAGCAGCGCTTCGACCGTGCCGCGCAGAAGCGTCGCATAGTGCCCGGACATGGGAGCGACGATCAGGATGCGTGGATCGGGAGCGTGAGCGGCCGGCAGTTTGCGCGAGAAATGCAGCAGATTGCAGAAGGGTCGTGCCCAGACGACCTCTTCTCGAACCGCGACCTTCTTGTCGTCGATGACGGTCTCCGGCAGATCGAAGCACGGCTTGCCGTAGCGACGCGTCGTGCGCTCGAACATCTCGAGCGCTGCGGCCATCGTCCGGCCCCAGGGGGTTTGGGACAGCGGATTGAGCGGGTTGGCATAGGCAAGCCGCATGATATCGGCCACGGCGCGGTAAGGCGCCATCGCGGCATGATTCAGTTCATAAAGCTGGTAAAACATGAGATGCATCACCTTTCTTTCATCTGGAAGATGACGCCTGCTGAAAGGCATCGGGCTCTTTCCAACGATGTGCTGGCATCTCAACGCACAGTAACAGGTTTTTGTTGCACAGCAACATGAGCGATCCGCACCGCAATAAAGAAATGCCGGGGATCCTCTCCCCGGCATGATGCTGCGCTCAAATGCTTAACACTCGTCAAACGCCTAGAGATCGGCCTGAAATGTCTGCTTCTGCGTGCCGAGACCTTCGATGCCGAGCTCGACAACGTCGCCTGCGCGCAGGAAACGCGGCGGCTTCATGCCCATGCCAACGCCCGGAGGGGTGCCGGTCGAGATCACGTCGCCGGGATGCAGCGACATGAACTGGCTGAGATAGGAAACGACGAATGCGACGCCATAGACCATGGTCTTCGACGAACCGTTCTGCATGGTTTCGCCATTGACCTTCAGCCACATGCCGAGGTTCTGCGGATCGGCGACCTCGTCCTTGGTCACCAGCCATGGGCCGATCGGGCCGAAGGTGTCGCAGGACTTGCCTTTGGTCCATTGTCCGGCGCGCTCCGTCTGGAAGGCGCGCTCGGAGACGTCGTGCGAGACGCAATAGCCCGCCACGTAATCGAGAGCGTCGGCTTCGCTGACATATTTCGCGGTCTTGCCGATGACGACGCCAAGCTCGACTTCCCAATCGGTTTTTTCGGAGCCGCGGGGGATGAGAACATTGTCATTCGGGCCGACGATGGCCGAGGTGGCCTTCATGAAGATGACGGGTTCGGGCGGCACCGCGGCGCCGGTTTCGGCGGCGTGGTCGGAGAAGTTCAGGCCGATACAGATGAACTTGCCGGTGCCGGCGACGCAGGCACCGATGCGGCCGGGCTGAAGCTCGGGAAGGGTTTTCGGATCGATCGCCGCCAGCTTGGCCAAGCCCTCAGGCGAGATCGACGCGCCCGCGATATCGGATACATGACCGGACAGATCCCTGATCTTGCCGTCCGCATCCAGCATTGCCGGCTTTTCCTGGCCGATCTCTCCAACGCGCATGAGCTTCATCGAATATCCTCCTCAGCGTGAGCCATGTTTCCATCACCTATGAACGAATTATTCACCGGTGTCATTACGGCTTTTCGTGCGATCGGTACGCTCGTTTAAAAGTCCGGCAAAAATCCGGGCAAGGGGCCACTGTCTTTCCCGCACGGGGTGCCCCACATATCTTGACGGATCCACAAGAGTGACAAGACTGCGTTTGCCGAGGAGATCAAACCCCGGCACCGCGCCACCAACCATCGGAAAGATCAGGACAAAGAGCAACAGCCGCGAATCCCAATACCCGATCGAGCCGATCTTTCTCGACCGCTGGTCGCCCCGCGCCTTTACCGGCGAGATCATCGATGAGGCCGACCTGTTGGCCGTGTTGGACGCCGCGCATTGGGCGCCCTCTTCTGCCAACCAGCAGCCGTGGCGCTTCATCTACACGCTGAACGGATCAAACGACTGGGACAAATTCGTATCGCTCCTGGTCGAGTCCAATCAGGAATGGGCGAAGAATGCGTCCGCACTGATCTTCGTCGTGTCCAAGGGTTTCAGCGGCGACTTTTCCGAGGGGCGCAAGAGCTATACGCACTCCTTCGATGCCGGTACGGCCTGGGGCTATCTGGCGCTTCAGGCCAAGCTTTCCGGCTTCTATGCCCACGGTATGGGCGGCATCAAGCATGACGAAATCCGCGACACATTCGCCATTCCGGAAGGCTACCGCGTGGAAGCGGGAATTGCGTTTGGGCGTCTTGCTGACAAAAGCGTGCTTTCGGAGCGCAACCAGGAACGCGAATTCCCCAGCCAGCGCAAGCCGCTAGCCGAGGTCGCCTTCAAAGGTAAATTCGTAGCCGGATAATGGCGCAACAAAAAAGGCCCACGGCTGGTCAGCCGCAGGGCCGTTTTCGATAAATGCCAGCGATCAGATGTCGAGATTGGCGACGTTTAGCGCGTTTTCCTGGATGAATTCGCGCCGTGGCTCAACCTCATCACCCATGAGGCGGGCAAAGAGACCATCTGCATCCGTGGCATCACTGACGCGCACCTGCAGCAGCGAGCGGACGTTCGGATCGAGCGTGGTTTCCCAGAGCTGCTCGGCGTTCATTTCGCCAAGGCCCTTATAGCGCTGCATGGTCAAGCCCTTGCGGCCGCTTGCGAAAACGGCTTCCAGCAGTTCGCGCGCACCCGACAGTTCTAGGTTGCCGTCGCGTCGCGTCAGCTTCGGCGGCGTCTGGTAGATTTCCTTCAGGCGAGCCGACATCTGGTCGATCAGGCGTGCATCCTGCGAACCGATGAGCGCCATGTCGAGAACCACGACTTCCTTGACGCCACGAACCATGCGCTCGAGACGCAGGCCGCCTTCGCTCGTCAGGCCGCCTTCCCAGCCACGCTCGGTTTCCTCGGCGATAACGTCGAGGCGACGTGCAACTTCGGCCACCAGTTCCTGGGCGCGCGTACCATCGCTGATCGCTTCGGCGTTGAGCGCGCCGGCGATGGCCGCTTGCTCGACGACTGCGCGATTGTAACGCGAATGCAGATTGTCGAGCAGCGCGCGCAGGCGCAGCGCATCGACAATAACTTCGCGCAGATCCTGACCGACGCGGACTTCGCCGCTGCCGAGCGTGAGCGCTGCATCATCCAGACCCTGGGCGATGAGGTATTCCTCAAGCGCCTTTTCGTCCTTCAGATACTGGATCGACTTGCCGCGCGACACTTTATAGAGCGGCGGCTGGGCGATGTAGATGTGACCGCGCTCGATCAGTTCCGGCATCTGACGGAAGAAGAAGGTCAACAGCAGCGTTCTGATGTGGGCGCCGTCAACGTCAGCGTCCGTCATGATGATGATCTTGTGGTAGCGCAGCTTGTCGGCGTTGAATTCGTCCTTGCCGATACCGGCGCCCAGCGCGGTGATCAGCGTGCCGATTTCCTGGCTCGACAGCATCTTGTCGAAGCGCGCGCGCTCGACGTTCAGGATCTTACCGCGCAGCGGCAGGATAGCCTGGTTCTCGCGCGAACGACCCTGCTTGGCCGAACCGCCTGCGGAGTCACCCTCGACGAGGAAGACTTCGGACTTGGACGGATCGCGCTCGGAGCAATCGGCGAGCTTGCCGGGAAGCGAGGCGATATCAAGAGCGCCCTTGCGGCGCGTCAGTTCGCGCGCCTTGCGGGCGGCTTCGCGCGCGGCGGCGGCTTCAACCACCTTGCCGACGAGGATCTTGGCGTCAGCCGGATGTTCTTCCAGCCAGGTGCTCAGCGCCTCGCTGACGAGATTTTCGACGACCGGACGAACTTCCGACGAAACGAGCTTGTCCTTGGTCTGCGACGAGAACTTCGGATCCGGTACCTTGACCGACAGAACAGCCGTCAGGCCTTCGCGGCAATCGTCACCCGTCAGAGAGACCTTCTCCTTCTTGGTGATGCCCGAGGTATCGGCATAGGAGGTGATCTGGCGGGTCAGTGCGGCGCGGAAGCCGGCCATATGGGTGCCGCCATCGCGCTGCGGGATGTTGTTGGTGAAGCAGAGCACGTTCTCATGGTAGCTATCGTTCCACCACATCGCGACTTCAACGGTGATCCCATCCTTGTCACCACGAATGGCGACCGGGCGCTCAACCAGCGGCTTCTTGGCGCGATCGAGGTAGGACACGAAGGCTTCAAGACCGCCATCATAAAGCAGCTCTTCCTGGCGCACGTCGGAATGACGCTTGTCGGTCAGGAGGATGCGGACGCCGGAATTGAGGAACGCAAGTTCGCGCAGGCGGTGTTCGAGCGTATTGAAATCGAACTCGATCATCGTGAAGGTTTCGGAGCTCGGCATGAAGCTGACTTCGGTGCCGGTGAGGCCGCCGGAATCGCCGGTTTCCTTGAGCGGGGCATCCGATACGCCATGCGTGAAGCTCATCTCGTGGATCTTGCCCTGACGGCGGATCTTCAGCTTCAGCCAAACCGACAGCGCGTTGACGACGGAAACGCCGACGCCGTGCAGACCGCCGGAGACCTTGTAGGAATTCTGGTCGAACTTACCGCCGGCATGCAGCTGAGTCATGATGACTTCGGCAGCTGAAATGCCTTCGCCGCTGTGAATGTCCGTCGGGATGCCGCGGCCGTTGTCGGTCACGGTGACGGAACCATCGGCATTGAGCGTGACGGTGACGATGTCGGCATGACCGGCGAGCGCCTCGTCGATGGCGTTGTCGACGACTTCGTAGACCATGTGATGCAGACCGGAGCCGTCATCGGTATCACCGATATACATGCCGGGGCGCTTGCGCACGGCGTCAAGACCTTTCAGGACCTTGATCGAGTCTGCGCCATACTCGGTGCTAACGCCGTTTTCCGTCGCGGGTGTATCGGTCATATTGTCGAGAATTCCCTGTTGTCGATGCCGTGGTGACACGCGGGCGAATCACCGGCCTTAATCACGTTGAATATAGGGTTTTTGCATGAAGTTCCCAATGCCAGCGGTCGCCAAGAGCGCATAAAACAGGGGATTATGACCGTTTTCCGTCGGCGTTTTCAGCATTTTGGAGAACCTCCGACAGTTTTGCCAGGGTCGCCTCATCCAGATGGCGAATAGACCCCGCCAAACGGTTGGCGAAGGTGGTGTATTCGGCCGCCAAACCCGAGGTATCGATGACAATTCGCGGATCGGAAAAGCGCGCGATCAGGAACAGATCGTCGGCCTCATCCCAAATGATGTTGAAGTAGCCGGCGATGCGCTGCAGAAGATCGAACGTCGGGACGCCGCGCTTTCCATGCTCGAGTGCCGAGAGATAGGCGGGAGAGACGTTCAAAGCCTCGGCCATCTGCTTCTGCGACACCCCCTTGCGCTCTCTCAGCTTGCGGATCGCTTCCCCGAACGGCGTCATAGCCGATCGCCCACACGACGAGACAGGCGGATGTAGAGCGCGCCCTCGCCGCCGTGATGCTGCGCCGCCGCCTCGTAAGACGAGATGAGATATCGAAACTCAGGCTTGGAGAACCACATCGGCACGGCACGCTTCAACGCGCCATCGCTGCCGAGCGAACTGCCCTTGCCGGTGATGACGAGGACATGGCGCATGCCGCGATCGTGGGCCCGCATCAGGAATTCGAGCAGCATGATGTGGGCTTCGCTTTGAACGAGGCCATGGAGATCGATGCGCGCCTCAAGCGCGAGGCGGCCCTTGGCGATCTTGCGCTTCACCGGGCGCTCCAGTGGGTGGTGGACGCCACCCGCAGGCTTCGGTGCCGCTGACGGTTCAGGTTGCCCGCTAGCGCCTGCGACCGATTTTGGTGCGGCGGCGGCTTTCAGGTTGGCGACATCCGCTTCCTTTTCGGCCTCTACCAGGAAAGCGTCGAGCTCGTTCATTGCCCCGGCGTTGCCCGGCATGGGGCGCGTGCTGCGGGCAACCTTGCCCCACAAAATGCGTTCATCGGCGCTGAGCTTGCGATCCTTCGCCATCACGCAAACCTCGCGGCAGCTTCGTTCGGGATCAGGATCGCGAAATCGGCGTCGTGGCGCACGGTGCCTGCAAGCTCACCGGCGGCGTCGCCGGAGCCGGTGAAGATATCACCCCGCGCCGGGCCAACGATGGCCGAGCCGGTGTCGAGCGCCAGCATCAGACGCTGGAAGGGCTTTCCATTCTGCAGATGCAGCAGGCCTTGCGAGTGGATGTAGAACGGAAAGCCGAAGGTGTGGATCAGGCGATCGACGGCGAGCGACCGTCCTGCGATCAACGGCACCTTGGCAGCCGCGATCGGGCCGGCATGCTCGTTGTCGATCTCGACATCACGGAAGAAAATGTAGGAGCGGTTGTGCGCGAGAATGTCATCGACACGGTCGGGGTTGATCCCCAGCCAATGCCGGATCGACTGCATGGAGATGTTGGCACGGTCGATTTCGCCGAGATCGATCAGCAGTTTGCCGATCGCCGAAAACGGATGGCCGGCCTTCGCCGCATAGGTGATCCGCCCCGTGCGCCCATCGGAATAGCGCAAGCGTGCGGCGCCCTGGACATGCACGAAGAAGACGTCGACCTTGGATTTTGCCCAGCAAATCTCCAACCCCTGCCCTTCCAGCGCGCCTTTGTCGATGGCGGCGCGGTCGAGATAGGGCTCAATCGTTCCTTCACGCAGGCGGCCGAACATGTAGTACGGATCCATCGAGGCGGGACGGTTGTGATCGTCGAGGTCGATCAGATCGTCGGGGCGGCGGTAGAATGGGAAGCGGTATTCGTCGTCGGGAATATCTGAGACGGCTATCTCGGGCTCGTAAAAGGCGGTGACGAAGCCGGGTTGGCCGTCTGTTCGCTTGATCAGGAAAGGTCGACAGTGCGCTTCAAAGAAGGCTTTTGCCTCGCTTGCCGATGTCGGTCTGGCATCGCGCGCGGCCTGCAGCAGGTCCAGAAGATCGGCGCTGGTCAGGCCCAGCGATCCGGTGCGGTAGGGCTTGGTCTGTTCGATATGCTGGCGACAGGCTTCCATAGCCTCGAAAAGGCTGGAGGGATCATCATCCCGCCAGCCTTCCAGATCGTCAAAGCCTATCGCCTCGAGGGCAAAGCCTCGTTCATCATCACTCATGTTCCGATTCGGTGGCCACGAGTTTCCAGTTCGGATCGCGCGAGCGGGTGTCGCGTGCGAATGTCCAGAGGTCGTTGATCTCCGCAACGGTTTCCGCGTCACCGTCAACAAGGACATCGGCCTTGTCGTAGGTGGCGGAAATCATCTGGCTGATGATGCGCAAGGTGATCTGCGCTTCGCTGCCATTGACCTCGACATTCTTGATTTCGGCCTTATCGATGCCGACGAAGGTGGACTTGACCTTCTCGCCCTTGCTCTCACGATCAGCGATCGCCGCATCGAAGCCTTCGTAGACTTCCTTGGACAGCAGATTCTTGAGCGTCTTGCGATCACCATCGGCAAAGGCCATCACGATCATTTCATAAGCCATGCGGGCGCCGTTGACGAATTCCTTCGGGTTGAAGGAAGGATCGGCCTTGTTCATCTCCCGCAGCGATTCATTGAGCGGCGTGCCGGCTGGCGCGAAGGCGTCGATTGCCGCGAAGCGGTCTTCTTCCTCGCCTGCCGCATCGCGGCGCGGCAGGGTTACGACCTTTCCGGCATCCGGCGTCTCGGGGCCGGCGGCATCGCGCGGCGTGTAGAGATCGCGTGGCGGCTTCTCATTTCCCGTGCGCCGACCAAGGACGTTGCGCAGCTGCAAAAATATCAGCACCGCCGCCACGAGAAAAAACAAAGTGATGAAGTCGTTTGAACCCATATCCCGCCGCAATCTGTTAACATCTAGAATTTGTATACCCATATAGTCTGCATATACAGATGATTCAAATGGGTCCGGTACGTTGGGCCGATTTCAATGGAGACCGGTGAGAGCCGGAGAGAAATAATGCGCCTTACAATGCTGCCTGGTTTTCTGCTGCTCATGCCTTTGGCCGAGATCGCGGGCTTCGTGATTGTCGGCAAGGCGGTCGGTCTATGGGCGACGCTCGGACTGGTTATGCTGAGTTTCGTGGCCGGCATGATGTTGTTGCGCAGGCAGGGCATCGGCATCCTGCAGCGCATGTCGATGGAAGGACGTTCTGGCGCAGTGCCCGGCCGCGAGCTGCTGCGGCCGGCAATGTTCGTCATCGCCGCGCTGCTCCTGATCATTCCCGGCTTCATCAGCGATATCGTCGCGCTGCTCATCTTCATCCCTGCGGTGCGGGATCTCGCGTGGAATTATGTGAGCCGCCGTTTCGTGGTGGTGGGTGCATCCGGACCGTCCCGCACATCGGCGCACTCCCCTTATCGTGATAACAACGCAAACGTCGTCGATCTCGATGCGGACGATTATCAGCGCGACCCGAACGGCAAGTCGCCATGGTCCGGCAAAAGCCTAGGCGAATGAGGCCCTTGCTAGATTAGCGCCGGCTGGCCTAGGGTTGTAACGACATCGTCGAAATGATAGATGCGGCGAAATCCAATGCCCTCGAGGAAAAGCCAATGGACAGCGAAAACAGCAATAACGGCGCAACGAGCCCGAGCCTTACCATTCTAGCACAGTACACCAAGGACCTTTCCTTCGAGAATCCTGGTGCACCGCGTTCGCTGCAGGCCCGCGACAAGGCACCTGCCATCAACATCAATGTCAACGTCAACGCCAACCCGCTTTCCGACACGGACTTCGACGTCGTTCTCTCCTTGAACGCCGAAGCCAAGGAAGGCGACAAGACGGTATTCCATACGGAGCTCGTCTATGGCGGCGTTTTCCGCATCGCCGGCTTCCCGCAGGAACACATGCTGCCGGTTCTCTTCATCGAGTGCCCGCGCATGCTCTTCCCGTTCGCACGACAGATCATTGCCGACGTGACGCGCAACGGTGGCTTCCCGCCGCTGATGATCGATCCGATCGATTTCTCGCAGATGTTTGCCCAGCGCGTTGCCGAAGAGCAGGCGCGCGCAAAGGTTCAGGCGAACTAATTGCTGATCAAATGACCACCGAGATGCCCGGGCCAGCGCCCGGGCATTTTAGTTTGGGCGATCGTATTTGGCCCAGATGCCCTTCTGGCCGAGCTTGGCAATCAGCGCATCATGCTGCTCGGCTTCGTTTTCGCTGAGGCGCGGCGCCAGCGGTCGTGGTCGCTCCAGCGCGACCAAGACAATATCGTCATCGCTGTCGTTGCGTTCCGAGGCGCCGTTGTTTTGCGCCATACCGAGACCAAGCGCGGTCTGGCGGCCACCGATCATCTCGATATAGACTTCGGCAAGCAGTTCAGAGTCGAGCAAGGCGCCGTGCTTGGCGCGATGGGAGTTATCGATCCCGTAGCGACGGCAGAGCGCATCGAGCGAGTTCGGGCCCATCGGATTCTTGCGCCGGGCCATCGACAGCGTGTCGATCACATTTTCGGGAGAGATAGGCGGCAGCGATAGCCGCGCCAGTTCGGCATTGATGAAGCCCATGTCGAAGGTGGCGTTGTGGGCGATCCACTTACCTTCGCCGAAGAAATCGAGAATCTCCTGCGCCACGGCCGCGAAGGGCTGCTTGTCCTTCAGGAACTCATCGGTGATCCCGTGAACGGCGAGCGCGTCCGGATGGACCTTCTGGTCACCGGGATTGATATAGATGTGCAGCGTCTTTCCGGTCGGAAAGTGATTGAAGAGTTCGATGCCGCCAATTTCGATAATACGATCGGTGCGGTTATCAAGCCCGGTGGTTTCCGTATCGAAAATGATTTCACGCATTCGGGAAATCTCCGTTCGCTATCCGCTGTTTCAGGTCCGCGATGATGACACCGACCTGCTCCCTCGCCTGATCGATGCCGTGACCGGTATCGACCACGTAATCCGCGCGCCGGCGTTTTTCAGCATCGGGGGTCTGGCGCGAGAGAATCATATTGAATTTCTCTTCCGTCATGTTCGGACGCGCAAGTACCCGCTCACGCTGAATCTGTGGATCACAGCTGACGACGACGATGACATCGACGCGATCCGCACCTCCGCTCTCGAAAAGCAGCGGTATGTCGAGAAGCACCATCTGTGTGCCTTTTCCACGCTGCTCGTCGAGAAACATTGCTTCGCGCTCGCGGACCAGAGGATGAACGATCTGCTCCAGCTGCTTGAAGCCTTCGGGACGCAACGCAAGCTGCCGGCCCAACTCCTGGCGATCCACCGTGCCATTTTTCACCGAACCTGGAAAAGCCGCCTCGATCAGGGGCGCCGCGGCCCCCGCATAAAGATCATGGACGACCGCGTCGGCATCATTGACCGGCAGACCGGCATCGGCAAACAGCTTTGCCGTGGTCGATTTGCCCATCCCGATCGAGCCGGTCAGTCCGATTTTCAGCATCAATGCTTTTCCATATCCGCGATGATCAAAGCGCGAAGCGTCTCATCGACGACCGGCCGCTTGCCGAACCATTCCTCGAAACCGGGTACGGCCTGGTGCAGCAACATACCCAAACCATCGACCGTCGCGAAACCCTGTTCCTCAGCCTGCGCGAGAATAGGCGTCTTTAGCGGCACGTAGACGATGTCGGTGACAACGGCGTCTGACTGCAACGGAGAGAAATCGATATCGGGCGCGATCTCACCTTCCATGCCCAGCGACGTGGTGTTGATAAAGAGGCCGGCGCCTTTCATCACTTCGGACAGAGCCGCCATCGGATGCGGGTGCACCGCTTCTCCAAAGCGATCCGCGAGCTCAACTGCGCGGGCGACGGTGCGGTTGACGAGATGGATTTCCCTGATCCCACGATCGCGAACGGCCTGGATGACGGCACGGCTGGCGCCACCCGCGCCGAGGATGACCGCCGACCGCACCTTGTCCCAGCCGGGATGGCGTTCATCCAGATTTGCGGTGAAGCCACGGCCATCAGTGTTCGTGGCCTTCAGCTTGCCGTCCTCGAGCCAGAGCGTGTTGGATGCACCAAGCTCGCGCGAGAGATCATCCGGCTCATCAGCCAGCTTGAATGCCATCTCCTTGTGAGGGATCGTGACGTTGCCGCCGACAAAACCAGAGGCGCCTGATTTCAAGGATAGGATGAAAGTTGGAAAATCGTCCGGCGCGACTTCATGGGTGCGGTAGCTTCCGTCGAGCGACAGCGACTTCAGCCAATATCCGTGGATGATCGGCGAGCGCGAATGCTTGACGGGAAAGCCGGTGACGAAGGCGCGCGGGCCGATTGTTTCACGTGAATCATCCATCGATCGCACCCAATTCTCTCAGTTTTTCCAGGAGCGGCAGCATCGGCAGCCCCAAGATGGTGAAGTAGTCGCCATCGATTTTCGAGAAGAGCTGCAGTCCCTCCCCTTCGAGCTGGTAGGCTCCGACGCTGCTCAACGCACGCTCGCCGACCCGCTTCAGATGCCGCTTGATGAAATCATCGGTGAGCGGACGCATGGTCAGTTCGGCGCGCGAGACATGCTCCCAGATGATGTCGCCGTTGTAAGCGAGCGCGACCGCGCTGTTCAGCCTGTGGGTTTGTGCGGACAGTGCGGCGAGATGGCCGGCCGCATCTTCCATGCTCTTCGGCTTATGAAACGTGCGCTGCCCCAGCGACATGGTTTGGTCGGAACCGATCACGATTGCGCCTTGTGAGCGATCACTCACCTCCCTGGCTTTGGCCTTGGCCAGGACCAGCGCGATCGCGTCAGGCGTTGCGCCATCTCGTTCGAGCGGCGCTTCGATGGCGCGCTCATCGACCTTCGCGGGATGAGCCTTAAAGGACAGGCCGGCGTTTTCCATCAGCATGCGACGGAAGGGGCTGGAGGAAGCGAGTATGAGTTTCGATATCATCTGTGCTCTCGGCGCGGTTGGCTAGGGGCAGCGCTTAGCGCAGCTTGGGACGCAGGGCAACGATTGCTGCCGCCGTCTCCTCGATGGAACGGCGGGTGACATCGATGAGCGGCCAGTTGTGGCGGGCGCAAAGCGAGCGGGCATATTTGAGCTCTTCCGATATGGCGGCGCGATCCGTGTAGTCGCCGCGATCGAAGCCCGGCGTCGCGCCGAGGTCGCGATTTTCACGAACCTGGGAGATGCGATCGGTGGTGGCGATCAGGCAGACGATGAGCGGCTTGGTCGCTTCGAAGAGGCTTTCCGGCAGGGGAACGCCATAGACGATCGGAATGTTGGCGGTCTTGATGCCACGATTGGCGAGATAGATGCTGGTCGGCGTCTTCGACGTGCGGCTGATCCCGATGATGACGACGTCGGCGTCATTATAATCATCCGGCATCTGGCCGTCGTCGTGATCCATCGTGAAGTTCAGCGCTTCGATGCGCGCGAAATATCCGGCGTTCATGACATGCTGGGCGCCGACCCGGCGACGCGACGGCGCGCCGAGATAAATCTGAAACGCATTGAGAACGGGCTCCAGAACATTGACCGAGGCCACGCCCATTTCGAGGCAACGCTCGTCGATCAGCGTGGCGAGCTCGCGATCCACGATCGTGTAGAGCACGATGCCCGGTTCACCATCGATCGCCTGCAGGACTGTCAGCAACTGCTTTCGATTGCGGATCAGCGGATAGACATGCTCGATCGGCTGCGCCGACTTGAATTGAGCCGATGCCGCGCGGCCGGCCGAAATCAGCGTTTCGCCCGTCGAGTCAGAAATGAGATGCAGATGGAAGAAGTTCGTACGGTTCTCCACGCTATTTTCCGCTGCCTGTTGAAAACACTGGATGACGGAGAGCTACGAGACGCGCCGGGGGTTAGGCAAGGGAAAACATGCCTGGTTTTCCACATTTCGGATTCTTTGGAAGCTAAGAAAGATGGCCTGTTGGTTTTGTGGAAAGTTTGCCGCTGTTCATCAGATAGCCACAGCTTGTCCACAGCTTGGCGAATTTCAGCTAACCCTATATCTCATTGAAATTGTATCGTATTTCGTGCCAATCCTGTTTCTGACATCGAAATGCGCGATTTTCTTCCCGAGCAGCTCGCGAAACAGTGACAATTGGTATCGGACGTGGATGGATTTTAATCCTTGATAGTCACTGACTCTAAGAAATAGAAACCTTATAAATATCTTTGATTTTTTATAGGGAAGAAGCGCTTGAGTGAAATGCGCCGGAAGATCATGCGGGTTCTGGACGGGGAAGCATTGAGCCCTCCCCCCATCTGGCTGATGCGGCAGGCAGGCCGATACCTGCCGGAGTATCGAGAGGTACGAGCCAAGGCTGGAAGCTTCCTCGATCTCTGTTACACCCCGGATCACGCAGTCGAGGTCACGCTGCAGCCGATCCGGCGCTATGGCTTTGATGCTGCCATTCTATTCTCCGACATCCTCGTCATTCCCGATGCGATGAAGCGCAATGTGCGTTTCACTGAGGGACACGGACCCGAGATGGATCCGATTGACGTCGATGGCATCGATGGTCTGGATGGCAGCCGTGTGCTGCAGCATCTGGAACCGGTGCTGGAGACCGTTCGACGTCTCCGGCGTGATCTGCCAACCGAAACCACCCTGCTCGGCTTCTGTGGCGCCCCCTGGACCGTTGCGACCTATATGATCGCCGGACACGGCACGCCCGACCAAGCCCCTGCCCGTCTGTTCGCCTATCGTCATCCGAAGGCTTTCGAAAAGCTGCTGATGCTGTTGGCAGATGTTTCGGCTGATTATCTCGTCGCTCAGATCGATGCCGGCGCCGATGCCGTGCAGATTTTCGATTCCTGGGCCGGCGTGCTCGGCGAGCGTGAGTTCGAGGCGTTTGCTGTGAAGCCGGTGGCGCGGATGATTGCCTCGATCAAGGCGCGCCGCCCGAATGCCAAGATCATCGCCTTCGCGAAAGGCGCCGGCTATCTGCTGAAGACCTATCGCCAGAAGACGAAGGCTGATGCGATCGGCCTTGATTGGTCCGTCCCGCTCGATTTCGCAGCCGAGCTGCAGAAGGATGGCCCGGTACAGGGCAACCTTGATCCGATGCGGATGGTTGCGGGCGGGGCGTCGCTTGAAGAGGGTATCGACGATATCCTGCAGCGATTGGGGAATGGTCCGCTGATCTTCAACCTCGGGCATGGAATTACTCCGCAGGCCGATCCTGAAAATGTTCGTCTGCTTGTCGAGCGTGTTCGCGGCGGAAGGGGTTGACCATGGAACGCCAGATCGACGAGAGACCGGGTTCCTATGCGCGCCGGCGCGCTTTCATCGCCATCGCGTTCTTCGTGGCGCTGGCCGTCGGTCTCTTCGTCTGGAATCCCGACACGCTCTATCTCTGGATCAAGGCGCTTCACATCATCGCCGTGATCTCGTGGATGGCCGGGCTGTTCTACATGCCGCGATTGTTCATCTACCACACGGATGCTGAACCGGGCTCGCTGCAGTCGGAAACCTTCAAGGTCATGGAACGCCGTCTACTGAAGGTGATCATGAACCCGGCGATGATGCTGACCTGGATCTTCGGGCTGTATCTCTCGTGGTCGGTTTATGGCTTCCAGGGCGGATGGCTGCACGCGAAGATCGGGCTTGTCGTTCTGTTGACCGCCGTGCACGTGTTTTTCAGCCGTGCGGCAAAGGCATTCGAGCGTGACGAGAACCGGCGTTCGGCGCGATACTGGCGCTTCATGAACGAGGCGCCGACCGTTTTGATGATTGCGATCGTCATCCTTGTCGTCGTCAAGCCATTTTGACGCAGCCGGCTGACGGGTTAAATTTGCTTCATTTTAAGCAGCCCCCTTGCGGCGGGGGAGCTGACTCGCTATTTTCCGTCCACCTCATCCTTGTGGCATGTATGTAAAGTTCGATCGTCTGCGGGCTCCTCGCAGGACCGGTTACTGTCTCGACATCGCCTTTCCCCTCAAAATTATAGAGTAATGGACACTTCATGTCTGAAATGAAGCTTCAGGAACTTAAGAGTAAATCCCCGACCGATCTTCTGGCATTTGCCGAATCGCTCGAGGTCGAGAACGCCAGCACGATGCGCAAGCAGGAGCTGATGTTCGCAATACTCAAGGTTCTTGCCAGCCAGGACGTCGAGATTATCGGCGAAGGCGTGGTCGAAGTTCTGCAGGACGGCTTCGGCTTTCTGCGGTCCGCCAACGCCAACTACCTCCCCGGTCCAGACGACATCTACATCTCCCCGTCCCAGATCCGCCGCTTCTCGCTGAAGACTGGCGATACGGTTGAAGGCCCCATCCGCGGACCGAAAGAAGGCGAGCGCTACTTCGCGCTGCTGAAGGTCAACACGATCAATTTCGACGATCCGGAAAAGATCCGTCACAAGGTTCACTTCGACAATCTGACGCCGCTCTATCCGAACGAGCGCTTCAAGATGGAACTCGAGATCCCCACCAACAAGGATCTCTCTTCGCGCGTCATCGATCTCGTCGCGCCGCTTGGTAAGGGCCAGCGTGGTCTGATCGTCGCGCCGCCGCGCACGGGTAAGACGGTTCTCTTGCAGAACATCGCACACTCGATCACCGCCAATCACCCGGAATGCTATCTCATCGTTCTCCTGATCGACGAGCGTCCCGAAGAAGTGACGGACATGCAGCGTTCGGTGAAGGGCGAAGTCGTTTCCTCGACCTTCGACGAGCCGGCAACCCGCCACGTGCAGGTCGCCGAGATGGTGATCGAGAAGGCAAAGCGCTTGGTCGAACATGGTCGCGACGTTGTGATCCTTCTCGATTCGATCACGCGTCTCGGCCGCGCCTACAACACTGTCGTTCCCTCTTCCGGTAAAGTTCTGACCGGTGGTGTCGATGCCAACGCACTGCAGCGCCCGAAGCGCTTCTTCGGTGCTGCGCGTAACATCGAAGAAGGTGGATCGCTCACCATTATCGCGACTGCGCTGATCGATACGGGTAGCCGTATGGACGAAGTCATCTTCGAAGAATTCAAGGGTACCGGTAACTCGGAAATCGTTCTCGACCGCAAGGTCGCCGACAAGCGCATCTTCCCGTCGATGGACATTCTCAAGTCCGGTACGCGTAAGGAAGACCTGCTTGTTCCACGCCAGGATCTGCAGAAGATCTTCGTTCTCCGCCGTATCCTGGCGCCGATGGGCACGACCGATGCGATCGAGTTCCTCATCGACAAGCTGAAGCAGACGAAGAGCAATTCGGATTTCTTCGAATCGATGAACACCTGATTTATCCTTAGCCGGATTCAATCAAGCAAAGCCGGCCGCTATATTGGCCGGCTTTTCTGTTTCTATGAGCCTGACTGAAGTAGACCGACGACACTCACTCAGGCGGATGACAGATCGATTCGGTATCGTATCAATTGGAGTGTGTCCGTGGCGGAATTCACAGAGACGATCTATGCGCTTTCCAGCGGCGCCGTTCCCGCCGGCCTAGCCGTGATCCGCATAAGCGGGCCAAGTGTTCGGGATGTGATGGCCAGCATGGTCTCGGGCACCGTCCCTGCCCGCACCACCACGTTGCGAACGATTCGAACCCGTAACGGTGAGGTGCTGGACAATGGCCTCGTGCTGTTCTTCCCGGGACCTAACTCCTTTACTGGTGAAGACGTCGTGGAGTTTCACCTGCATGGCGGCCGCGCTGTCGTAAGTGCGGTTTACCGGGAGCTGAACTCGTTTGATGGGTTGCGACAGGCCTTGGCCGGCGAGTTTTCCCGACGCGCGTTCGAAAACGGGAAGCTTGACCTGCTGGAGATCGAAGGCCTTGCGGATTTGATCTCCGCAGAGACAGAGATGCAGCGTCGCCTCGCTCTTGAACAGAGCTCCGGCGGACTCTCGGCCGTCTATGAAGCTTGGGCACAGCGATTGACGCGCGGGCGTGCGTTGATCGAGGCTGAACTTGATTTTCCCGACGAGGACGATGTCCCAGGTTCCGTGTCGGACCAGGTCTGGTCAGACATGACTGAGCTTGCCAACGAGATCCATCAGCACCTTGGTATGGCGAAGACAGGCGAGATTATCAGAGACGGCTTTAAGGTTGTTATTGCCGGTCTGCCAAATGCGGGGAAATCGAGCCTGATGAATGCGCTTGTGAGGCGCGACATTGCGATCGTTACGGATATCGCCGGAACAACGCGCGATGTACTATCCACCGACCTCGATATCGATGGATTTCTCGTCAAGCTCTTCGATACTGCGGGATTGCGTGAGACAGAAGAGGTCGTCGAACGGGAGGGCATTCGGCGCGCACGCACCGCAATGGAGGCCGCGGATCTCGTTATCTATATAGAGGACATGTCCGTCTCGCCGGAGGACAGCACTGCTCCGTCATCCGCGTTGCGCGTTGGAACGAAGGCGGATTTGCCCAGCATCTCATCGAATCCATACGATGTGAGGATCTCTGTGGAAACCGGCGCCGGCTTGGACCAGTTGCGACAGGCGATCGGAGATCGGTTGCGCGAGATGGTACCTCCGCATTCGCTTGCTATCCCTACCCGCACGCGCCACAACGATTCGTTAGCGGAATGTATTGCAGCTATCGAGCGAGCCATCGCTAACGAGCATATTGACCTGGACATTAGAGCGGAGGAGCTCCGCATGGCCGGTGGCGCGCTTGGCCGCATCACAGGCCGGGTCGATGTCGAGAATCTGCTCGATGTCATCTTTGGTGAATTCTGCATTGGGAAATGATTCACGTGAAACACTGCGACGACGCCGAAAAGCGTGGTTTCACGTGAAACGTCTTGACTCGCGGGGCGGCTTGCCGCATCACCGAGCGATCTCAGGAGCATTGTTATGAATACCTCACGGTACGATGTCATCGTCATTGGTGGCGGGCACGCTGGATGCGAAGCCGCTTCCGCGGCCGCGCGCGCTGGCGCCAAGACCGCGCTCGTGACGCATAAGCGCGACACGATTGGCGTCATGTCGTGCAATCCTGCAATCGGTGGTCTCGGGAAGGGTCATCTGGTTCGCGAGATAGATGCGTTGGACGGACTGATGGGGCGCGTGGCTGATGCCGGCGGCATCCAGTTTCGTATGCTCAATCGCAAGAAGGGTCCGGCCGTACGCGGCCCTCGCACGCAGGCAGATCGAAAGCTCTATCGCCAGGCGATGCATGCCGAGATATCTTCGATCCCCAATCTGACGATTATCGAGGGCGATGCCTTCGATCTGTCGATCAAGGATGGCCGCGTTTCTGGCGTTATTATGAAAGATAGCCGGATTCTGGATTCCGGTGCCGTCGTCTTGACGACCGGCACGTTCTTGCGCGGCCTCATCCATATCGGTGACACGAAGATTCCGGCGGGCCGTGTCGGCGAAGAGCCGTCGATGGGGCTTTCGAAGACCCTTTTAGGCATGGGATTGCAACTCGGCCGTTTGAAGACCGGCACTCCCGCTCGACTGGACGGAAAGACCATCGACTGGGCGGGCGTTGGCCGGCAGGGCGCCGATGACGACGCGGTCCCCTTCTCTTTCATGACCGATCACATCGCTAACCCGCAGATCGACTGCGGCGTTACGCGGACGACGGAAGCGACACATCGCATCATCGTCGATAATCTGAAGCGGTCGGCAATGTATTCCGGCCAGATTGAAGGCGTCGGCCCGCGCTATTGCCCCTCGATCGAGGATAAGCTGGTCAAGTTCGGCGAGAGAGATGGCCACCAGGTGTTTCTGGAGCCTGAAGGTCTCGATGATGACACCGTCTATCCCAACGGGATATCGACATCGCTTCCCGCCGAGGTTCAGGACGCTTTTATTCGTACGATACCGGGCCTGGAGCAAGTCGCTATCCTGCAACCAGGCTATGCGATTGAATACGACCACGTCGATCCGCGAGAGCTCAAGCCTTCGCTCGAAGTGAAGAAGCAGCCTGGATTGTTCCTGGCGGGGCAGATCAATGGCACGACCGGATACGAGGAGGCCGCCGCGCAAGGGTTGGTTGCCGGACTCAATGCAGCGCGTCTGGCTGGCCAACAAGACGCGGTGCGTTTCAGCCGTACCGATTCCTACATTGGCGTGATGATCGATGATCTAACGTCGCGCGGCGTGGCCGAGCCGTACCGTATGTTTACGTCGAGAGCCGAGTACCGTCTTTCACTCCGCGCAGACAATGCCGATGTTCGCCTCACTCCGCTTGCGATGTCGCTGGGGATTGCGTCGCGCGCGCGCTCTGATCGGTTTGAACAGTATGCGTCGGCGATCGAAACAGGCCGAGCACTTTTGACGTCACTTTCGGTCACGCCAACCGAGGCGCGTCGATTTGGGCTTAAGCTCAACCTCGACGGCCAACGCCGGACGGCTTATGAGTTGCTGGCGTTCCCTGATTTCGATCTTGAGACACTTCGGCCGGTATGGCCGGAGTTGGTTGCGATCGATTCCAAGGCGGGTGCTGCGCTTGAGATCGAGGCAAACTATGCGGTCTATATGGACCGGCAGCAGGCCGATGTAACCCATATCAAGCGGGATGAAGAGCGGCTTATCCCTGCGGATTTTGACTTTGATCGCTTGTCCGGCCTGTCCAACGAGCTTAAGCAGAAGCTGGCGAAAGTTCGCCCCTATGACGTCGCGCAGGCTTCGCGAATTGATGGGATGACGCCGGCGGCAATTTCGCTTTTGCTCGTGCATCTGCGGCGTGGCGAAGTGGCGGCATAGACTGCAACCTACACTATTTGAGAGTCCTCATATGGAATTGAACGGCCGGCGTGTTTCACGTGAAACACAGGAACGACTTGAGCATTTTGTGGGTCTATTTCAGAAATGGAGCAAGGCTATCAACCTCTCCGCGCCTTCCACTCTCAAGGACGCGTGGGAGAGGCACATCGCAGATAGCGCTCAAATCTTCCAGCTTCAGCCGCACGCGGGAAACTGGGTGGATCTCGGTAGCGGCGGCGGTTTTCCCGGCGTGGTAACAGCAATCTTCCTCGCGGAGCTCAATGACGGCTGGGTGCATCTGGTTGAGAGCAACAACAAGAAGGCTGCCTTCTTGCGCACGGCGCTGAGGGAAACGGGCGCCCGTGGTTCCGTGCATCCAGTGCGGATCGAGGATGCGATCGCGGACCTGCCAGCCTGCGACTTCGTGTCGGCCAGGGCGCTTGCGGACCTGGATAAACTTCTGGAGTTCGTCTATCCATTCGCAATCCGTAACGAAAAAATCCGCGCGTATTTCCACAAAGGCCGGGATTACCGATCAGAGGTGGCAAATGCGCATGGTCGCTGGGCATTTGATCTGGTAGAACACAAGAGTGCCGTCGAGATGGACTCAGTCGTTCTCGAAATTTCCAATTTACGGCATTTGGTCTAACAAATCGGGCGTTGCGACAATGGTTGCTGGACGGAATCGGATTATCACGATCGCAAATCAGAAGGGTGGCGTCGGCAAGACGACGACAGCTATCAATCTGGCAACCGCGCTAGCGGCGATCGGCGAGCGCGTTCTTATCGTAGATCTTGATCCCCAGGGTAACGCAAGCACCGGTTTGGGTATCGATCGCAAGAGCCGTAGCCGGTCTTCCTACGATCTTCTGATCGGCGACCACGGTATTCTTGAGGTGGTACAAGAGACGGCTGTGCCAAACCTCTTCATCGTTCCATCCACCATGGACCTGCTGGGTATCGAGATGGAGATCGCGCAGCAGAGTGATCGCGTCTTCAAGCTGAAGAAGGCGCTTGCCGAGCGCGATGCATTTCAGTTTTCCTATATCCTTGTCGATTGCCCGCCGTCCTTCAATCTCTTGACCATGAATGCAATGGCGGCCGCACATTCGGTGTTGGTTCCCCTGCAGTGCGAATTCTTCGCGCTTGAGGGGTTGAGCCAGTTGCTGGAGACCGTTGACCAGGTTCGCAGGAGCGTGAACCCGCAGCTCGATATCCAGGGTATCGTGCTGACGATGTTCGATTCGAGAAACAATCTGGCACAGCAGGTCGTGAACGATGTGCGCACCCATCTCGGAGAAAAGGTTTACCATACGTTAATCCCGCGGAACGTGCGGGTGTCTGAGGCGCCATCCTACGGCAAGCCTGCCATTCTCTACGATCTCAAATGTGCTGGAAGCCAGGCCTATCTGCAGTTGGCTTCCGAAGTCATTCAGCGTGAACGCCAGCGTCTGGCTGCCTGAACAAGCTCTTGAATAAGTGGTGAGTACCGACATGAACGATGATGTCTCGAAGAGAAGACTGGGACGCGGCCTCGCGGCGCTAATTGGCGAAATGGATCAGCCGGCGCCTGTTGACGCAAGTCAGCGCGCAGTGAGCGCCGATCGTTTGGTGCCGATCGAGTTCATCACGCGCAACCCGCGCAACCCGCGTCGCTTCTTCGATGACGGCGAGCTTCATGATCTTGCAAGCTCCATCCGCCAGCATGGTATTGTGCAGCCGGTTGTTGTACGTACACTTTCGACCAGTCAGTATGAAATCATAGCCGGCGAAAGACGTTGGCGCGCAGCACAGCTGGCGGGCCTGGTTGAGATTCCTGTCATCGTTCGTGATGTGGATGACAAGACCGCACTTGAGATCGCGATCGTCGAGAACGTTCAACGATCCGACCTGAATGCATTGGAAGAAGCGCTTGGCTACGAGCAGTTGATCGCGGACTACGGCTACACGCAGAACGATCTCGGCGAAATCATCGGCAAGAGCCGCAGCCACGTCGCCAATTCGCTGCGGCTTCTGAAGTTGCCGGAGCCTGTTCGCGACTTGCTCGCCGCTGGCAGTCTGTCTGCAGGCCATGCGCGCGCGCTGGTTTCCACGTCGGACCCAACCGTCCTGGCTCGCACGATTGTTTCCAAGGGCATGTCAGTGCGCGACGCGGAGCGGCTTGCGCAGAACGACATCAAGGCGCAATCGGAGCCGAAGCCAGCAGTCAATCCGCGGGATCAGAAGGATTCCGATACGATCGCGCTTGAGCGTACCCTCTCCGATACGCTTGGATTGGACGTCGTCATCAATCACAAGGCGAATGGCGGGCAGATCCGGATTTCTTATAAGTCATTGGATCAATTAGAAGAAATCTGCCGACTTCTGGAGCGGCGCTGATCCGGCCTATTTTCGGCCGGACTGAAGCGTGGTGGATAAAAGCGTCTGCATGGCGATCGTGTCCTCTAGCGAGGCGCGGCGCCGGGTTTGCAGGATGGCGGCTTGCAAGCGGCTTGTTTCACGAGCCAGCGCGTCTGCAGACCATGTTCTAAGCGCTTGCTCGATGATTGGCTTGCGCTTGAAATGAAGGTGGCGCCCGAGCGTCTGCATGACCTGGGACGCTGGCGTGCGCTTCTCTTCCATCTCGGCCCGCATGGCATCCATCAATTGAAACTGCCGCAGGCATGCCTGTATGACCAGGAAGACGGAGGTCTTTGAAGCCGTGATCTTCTGCATGGCATGCAGGAAGTTCCCGGAATTTCCGGTCAGGATCGCATCGACGGCATCGTCGACGGATATGGCGCTGGCATCGCCGATAATCTCCGTGACGTGATGCTCCTCGATAACCTCAAGATTGAGGCAGTAAAGCGCGAGCTTTCTCACCTCGTTGCGCGAAGCTATACGATCGCCCCCGATCAGTTCCAGCAGCGCTTGGCGCGCTCCGGTGGTGATACGAAGGTTCGCGCCAGCGAGCTCTGCGTCTATCAGGCTATTGAGCGCGCGCGCATCATCGGCGTAGCATGGGATAGTCGCGACGCTCCGGGCCCCTTCGCTCGTCTTGCGCAGGAGCGAGCCTTTTTTCAGATCGCCAGCCTCGATGATGACAAAGGTCGCTTCGGGAGGCCTTTGCGCAAGCACCTGCAGGGCGTCAACGAGGTACTTCTCGTTTGCAGCGCCGCGGATCCAGATAAGCTTCTGGCCACCGAAAAGGCCGATCGCGCCTGCCTCGTCGAGCAGGCGTCCGTGGTCTTTCTGGAGGTCGCCAATATCAAGTTTGATCAGGGAAAACGGGTCGGTTAGATCGACACCAGTCTTGGCGGCGAGCAGGCTGGCGCGCTCAGACACCAGCCCGCGATCCGGGCCATAAATGACGAATAATTGGTAGTGGCGGGCGGATTTTTCTAGAAATCCCTCGAACTCATGCGACTTTATCTCCGCCACTTAGTCGCTCCTCAGCGGCCAAGCGCCGCGGCGATATCGGCAGCCACGAATTCAGCCACCTGGCGTGCTGCGCGGTCCTCAGCGTCGCGAATAGCGCGCTGCTTGGCAAACTCCTGAGCGGGGAAATCGACAAGTGCTGTTGCCGACTGATGGCCGGCACGGATCACATGGCCGTCCTTGTTCGACTTTAGCGTGTAGTCGACGCTGACGGTGGCACGGCCCGCGCGTGACTCATCCGAGGATGCAACCAGCAACGTATCGATGACGTTTGATCGGGCGTTCATTTCGACCTTGTAATCGGCCTTGTCCGGTTCGCCGGCGCCGCGAGAGGCGAGGAAGATCAGTCGATTGCGAACTTCCTGCTCGACGCGCGAATTCGCCTCGGAGAAAGCTATGGATGACAGCTTGCCGGCAACGCCTGACGTTTCGGAATAGAGCGGCCGAACCTGGCACGAGGCGAGAAGAACCGTGGTTGCCAGCACCGCGGCAATCCCTGCGCGGCTGGCCAGCCTGGAAGCGATATTAAACGACAATGTTCACAATCCTTTGCGGAACCACGATAATTTTCTTCGGCGCCTGGCCGTTGAGTACGCGCTTGACATCCTCCAACGCAAGGGCGGCATCGCTGACCGTAGTTTGATCTGCGTCGCGAGAGATTGTCAATTCAGCGCGCTTCTTGCCGTTGATCTGCACCGGCAGGACGACGTCGTTTTCAACGACAAGAGCGTCGTCGTACTTCGGCCACGCCGTCTGCGAGAGCAGCGTGTCGTGACCGAGAACCGACCAGCACTCTTCGGCCAGATGTGGTGTCATCGGCGCCACGAGCTGGACGAGGATTTCGGCCGCATCGCGCACGGCGGCACGATAGGCGGCATCGGCCTTGCCTGCTGCAACGGTCGTCAGCGGGCCGGCAATGGCGTTCACGAGCTCATAGATGCGCGCAACGGCCTTGTTGAACCACAGCTTGTCGTAGTCGTTCTGGACGGCCTTCAGTGTCTTGTGTGCCAGCTGGGAGATGGCAAGTGCATCGCCATCCTTAGCCGGAGTCGCAGACACATCCCTCAGAGCTTCGGCAGCTTCCGAGATCAGGCGCCACAGGCGCTGGGTGAAGCGGTGGGCGCCTTCGACGCCTGCTTCCGACCAGATCACATCGCGCTCGGGCGGGGAGTCCGACAGAACGAAGAAACGGGCCGTATCGGCGCCGTAGGAAGCAATGATGTCATCGGGATCGACGACGTTCTTCTTCGATTTCGACATCTTCTCGATTGAGCCGATGGCAATCTCTTCGTTGCTGGAGAGGAGGAACGCACGGCGTTTTCCGTCCAGTTCCTCGATCTTGATATCGGCCGGTGCGACCCACTCGCGGCTCATGCCGGAGCCGCGGCTATAGGTCTCGTGCACCACCATGCCCTGCGTGAACAGGCCCTTGAATGGCTCCTTCACGTCGACATGGCCGGTTTCGCGCATGGCGCGGGTAAAGAAGCGCGAATAGAGCAGATGCAGGATCGCATGTTCGATACCGCCGATATATTGATCGACGGGCAGCCAGCGGTTGGCAGCCGCGAAATCCGTCGGCTGGCTCTCCCAAGGCGCCGTGAAGCGGGTGAAGTACCAGCTGGAATCGACGAAGGTGTCCATCGTGTCGGTTTCGCGACGAGCATCCTTGCCGCAATGCGGGCAGGCGACGTGGCGCCAGGTGGGGTGCCGGTCGAGCGGATTGCCCGGTTGATCGAAGGTCACGTCCTCCGGCAGCTTGACCGGGAGATCCTTCTTCGGCACTGGCACGACACCGCAATCCTGGCAGTGGATGACCGGGATGGGGCAGCCCCAGTAGCGCTGGCGGGAAATACCCCAGTCGCGCAGGCGGAAGTTGACCTTGCGCTCGCCCTGAGGCGCATTGCCCAGCGATGCGGACGACAGACGGTCGGCCACGATATTGAATGCTTCGTCCGTCGACTTGCCATCCAGGAAGCGCGAGTTGATCATGATGCCGTCGCCATCATAGGCGGTATCACCGACAGCGAAGGTCGCGACGTCGCCGTCACGCGGCATGACAACAGGTATGACGGGCAGGCCGTATTTGCGGGCGAAATCGAGGTCGCGCTGATCGCCTGCCGGGCAGCCGAAGATGGCGCCCGTGCCGTAGTCCATCAGCACGAAATTGGCGATGTAGACGGGCAACTCCCAGGAGGGGTCCAGCGGATGGCGGACACGGATGCCCGTGTCGATTCCCCGCTTTTCGGCGGTCTCGAGTGCTGCCAGCGACGTGCCGGCACGGCGGACGTCTTCGCAGAAGGCGTCGATCTCGGCGTTCTTGGCCGCCGCATCCTTGGCCAGCGGGTGATCGGCGGAAATGGCGAGGAATGACGCGCCAAACAGGGTGTCCGGGCGCGTGGTATAGACCATAACCTCGGTCTCGCCGGCAGGGGCTGTTTCGCCGACGATTTCCCAGCGGATCGTCATGCCTTCGGAGCGGCCGATCCAGTTCTTCTGCATCAGGCGGACCTTCTCAGGCCACTGATCGAGACCATCCAAAGCGTCCAGCAGATCCTGGCTGAAGTCGGTAATCTTGAAGAACCATTGGGTCAGTTCACGCTGCTCGACAAGCGCGCCGGAGCGCCAGCCGCGACCGTCGATGACCTGCTCGTTGGCGAGAACGGTATTGTCGACCGGGTCCCAATTGACCTTCGACTGCTTGCGGTAGACGAGACCCTTTTCCAGGAAGTCCACGAACATATGCTGCTGGTGCTGGTAGTATTCGACATCGCAGGTCGCGAATTCGCGGCTCCAGTCGAGCGAGAGGCCCATCGCCTTCAGCTGCGACTTCATCGATGCGATGTTCTGGTAGGTCCAGGCCGCGGGATGAACGTTGCGCTCCATGGCGGCGTTTTCAGCCGGCATGCCGAACGCGTCCCAGCCCATGGGATGCAGCACGTTGTAGCCACGGGCGCGCTTGTAGCGCGCGACGACGTCGCCCATCGCATAGTTGCGGACGTGGCCCATGTGGATACGGCCGGACGGATACGGGAACATCTCCAGCACGTAGTATTTCTCGCGCGGATCAGCGTTGTCGGTCTCAAAGACCTTCGCTTCGTTCCATTTTTTCTGCCAGCGAGGCTCGGCATCGCGCGGATTATAACGTTCGGTAGCCATGGTATTCGTATTTCCGGAAAATCAAGGGAAGTTGGTGGTGACCTTCACCATGAAACCACCGTAGCGTCAAGTTTTGCAGACGTGGTTTGGGGCCAATCGGCGCGTAGCTGCGATAATTTCGAGCCTTCGGACCTTGGCAAGCCAAGATCGGGTGTTTAGTGCATTTTCATTGTTTTCGATGATGGACCGAGGCGCAACATGGAACTTCAAGAGCGACTGGAAGAGGTTCGCGGCCGGATCGCCGCGGCGGCCCGCGAAACGGGAAGAGCGGAAGGCTCGGTGCAGCTCGTGGCCGTGTCCAAGACATTCGATGCGGATCAGATCCGCCCCGCCATCGAGGCTGGTCAGCGCGCGTTCGGTGAAAACCGCGTGCAGGAGAGCCAGGGCAAGTGGCCGGAGCTGAAGAGCGAGACGGCTGGTATCGAGCTTCATCTGATCGGACCGCTGCAGTCGAACAAGGCCGGTGAAGCGGTCGCGCTCTTCGATGTCATCGAGACTGTCGATCGCGAGAAAATCGCGCGTGCGCTGGCTGATGAAATGAAGCGCCAGGCGAAGGCCCCTCGCCTCTATGTGCAGGTCAATACAGGCCTTGAGCCGCAGAAGGCCGGCATTGCGCCTGACGACACGGCGGCGTTCGTGGCGCTCTGCCGCGATGAGCTCGGTCTTTCCATCGAAGGGTTGATGTGCATTCCGCCGGCGGATGAAAATCCGGGCCCGCATTTCGCCCTGTTGGCGAAACTGGCGAAGGCTTGCGGCGTCGAGAAGCTCTCGATGGGCATGTCGGGTGACTACGAGACAGCGGTTGCCTTCGGCGCCACCAGCGTACGTGTTGGGTCTGCCATTTTCGGCACCCGCTGACCATCGTCTCTTATTCTCGTGGTTCGTTCGAATGTTTCACGGGAAACATTTGCGATCCGCGTTATCGCGCAATTGCAAACCGGCAATAAAAAACCCCGCCGAAGCGGGGTTCTAATCTCAGTCCGTCCAACCGCTTAGTAGCGATCGTCTTCGTCCTCATCCGGCGTCGAGGATTTCAGCGATTTCAGCTTCGCGAAGACGGCGTCGGCGTCGATTTCCTTCTCTTCCTCACGCTCGTAGCTCGGGGCCAGGCGTTCGGTTTCGTGCGCGGACTGCAGCGTTTCTCCGAGCTCGGCAGCGGTCGGCAGCGGACGGCCCTTGGCGGCCTTTTCGACTTCCATGTCGAGGTCGATCTGGCTGCAGAGGCCGAGCGTGACTGGATCCATCGGCGTCAGGTTGGCGGCGTTCCAGTGGGTGCGCTCGCGGATCTGTTCGATGGTCGACTTGGTCGTGCCGACGAGGCGCGAAATCTGGGCGTCTTTCAGTTCCGGATGATTGCGAACCAGCCACAGGATGGCGTTCGGACGGTCCTGGCGCTTGGAGACCGGCGTGTAGCGCGGGCCACGACGCTTGGATTCCGGAACGCGCACCTTCGGCTCGGAAAGCTTGAGCTTGTGGGCCGGGTTCTTCTCGGCGCGTTCGATTTCGTCGCGCGACAGCTGACCGGTGGAGATCGGATCCAGGCCCTTAATGCCCTGCGCAGCTTCGCCGTCGGCGATCGCCTTCACTTCCAGAGGGTGCAATTTGCAGAACTGAGCGATCTGGTCGAAAGACAGAGCTGTGTTGTCGACGAGCCAAATAGCGGTCGCCTTCGGCATAAGCAGTTGTTGAGCCATGGATATAGTCCTTCTGTCGTCCGCGCCGGTGTCGCGGTCCGTGGGTTGTCACCACTATGTCCGGGAAATTATGCCGCTATATAACCGGAGTGACGCATAATTGCAATTGATCACGAATGAAATGACCTTTGTCTAATTGCCGGGTCGATCTGACCTGTTATGAATGCACAAAACCGCCTGTGGCGTGCTTCTGCCGCCGGCGTCCGAGTGAGGAGGAAATCGATGTCGGAGAAGATCTACCCGGTGCAAAAGCCGGTTCAAAACCATGCGCTGATCGACAAGGCCAAGTACGAGAAATGGTACGAGGAGAGTGTCGAAAACCCGGATAAGTTCTGGGGCAAGCATGGCAAGCGGATCGACTGGTTCAAGCCTTATACGAAGGTTAAGAACACTTCTTTCACCGGCAATGTGAAGATCAAGTGGTTCGAAGACGGCCAGACGAACGTCTCCTACAACTGTATCGACAGGCACCTGAAGACCAACGGCAATCAGGTCGCGATCATCTTCGAGGGCGACAACCCCTACATCGACAAGAAGATCACCTATAACGAACTCTACGAGCATGTTTGCCGAATGGCGAACGTGCTGAAGAAGCATGGCGTCAAGAAGGGCGATCGTGTCACCATTTACATGCCGATGATCCCCGAGGCGGCCTATGCGATGCTTGCCTGTGCCCGTATCGGCGCCGTGCATTCCATCGTCTTCGGCGGCTTTTCGCCGGAAGCGCTGGCGGGCCGGATCGTCGACTGCGAATCAACCTTCGTCATCACCTGCGATGAGGGCGTGCGCGGCGGCAAGCCGGTTCCGCTCAAGGAAAACACCGACACGGCGATCCATATTGCAGCACGCCAGCATGTGATCGTGGAGAAGGTGCTGGTGGTTCGCCGCACCGGCGGTAAGACGGGGTGGGCTCCGGGCCGCGACCTCTGGTATCACCAGGAAATGGCGACGGTGAAGCCGGAGTGCCCGCCCGCCAAGATGAAGGCTGAGGATCCGCTTTTCATTCTCTACACGTCGGGTTCGACGGGCAAGCCGAAGGGTGTGCTGCACACCACCGGCGGCTACCTCGTCTACGCGGCGATGACGCATGAATATGTGTTCGACTATCACCCAGGCGATATCTACTGGTGCACGGCCGACGTCGGCTGGGTCACCGGCCACTCCTATATCGTCTATGGCCCGCTTGCGAACTGCGCGACGACGCTGATGTTCGAGGGTGTTCCCAACTTTCCGGATCAGGGACGCTTCTGGGAGGTTATCGACAAGCACAAGGTCAACATCTTCTATACAGCGCCGACGGCCATCCGTTCGCTGATGGGCGCCGGCGATCATTTCGTGACGCGCTCGTCGCGGTCCAGCCTGCGTCTGCTCGGCACCGTGGGCGAGCCCATCAATCCCGAAGCCTGGGAATGGTACTATAACGTCGTCGGCGACAAGCGTTGCCCGGTCATCGACACCTGGTGGCAGACGGAGACGGGCGGCCACATGATCACGCCGCTGCCTGGCGCAACCGACCTGAAGCCGGGATCGGCAACCAAGCCGTTCTTCGGCGTGAAGCCGCAGCTGGTGGACAATGAAGGCAACGTGCTCGAGGGTGCGGCGGACGGAAATCTCTGCATCACCGATAGCTGGCCGGGGCAGATGCGCACGGTCTACGGCGACCACGAGCGCTTCATCCAGACCTACTTTTCGACCTACAAGGGCAAGTATTTCACCGGCGACGGCTGCCGGCGGGACGAGGACGGTTATTACTGGATTACCGGTCGCGTCGATGACGTGCTTAATGTCTCCGGCCATCGGCTCGGCACGGCCGAGGTCGAATCGGCGCTGGTGTCGCACAGCCTCGTGTCGGAGGCCGCGGTCGTCGGCTATCCGCATGCGATCAAGGGTCAGGGCATCTATTGCTATGTGACGCTGATGGCCGGCAACGAGGGTTCGGACGAACTTCGCCAGCAGCTGATCAAGCATGTCCGCAACGAGATTGGCCCGATCGCGGCACCCGACAAGATCCAGTTCTCGCCCGGGCTGCCGAAGACCCGATCGGGCAAGATCATGCGCCGCATTCTGCGCAAGATCGCCGAGGATGATTTCGGCTCATTGGGCGATACGTCGACGCTGGCTGATCCGGCTGTTGTCGATGATCTGATCGCCAATCGGCAGAACAAGGCGGCTGCTTAATATCAGCTGTCTGCCAATAAGAGGCCGCTTCGGGAAACCGGAGCGGCCTTAATCTTGGTCGGGGCATGGCATCTTCGGCTTCCGACCGCCGTCGTAGGCAACGGCGATCCCCTCGCCCAGCATATACTGAGCCGGATTCCGCCCATCGGATAGCGTCACGTCGGCCAGGATGCGGCCGAAATACTTGTCGCCGGAAATGCGGGTCAGCTGCACTTGCGGTGAGTTGTCGGTGAGCTCTTCCAACACTTGGCGGGCATCGATCCCCGCGCGCCTGACCGCAGCGCATTTTGAGTGCATCTCGGGCGTATCGATGCCACGAATTCGGACATAGACTTCCACGGTCTGCTGCGGCCACGGGCGAGCGGCGACCAGCAAGGTGTCTCCATCGATCACGCGCAGAATTTCAGCCGACACAGGCCCGGCGATCTCATCGCGCGCGAAAGCCGGCATCGAAATTGCCGCAAGGATCGCTAGTGCTGTGATGGCGCGCGTGAACATATCAGGAATAAATTCCGATATTCATGCGAAGTCAATAGGAATATTTACTTAGAAGTCGATGGCGCGACCGTTTATTTCCCAATCGCCGAAGCGGGCCGGATCGGCACCCCCTCGCCCACCGATCTCGGTCGGCATATCGGCCGGCTGTTCGTTGCGGCGACGCTCCTCGGCTTCGGCAAGCGCACGCTTGGCGGCGGGCGAGAGCATCTTGCGCGGGCGCTCGGTGCCCTCCTCGGCCAGAGCTTCGATATTGTCGTTGTCCGCTTCCTGCATCACGCACGCCCGCTTGAAAATATTGAAAATGGCCGATGAATAACCAGTTTATAGGACGCCGACGCGGCGATTGAAACCCTTTGAGCGCAAACGGCGCTCGCCTGAAATGGAGATGATGATGAACCTTGTCCGTACTGCCATGTTGCTTGCCTTCATGACGGCACTGTTCATGGTCGTCGGGTTCATGATCGGTGGCCGTAGCGGCATGATGATCGCGTTCCTGGTTGCGGCCGGCATGAACTTCTTCTCCTACTGGAATTCCGACCGCATGGTGCTTTCGGCTTACCGTGCCCAGGAGATCGATGAGCGCAACGCGCCGGAGTTCTTCAACATCATCCGTGATCTCTCGCACAATGCCGGCCTGCCGATGCCGAAGGTCTATCTCTATGACAGCCCGCAGCCGAACGCTTTCGCGACGGGCCGCAATCCGGAGAATGCCGCAGTGGCCGCGTCGACGGGCCTGTTGAGCGCGCTGTCGCCGGAAGAGGTTGCAGGCGTGATGGCCCATGAGCTCGCGCACGTCCAAAACCGCGACACGCTGACGATGACGATTACGGCGACGCTTGCCGGCGCCATTTCGATGCTCGGCAATTTTGCCTTCTTCTTCGGCGGCAACCGCGAGAACAACAACAATCCGCTCGGCTTCGTGGGCGTTCTGCTGGCAATGATCGTCGCGCCGATGGCCGCCATGCTGGTGCAGATGGCGATCAGCCGTACGCGCGAGTATTCGGCCGACCGGCGTGGCGCCGAGATTTGCGGCAACCCGCTTTGGCTGGCCTCCGCGCTGGGCAAGATCGCCCGTGGCGCCTCGAACATTCCGAACTATGACGCGGAACGCAATCCGGCGACGGCGCACATGTTCATCATCAATCCATTGACGGGTGCGGGCATGGACAACCTGTTTTCGACCCACCCGAATACGGAAAACCGCATCGCCGCGCTGCAGGAAATGGCAAGAGGCGGCATGAATAACTCGACGCCGTCGGCTCGTGCTGCTAATCCCGTGCGCAAATCGCGCTCAGTTCCGGATGCCGGCCTTGGCCGCGGTGGCTCGCAACCGCCAAAGGGTCCCTGGTCTTGAGTTCAGACGGTAAGAAAAAGCCATTTCGCAAACAAAAGTCGTCGACGCCGGAGGAATCGTCCGCTTCCGCGAAGCCTGGTCTGCAGGCGCGTGCCGCAGCCTCGAAGATTTTGGCTGCCGTCATCGACCGCAAGCTCTCGCTTGATGGCGCGCTCGACCATGAACATGGCAATCCGGCTTACAAGGCGTTGGCCGACGACGACCGTGGTCTTGTCCGCGCAATTTTGAACACCACGCTGCGTCACCTGCCCCGCATCGAGGCCGCGGTGTCATCGTTGCTCGAATCGCCTTTGCCGGAGGGTGCGCGCTCGTTGCAGCACGTGCTCTCGATCGCGGCGGCTCAGATCCTCTATCTCGACGTTCCCGATCATGCCGCGGTCGACATTGCCGTCGAGCAGGCCAATCTCGACCCGAGAAACCGGCGCTTCGCCAAGCTGGTGAATGCTGTGCTGCGTCGCCTTGGGCGCGAGAAGGAAGAGATCCTTCGCCAGATCGACGACATTCCCTCGATGCCTGGTTGGTTTCTTGAGCGATTGGAAAAAGCCTACGGCCTTGAAGCGGGGCTGGCGATTTCGGATTCCCAGCTGCAGCCCGCTGCCATCGACCTGACGGTCAAATCGGATCCACAGGCCTGGGCTGAAAAGCTGAACGGTATCGTGTTGCCGACCGGCGGGGTCCGGCTTGCCGCATTCGATGGCTCCATTCCGTCTCTCGAAGGTTTCGACGAGGGATTGTGGTGGGTGCAGGACGCGGCGGCGAGCATCCCGGCGCAGCTCTTCGGCGATCTGTCCGGCAAGCGTGTTGCCGATCTCTGCGCCGCTCCTGGTGGCAAGACCGCGCAACTGATCCTGGCGGGCGGCATTGTGACCGCCGTCGAGCAGTCTGAAAACCGTATCAAGCGCTTGCGTTCGAACCTTGATCGTCTCCAGTTATCGGCAGAAACGATGGCGCAGGATCTGACCAAGTTCACGCCCGACGAACTCTTCGACGCCATCCTGCTCGACGCGCCCTGCTCTTCTACCGGCACGACGCGGCGGCATCCCGACGTGCTTTGGACCAAGGGGCCGGAAGATATCGCAAAGCTCGCCGCGCTGCAGGAGCGTCTGCTTCGCCATGCGCTGCAGCTGTTGAAGCCCGGCGGCACGATCGTGTTTTCCAACTGCTCGCTTGATCCGAGCGAAGGTGAAGACGTCGTGGCGCGGGTGCTCAAGGACACCAAAGGATTCGAGCGCGTGGCGATCGAGCCGAGCCGCTGGCCGGGGCTGGAAGAGGCAATCAGTCCGCTTGGCGAGTTCCGCACGACACCCGACATGCTGAAGCTGCCAGCTGGTTTCGCGCCGGGTCTGGACGGTTTTTATGCGGCCGTGTTGCGCCGTGTTGCCTGATCGAAGAGCAACTGGCATAGTTAAGCATTGTTGCAGAATCATCGACGGTCAGTGCCGTTTCCGGACTTGTCCATCCAATCCTAACGATATGGGTCAATAGACAATCGAAATGCGGTCCGGACGGTTTTCAGGTCTTTACCTGCGGGAGGCTTGGCGGCGGGTACTTTGCCGTGCTGCACTTCTGCGCCTCAAGTTGTTTCGTCACACGGTCTATGTGCCCGAGCGGCTGATCGTGGCGCCGACGGATCTCAGGCCCGTCGATTCGCATGTCGCCGAGGAAATCATCAACGGTCGCTTCCCGCTTGCCGGCCGCATGCTGGAGACCGGCGGAAAGTCGCCGTTCACGTTTAGCCTACCGTCGCGCGCCTTTGCCATCAAGCTCCATGGCTTCGGCTGGCTGCGCCATATGCGTTCCAAGAAGAACGATCTGCATTCCAACGTCGCCCGCGCCATCGTCAATAGCTGGCTGTCCATTCATGGCGGCCGGATGGAGGGCATTGCCTGGGAGATCGATGTCACGGCGACGCGCGTCATTGCGTGGCTGTCGCATTCACCTGTCGTGCTGCAGAATGCCGATCGCGGCTTTTATCGCCGGTTCGTCCGCTCGCTCGCGTTTCAGGTCCGCTTCCTGCGCCGCATGGCACGCTATGCGCCGCCCGGCGAGGTGCGTTTTCGGGTGCGCCTTGCGCTTGCCATGGCCTCGATCTCCATGCCGGTGCGCGCCAGCGTGATCCGCAAATCCTCCGAAGCGCTCGATGTCGAGTTCGATAGCCAGATTCTGCCGGATGGGGGGCACGTGTCGCGTAATCCGCGTGTCGCGCTCGAACTCCTGCTCGATCTGCTGCCGTTGCGGCAGACCTATATCAATCTCGGCCACGATCTGCCGCAGAAGCTGATATCCGGCATCGATCGCATGTACCCGGCGCTGCGCTTCTTCCGACATCAGGATGGCGATCTCGCTCTGTTCAACGGCGCGACCTCGACGTCGGCGAATGAGATCGTTTCGCTGCTGCGCTACGACGAGACGGCGGGCGAGCCGTTCAAGGCGATGCCGCATTCGCGGTATCAACGCCTGGCGGCCGGGCGCACCGTCGTTATCGCCGATACCGGCCTTCCGCCTGCTGGTAACCTCTCGCGCACTGTTCATGCAGGATGCCTGTCCTTCGAGATGTCATCAGGCCGGCATCGCTTTATCGTGAATTCGGGCTCGCCGAAATTTGCCGGCAACCGCTATGTGCAGGTCGCGCGTACAACGGCGGCGCATACGACCGTGACGCTCAACGATACGTCCTCCAGCCGGTTCGCGTCTTCCGATTTCCTGGCGCATCTCATCACCGATCCGGTGAAGACGGTTCAGGTCGATCGCGTGGTGGCGGACGACGGCCGGGATGTCGTCAAGGCGAGCCATGACGGCTATCTGAAGGAGTTCGGCGTCCTGCACGAGCGTGAGCTCACCTTGAACGCCACGGGGTCGATCATGACCGGGCTCGATCGCCTTGCTGTTTCGGAAGAGCGCAGAGGCGAAGGAGAACTGCAGGCCGTTGCGCGTTTTCACGCCCACCCGTCGATCAATCTGAAACAGATGGACCGGGAGTCCATCCTGATGACGGCGCCAGATGGCGAGAGCTGGTTGTTCTCTTCGCCAGGCAATACGGTCGAGATCGCCGAGGACGTGTTCTTTGCCGATGCCTCCGGCATCTGCGCCTCCGATCAGATGGAAATCAGCTTCGCCTATCCGGAAAAGCCGGAAATACGGTGGTTTTTGTCCCGCAGAAGCTAGCGGCTGTTTTCGCCGACGCAAAGCTGTGCTAACGCGGCGCCATATTCCGCGCACCTCGCCGGATGTCTCCCGAAGATCGAACGGAGAAGCCACATGGCCGTTGTTTCCAAGAAAATCCCCGCCCCCGACAAGGTTGCCGTCAAGACCGCCTTGCTCTCCGTGTCCGACAAGACCGGCATCGTAGACCTCGCGCGCGCGCTTGCCGAAAAGGGCGTCCGGCTGCTGTCGACCGGCGGCACCCACAAGGCGATCGCAGCTGCCGGCCTTGATGTCACCGACGTTTCCGACGTCACAGGCTTTCCGGAGATCATGGACGGCCGCGTCAAGACGCTGCATCCCAAGGTTCACGGTGGACTGCTGGCGATCCGTGACGATGCCGAGCACCAGGAAGCGATGAAGGCGCATGGTATCGATGGCATCGACCTCGCCGTCATCAACCTCTATCCCTTCGAGGATGTGCGTGCGGCGGGTGGCGATTATCCGACCACCGTCGAGAATATCGACATCGGCGGCCCGGCGATGATCCGCGCCTCGGCCAAGAACCACGCCTATGTGGCGATCCTGACTGATCCGGCTGACTATCCGGAGCTTCTCGAGCAGCTTTCGTCCGATGCCGGCCAGACCAGCTATGCCTTCCGCCAGCGCCTCGCCGCCAAGGCCTATGCGCGCACGGCCGCCTACGATGCGATGATCTCTAACTGGTTCGCCGAGGCGCTGTCGATTGACACGCCGCGTCACCGGGTCATCGGTGGCGTGCTGAAGGAAGAAATGCGCTACGGCGAAAACCCGCACCAGACGGCCGGCTTCTATGTGACCGGCGAAAACCGTCCGGGTGTTGCCACGGCAACGCTTCTGCAGGGCAAGCAGCTCTCCTACAACAACATCAACGACACGGACGGCGCCTTCGAGCTGATCGGCGAGTTTTCGCCCGAGAAGACCGGCCCGGCCTGCGCGATCATCAAGCATGCCAATCCGTGCGGCGTCGCCACCGGCCCGACGCTGAAGGACGCCTATCTTCGGGCGCTCGCCTGCGACAGCACGTCCGCTTTCGGCGGCATCATCGCGCTCAACCAGCTGCTCGATGCCGAGACGGCGGAAGAGATCGTCAAGCTGTTCACCGAAGTGATCATCGCGCCTGAAGTGACGGAAGAGGCCAAGGCGGTGATCGCCGCCAAGAAGAACCTGCGCCTACTCGTGACCGGCGGCCTGCCCGATCCGCGCTCGCGCGGCCTCACGGCGAAGACCGTTGCCGGCGGCCTGCTGGTGCAGAGCCGTGACAACGGCATGATCGATGATATCGAGCTCAAGGTCGTCACCAACCGCCAGCCGACGGCGCAGGAACTGGTGGACCTGAAATTCGCCTATACGGTTGCCAAGCACGTCAAGTCGAACGCCATCGTCTATGCGAAGGACGGCCAGACGGCCGGTATCGGCGCCGGCCAGATGAGCCGCATCGATTCCGCCCGCATCGCCGCGCTGAAGGCTGAGGATGCCGCCAAGGCGATGGGCTGGGCCGAGCCGATGACCAAGGGCTCCGCTGTTGCGTCTGAAGCCTTCTTCCCGTTCGCGGACGGGCTGCTGTCGGCGATTGCCGCCGGTGCCACGGCCGTCGTGCAGCCAGGCGGCTCGATGCGCGACCAGGAAGTGATCGATGCGGCGAACGAGCACAATGTGGCGATGGTTTTCACCGGCATGCGCCACTTCCGCCACTAAGCTTCGATGAAAACGGCTACGCCCTATCCGCCGGATAGGGCGTCCGGATCAACAGGATGAGCCCGCCGGCCAGAAACAGGACGAGCGTGGCCATGCCGAGATGCGACGAGCCTGTCGCATAAGTCACGATCGAAAACAGCAGCGTCGCCATGAAGCTGGTTGCCCGGCCCGAGAGCGCGTAAATGCCGAAATAGCGGCCGGCCTCATCAAGGTTGACGCTGCGCGCCAGATAGGAGCGCGACGAGGCCTGCACAGGGCCGAATGCCAGGCCGATCAGCAGGCCGTAGCCGATATAGGCTTTCTCCGCCGCCGTGCCGAACAGACCTCCTGAATCCGCCATCGGAAGCGGCACGAGTCCAAAGAGCGTATAGCCGGGTTCGGTCGATACGATGCCGAAGGTCGCCAAAAGCAGCATGGTCAGGCTGATGACGATGGTCGCCTTCGAGCCGATGCGCGCATCGATCCGCCCGGCGATGATGCAGCCGAAAATCGCCACCACATTGAGGATGATGCCGTAGATGCCGATCTCGATGGTTGCCCAGCCGAACATGCCGGCGGCAAAGGCGCCGCCAAGGATCAGCAGGCCGTTGACGCCGTCCTGGTAGATCATGCGGGCGACGAGAAAGCGCATGAGCGGGCGGCGCTCTTTCAGTTCCGCCAGCGTGTGCCTGACTTCACGCAGCCCGGAGCGGACGGCGGCGCCGAAGGGAAGGCCGCCTTTCACGTCAGGCGTGAACAGAAACATCGGCAGTACGAAAATCAGATACCAGACGGCCGAGATTGGGCCGGTGATGCGCGCATCCTCGCCGGTGTGCGGATCAAGGCCGAAGAGCGGGTCGAGGCCGAGGATCGTCTTGCCGGTCTCGGGACTTCCGGCAAGCAGCGCCACCACGGCGATCAGCACGATCATTCCGCCAAGATAGCCGAGGCCCCAGGCGGTGTTGGACAGCCGCCCGACTTCATCCTTGCCGACGAGGCGCGGCATCATGGAATCGTTGAAGACGATCGAGAATTCCGCGGCGATCGACGCCAGGATCATGAAGATCACCGGATAGATGACCGGTGAACCGGGGGCCGCGAACCAGAGGCAGCAGAGGCTAGCGATCTTGATGACGGCGAAGAAGCCGATCCATGGCTTTCGCCCGCCGGACTGATCGGCGATCGAGCCGAGAATAGGCGAGAGAATGGCGATGATCACCGAGGAGATCGTCGCCATGTTGCTCCAGAGCGTCTGCGCGGAGACCGGATCTGCCGTCAGCCTGGCCACGAAGTAGGGGCCGAAGATGAAGGTGGTGACGACGGTGAAGAAGGGTTGCGCGGCCCAGTCGAAGAACATCCAGCCCCAGATGCCCTTGCGCGTGGCGCGCTGGGGCTGTGTTCCCGTCCAGTCAATGCGATTCACCGGCCTGCTCCTGATTTGGGAGCGGACTGTCTCACCTCGTCCCGTCTCTGGCAAGATCGGTCAGCAGGCCGGCGGCGACGGTGATGCGGGCCAGATTCGGATCACCACCCTCGCTGAGACCCGCCAGTTCCTCGGCGATGCGGTTGATCCTGATCCGGTCGCTCGCATGCCATGCCTGCACCGGCAGCTTTTCCTTGCCGTTGTTTGATAGGGCGGAGCTCACGATATCGCGGCGCGCGGTCGCGATCTGGTCGAGGCTTCGCGCCAGGGCCAGGTTTTCGTAATGATCGGAGGTCGTGATGCGGCTACCGGCCGCCAGCAGTCGGCCGATACGGAAGGTCTGGCTCACCGCGAAATAGCTCTCGGCGGCGCGGATCAGCGGCTCGCCCGTGCGTTCCGCGATCTGCATGATCTCCGGCACGAGCGCGAATCCGATCAGATGCGCGATCTCGGCTGCAAGCTTGTCCGGCACGCCGGCGGCTTGATATTCGGTCTGGCGCGCCTCGAGTTCGGGAACGACCTGGTTGGCGAAAACCGGCTGCAGCTTCTTGAAGGCCGCACGAAGCCTCTCGATGGTCTCGGCGATAGCGCCCTTCGCCATCTGCATCTTCAACAGCAGACGCGTCAGGACGGTGAAGATATGGCTGATCTCCTCGTAGATGCGGTTCTGCATCTGGCCGGAAATCCGGCCGTCGAGCGCATCGGTCTCGCTCCAGAGCCGGCTCAGATCGAAGCCGTCGCGCGCGATGATGGCGGCGCGTACCACTTCGGGCGCCGATGCGGCCGTCGCGTCCATCATGCTGACGGCAAAGCTCGGGCCGCCGCGGTTGATGGCCTCGTTGGCCAGCACCGTCGCCACGATCTCACGCTTCAGGCGGTGGTTGGCGATATCCGACGCGTTGGACTTGCGCATCTTGGCCGGGAAGTATTGCGAGAGCGTCGCCTCGAAATAGGGATCATCCGGCAGATCGCTTGCCGCGAGCGCGTCGAAGAGAACGATCTTGGCGTATGATAGCAGGACGCCGATCTCCGGCCGTGTGAGCGGTCTGTTGGCGGCGTAGCGCTCGGCCATGGCGGTGTCGTCGGGAAGCGTCTCGACCTTGCGGTTGAGCTGCTTGGCGGTCTCCAGAACGCCCATGAAGCGGGTGAGTTCGAGGCCGTTCGCGGTGCCCTTGCGCTCGGTCAGCGAGATGGCGAGCGACTGCAGGTAGTTGTTGCGTAGCACCAGCTTGCTGACTTCATCGGTCATCGAGGACAGCAGCTGGTCACGCTTCTGTCGCGTCAGCCGGTCGTCGTGCATGGCGGCGGCGAGCGCGATCTTGATGTTTACTTCGACGTCCGAGGTGTTGACGCCGGCGGAGTTGTCGATCGCATCGGAATTGCAGCGACCACCTTTCAGGCCGTAGGCGATACGGCCGCGCTGGGTGACGCCCAGGTTGGCACCCTCGCCGATGACCTTGGCACGCACCTCGTCGGCGCTGATGCGGATGGGATCGTTGGCGCGGTCGCCGACGTCGGTGTCGGTTTCCGATGTCGCCTTCACGTAGGTGCCGATGCCGCCGAACCAGAGAAGGTCGACAGGGCTTTTCAGGATCGCGGTCATGACTTCAAACGGCGTCGCGACCGTCTTGTCCATGCCGATCGCGGCGGCGGCTGGCGCGGTCAGCGTCACCGATTTCGCCGAGCGCGAGATAATCATGCCGCCCTTCGAGAGCAGGTTCTTGTCGAAGTCTTGCCAGCTCGAGCGCGGCAGATTGAACAGCCGCTGACGCTCCGCCAAGGTCTTGGCCATGTCAGGATCGGGATCGATGAAGATGTCGCGGTGGTCGAAGGCGGCCAGAAGCCGGATCTTCGGCGACAAGAGCATGCCGTTGCCGAACACGTCGCCCGACATGTCGCCAACGCCCGCGACCGTGAACGGCGTCGTCTGGATGTCGATGTCCATTTCGCGGAAATGGCGCTTCACGGTCTCCCAGGCGCCGCGGGCGGTGATGCCCATCTTCTTGTGGTCATAGCCGGCGGAGCCGCCCGAGGCGAAGGCATCGTCGAGCCAGAAGCCTGCCTCCTGCGCCAGCGCATTCGCGGTGTCGGAGAAGGTTGCCGTGCCCTTGTCGGCGGCGACGACGAAATAGGGGTCGTCGCCATCGAGCCGCACCGTGTTTTCAGGCGGGATGATTTCGGTGCCGGAAATGTTGTCGGTGATCGAAAGCAGCGTACGGATGTAGGTCTTGTAGGCTTCACGCCCGGCATTGAAGATCTCGTCGCGATTGCCGCCGACAGGGAGCTTCTTCGGATAGAAGCCGCCCTTGGCGCCGACAGGCACGATCACGGCGTTCTTGACCTGCTGCGCCTTTACGAGGCCCAGCACTTCGGTGCGATAATCCTCGGCGCGATCCGACCAGCGAAGGCCGCCGCGCGCCACCCGGCCGAAGCGCAGGTGAACGCCCTCGACCTCGACGCCGTAGACGAACATCTCCCGGAACGGTTTCGGCGCCGGCAGGCCATCGATCAAATGCGGATCGAGCTTGAAGGCCAGCATCGCCTTTGCGGAACCGTCGGGATTGCGCTGGAAGTAGTTGGTGCGTAGCGTCGAGTCGACCACGTTGACGTAGCGACGCAGGATGCGGTCGTCATCAAGGCTTGGAACGTCCGACAGCGCGGTCTCGATCCTGGCGTGAAGATCTGTCGCCTTCTTGATCCTGTTCTTCTCGGTCAGTTTCGGGTCGAGGCCATCGTGGAACAGGCGGAAGATGAGCGAGGAGATAGCCGGGTATTTATCCAGCGTCGTCGCGATGTAATCCTGCGAATAGGCGATACCAGCCTGGCGCAGATAGCGCGAGTAGGCGCGCAACACGCTTGTTTCGCGGGCCGACAGGCCGGCCGAGATGATCAGGCGGTTGAAGTTGTCGTTGTCGATGACACCGGCAAAGGCGAACAGGAAGGCTTCTTCCAGCGCGGCTCCATGCTGCTGCAGATCGATCTCGGCGCCGCTTTGGGCTTCGAGTTCCATGTCATGCAGCACGACCAGCTTCTCGCTGCCGTCGGCCAGCGTCACGTTGATGTCGAAGGTGCCTTCGCTGATGACGCTGAAGCCGAGATTCTCGAGGAGCGGAACGCGGCGGGAGAGCGCGAGTTGGCCATTGAAGTGGAAGATCTTCAGGCAGAGCAGCGACACGCCGTCCTTGAGGCGCGTGTAGAATTCGATGCGGATCTGCTCGCCCGTCGCGCAGGCGACGATGTCGGCGAAGTCTGCGAAGGTTTCCTCTGGCGGGAAGAGATCCTGGTAGGCGTTGCTGACCTTGATCTTGGGCGCCTTCGGACCGGCAAGCATTTCGAAGCGGTCGTCCCAGCGGGCAGTGATCGCGCGGATCGCTTCTTCGAGCTTCGCCTGAGGGATACGCGGCGTCTTTCCGCCGGAGCGGCCGATGATGAAATGGACGCGGGCGACGCCACCTTCGGGGAAAGCCGGATAGTAGGCCGAGACGCGGCCGTCATAGATGGTCTTGAGGTAGGTGCCGATTTTCTCGCGGACGATCGAATCATATTCCTCGCGCGGCACGTAAACGATAACGGAGACGAAACGATCGAAGTGATCGATGCGCGGCAGCACCCGCACACGCGGTCGGTCGGTGAGATCGTTGATCTGTTCGGCGAAGGTGGCGAGTAGGGTAGTGTCGATCTGGAAGAGATCGTCGCGTGGGTAGGATTCCAGCGTGTTGTCGAGCATGCGGCCGGAATGGCTCATCGGATCGAAGCCGAAATGCTCCTTCACCTTCTCCACCTTCGAGCGCAGCAGCGGGATGTCGGTTGCGAGCGACGTATAGGCCGTCGAGGTGAAAAGGCCGACAATGCGCAGTTCGCCGGTGACATTGCCACTCTCGTCGAAGCGCTTCACGCCGACATAGTCCATATAGGCGCGGCGGTGGACGACGGATTTGACGTTCGCCTTCGTGACGATCAGGAACTCCGGGCCATCAAGGAAGGCGAGGATTTCCGGCGTCGTGGTGACGGCATCGCGGCCTGTCCGGAGCACCAGGACATCCGGGTTGGAAAGGATGCCGAGCCCCGTGCCCTTGTCGCGCTCGACCTTCGCATCCGAGCCCTTGCCGGAATAGACATATTCGCGCATCCCCAGAAGGGTGAAGTTGGCGTCGCGTAGCCATGTGAGGAACGCGACCGCTTCATCGCGATCTGCCTTGCGGCGGCCGACATTGCGCGACGACAGTTCGTCGATGGCGGTGCCGAGCTTGTCCAGCATCGGCTTCCAGTCGGAAACCGACAGGCGCACCTGTTCGAGGACGATTTCGATCCGCTCGATCAGATCGGCGGACTGCGCCGGGGTGAGTGGGGCGAGGTGTAGCTGAATGTGGCTGACGCGGTTTGCCGGCTCGCCCGGCATATCCGGCGAATAGAGTTCCGGCGGGTGACCTGGCTGCATGACGAGAATGGGATGAACCGCCATGAAAAGATCGCGGTAACTGCTCGTCACCTCACCCATGACCGATTCGTAGAGGAACGGCATGTTGTGATCGGTCACCGACAGGACCGATACCGCCACGCCATCCGGTTCCACATTGTCGAGCGAGGTGACGGTGACACGCGGCGCATTGCCGGTCCAGGCGGCGAGTTCGGCCGCGCAGTGGACGGCGGAAATCGCCAGCATTTCAGGCGTGTAGGATTCAAGGTCATCGCCGCTGGCGCGTCCGAAGAGAATATCCGGCGCGAGATAGTGCTCGCCCATTGCCGTCGCGATCTTGTTCGCGCTCTCGATCTGCTTTTCCCGTTTCGGATTGTTTCGAGCAGCCATTGACTGTGTCCCCCATTTTCTCGATTGCGCGCAGGTTAGCAGAAGGTTTGACAGAAAAATTGCTAAAATAGGGACGTCGATCGCAGTTTTCGTGCGAATTTAGCCGGCATGTCGTCAATTCTGTAAAAAATGATCCGAATATGATTTTCGTCGCCAGAAGTTTGATCACGTCCGAATGAAGAGTTGTTGACAGTCGCGCAGCAAAAAGACGATCAACTGAGGATCGGAACCCGGATCGGATAAACATGTCGCAGAATGCAGCAGGCACGGTGATCGTCATATCGAGCCACGTCGTTCGTGGATCGGTCGGCAATCGGGCGGCGGTGTTCGCGCTCGAGACGCTCGGCCACCAGGTATGGGCGCTGCCGACCATCGTTCTACCCTGGCATCCGGGCCACGGCCGTTCGACGCGGCTGACCTTCGCGGAGGCCGATTTCGACGCGGCGATCGACGATCTCATTCGCGCGCCGTGGATCGGCGAGGTCAAGGCGGTGCTTTCGGGCTATTTCGGCAATGCCGCGCAAGCCCGCTCCGTCGGCCGTCTGATCACCGCGCTCAGGGAGCAAAATCCCGATCTGTTTTACGTTTGCGATCCCGTGATGGGCGATCTCGGCGGGCTTTATGTTCCCGAGGCGACGGCCGAAGCAATCCGGGACCATCTGATCCCGCTGGCATCGCTGGCGACCCCAAATCGCTACGAACTTGCCTGGCTGTCCGGCGCGCCGCTGGAGAGCAATACCGAGATCATGGAGGCGGCACTCGCCCTTGGGCCCGCTCGCATGCTGGTGACCTCGGCGGTGCCGATGATGGCTGGTGGAACGGGCAACCTCTATCTTTCCGGGCGCCACGCGCTGCTTGCCGAGCACCGGTTGATCGACAATCCGCCAAACGGCCTGGGCGATCTTCTCGCCGCGCTTTTCCTATCGCGGCTGCAGTCCGGCATGGAAGACGAAAAGGCGTTGCAGCTGGCGACGGCCAGCGTCTACGAGGTGCTGGCTCGGGCGGTGAAGCGCGGTAGCGATGAGCTGACGCTCGCAAACGACGCCTCCAGCCTGTCGACGCCAATGGCGATGGTGCAGATGCGGCATCTGATGCATCCGGCGCAGCGGCGAAAGAGCTAGCGGTCGCGCCGTTAACGCATTTGGCGCTGCGATATTGATCTTGCATCGCTCACGCTGTAATCGAAGATCATGCAGCGTTTTCCAGATACACTTCTCGACGGCTATCGCAACTTCATGAGCGGGCGTTATGCCGACGCTCGTGACCGATACAGGACGTTGGCGGAGCACGGGCAGAGCCCGAGCACGCTGGTCATTGCCTGTTCGGACTCTCGCGCGGCACCGGAGCTCATCTTCGATTCCGGGCCCGGCGAGCTCTTCGTCGTGCGCAACGTAGCCAACATGGTGCCGCCCTACGAGCCTGATAGCAATTTCCATGCGACCTCGGCTGCGCTCGAGTTCGCGGTTCTGGCCCTGAAGGTCACTGATATCGTCGTCATGGGGCACGGTCGCTGCGGCGGTATCCGCGCTGCGCTCGATCCCGATGCCGAGCCGTTGTCGCCCGGCGACTTCATCGGTCGCTGGATGTCGCTGGTGCGGCCGGCGGCTGAGCAGATCCAGAGCAACGACGTGATGACACCCGGTGAACGCCAGACGGCGCTGGAGCGTGTGTCGATCCGCAACTCGATCGACAATCTCCGCACATTTCCGGAGATCAAGGCGCGCGAAGAGGCTGGTGACATCCAGCTTCATGGCGCCTGGTTCGATATTTCGACCGGCGAATTGTGGGTCATGGACGCAGAAACGCGCGACTTCATTCGCCCTGACGTCTGACACGATAATCCGAGCCAAGCAAAAAGGCGCTGCGGTTTCCCGCGGCGCCTTTTTCATTTCATCATCAGGTGTGGATCAGTTCGCATCGATCTGCTGGCCGATATAGGCGATCGCCTGCTGATAGACCGTTGCAGCGTTCCAGCCCGAGATGGCTGCGAAGTTCGGCTCTCCCGGCTGGTAACCGGCACCCGGACGCCATCCGTGGCCCTTCAGGAAGTTCGCGGTCGAGGCCAGCGCGTCGGCGCGTGAGCCGACCATGTCGACCCGGCCGTCACCATCGCCATCCGCTCCATAGAGCACGACGTTGCGCGGGAGAAACTGTGTCTGACCGATTTCGCCATGGGCTGCGCCGCGCGCCTGCGGGCTGAGGAAGCCTTCGCCGACGAGCTGAAGCGCTGCGTAGAGCTGGTCAGTGAAATAGGCGGTACGGCGGCAATCGAAGGCCAGCGTGGAGACAGCGGACATGGTGTGCTGGGTGCCCATGTAGCTGCCGAAACCGGTTTCCATGCCCCAGATCGCGATCAGCGGGCCGGCCGGAACGCCGTACTTGCGTTCGATGTTGGCAAAGAGCGCCGCATTGGCGCGCTTCATGCCCTTGCCGCGCGAGATGATGGCCTGGCCGCCGCGCTTCTGCATGAAGGCGTCGAAGGAGAGCTTGAAGCTCTTCTGTCCGCGGTCGGCGGAAATTGTCGGTCTGTTGTAGACGACGTTGGCGAAGGCCTTGTCGAGAACGGAACGGCTGACGCCGTTTGCCGCTGCTTCCTGCTTGAAGGCAACCACCCACTGGTCGAAGCCCGCGCTGGTGTTGCTGCACTGTGGTGCCGCTTCAGCCGTTGCCGGAAGTGCCTGGAACATGGCGAACACTGCCGCCGCTGCCAGCAAAAGTCTTGTCTTGCGCATCGAATACCCCGATCTCGATCAGCCTAGCCTTCAGCCGGACTGGAGCCCGCTATTGGCAACGTTGTCACGACCATTCATTTGACGAGCGCGAGATGCCGTCTGACATCCCGCGCCCCTGAATAAGCCTTAACTTAAGTAACGGGCTTAACAAGACATGGTTAAGAAAATATTCAAGCAGCCTGCTTGCGTGGCTTCACAAGTCCGCGATTGACGAGCAGTTCGGCGATCTGGATCGCGTTCAATGCCGCGCCCTTGCGCAGGTTGTCGGAAACCACCCACATGTTGAGGCCGTTCTCGACGGTTGCGTCCTCGCGGATGCGCGAGATGAAGGTCGCGTCTTCACCGGCGGATTCGTAAGGCGTGATGTAGCCGCCGTTCTCGTGCTTGTCGATCACCTGGCAACCAGGGGCATCGCGCAGGATATCGCGAGCCTGATCGGCGGTGATTTCCTTTTCGAACTCGATGTTGACCGATTCCGAGTGGCCGATGAAGACGGGAACGCGCACGGCCGTGCAGGTCACCTTGATCTTCGGATCGAGCATCTTCTTGGTTTCGGCCAGGACCTTCCACTCTTCCTTCGTGTAGCCGTCTTCCATGAAGCTATCGATATGCGGAATGACGTTGAAGGCGATACGCTTGGTGAACTTCTTGTTCTCGATCGGATCGGCAACGAAGACCGCGCGCGTCTGATTGAAGAGTTCGTCCATGCCATCCTTGCCGGCGCCGGAAACGGACTGGTAGGTCGAGACGACGACGCGCTTGATCGTGGCGGCTTCGTGAAGCGGCTTCAGAGCCACGACGAGCTGGGCGGTCGAGCAATTCGGGTTGGCGATGATGTTGCGCTTGGTGAACTGCTCGATGGCGTCAGGGTTCACTTCCGGCACGATCAGCGGAACGTCCTGGTCGTAGCGCCATGCGGAGGAGTTGTCGATCACGACGCAGCCCTGCGCGCCGATCTTCGGCGACCACTTCTTCGATACGTCGCCGCCAGCAGACATCAGGCAGATATCGGTGTCGGAGAAATCGTAGTTTTCGAGGTTCATAACCTTCAGCGTCTTGTCGCCGTAGGAGACTTCAAGACCCTGCGAGCGCGCGGAGGCGAGCGCTACGACTTCGTCAGCGGGAAAACCGCGTTCGGAAAGGATGTTGAGCATCTCCCGGCCGACATTTCCGGTGGCTCCCGCAACTGCAACTTTAAAACCCATTTTCAAGCTCTCTTTCTCATCTCTCCTCTTGTTCGGTGAGGGGGAAAGCGCGCAACGATTGCGGCTTTCTGTCCCCAGCCGAGCCGGGGAGAGAGCGGCAGGCCAGAGACGTCAGACGGTTTTCGTCGTCGTTTTGGCCTTGGTTTTGGAAGAAACCGGAAAAATCATAACCATCCCGGCAACTCGTGCCCGGTCACTGCGTGCGGCAATGGCGTGTTCTTGGCGAACCATGGATATTCCTTTTCCACCGCTGCTCTTAAAAGGTTTTCCACAGGAGTCAAGGTTTTTGCTAGGGGGCGCGCTGTGCTGATAGCGCTGGCGCGGCCCTTGCTGTGTCACTTCCGATTGATGCCACGGCCGTTATCGGCGCGTACGGAGACTGTCTGGAGTGCCCGGCCCTGCGGTGCCTTCAGCTTGGCGGAAGCGGCGCGACCGAGCTTTCTCTTGCGCTCCAGGTGGTAGGCGTAGACGAACTGGATCACGATACCGAGAACCACGAAGATCGGGCCAACGATCCGGTCGCCATTGTTGATGTAGAGCAGCACCTGACCGACCATCGCCAGGATCGTGCCGGCGACGAAGATGTTCAGCGAATGGCGGCCAAAGATCACCAGCGGATTGTCCTCGGGGCGGCGCAGCAGGTTCGAGAGCGCGCCGATGTTGAGCACAAGGTAGGTGAGGGCCAGCACGTGCAGAAGACGCGGCAGGGACAGGAAGGTCTTGTCAAAGCCGGTGATGACTGGCGGCAGGCCAAGCGAGGCCAGCGCATTGCCGATGCCCCAGAGCTGACCGACGACCCATACGAAGGACAAGGCGACATAACCGGCGGCCAGGGCCATCAGCAGCGGGTGCTGAGGCAGCTTACCGCCACGGCGCACATGCATCATGCCGACGATGCCAATCGTGAACAGGAACTGCCAGGAGAGAGGATTAAGGAACCAGTAACCCTCGATCAGGGTGTTGTGCGGGGCGATCTCATATATCCCCGACAGCAGCCAGACCGAGCCGGAGACGAGCAATGCCAGCAGTGGGCTTTTGGCTTCAAGCAGCAGGATGATGGGGACCATCAGCATCAGCGCGCCATACATCGGCAGAATGTTGTTGTAGCCGATCTGGTGGCCGAGCAGCATCAGCGCCGGAATCCCGGCCTGCGGGTTGGTGAGAACCGCGAGAATGTTGATTTCGCAAAGAAGGCCAGCGCGATGGAACAGCCATGCACCCGCGATGAAAAGCGCGAGCGTCATGAATGTCGTGATCATGTGGGCGAGATAAAGCGTGAAGGCGCGCTTCGTCGATTTCTTAGCCGTCTCAAACCAGGCGGCGACTTTGAAGCGCGAGCCGTAGGCAATGCCCACGGCGATGCCCGAGATCAGCACGAATGCTTCGGCGGCATCAGAGAAGCCGTAATTCTTTGTGGTCAGATGCTCGAAGATCTGGCCGGGCACGTGATTGATAAAGATCGTGATGAGCGCGAGACCGCGCAGAACGTCCAATCGCGTGTCTCGTTTCGATGGCGCCGCGGTCGCGATCCTGCGTCCTGCACCGAACGTGTTTTCGGGCGTCGTTACCATTGACCTCTCCATGCTTCCATTTTGCAAACGCAGTTGAGGCCAAAAGGTTTCCCTTTTGGCCTCAACGAATCGCCGGATGGTTTGCATGAAAAGTGCGGTTATCCGACCGGATATCCCTCATCGGGATCGGTGACTTGACGTCCGTTGATGGTCAAATCGTAGCCCGTTGGATGGGACGATTTTGAGACCGAAATGAGGTATTTAGATCCTGCGTGTTCGATTTCCGCGGAGAAGCCTTCCCACGTTGTCGGCAGCGACGGCTTCACATGGATGCGGCCGTTCTTGAGCCGGATTCCAAGGATGCCTTCAACGGCCGCGCGATAGAGCCAGCCTGCGGAGCCCGTGTACCAGGTCCAGCCACCACGACCCGTCAACGCGCCGTCGCCGTAGACGTCGGCGGCGATGACATAGGGTTCCACGCGGTAGTGCTCGGCGGCTTCAGGGTCCTTGGCGTGGCTGATCGGGTTCAGGAGGTCGAAGCAACGCAGCGCGTCGTCGCCGCGGTTGAGCTCGGCCAGCGCCATGACGACCCAGGTGGCCGCGTGGGTGTACTGGCCGCCGTTTTCGCGAACGCCGGGCGGATAGGCCTTGATGTAGCCGGGATCCTTGGCCGAGTTGGCGAAGGGCGGCGTGAACAGGCGGATGATGCGCGCGTCCATGTCGACGAGCTTGGCAAGTACCGAATCCATGGCCTTGGCGGCATGGGCCGGATCGCCCTCCCCTGACAGAACGCTCCAGGACTGCGCGATCGAATCGATCTGGCATTCCAGGCTTTCCTTCGAACCGAGCAGGCTGCCGTCATCGAAGGTGCCGCGGCGGTAGTGGGCACCATCCCAGGCGGCGGTTTCAAGCGCTGCCTTGAGTTCGGTCAGGTGCTTGCCCCAGCGTTCGACGCGGGCTGTGTCACCACGTTCGGCTGCGAAGGCGCTGAAGGAGCGCAGCGCCCCGGCGAGGAACCAGCCGAGCCAGACGCTCGTGCCCTTGCCGCCGATGCCGACGCGGTTCATGCCGTCGTTCCAGTCGCCGCCGAGGAACAGCGGCAGGCCGTTCGCTCCCTTGCGGGCGATGGCGAGATCAAGCGCGATGGCGGCGTGCTCGTAGACGCTCACATTGTCCTCGGATTTTTCCGGGCGATAGAACGAATCGTGCTGTCCCTGCAGAAGGGCCGGGCCCTCGATGAAGGCGAGCTCGTCGTCGAGAACGCTCTTGTCGCCGGTCACCGTGCAATAATGGTGGATGGCATAGGCCAACCAGACCACGTCGTCGGAGATCAGCGTGCGAACGCCGGCGCCCGTTCCCGGCAACCACCAATGCTGGACATCACCCTCGCGGAACTGACGCGAGGCGGCGTTGACGATCTGCTTGCGGGCGATCGACGGCTCGTGCAGCACGAATGCCAACGTATCCTGCAGCTGGTCGCGGAAGCCGAAGGCGCCGCTGGCCTGATAGAAGGCCGTGCGTGCCATGATGCGGCAGCCGAGGCTCTGGTAGGGGAGCCAGGTGTTGATCAGGGTGTTCATGCCCTGGTCTGGGGTCGAGATCTGCAGCTTGCCTGTGAAGGCGTGCCAGAAGTCCCGGTTTGCCTGAACCGCGCCGTCGAAGGACGCCTTGCGGATATCGGCGATCAGCGTGCGGGCCTCTTCCTTCGTCGCGGTATCGCCGAGATAAAGGATGACGTCACGCTCTTCGCCGGCGGCAAGGTCGATGTCGATTGCAAGAGCCGCTGCCGGATCGCCATCCAGATCGATGTTACTCGACAGAACCGTAGCCGGATTCAAGGCCGTAGGAGCCTTGATGGTGCCCGCCTTGCCGATGAACTCGCGGCGGCTTGCCGTGTAGCCCGACAGCGTCTCGCTGGCGGCGAAGAAGGCCACGCGCGAGGAGTAGTCGATGCTGTAGTTGTTGCTCGCAAACAGCGCGCCGGTTTCGGCGTCGTGCTCGGAGAGGATGAACGGTGCCGTCTTCTGCGGATTATTGCCGAGCACCCACTCGACATAGCCGTAGAGACGCAGCTTGCGCTGGCTGCCGCCGTTGTTGCGAAGGCGCAAGCGCTGCAGCTTCACCGGCCGTTCGCGATCGACGGTCTGCGTCAATTCCAGAGACACATCGTTCTGGACGCTGGAGAACACCGAGTAGCCGAGGCCGTGTCGGGCTTCGAACTGGATATCCTGACGGTCGGACAGGGCAGCAAACGGCGTCATCACGGTTCCGCTGTCGCGATCCATCACATAGATCGCTTCGCCCGGACGGTTGATGACTGCATCGTTGGTCCAAGGGGTCAGCTGGTAGTCACGCGAATTGGTGCTCCACGTGAAACCGGCGCCTTCGGCCGCGACGTGGAAACCGAACTTCTCATTCGAGATCACGTTGATCCACGGCTGCGGGGTGGCATGGCCACCAGGGATGCGGACGACATATTCGCGCCCGTCGCCGGAGAAGCCGCCGATACCGTTCCAGAAGTTCAGATCGCCATGCTCTTCGACAACAAGTGCCGGGACCTGCGCCCTGGCGACCGGTGCCGTGCGCTTGGCACGCGACTTCGTGGCGTTGACCTTCTCGAGTTCCTGCTGCTCTTCCTTGGTCGGCGCAAACAGCGCCACGGCACGATTGATCTGATCGATGATCTTGCCGTTCTTGGCATGGAAGGTGACGCGGGATGCCGAGATCAGCGCGTGGTAGGTCGATTCCTCCATCAGATCCTTGCGGACCGTGAAGATGTGCTGGCGCAGGCCATCTGCTTGGCCGAGACGGCGGACGTTCTCGGCCATTTGGTCGACGGCGTGCTGCATGTCCTGTGCGTACGAAGAGGCACGCTCGTTCATGATCACGAGATCGGCGGTGACGCCGCGCGAGCGCAGGTATTCCTGTGCCAGCAGCGCTTCCCTTACGATATCCAGATCCATGTCGTCGTTGATGCGGAGGGTGAAGATCGGGAAATCGCCCGAAATTGCCAGCGGCCATAGCGAGGACTGCGACTGCATGCCTGCCTGAACCGCTGCCGTATCCGCACGCAGATACATGTCTGGGTAGACGAGGTGGCGGCCGAGATGCTGGAAGGCGGATGCCTGCTGCGAGGTAACGCCAACGTGGCGCATCTGCACCTGCGTGCGCGTCCATGCCTGTACGAGCTCGTGGTTGAAGGCATCGGCGTGGCGGTAGCGATCGACCGCTTGGTCCACCTCGTTGCGCGATGGTGCCGCGATGGTCCAGAAAATGACGCTGACCTTCTTGCCGGCAGGAACGCGGACGGTGCGGCGCAGCGACAGCACCGGATCGAGCGTGAAACCGTCGGTGCCCGAGAGCGTTGCGCCCTGGTCGAAGGCGGCAGCGTTTGCGAGGCTGCGGCCGCGGCCCAGGAACTTGCGGCGGTCGGTTTCGAACTCGGTATGGCGCGTTGAGCCGGCATTGTCGACGATCAGATGCGCGACCGCGATATTCGGCTCGTTGCCGTCGCGCTTGTTGCGCTCGACACGAATGACATCGCCGCGCTTGCCGATCTCCGTCTTCACGAACATGCGGGCGAAGGCCGGATGGGCATTGTCGGTGTCGTCGTTGGTCAAGACCGGTTCGAGATAGGAGGTCACTTCGATGAAGCGGTCTTCCGTGCCGGTGTTGAGCAGCGTCAGGCGGCGGCCCTCGGCGTCGTGCTCGGTGGCGACGATGACCTCGACTTCGCTGGTGAGTTCGCCGACGGTCTTGGTGAACTCGGCCTTTTCATCGGCGAAGAGAACCTTGACCTGCTCGCCTTCGATGCTCTTCGGTTCCGCCGTTGCCGACCACCATTCGTTGGTGGCGGTGTCGCGCAGGAAGATGAAGGTGCCCCAGCGATCTTCGGTCGGATCGGGCTTCCAACGGGAAACGGACTGGCCGTTCCAGCGCGAGTAGCCGGCGCCGGTGGCGGTCAGCATCATCGAGTAGTGGCCGTTGGAGAGGAAGACCAGTTCGCGGTCACGTGCGGCGGGATCGTAGATCTTGCGGATCTCGGGACGCAACAGGTCGTCCTGGATGCTGGCCGGGGTGTCGGACTCGTGCTTGCCGCTCATGACGGGAATGTCGCGCGGCGCCTTTTCCTGCAGCATCAGCTCTGCCGCTTCGATGACGGGATCGGAGTGGAAGAGTTCGCGCAGGTGGCCGTTGAAGGCGACGTTGGCGACGGCCGCGATCGACATGCCATGGTGGTGGGCATAGTAGTTGTAGACGACAGCGCAGGTCTTGCCCTCGGGCACGCGGGTCGGCGTGAAGTCCACGGCGTCGTGGAAGCCATATTTGCCGAGCGCGCCGAGCTTGCGCAGGCGTTCGAGGTTCTCGATAGCCGCCGGCGGATTGTACTGGCTGGCGAGGATCGAGGCATAGGGGGCGATGACGGCGTTGTGGCCGAGACCGCGCTTCAGGCCGAGCGTCGGTACGCCGAAGTTCGTGTACTGGTAGTTGAGGTTATGGTCGCGGGCGTTGAAGGCCGCTTCCGAGATGCCCCACGGAATACCCAGCTTGCGAGCGTAATTCATCTGCTCGACCACGACCAGATTGTTGGTCTGGTTGAGGATACCGCCGCCACGCTCCTGCATGACGAGAGGCGGCATCAGATATTCGAACATTGAGCCGGACCAGGAGACCAGCGCGCCGCGCGAGCCGACCGGCACGACCTGACGGCCGAGGCGGTACCAGTGTTCGGTCGGCAGGTCGCCCTTGGCGATGCCGAAGAGGCTGGTCAGGCGGCATTCGGAGGCGAGAAGGTCGTAGCAGGCCTGATCGAGTTCGCCGCTTTCGACGCGGTAACCGATCGATAGAAGGCGACGTTCCGGACGGAAGAGGAAGCCGAAGTCCATCGAGAAGGCCAGATCGCGGGCCTTGTCGCGCAGTGCGATTAGGCGCGGGCGGAGCGCGTCGATGTTGGCGAGGTCGAAGGTGCTGTCCGAGATATGGGCTTCGCAGACCTTGACCAGCGCCTCGGCCCACTGGGTGACCTCGGCGCTCAGCGCCGACTTCACCTCGTGATCGAGGTTGGCGGCGAGCTTCTGGATGTCGCGGGCAAGAACCGAGAGGTTGATGATGCGGATCGACGCGAATTCATGCTCGCGCTTGACGGCGGCGAGCGCGTTCTGGAAGCCGATGATGCGTTCTTCCAGGCGGCGGCGCAGCGGACGTACGGTCTTGCGATCATCGGGCAGGTCGGCCAGCACTTCGGCCAGGATGCCCGCCGTGTCGCCGACGCCGTCGAGGCTGCCCTGCATGTGCGCGGACGGGGCTTCGGCCCAGTTGCGGCAGGCGGATGAGATCGCGATCAGGTGACCGGCGAGGTTGCCGCTGTCGACGGCGGAGACGTAGCGCGGTCCAAGCGTTTCCAGCGTATCGGTGTGGTACCAGTTGAAGAGGTGACCACGGAATTTCTCCATCTTGTCGATGGTGGCGATCGTCTGTTCGAGGCGCTCGATGGTTTCCTCGAAGGAGAACCAGCCGAACTGGCGGCCCGAGACCACGGACAGGAGGTAGACGCCGATGTTGGTCGGAGACGTGCGTGTCGCGACGATGACGTGCGGCGTTTCCTGGACGTTGTCAGGCGGCAGATAGTTCTGTTCGGCCGTCGTGAAGGTGTCGAAATAGCGCCAGGTACGGCGTGCGATCTTGCGCAGGTCGTTGGAGACAGATTCGGCGACTTCAAGGCGATCTTCGGTTTCCGCCGACTGGCTGACGTAGTAGGCGACCAGCGGGGAGAGTATCCAGAGCGCAACGAAGGGGATGCCGACCAGATACGCCTTGTCGCCGGAAACGACCGCGAAGGCGAGGCCGAGCAGTGCAAGCACCGGTGCGTGCCACATGGCCTTGTAATAGGACCAGATCGTGCCCTGCTTGCCGGCCTGGACGCTGGCTGCGGTTTTCCATTGCAGCATCAGCTTGTGGCTGACGAAGAGGCGGTAGAGCGAGCGGCCGATGGCGTCAGCCATCATGCAGGCGCCGTCGGCAATGAAGACGATGCGGAGCGCCACCTGCGCGTTGGCGGCGCGGATGTCGGACCAGACGGTATAGAGGTGGGCGCGCGCGACGATATCGCTGGTGCGCGGAATGATGCCGTTGATCAGCGACAGCGTCGGAGCGACGAACAGGCAGAAGATCAGGACGATCTGCCAGATCAGCGCGCCAAGCGGATCCATGAAGTACCAGCCGAGCACGGAAGCGAAGAACCAGGCGATCGGGGTCAGCGAGCGGCGCAGGTTGTCGAACATCTTCCAGCGGCCGAGCGCGGTGACGCCGTGCTTGGTGCTGAACATGTAAGGCAGCAGCTGCCAGTCGCCACGCGCCCAGCGATGCTGGCGCGACGTCTCGACTTCGTAGCGGGTCGGGAAGTCCTCGACGAGCTCAAGGTCGGTCACAAGCGCGCAACGCGCCATCGAGCCTTCGAGCAGGTCGTGGCTGAGGACCGAGTTTTCCTCGATGCGTCCCTTCAGGGCCGCTTCGAAGGCGTCGACGTGGTAGAGGCCCTTGCCGGTGAAGGTGCCCTCGCCCGCGAGGTCCTGATAGACGTCGGAGACGGTGAAGACATAGGGGTCCAGACCGCGGTTGATCGAGAAGACGCGCTGGAAGACGGATGCGTCCTTGCCCGTCGTCAGCGACGGCGTCACGCGCGGCTGCAGGACGCCATAGCCGCTTTCGACGCGGCCGGTTTCCGGGTTGATCACGGGGCGGTTGGTCGGGTGATAGAGCTTGCCGACGAGCTTGGTGACGGCGTCGCGCATCAGGCGCGTATCGGCGTCGAGCGTCATCACGTACTGGACATTTTCGGGCACGATATTGGCGCCCGGCAGATAGGTCGTGTCGCGGTCGCCGCGCAGGAGCAGGTTCAGCTCGTGCAGCTTGCCGCGCTTGCGCTCCCAGCCCATCCACGCGCCTTCCGACGGATTGTAGAGGCGGCGGCGGTGCAGGAGATAGAAGCGGGTCTTGCCGTCATAGGCATAACGCGCAGAGAGGTTGGCGACTTCGCGGCGAGCGTAGTCGAGAACTTCGAGATCGGCGGCCGTCTCCTCAACCTGGCTGTCCGGCCAGTCGCTGAGAAGCGCGAAGTAGATTTCGCCGCGCGGGTTGGCGAGATAATGAACCTCGATGTTGCGGACGAGTTCGTCGACGCTGTCGCGGTTCGAGATCAGGCAGGGGACGACCAGAAGCGTGCGTGCGTCCTCCGGAATGCCTTCCTTGAACTCGTAGCCGACGAGGCGCGCCGGCGTGACGAAGAAGGAGAGCACGGTGTTGAAGAGACCCGTCGCGCCTTCCGATGCCGGCAGCGAGAACATGATCAGGAGCAGGATGATGGCGATCGGCGCCATGCCGGCGCTTGCCATGAAATGGCCGACGATGACCATCGCGAGAATGGTGAGGAGCAGTACGGGTACGGCGATCGACAGCCAGTTGAACCGGCGCACGGCGCGAACGAAGTGCTGAACCAGCGTCGGGCTGTAGGTCGCTCTTGCTTCCAGCTTCGGGCGCTGCGCGCCGGCCAGGAATGCGCCAACGTTCGGCTCATGGGGTTGCTCGTCGGCGGACGCCTTGGCTTCATCCGTCATGTCGAGCGCGAGCTGCGCGATCTCCATTTCGGTCATGGTGGAGCGCTTGGCGAGCTTTTCGATCTGCTTGCGGTACTTGTTGCGCGAGCCGGAATCGAGAAGACCGTAGTCGGAGTTGTCCCAAAGCAGCTTGTCGACGTGGCTGACCTGTTCGACCCAGACGGACCATTCAGTGTCGTCGATCTCGCGCAGGCTGCGAATGATGTTGCCCATGGTGACGTTGCCGGACGAGAGACGGCTGTGCTCGGCCATCGTCGTCGCTTCGGTGTCACGGCCGAGCGCCTCAAGGCGCTCATCCAGCCATGTGATGGCGAGGCTCGAGGTCTGCGAGCCGTCGCGCATGCGGTAGAGGAACTGCGTCGAGAAGGTATTGTCCTCGGCAAGCGGCTCAAGCGTCTTCAGATACTCGGCTGCCTTCGCGGGATCGGTCAGGCGCACCAACTCGTCGGCTGCCTCGTTGGCGCGGCGGCGCATGCGGCGGCTGCGCTCGACGCGGATCGAAATGCGGCGCAGGTTTTCGACCAGAACGTAACGCACCAGCGAAGGCAGCGCCCAGAGCTCGCCGATCCGCAGTGTTTCATGTTCCTGGAAACCATCAACCAGTGCGGTGAGGCTTTCCTGCGAAATGGTGCTGTGTGTGTGGGCGACATAGAGCCAGGCCAGCGCCAGTGTGCGCGGGATCTTGGTGCCATTCACATCGATCGTCGGCAGTTCGCGGTAGAAGCGCTTGGGGAAGTCGCGGCGGACTTCCTGGATTGCTTCCTCGACGATGTAGTGGTTGTCCAGAAGCCACTCGGCGGCCGGGGTAATCGTCTCACCGGCCTCCACATCCGCTGCCGTCGTGCGGTAGACGCGCAGGATTTCCTTCTCGTTCTCCTTATGCCGGGCGAAGAAGTCGAAGGGTGCGAAAGCGACCAGCGAATTGACACCTGAGGTGGCTGCGGATGCACCCATCGCCCTGATGTCTTCGATCGACATATAGGTCGCGCGGATCGAGTCGTTGTGATCGATCTGCTTGGTTTCGGACTCGCGGGACGGGCTCGGAGACGTGGGGGAAATAGACATGGGTTCGGTTCTGGATCCAAACAAAGTTATGGTCGGTAGGGTTTGCCTTGTGCACTGCCAAATATGACTGCCGCATGAACAATACCGGTCTTTTGCGGCCACACTGAAAACATTGGCAGTGGCAATCGAACGGCAATGCGAATCGATTTAGATTTGATCTTGCGACCAGCCGGGCAAAGAGGTGGGTGAGATTGAACGACGCCTCCCCGCCAAGCCAATCGGGAAAGTTGGACACTATTGCGACAATTCAAGTCAAGAGGTTTCGGCAAGTGGCGAACGCACGAAAAATCCGGCGCCTTTTGGACGCCGGATTTCGTTGATTATGCTGGATTTAGACGCGGCGCATGAGCCGCGCGACAAGCGATACAACAAACAGCACCAGGAATATGAAGAACAGTACCTGGGCAATCGATGCTGACGCGCCTGCGATGCCGCCGAACCCCAGAACGCCGGCGATCAGGGCCACAACAAGAAATACGAGTGCGTAGTAAAGCATTGCCATCTCCATTTAGTCGTTGCTGACCAGATAACGATGGTGTGCCTTTTTGGTTCCGTGCCTAGTGAAAAAGGGTTTGTTTTCGGTGCTCTAACCGATAACGCCGCAGACTACGGCTGCGAGAAAGGTGAACGCGGCCACGACCAGCGCCGCATTGGCTGCCAGATGCAAACGGCCACGCGTCGTTGCCGGCTTCTTGGAACGTGCGGAACGATAGTGGTCCGCGTGAGTATGCGACATACCCAAGTTTGCCATGTGTTGCCTCCGCCTGTTTTCAGCTCTTATTGAGAGCTCAGTTTCTTATATAGTCTATCTGAATGGTAGAGATAAAATTCCATCAGATGTCGCTTGCTGAGAAAATCCGTCTTGTCTTGGACGGTCGAATAGGGAGCATCTAACAGATGGTGTGCCAGGCCCAGATCAGGGAGCGCTCCACCGCGCTATCCTTGTAGGAGCTCTTCTTCTTCGCAATGATCTTTCTATCCCGCTTTGCCGTCTTGAACAGCGGAGCTGTCCGCTTGGCAGCCTTGGCTGGAGGTGCGAAGTAACCCATGGTCATGCCGCCGAGAAAGAACATCTTTATCTCCATGATCACGAAAGCTAACAGCCGTTAACGCAATCATGACAGAAGCAAGGCAGCTGTCAATAGTCTAGTCGATTGGTCGTGTTTTAACGGACCGTTATTCTTAACGGTCCGCCGATTGTTAAAAATTTCAATTACTTGAAAAGATTGGGCTTCAGACTTTCACGAAGCCCTTGCTCGCGACCATCAAACTTTTCGTGTAATCTTCGTGAACCTCGGCCTTGGCGAGCTGATCGGCCGTCAGACGTTCGACCACCGTGCCGCCGCGCATCACGGCGAGGTTTTCGCACATGTGGGTGATGACGCCGAGGTCGTGGCTGACCATGACGAAGGTCAACTTCCTGTCACGCCTGACCTGCTCGAGGAGGTTCAGCACCTCGGCCTGGACGGAGGCGTCCAGCGCAGACGTCGGCTCGTCGAGCAGCAGGATCGACGGCTCGACGATCAGGGCGCGGGCAATGGCGACGCGCTGGCGTTGACCGCCGGAGAGCTGATGCGGATAGCGGAACCGAAAGCCATTGCCGAGGCCGACTTCATCGAGCGCGCGGGCGATGCGTGTGTCGCTGTCCGAGATGCCGTGGATCGCCAGCGGCTCGAGCAGCAGCCTGTCGATGGTCTGACGTGGATGCAGCGAACCGTAGGGGTCCTGGAACACCATCTGGACCTTGCGATAGAAGGCCTTGCTACGCTTGGAGCCCGAGAGCTGCTCGCCGTGGATCTTGATCGTCCCGTGCTTGACGGGTGCGAGCCCGGCGACAGCGCGCAGCAGAGTGGATTTTCCGGAGCCGGATTCACCGACGAGACCAAAGGACTGGCCCTCGGCAATCTCGACGCTGACATCCTTCAGCGCATGGAAATGGTCGTAGATGACGGTGACATTGTCGACGGAAAGGGCTGCTGTCATGCCGCCCACTCCGGCTTGCGGTCCAGCACCGGCAGAGGATGCCTGTTTTCGCCGATCTGGGGCATGCAGTTCAAAAGTCCTTGCGTATAGGGATGCTGGGCGTTCTTGAGCTCGGAGGCCTTCAGCTCCTCGACCACCTTGCCGGCATACATGACGATGACGCGGTCGCAGAAGGAGGAGACGAGGCGCAGGTCGTGGGACACGAAGATCAGACCCATACCGCGCTCGGACACCAGGCGGTCCATGATCCTGAGGACATCGAGCTGCACGGTTACGTCGAGCGCCGACGTCGGCTCATCGGCGATGAGGAGTTCGGGGTCGGCGATCAGCATCATGGCGATCATGGCGCGCTGGCCCATGCCGCCGGATACTTCATGCGGATAAAGATTGAAGACGCGCTGCGGTTCGCGGATCTGCACGGCTTCCAGCATGGCAATCGCGCGGTCTCGCGCTTCGCCCTTGCCGATCTTCTCGTGGGTTCTCAGCGTCTCGCAAATCTGCTTGCCTATCGTCATGACCGGATCCAGCGAATATTTCGGATCCTGTAGCACCATGGCGATGCGTTTGCCGCGCAGCTGCCGACGCTCCTTGGCCGAGGCCGACAGGAGGTCGATGCCGTTGAAGTCGAGTGTGTCGGCACTAACGATGCCGTGCGGCGGCGTCAGCCCCATGATGGCGCGGCCGGTCTGCGACTTGCCGGAGCCGGATTCGCCGACGATGCCGAGGCGCTCCTTGCCGAGCGTGAAGGAAACGCCGCGCACGGCTTCGATAACGCCGGTGCGCGTGGGGTAGCTGACCTTGAGGTTCTTGACGGTGAGAAGCGTGCTCATTGGCCGCTCTCCTTCGGGTCGAGCGCGTCGCGCAGGCCGTCTCCAAGCAGGTTGAAGCCGAGGCTGACAACGAGGATAGCGATCCCCGGCATGGCGGCAACCCACCATTGGTCGAGAATGAAGCGGCGGCCCGAGGCAATCATCGCGCCCCACTCAGGCAGCGGCGGCTGGGCGCCGAGGCCCAGGAAGCCGAGGCCGGCCGCCGTCAGGATGATGCCCGCCATGTCGAGCGTGACACGCACGATCAGCGAGGAGATGCAGAGCGGCATGACATGACGCACGACGATGCGCAGCGGTGATGCGCCCATGAGGCGGACGGCCGAGATGTAATCGGAGCGCCGCACCGTCAGGGTCTCGGCACGCGCGATACGGGCGTATGGTGGCCACGAGGTGATGGCGATCGCGATGATGGCGTTCTGGATGCCCGGGCCGAGTGCTGCCACGAAGGCGAGCGCCAGGACGAGCTTCGGGAAGGCGAGGAAGATATCGGTGATGCGCATCAGGATGGCATCGACCCAGCCGCCGGCATAGCCGGACACCGTGCCGACCAGAAGGCCGATCGGTGCGGAGATGATGGCGACGAGGACGACGACCATCAGCGTCAGGCGGGAGCCGTAGATCAGGCGAGAATAGATATCGCGGCCCTGGTCGTCTGTGCCGAGAAGATAACCCTCGGCGCCCGGCGGCAGCAGGCGGGCGTTGCGCAGATCGCCGACGACGGGCGAGTGCGTTGCCAGCACATCGGCGAAGGCGGCCATCAGGAGCAGCGCGATGATGATGAAGAGACCAACGACCGCCAGGCGGTTGGCGGTGAACTGCCGCCAGGTGACGTAGGCGCGGCCGAGACGGGCTTGCGTGCGCGACTGCGGACGGTCGGAGAGCAACCACTCGCGGCGGGTCATCGGTCTGACATTGGTTGCAGTGTCGTTTGCTTGCATGCTCATCGGGTTCGGGTCCTGGGATCGAGGGTCCGATAAAGAAGATCAGACAAGAGGTTGATGCCGATGAAGACGGTGCCGATGACGATCGTGCCGCCAAGCACGGCGTTCATATCGGCATTCTGCAGCGAATTGGTGATGTAGAGGCCGATACCGGGCCAGGAGAAGACCGTTTCGGTCAGCACCGATCCCTCGAGCAATCCCGCATAGGATAGCGCGATGACGGTCACGAGCGGCACCGCGGCATTGCGCAGCGCGTGGCCCCAGATCACCCGGGTTTCCGACAGGCCCTTGGCGCGCGCGGCAACCACATATTCCTGGCTGAGTTCGTTCAGCATGAAGCTGCGGGTCATGCGACTGATGTAAGCGAGCGAGAAATAGCCGAGCAGCGAGGCGGGCAGGATGATGTGGCGGAAGACGTCGTAGAAGACGTCCCACTGCCCCTGCATGGCGCTGTCGAGCAGATAGAAGCCGGTGACCGGCGTGAAGCTGTATTCGAAAACGATGTCGATGCGGCCGGGGAAGGCAACCCAGCGCAGCTTGGCGTAGAAGATCACCAGCGAGATCAGCGACAGCCAGAAGATCGGCACGGAATAGCCGATGAGGCCGATGACGCGCACGATCTGGTCGGCGAAGCTGCCGCGCTTGACGGCGGCGAGGACGCCGAGCGGCACGCCGATCACCGAGCCGATGATGGTGCCGAGCGTGGCGAGTTCGATCGTTGCCGGGAAGACGCGCTTGATATCGACCATGACGGGATTGGTCGTCAGCACCGAGGTGCCGAAATCGCCGGCCAGGATCCCTTTGAGGTAGATGTAGAACTGCTGGTAAAGCGGCAGGTCGAAGCCCATTTCGCGCCGCACGCGTTCAACCACGTGGGCGGGCGCGCGGTCGCCGAGAATGGCGAGCACCGGATCGATGGGCACGACGCGGCCGATGAAGAAGGTCACGGCCAGAAGGCCGAGATAGGTGGTGACGGCGGCGACCAGAAAACGGCCCACAGCCTTCGCAAAAGGAAGAGCACGGCCGGGTTTCGGCCGTGCTTCCGTCTTTGTTTCGACGATGCTCAATCTATCAATCCTGCCGGATCATTCCTTGCCGATCATGCCGACATAGTTGGTGTCGAAGCTCGGGCCGAGTTTGAAGTTCGATACGCCCTTGCGGTAGCCCGCGACTTCGGTCTGCTGGAAGATGAAGACGAACGGGCTGTTGGCCAGGTACTTCTTCTGGATGTCCTGATACATCGCTGCGCGCTTGTCGTTGTCGCGTTCGAGCAGGGCAGCCTTGGCTTCCTTGTCCAGTTCAGGCGCTTCAAACGTGTTGCGCCAGGCGAGCGTCTTCACGGTACCGGCGTCGGAGTTATCCGGGTTGCTGGTGAAGGTATCGGCGTTGGAGTTCGGGTCGAAGTAGTCGGAGCCCCACTGGCCGATGTAGATGTCGTGCGTGCGGGCGCGGAACTTGGTCAGCGTCTGCTTGCCGTCACCCGGGATGATTTCCATCTTGATGCCGGCCTGGGCGACCGACTGCTGGATGGATTCGGCGATGCCGGTTACCGGCTGCGTGTTGCGCACGTCGATGGTGACCGAGAAGCCGTCCTTCAGGCCTGCCTTGGCGAGCAGTTCCTTGGCCTTGGCGACGTCGAACTTGTAGGGGTTCTCGTCGAGCGCGCCGAGCTGGCCCTTCGGCAGGAAGGTCTGGTGAATTTCGCCGATGCCCTTGATCAGGGTGGCGCCAATCGCGTCGTAATCGACCAGGTACTTGAAGGCTTCCTGGACTTCCGGCTTCTTCAGGTTCTCGTTCTTGGAGTTGAGGCTGATGAAGTAGACGGTGCCCTTCGGCGCGCTTTCGCTGGCGAGATCGGCGTTCTTGGCGACGGCGTCGAGGTCGCCCGGCTCCAGGTTGCGGGCGATATCGATGTCACCGGCTTCGAGCGCCAGACGCTGCGCAGAGCTTTCCTTCATGAAGCGATAGATGACGCGGGCGAGCTTGGCCTTTTCACCATAGTAGTTGTCGTTGCGCTCGAGCACGACAACTTCGTTGGCGCGCCATTCGCGCAGCTTGAAGGCGCCGGAGCCGGCATAGCCGGTCTTCAGCCACTCGTTGCCGAAGTCGTTGTCGTACTTGTAGTCGGCCGACGGGGTGACCGGCTTGACGTGGTCGAGAACCAGCTTCTTGTCGACGACGGAGGCAACCGTTGCCGTGAGGCAATTCAGGACGAAGCTTGGCGCGTAGGGCTTGTCGACGGTGAAGGTGAAGGTGTTCTCGTCGGTCGCCTTGACTTTTTCGGTGACATTGTCGCCCGTGATGCCGAACTGGGTGATGATGAAGGCGGGGCTCTTGTCGAGCTTGACGGCGCGCTCGAAGGACCATGCAACGTCTTCGGCGGTGATCGGGTTGCCGGAGGCGAACTTCATGCCGGGCTTCAGCTTGAACGTATAGGTCAGGCCGTCATCCGAAACGGTCCAGCTCTCGGCGAGGTCGCCCTTGACCTTGGACGTGTCGGCCATGTCGAGGCGCACGAGCAGGCTGTAGGTGTTGCTGGTCATCTCGGCGGTCGAGAGCTCGAAAGCTTCGCCCGGATCCATGGTGATGATGTCGTCGATCGCGAAGCCCTCGACAAGGGTATCCTTCGGGGTCTCGGCGAAGGCGGCGGGCGCAGCCATCATCAGGATGGAAAGGGCGGCGCCGGCGGAAAGCGCACGGAAGCTGCGGTTCAATCTGGTCATCATCATAATTTTCGTCCCCTGTTCATTCTTGAATTCAATCAAAGCACGTCAGCAGTCTCAGGCAGCCTCTTCTCCCCATGCCGAAGACAGAATTCGAAGCCAGTTTTCGCTGGCCATTTTCTTCAAATCCTCGCCACCATATCCAGCACGCTGAAGCGCATCAATCAGCTTCTGGTTGCCCGAGGCGTCGCCGATTTCATCCGGTATGGTTGCGCCGTCGAAGTCCGATCCGAGCGCCACGCAATCGATGCCGATGCGCTCGACGAGGTAGTCGATATGGCGAACCATGTCGCTGAGCGGCGTGCCGCCGTCCGAGCGGGCGTCGTCGCGCAGCATGGCGGTTGCATAGTTGAGGCCGACGAGGCCGCGGCTTTCCTTGACCGCGTCAAGCTGCCTGTCCGTCAGGTTGCGGGCGACCGGTGTCAGCGCATGGACATTCGAGTGGCTGGCGACGAGCGGCTGGTCCGTCGTCTTCGCGACATCCCAGAAGCCCTTTTCGGTGATGTGGGCGAGATCGATCATGATGCCCATGCGGTTGCACTCGCGAACCAGCTCGAAGCCGGCATCGGTCAGGCCAAGGCCGGTATCCGGCGACATCGGGAAGGCAAACGGAACGCCGTGGCCGAAGATGTTGTGCCGGCTCCAGACGGGGCCGAGCGAGCGAAGGCCTGCGGCGTAGAAGACTTCCAGCGCGGCCAGATCGGACCCGATCGCTTCGCAGCCTTCCATATGCATGACAGCGGCGAAAACGCCGTCGCCGATGGATTTGCGGATGTCCTTGACCGTGCGGCACAGACGCCAGGCGCCGGCGCGATCGAGGCGCAGGGCGATCGCGGCCATTTCATTGGCGATCCGCAGCGATGGCAATGGATCGAGAGGCGCTGCGAGCGGGGTGACGTAGTGGCCGTCCTTGTCGGGATCGGCGAAGACCAGATCGCCCGAGGGAATGTAGATGGCGCAAAGGCCGCCGGCGAGGCCACCTGCCTTGGCGCGTGGAGCGTCGATGTGGCCGGTGTCCGTTCCGTTCGCAAACTCGGCAATGGGATCGCCGCCCTCCCGCTCATGCGTCCAGAGGCGGAGAAGAACGTCGTTGTGGCCGTCGAATACGAATTGCATGTCAGTTCCTGTAAGCCCTCATCCCGTGAACCAGGGCGAGCGATGCGAAGCGCGCAGAATAGAAAAGCTGGTAAAATAAGCCACCTCTTTTTTGGGATTATTTTGGCGCAACAACCCACGGTTAGGCGCGCTACGACGGCCTGGCCGCGACGCCTTAAAAACATCGAGAATGCAGCGCGGGCCGATGAAAATGATATGTGGCCTGACTATATGCTATCGCGGAAACGGTGGCCGGTCGTCGGCCCCGGTGGAGAGCGCAATGTCTATTTCAATCTATCGCCTGACAGTGCCGGTATTTCAGCGCGGCCTGACAACCTTGACCAACTATCTCGACAAGGCGGAGGCCTTCGCCAGCGAGAAGGGCATCGATCCCGTGGAGCTCGTCGCGACGCGGCTGGCGCCGGATATGCTGCCGTTTTCCGGCCAGTACCAGCGGGCCACCGATAGCGCCAAGCTTGCCATTGCACGGCTAACGGGTACGGATGCGCCGAAATTTGAGGACAACGAGACGACGATCGCCGAGCTCAGGGCGCGCGTCGCGAAAACGGAAGCCTATCTTGCGACCGTTTCGCCGGATACGCTCGATGGCGCTGAAACCCGCGAGGTCGTCATTTCTCCCGGCGGCAACAGAACGGTCTTTCGTGGCGACGACTACGTCTTGAGCTTCGCGCTGCCGAACTTCTATTTCCACATCTCGATGGCGCACGCGATCCTGCGCAACAAGGGCGCGCAGGTCGGCAAGCTCGATTATCTCGGGCGGTTCTCCTGACGTTTAATCAGGGCCGGTGTCGAACCGGCCCTTTCTCCGTCAGCTCGGTATAGGCCAGCGTCTGGTCGAGGTGGCGGGCGCGGAGCGACAGCAGTTTTTCCGCGTAGGCGAGCCGTGTCGAAGCGTGCGCGGGGTCGGCCGCGATATTTCGCAGCTCCATCGGGTCGCTCCTGAGATCGAAGAGCAACGGCGCCAAGCCGGCGAAATGCACATATTTGAAATTCTCGTCCCTGATGACGGCGAGATTGCATTCGTTCGATCGCAGGCCGAAGTGCCGTTCGGCATGCTGATGAGCGATGTCGCGGAAATCGAACTCCCAGAAGGCCGCATCCCGCCAGTTCGCGATACCCTTCCCCTCGGCAAAGGGTAGCAGTGACTGCCCGTCCAGGCCGTTTTCCGGCTCTACATTCAGGCGTTCGCAAAGCGTCGGAAAGATATCGGCGGCGCTGGTGAAGTGCTCGACCGTTCCGCCGCGAGTGCCCGATCGCGGATCGCGGATGACCAACGGGATGTGATAGCTCCCGTCAAAGAAGCCGCCCTTGCCGAAGGTCCAGTGATCGCCAGCCATCTCCGCATGATCCGAGGTGAAGACGATGACCGTGTTTTTCCAGGCGCCGACATCCTTGAGCGCGGCCCAGATACGGCCGAGTTGCGCGTCCACTTCGGCGATCATTCCATAGTAGATGGCGCGGATTGCCGCGATGTCCTCGGCATTCCAGTCATCGACCGGGCCCGTCGCGCCGTGGATGAAGCTGCCCTTGTCGTTTCGCGGCATCGCGTAGGCGAGATAGGGGTGCAACGCTTCCTCGCTCTTTCGATCGGCTGCGCGGGAAAAGGCGGGCCCGTCCTCAGGCGAAAACATGTCGTTATAAGGCGCCGGCGCGGAAAAGGGCGGATGCGGGCGCAGGAAGGACATGTGCGCGAACCACGGACTATCCTGTTCGCCCAGCCAGCGAATGAACTCGCCTGTCAGGAAGGCCGTCTGCGTCTCGTCTTTCGAATAGGCGGTCGGCGCGTTGGAGATTTCGCCGGGCCGGGCGCCCAAGGGGATATGAATATCACGGCTCGTCGCATCCTGATGGCCGCGCGATCGCAGCCAGGATAGCCATTGTCTCTCATGTTCCGGGAGCAATTGCCGCGCGGTGAACCCGGGCAGCAGGCCTTCATAAGTGGTCAGATGCGGATCGTTGGCATCGACGCCGCGCGGGTCGGGTGCGGTATCCGTGTAGCCGAACAGGGTCGGCTCGTAGCCGGCACGGCGTGCGGCGAGCGCCAGATTATCGAACCTGCCATCGAGCGGTGAGCCGTTGCGGCAAACCCGATGGTTCATCTGGTAGAGGCCGGTATAGAGCGTGGCGCGCGCCGGCGAGCACGGCGCGGCGCCAGCGAAATGACGGGCAAACAGCGTGCCTTCGGCCGCCAGCGCATCAACATTCGGTGTCCTGACGCAGGCGTGATTGCGTGCCGAGAGGCAATCACCGCGCCACTGGTCCGCGGTGATCAGCAGAATGTTCGGTTTGCCCGTCATCGATCTGGCCAATCAGTGATGGTTGGATTTCGAATGCCAGTTCCAGGCCGAGCGGATGATCTGGGAGAGATCATGCTGCGGCACCCAGCCGAGCACTTCGCGTGCCTTGTCGTTGTTGGCGACCAACGTGTGCGAATCGCCTTCGCGGCGGCCGACATATTCGACGGGGAATGGCTTGGCGGAGACGTCCTCGATGGCGCCAAGCAGTTCCTTGACCGTCGTGCCGGTGCCGGTGCCGAGATTGAGCGCAACCGAATCACCGCCGCGCAGCAGATGCTCGACGGCGCGGACATGCGCATCGGCAAGATCGAGCACGTGGATATAATCGCGCACGCAGGTGCCGTCGCGGGTCTCGTAATCGCTGCCGAACACCTTGAAGCCGTCGCGCCGTCCGAGTGCGGCGTCGATCGCGAGCGGGATGGCGTGGGTTTCCGGCTGATGCCACTCGCCGATACGGCCTTCGAAATCGGCGCCGGCGGCGTTGAAATAGCGCAGCACGACCGAGCGGAAGCCGGTGTACTTGTCGTAATCGGCAAGCGCCTGCTCGACGATGTATTTCGTCTGGCCATAGGGGTTGATCGGCACCTGGCGGTGGGTTTCATCCAGCGGCACACTCTGCGGCAGACCATAGGTCGCGCAGGTGGAAGAGAAAACGAAAGCCTTGATGCCGGCCGCCTGGGCCGCTGCCAGCAAGGTCAGCGTGCCGATGACGTTGTTTTCGTAGAAGGCGACCGGATCCTTTACGGATTCGCCGACCTCGATCAGGGCCGCGAAGTGCAGGATGGCTGCGGGCTTGTGCTTGGCCAGAACCTCGTCAAGGCGCACGCGATCCCTGATATCGCCTTCTTCGGCCGGACCCCATTTGACGAACTCGCGGTGCCCGTTGGAGAAGTTGTCGTAAACGACGGGCTTGAAGCCCTTGTTGGCGAGATCGAGACATGTGTGGGAGCCGATATAGCCTGCACCACCAACGACCAGAACTGTTTCACCTGCCATGCACCACCTTCTGTGATTTGGAATCGGACCACACCAGAGTTAGGCCAACGACATGGCGATAAAAAGAACGAAGTGGGTTGTATGCCGCTTTCGCCGCATCTTATGGCCAACGCGATTACCGATTTTCGTTAGCCGAGATCGAAGACCGGTCGAATGAGGATTATTCGCCTGCGATGCATGATCAACATATGCCTAGCCGACAATATCACTGGAATTACTGGTAGCGACAGAAAATCTTTCTACCTATGATACTGCCTTATTTTAGCTTTCATGCATGGTCTATGCTTTGTGTCTTGTCATGTCTGTTTCACTAGACTTCAAAGATATCTGGAAAAACATCGCGCATGGATGCAGCTATTCGCAAGTTTATCTTTCATGATCTTCAAACGATCGAGGGTTACATTGATCCTCCGGATGCGCTGGTGTTTCTGGCGATCCTCCAGCATCAGGCTCTGGCCGGTTTTGAAGGGGCGATTGCGGAGATCGGCGTCTATTACGGGCGATCGTATTTCCTGTTCCGGCGCATTTGCGGTGACGAGCAGCGAATCGTCGCCATCGATCTTTTCGATCTCGACAGCGCAACGAAGGGCAGCGCGCAATATCTGCAATTTGTCGAAAACGGCCGCCGGCTTGGCCTTCCTGTGTTTGAAGATCTGGTGATCAAGGGCGACAGCACGCTTCTGAAGCCCGCGGATATCTTCGCGAAGGTGGGGCCGGTCCGGTTCTTCAGCATCGATGGCGGGCACATGCTGCATCACGTGATGTCCGACACGCATCTTGCGGCGGATACGCTGACCGATAGCGGCATCATCGCATTCGACGATACGTTCAACCCGACATGGCCCGAGGTGACGGTTGGCGTCGCAGACTTCCTGCGCGAACAGCAGGGCGAGTTCGCCGTTTTCTGTATCACCAAATACAAGACCTATGTCTGCCGCCGGGCATTTCACGCCGAATATTCCAGGGCGATCGCCGCCTCTCCCGATCTTGCCGCTTTCGAACATGTCGAAACCGAGTTTCTCGGCTCCAAGGCGGCGCGGCTTGAAAACCCGATGCGTCGACGGCTCGTGCACCAGCTTCTGGTGCGCAGCGGCATGAGCGTGTTTTCGGAGCGAGCCTATCGATAGCCGGCTTTGCCGTGAGCGGGCGATAGAAAGAAAAATGCCTCGCCGAAGCGAGGCTAGTCCAAGGTCGCTTCGGGGAAAACAGAAGCGACGCGGCTGTTTTATTGCTGCGCTAACTTTCCGCAAGCGCAGTTTCGCGAATTTCGGTACGCCCGGCAAAATGGTCGCGGGCGGATGTCAGGACTGACTGCCGCCACTTTTTAAGCTTGCGACAAGCCGGCGGCCGCGACGCAGAGCGGTGAGTGCGGCGCCGACCGCGATCAGCCATAGCGCGGCGATCAGGACTTCGTTCGTGCCGCCCCAGAGCGGCTGAAACACCGACAGGATGGCGGCGCCTGATATCGTTGCCATGCGGTGCTGCTTGGCCATGGGGCCGGAGAAATCGCTCGGCTGGCCGGTGGCGCGGCCGAGTTCGCGGACATAGGCGGTGAGCACCGCAAACGCCGCGGCCGCCCAGCCAAGCTCCGGCGCCCCGATACCCGCCCCTGCCCCGACGAGGATCAGGATGTCGGCAACCCGGTCCGGGAACTCGTTCCAGAACGGCCCATCGGCCGCCCCCTTCCCGCCCTCGACCGCGACCATGCCGTCGAAGAGATTGCAGAGCAGCCGTAGCTGGCAAAAGAGCGCGGCGGCGATGAAAAAAGGCGCCTGCGCCCAGCCGGTGCGATATCCCGATAGAAAGAATGCGCCGCCGGCGAGTGCAGCTGCGATCATGCTTGCCTGCGAGATCTGGTTGGGCGTGATTGATTTCGACGCCAGCCATTGCGCGATCGAGCGTGCCCAGTGTGTGTCGCGGCTCGCCAACGGCCTGCGGTCACCTGTTTCGGTCATGCCCGCTCCCCCTTCCGGTAAAGTGAATAATTGTAGATCGCCGCGTAGCTGGACGAAACGGCCAGCGGCAGCGCGATCGTCTTTAGAATTTCGGGCGTGCCGCTCAGCGCGTGGATCGTTGCGAGAATGGCACTGGATGCCAGGCAGGCGATCAGCGGCGGCGCCCAAAGGGCTTGCGTTCCATTCATCCGGCGTGACAGTTGCTCGACCGCAGTCTTGAGAAACAGCGTCAGGCAGGCGGACAATGCGCCCTGGACGAGACCGGCAAGCAGGACGCGGCCGGGCGGGTATTCCCGGTTTGCAAACATCGCCCATCCGCCCATCGCGCAGAAGGCGAATGCGACATGGGTGATGCTGTTGCCCGCGATGCGCCGCAGCCTAGTCGTCATGTGGCCGACCACCAGTAGCGGACAAGATGGAAGAAGATCGGGGCGGAAAAGACGACGGAATCGAGCCGGTCGATCAGGCCGCCATGGCCCTCGATCAGGTTGCCCCAATCCTTGACGCCGCGGTCTCGCTTGATCGCCGACATCACCAGCCCGCCGAAGAAGCCCATCATAGTGATGACGAAGGCCAGCAACCCGGCCTGGAATGCTGTGAACGGCGTGATCCACCAGAGGCCGGCGCCGATCAGCGTGGCGCTGGCAACGCCGCCGACAAAGCCCTCGACAGTCTTGGAAGGCGACAGCTTCGGCGCGATCTTGGTGCGGCCGAAGAGCTTGCCCCAGACATATTGGAGCACGTCGCTCAGCTGCACGATGATGACCAGAAAGGCGATGAGCAGCACATTGCGGCCCTCATAGCCCGGAATATCGAGCGTCAGCAGCGCCGGCACGTGGGAGGCGCAGAAGACGCAGATCATCAGCGCCCATTGCACCTCCGCGATCCGATCGAGAAAGCGCTCGGTGTCGCCACGCAGCACCGAGATGATCGGCATCAACAGGAAGGCATAAACGGGAATGAAGATCGCGAAGATGCCGTATTGCTTCGTCCAGAGCAGAAAATACTGCAGCGGCAGCACGACGAAGAAGGCGGTCGCCAGCGCCCAGTGATCGGCGCGCTTGGTGTGCGTCAGCGTGATGAACTCGCGCAGCGCCGCGAACGAGCAGAAGCCGAAGAGGATAAGGATGCCGACGCGGCCGATCATGAAGGCGATGCCGATCAGGATCGCCATCACCCACCACGCCTTGATGCGCGCGTTGAGGTTCTCGATCGAGGCATTGGCGCCATCGGGCGAGAGGCGGCGCTGCAGCACATAGCCGATCGCGGACGCGACGACGAGCACCGCGAGGATGCCGAGCACGAGCGTGAGGAGGTCGGAATTGGCCGTGTTCATTCGCTACCGCCTGGCTGTTTTGGAGAGAGATCGAGAAGGGCTGTGCGCGCCCGATCGAGAAAGGCCTGCTTGTCTTCGTTCGGATGCATGAGCATCGGGTCTCCGAAGGTGACGGTGCAGATCAGCGGGATCGGAACGATCTCGCCCTTCGGCATGACGCGGTTGAGATTGTTGATCCAGACGGGGACGAGGCGGGCATCCGGACGTGCTGATGCGAGATGGAACAGCCCGCTCTTGAACGGCAGCAGCGACGCGTCGGTCAGATTGCGGGTTCCCTCGGGAAAGAGAATGAGCGATGAGCCGGCATCCAGCGCATTCGCCATCACTTCGATCGGGTCACTGGTCCGCTTGTCGCGATCGCGCTCGATCAGCACGGCGTCGAACACATCGCTGCCGATAAAGCGCGTGATCGCGGATCTCAGCCAGTATTCGGCCCCCGCCACCGGGCGTGTGGACCGGCGCAGGCGGGGTGGTAGAACGGCCCAGATCAGAATGAAATCGCCATGGCTCGAATGATTGGCGAAATAGATGCACGTGTCCGTGGTCGGGCCGTCGCTTGTCCAAATGGCGCGCACGGCCGTTATGGCACGCGCAAACAGAACGATGGCCGTCGCCACCGGTCCCGCGATCATCTTCCGTACCAAATCGATCCCCCATCCACCTGACACATATAAGATGTGTAGCCTTGTTTATGGCGGATCAAAAGCCCTCGGCTTTGCGCAACCGCCGGCAGGTCGGGACCATACCGGCACAACGCGTCAGATGGTGGAGGAAAGCGTTAACCATGCTTCGGTAGGAATGGTGTCGAACACAACGGAACGAATCGATGTCGGTAAACACAAGCAAGAGTTTGAAGGCCATGACCACAAGTGAAATCGTCCTTTTTCCTGTGGCCTCGCGCGCCGGCGACATCGATCGCAGCGCCGCCGAACTCGAGCGCCTGCATGGTGCCGATGCCGTTCAATACTGGAAGACCGAGTGCAGACGCCTTGCGAGCGAACTCGAATCGCTCGGCCTGCCAGAGGCGGAAGTTCGTCACCAGGTGATGGTTTTCCAGACCGAGGTGCAGCAGGCCCTCGTGCAGCGCTCGCAGTCGCGCGCGATTTCGCAGAGCCGCAGCGGTCGCGCGCTGAAGCGGTAAGCAGGCAGGCGTGAGTTTTGTTCTGCGGCATGGCGACATGGAGCCGAAGCTGCTAGACGCAAGGCCAGCCCGCCACGCGAAAAGGAACCCGCGATGATCCAGCCTACGGCTTCGTTCAAGGACAATCTGCAACTGCTGCCCTCAGTCGAAGGCCTTGCTCGCATAGACCTTACCGACCCGGCCGGCGTCATTGTCGCGACGATCGAAAACCAGCCTGGCAAACAGGGTTCGCTCGCGGTCTACCAATATCTGCAGCAATGTTTCGGCATCCTCGACAAGCAAGCCGCGACCTACGCCCTGGACCTCTTTGCCGAGCACACCGCCGACGCGAAAACCCGCCCCGGCGCCCATCCCAATATCGACCGCCTGCTTGATATCATCGGCGGCGCGGCGCCATTGGGTATTGAGTTGGTTGCTCGGTGACGAACGCCATCCAGGCTAGGCTACGAGTTTGACGACCTCGATGTGCCGATGAAGCACGCGGGGTCGACGATGTCGGCTTTGACTCGCCAGCGTCTTGTGATTTGATCTCGGAAATATCGACCTCGAACGGAGGAAGTTGCGAACAACGGACAACCTCGTTCAGCATGAGGTTGTCATCTATGTCTTCGGTGCGGATTGTTACCCATGTGTCCGGGTCGGACAAAGGGAATATGGCGGAGAGGGTGGGATTCGAACCCACGATACGGTTGCCCGTATGCCGCATTTCGAGTGCGGTGCTTTCGACCACTCAGCCACCTCTCCGCTTCGTTGGTCGGCGCTTGTTCGGCGCGGGCTGTCTCATAGCGAGAGTTTGGCGGGCTGGCAAGTCGTAATCTCAAGCCATTTCATCCTTTTGTCATCCTTTTACCTTGACAGTTTTTTTATGCTCGCGTATCTGCGCAACCCAATAGGTGTGGATAAGTCCGCGCCTTGTCCGTCCCGCGCCCGCGTGGGGCACCACCGGCAGCCAGAATTCCTGGGCAAAAGCCCTGAAATCCCTGCTTAACATCGACTGATAAAAAGACGGCCACCTGTTTGATGCGGGTCGAGCCGGAACGAACATGAAAGGATAAAAAATGTTCGCAGTCATCAAGACCGGCGGTAAGCAGTACCGTGTGGCAGCAAACGACGTGCTGACCATCGAGAAGCTTGAAGTCACCGCTGGCGAATCGATCGAATTCACCGAAGTCCTCGTAATCGGCGAAGGCGCCGATGCCGCGATCGGTGCTCCCTTCGTCAAGGGCGCGTCCGTCAAGGCCGAAGTCGTCGAGCATAACCGCGGCAAGAAGGTCATCGCCTTCAAGAAGCGCCGTCGTCAGAACTCGAAGCGCTCGCGCGGCCATCGCCAGCACCACACCGTTGTCCGTATCACGGACATCGTGGCTGCTAAGTAAGATCACGGGACTTAAGGTTTAAAGGAGAACTCCAATGGCACACAAAAAAGCTGGCGGTTCGTCGCGCAACGGTCGCGATTCTGAATCCAAGCGCCTTGGCGTGAAGAAGTTCGGCGGCGAAGCCGTCATCGCAGGCAACATTATCGTGCGTCAGCGCGGTACGCAGTGGCACCCGGGTTCCAACGTCGGCCTCGGCAAGGATCACACGATCTTTGCTCTCACCGCCGGCAATGTGAACTACCGTACGAAGGCCAACGGCCGCGTATACGTATCCGTGATGCCGAAAGCGGAAGCAGCGGAATAAGCCGGTAGCGCTTTATAGCAGCCGGTGTCTCATCGACCCGGCTGAGCGTATCAGGTTCAGTCAAGACAAAAGGGGAGATGGGGCACCACCCATCTCCCCTTTTTCTTTACCCTCAAGGAGGACTGAACCATGCAAGGCGAATTGTTACGGAGAGACCAAAGGTCTCCCGAAGAGAGGCTGCGGCCTGAGCGGTTAAGGACCGATTGCCCTGTCTTACTGTCGGAAAGGCTCGTCATGCGCGCGCCCCACGAAGTAGACATCGACGCCCTTGCCCATCTCGCCAACAACGCCAAAGTCGCCACAATGGTGTCGCGCATGCCGCACCCGTATACGGCCAATGATGCCGCCGACTTCGTGCGACGCACGAAAAATGGCGAGATTGGCAAGTGCGTCTATGCGATTACCAAAGCCGAAAACGGCGCCTTTATCGGTTGCTGCGGCGTCGAGCCGCATCTTGATGGTCGCACCGTCGAGATCGGTTACTGGCTGGGCGAGCCTTACTGGAACCAGGGCTTCATGACCGAGGCCTGTCATGCGCTCGTCGACATGGTGTTCCGCACCCGCGAAGATGTCGACCAGATCGACGCCCGTTGCCGGGTGATGAACGTCGCCTCGCGCCGCGTCATCCAGAAGTGCGGTTTCCAGTTCCAGGGATCGGGGCTTGCCGCCTCGCTGGCGCTTGGAAGCAACGTGCCGGTCGAATGGTACAGGCTCGACCGCAAGACCTGGATGTCGCTGAGAAGCTGGGGGAGCGTATTATGAGTGCGCTCAGCCTGGAAAGGCCAAGACCTCAGGTCGTCACCGCCGGCTCGCAGCCCGACATCAAGACCGAGCGGCTTTTGCTGCGGGCGCATCGGCTGAGTGACGCCGATGCAATCGCCGAATCGCTGTCCGACTTCGCGGTGACGCGGATGCTGGCGCGGGTGCCCGCACCCTATGATCGGCAGGATGCGCTCGACTGGCTGGTGCCGGTCACGGCGGGTCGGTTGCCGGACTGGCAGATGGCGATCACCAATGGCGACGACGCGCATATCGGCGTGGTGTCGATCGAGCTTCGTCATGGCCGCTGGCATCTCGGCTACTGGCTGAACCGCTACTACTGGCGGCGCGGCTATATGAGCGAGGCGGTTTCCGCCACGCTCGAGCGCTTCTCCAGGCGCATGCCCGAGACCGTCGTGCATTCCGGTGTCTTCGCCGACAATCCGGCGTCGCTCAGGCTGCAGGAAAAGCTCGGCTTCCGCATGACCGGTTGCAGCGAGGTCTTCAGCTTCGCCCGCAACACGATGGTCACGCATGTCGAGACCATGCTGAAGCCCGGTGCCTTGCAGCAGAGCAAGAGCGCCTGATGAAATTGGAGGCGCCCCACACTCGTCGGGGCGCCTTCTTCAATTGTCGATCTCGACCCAGACGGGGAAGTGATCGGACCCCATGGCCGACGTGTCGATCCGTGCGGATCTTAGCCGGCTTTCGAGGCCAGAACTGACGAAGACGTAATCGAGATGCATGCGCTTGCCATGATTTGCGGGATCCATCCAGCTGTAGCTGTCGGGCTGATAGGCGCTGAGCGCCTCGAAGGCGTCGACAGGTGTGCCGATGCGCGCCGTGCGTCCGTAATATCCGTCCTTCCGGCCCGCGAAAGCGCAGTATTCGGGCGATTCCGGGAGCATGTTGAAGTCGCCCATGACGAGGTAGTCTTCGGGCAGCGGAAGCTCCTCGATCTCGAACTCGCGGGCGCCGGTCAGCGATCCGCCCTCATGAGGGAAGGCGTTGATGCGCTCATTGAGGTGAGCGAGCTGGCGGATGCGCTCGTCGCTGGAGACGTGATCGAGGTGGACGGAGTAGACGCGCGCCGCGCCGCCGGGAAGGTCGATGACGGCCTCGGTGGCGCTGCGCTGCAGGTTGAGCTTGGTGAGCGTCCGGCTGCGCGGCAGAAGCAGCGTGCGAGTCGACAGGATCGGCCAGCGCGACAGGACCATATTGCCGAACTGCATGCGCATGCCGCGCGACGCCGGACGGCCGTCGATCTCCGCGACATGCAGGTCGCAGCCCGGTCCGTAGACCCAGAAATAGTCGGGAAACAGAGCGCCAAGGTCGGCCACCATGTCGGCATATCGGTTTCGCGCGAAGCCGCGGGTGACTTCCTGGAGCGCGATGATGTCGGCGCCGGCAAGACTGTCGGCGATTCGTTTCAGATCGTACGTGCCGTCGAGACCGAAGCCGTACTGTATGTTATAGCTCGCAAACCTAACGATAATCTTTGACCTCCGGCTGAACGGCCTATATCGATCAGGCCAAGACGGGCGTCCAATGACACCGAATGATGGAAGTAAAATGAAATTTCTCGACGAAGCAAAGGTCTATATCAAATCCGGCAGCGGCGGCGCGGGTGCCGTGTCGTTCCGGCGCGAGAAGTTCATCGAGTTCGGCGGGCCTGACGGCGGTGACGGCGGACGCGGTGGTGACGTGTGGGTGGAGACCGTCAACGGTCTCAACACGCTGATCGATTTTCGCTTCCAGCAGCACTTCAAGGCGACGATCGGCACGCATGGCATGGGTCGCAACCGCACCGGCGCCAATGGCGAGCACGTGACGCTGAAGGTGCCCGTAGGCACCCAGATTTTCGAGGAAGACCAGGAAACGCTGATCTGCGACCTGACGGAAGAGGGGCAGCGCTACTGCCTCGCCCGGGGTGGCAATGGCGGTTTCGGCAATGCGCACTTCAAGACCTCGGTCAACCAGGCGCCGGATTGGGCCAATCCTGGCCTTGAGGGCGAGGAAAAGACGATCTGGCTGCGTCTGAAGCTGATCGCCGATGCCGGTCTGGTCGGGCTGCCGAATGCCGGCAAATCGACGTTCCTCGCGGCGGTTACCCGCGCACGCCCGAAGATCGCCAATTATCCTTTCACGACGCTGCATCCCAATCTTGGCGTTGCGACGATCGATGAGCGCGAATTCATTCTTGCCGACATTCCCGGCCTGATCGAAGGCGCCCATGAGGGCGTCGGCATCGGCGACCGGTTCCTCGGCCATGTCGAGCGCACGCGCGTTCTGCTGCATCTCGTGTCCGCGCAGGAAGAGAATGTCGGCAAGGCCTACAAGACGGTCAAGCACGAACTCAGAGCCTATAGCGACGAGATCGGTGACAAGCCGGAGATCGTGGCGCTGTCGCAGATCGATGTTCTCGACAAGGCAACGCTGACGAAGAAGACCAAGGAACTGGCCAAGGCCTGCGGCAGCACGCCCTTCCAGATCTCGGCGGCAACCGGCATGGGCATGACCGAAGTGTTGCGTGCGCTGCGCGATATCATCGTCGAGGCCAATGCCGAAGCGAACATTCTTGAAAAGCCGGCCAAAGCGCTGAAGGTGCGTCATCGCGATATTATCGCCGACGAGGACGAGGCCAATGACTAGGCAGAAGGCGCTGGGTAGCTACCGGCGCATCGTTATCAAGATCGGCTCCGCGCTGCTCGTCGACCGCAAGACCGGCCTGAAGAAGAGCTGGCTGGACGCGATGTGCGCCGATATCGCGAAGTTGAAGGCCAAGGGTGTCGATGTGCTCGTTGTGTCCTCGGGCGCCATCGCGCTTGGACGCTCGGTTCTCGATCTGCCCTCGGGCGCGTTGAAGCTTGAGGAAAGCCAGGCAGCGGCGGCGGTCGGCCAGATCGCGCTGGCGCGCGATTGGTCAGAGAGCCTGTCGCGCGACAGCATCGTCGCTGGCCAGATCCTGCTGACGCTTGGCGATACGGAAGAGCGCCGCCGCTATCTCAATGCGCGCGCAACGATCAATCAGCTGCTGAAGATCGGTGCCGTTCCCATCATCAACGAGAACGATACCGTTGCCACCAGCGAAATCCGATATGGCGACAATGACCGCCTGGCGGCGCGCGTGGCGACGATGGCGGGCGCGGATCTCCTGATCCTGTTGTCGGATATTGACGGCCTCTACACCGCTCCGCCGCATCTCGACCCGGATGCGCAGTTCCTGGAGACGATCGCAGAGATCACGCCTGAGATCGAGGCGATGGCTGGTGGTGCTGCGTCCGAGCTGTCGCGTGGCGGCATGCGCACCAAGATCGATGCCGGCAAGATCGCGACGACCTCTGGCTGCGCGATGATCATCGCGTCCGGCAAGACCGACAGCCCGCTGTCGGCTATCGAAAACGGCGCGCGGTCCTCCTGGTTTGCGCCCTCGGGTACGCCCGTGACTGCACGCAAGACCTGGATTGCCGGTCAGTTGCAGCCGGCTGGCGAGCTGCATGTCGATGACGGCGCGGTGACGGCGCTGGGCGGCGGAAAGAGCCTGTTGCCCGCCGGTGTGCGTAAGGTTGTCGGTGTGTTCAGCCGTGGCGATACGGTGGCGATTGTCGGCCCGAATGGCCGGGAAATCGCGCGTGGATTGGCGGGCTATGACGCCGAGGAAGCGCGCCAGATTACCGGCCGCAAGTCCAGCGAGATCGAGGCCATTCTCGGCTATGCCGGGCGCGCGGCGATGATCCATCGCGATGATATGGTGATGACCTCGCAAATCAATTCGAAATCGGAAAGGCAGAAGAAGGACGCCGCCCATGCTTGATACAGTCGTGCAAAGCCCTGACATTGACGCGCTGATGAATGACATCGGCCGCAAGGCCAAGGCTGCCGCGCGACCGTTGGGCTTCGCCTCGACCGACGCCAAGAACGCTGCCTTGAATGCCATGGCTGATGCGATCCTGGCGGACAAGGATCGTATCCTCGCTGAAAACGCGAGGGATCTCGAGGATGCGGCGGGCTCCGACATGCTGCCCTCCTTCATTGATCGGCTGACGCTCACTGATAAGCGCGTCGCGGAGATGGCTGATGGCATTCGCGCGATCGCTGCCTTGAAGGACCCCGTCGGCGAGGTGGTCAGCGCTTGGGATCGGCCCAACGGCCTGAAGATCGAGCGCGTGCGCACGCCGCTTGGCGTGATCGGCGTGATCTTCGAAAGCCGCCCGAATGTGACCGCGGATGCTGGCGCGCTCTGCGTGAAAGCCGGTAATGCCGTCATCCTGCGTTGCGGCTCGGATTCGCGTCGATCATCGCAGGCTATCTATGAGTGCATGGTGCGCGGCCTGAAGGCTGCGGGGCTTCCAGAGCACGCTATCCAGCTCGTTCCGACCACGGATCGCGCGGCCGTCGGCGCCATGTTGCGCGGATTGGATGGGGCGATCGACGTGATCATTCCGCGCGGTGGCAAGAGCCTTGTCGCGCGTGTGCAGAATGAAGCCCGGGTGCCCGTCTTCGCGCATCTGGAAGGGCTCTGCCATATCTATGTCGATGCATCCGCCGATCTCGACATGTCCAAGGAGATCGTCGTCAACGCGAAGATGCGGCGGACGGGGATTTGCGGTGCCGTCGAGACCATTCTGGTCGACAGCGCGGTCAGCAACACGCACCTCGTTCCGCTGCTTGAGGTTCTCTCGGGTGCCGGCTGCGAGGTTCGCGGTTCCTCAAGCGTCGTGAGGGCTGCGCCGGGAACGAAGGCGGCGACCGAGGAAGACTGGTCCACGGAATATCTCGACGCGATCGTCTCGGTCGCTGTCGTCGATGGCATCGATGGTGCGATCAAGCATATCCAGACCTATTCGTCGAACCACACCGAAGCGGTGATCGCCGAAGACCCAGCTGTCGTGGAGCGCTTCTTCACCGAGGTCGATTCCGCAATCCTGCTCCACAACGCATCGACGCAGTTTGCCGATGGTGGTGAATTCGGCATGGGGGCGGAGATCGGCATCGCGACGGGCAAGATGCATGCGCGAGGCCCCGTTGGCGTCGAGCAGCTGACCTCGTTCAAATACCGCGTGCATGGCACCGGCCAAGTCCGGACCTGATGTGATCAACGACGAATTGGACCGACGCTATCTTCGCGTGCCGCATGCCGAGCGGGGCTTGGTGGTCGGTCTGTTCGGCGGCTCCTTCAATCCGCCGCACCAGGGCCATGCGCTGGTGGCGGAGATCGCCATCAAGCGGCTTGGTCTCGATCAGCTGTGGTGGATGGTCACTCCCGGCAATCCCCTAAAGGATCCGAGCCAGCTGTTGCCCTTGGCGGATCGGGTGCGGCTCAGCGAAAAGCTTGCCAAGCATCCAGCGATCAAGGTCACCGCGTTCGAAAAGAAATTCGGTACCACTTTCACCGCGGAAACGCTGGCGCGGATCAAGATCAGCAATCCGCATGTGCATTTCATCTGGATCATGGGCGCCGATAGTCTGAAGACGTTTCATCGGTGGCAGCGGTGGCAGGATATCGCCCGCATGTTCCCGATCGCGGTCATCGACCGGCCGGGTGCGACTCTTTCGTTCCTGTCTTCGAAAATGGCCAAGACCTTCGACTTCGCGCGCATTGACGAGGACGACTCACAAGCGCTCTGGAAAAAGCCGGCGCCTGCCTGGACATTTATCCACGGGCCGAGATCGCGACTGAGCTCGACGGCGATCCGCGCGCGAAACGGCGGCTAGTTCATTTCTCTCAATATAAAGCTGGAAAATGAAAAACCCGACGGGGGAGGATCCGTCGGGCTTAAAACTTGACCGGCAACTGGGAGGAGGAGTGTTGCCGATCCGTTATCGTACAGCTTGGGAGGAGGAGATCGCTGTCCGATGAGGAGGTTGTATGATGAGTATCACAGAAAGAAAAGCGAAATTGGTGCATCGCAGCAATGCATTTCTGACATGTGTTTAAGTGTCGCACCCATTGCCGTGCTCAATTTGTTGGCATTTTCCGGTAAATTCTATTGTTTTGGCGTCGCTTAGCCGTTCATTACTGGTCGGTACCAGCCACCTATGCTGCGCCGCAGCGGCGTTTCCGTCACGTTTCACGAACACGTGAAGCTATCTTCATCAAGTGTTACGCGATGCGTTGCGTTCAACTGAATATAGCGCTGGTCAATGGCTGGGTTCCGTTATATCTCTCCAAACATCTCGAAGTGTTGGGGAAACAATATGCACAATCGTCGTCAATGGGTGAAATTCGCAGCTGTCGCGGTCTCCGCGATCTGGCTTGGCGCAACCGCCGGCACAGCCGTTGCCGCTGAAAAGGTTACGGTCTTTGCCGCCGCGAGCATGAAGAATGCTCTTGATGCGGCCAATGCGGAATGGGCCAAGGAAAGCGGCAAGGAAGCCGTCGTCTCCTATGCGGCGAGCTCCGCTCTGGCAAAGCAGATCGAAGGCGGCGCGCCGGCGGATGTGTTCATTTCGGCCGACCTCGACTGGATGGATTATCTCGCCAAGAAGAACCTGATCAAGGCGGACACCCGTTCCAACCTGCTCGGCAACAGCATCGTGCTCGTTGCCGCCAAGGACAAGGTCAAGCCCGTCGATATCAAGCAGGGCTTCGATCTCGCCGGCCTGCTCGGCGACGGGAAGCTCGCCATGGGCGAAGTCAAGTCGGTACCAGCCGGCAAGTACGGCAAGGCGGCGCTTGAAAAGCTCGGTGTCTGGTCGTCGGTCGAAGGCAAGGTCGCAGGCGCTGAAAGCGTGCGCGCGGCGCTGGCGCTGGTCTCGCGCGGCGAAGCGCCGTTCGGCATCGTTTATCGGACCGACGTGAACGCGGATCCGGGCGTTGCCGTTGCCGGCACCTTCCCCGCCGACTCGCACCCGCCGATCACCTATCCGATCGCGATCCTGTCCGAGAGCAAGAATGCCGATACGGCAGCCTATCTTGACTTCCTGAAGTCGGAGAAAGCTGCGCACTTCTTCACCGAACAGGGCTTTACCATCCTGAAATAATTGCGGTTTTATACGCAACTGCCTAGCCTGAAGGCCCGCCACGGTGGGCCTTCGTTTTTTCAGGAGCGTTGCATTTGGAAGCACTTGGTCTGAGCAGTGACGAATGGACGGCGATTATGCTCAGCCTGCGGGTGTCTATCGTCGCGATGCTGGCAAGTCTGCCTTTCGGCATCGGTGTCGCGCTGCTTCTGGCGCGGGGACGCTTCTGGGGCAAATCCATTCTCAACGGCATCGTGCATTTGCCGCTTATCCTGCCGCCTGTCGTTACCGGTTTCATCCTTCTCGTGCTCTTTGGCCGGCGCGGGGTGATCGGCGCCTTTCTCGATCAATATTTCGGAATCGTCTTCTCCTTCCGGTGGACGGGGGCAGCACTGGCCTGCGCCGTGATGGCCTTTCCGCTGATGGTGCGCAGCATCCGGCTCTCAATCGAGGCGATCGACCGCAAGCTTGAAGAAGCCGCCGGCACGCTCGGCGCCAGCCCGTTCTGGGTCTTCCTGACGGTGACGCTGCCCCTCACCTTGCCCGGCATCATCGCCGGCATGATCCTGGCGTTTGCCAAGGCGATGGGCGAGTTCGGCGCGACGATCACCTTCGTTTCCAATATTCCCGGCGAGACGCAGACGCTGTCGGCCGCGATCTATTCGTTCACGCAGGTGCCGGGGGGAGACGCAGGCGCGTTGCGGCTGACCCTGGTGGCCGTGGTGATCTCCATGGCTGCATTGCTCGCATCCGAATTTCTGTCACGTCTCATCGGGCGGAGGATCGATCCGCAATGACGCTCGTTGTCCATGCAAAGCATCGGTTCGACGCGTTCTCGCTCGAGGCGGGCTTCACGTCGGAGCGCGGGATTACCGCGCTGTTCGGCCGTTCGGGCTCGGGAAAGACCTCGATGATCCGGATGATCGCAGGGCTGACGCGGCCCGACGAGGGGCAAATCAGCCTCGACGGCGAGATACTGACGGATACCGCCAAGCGCATTTTCGTCGCCAAGCATCGGCGGCGGTTCGGCTATGTGTTTCAGGAAGCACGGCTCTTCCCGCATCTGACCGTGCGCCAGAACCTGACCTACGGTCGCTGGTTCGCGCCGAAAGGGGCGCCACGGGAGAGCTTTGAGCGGGTCGTCGGCTTGCTCGATATCGAAAGGTTGCTCGGCCGCAGCCCTGAGCACCTGTCCGGCGGCGAAAAGCAGCGGGTGGCAATCGGCCGCGCGCTGTTGTCGTCGCCGCGTCTGCTTTTGATGGATGAGCCGCTTGCCGCGCTCGACGAAGCGCGCAAATCAGAGGTGATGCCGTTCCTTGAGCGTCTGCGCGACGAGATGGATATTCCGATCGTCTATGTCAGCCATTCGGTGGCCGAAGTAGCGCGGCTTGCCGATCAGGTCGTCGTCATGCAGGACGGCCGGGTGAAAGCCGTGGGCGCGGCAACCGAGGTCCTCAGCCTGCCGGCTGCATCGCTCGATCGGCGCGAGGCGGGCGCCCTATTGCAGGGGCGTGTGGAAGCCGTGGACGGGCGGCATCACCTCGCCACCGTTGCGATGGCGACCGTGCGGCTGCATGTGCCAGATGCCGGTCTTGCGCCGGGCAAGGCGGTGCGTGTCCGTATTCCCTCTCGCGATGTCATGCTCGCCACCGAACGGCCGAATGGCCTCAGCGCGCTCAACGTGCTTGAAGGCACGATACTGGCGTTGATGCCGTCCGACGATGCGACCGTAGACGTCACGGTCGATTGCGGCGGTGACGCGATCCTGTCGCGAATCACCAGCTTTTCGGCGGAGCGCATGGCGTTGCGCGAGGGCATGCCGGTGTTCGCGATTATCAAGACGGTTGCGTTGGAGCCTTAGGCTGTTGGCTCGGCGCCATCGAGCAAGCGGTTGCTCTCCAGCCAGGCGAGGTCGTCGGCCAGGGTCACCCGGATCGTTTGCTCCATCTGCCGAAAACGCGCCAGCAGTTCCTCGCCGAACTCAGTCAGCGCCGCGCCGCCACCCTTCTGGCCGCCGCGCTGCGATTCCACGACCGGATGCTTGAACATCCGGTTCATTTCGCTGACCAGCAGCCAGGCGCGCCGGTAGGACATGTCCATCGCACGGCCGCCGGCGGAGATCGAACCGGTCTCCTTGATGTGCTCCAGCAGTTCCATCTTGCCGTGCCCAAGGCGGTCTTCATGCGGGAAGCTGATGCGAAGGACCGGGACAAGCGTATTTTCTAAGGTGTTTTTCATTTGCAATCTTCGCACTGGGACGAAGCATCACTTTACTGAGGGCGACGGCAACTGTACACAGCCCCGCAGGATGCACTTGAGGCTGAGCCATCCGTTGCTGCCGCGCCAAATCCGGCATTCATGCTTTGTGATCGCGGGCGTCTTGAAACATTTATGGTTCGGTGCCTATCTTAACCATGATTTGGTTCGCCAAATCAGTGATGTGCATGCTTTGTCATTCCGAGAAAGGGAAAGCACTGACAACAGTACACGCAAAGGGAAGCACGAAAGTCGTTGTCCCGAAGAGCCCGGAACGTGGCGTTGATGCCGCTGCCCGCGCCCTGCACACCGTCCTCGTCAGCCTCGAGGACTCCAAAGCTGAAGATATCGTTTCCATCGACATTGCCGGAAAATCGGCGCTCGGCGACTTCATGGTCGTGGTATCGGGCCGCTCGAGCCGCCATGTCATGGCAATTGCCGACCACCTGCTCAGTGACCTCAAGGACGAGGGCTTCGGCTCCGCCCGGGTCGAGGGCCAGGATGCCGGCGATTGGATCCTGATCGATACCGGCGATGTTATCGTGCATGTCTTCCGTCCCGAAATTCGCGAGTTCTACAACATCGAAAAGATGTGGCAGGCTCCCGATCTGGACGAGACGCTGCACTGATACTCCAGCTGGCAGGCTGTCTGGACGCTGCGTCCGGCGCCTGATAGATGGCTGTAATTAGGCCGGCGGTGCTTTAGCCCCGGCCTGCGGCATCTTTGAGCCGCGAAAAGCCTGATAGCAGGAGCGGATACATGCGCGTTGGCCTTTTTGCCGTGGGGCGGCTCAAATCCGGCCCGGAGAAGGATCTTGCGGCGCGTTATTTCGACCGCTTTGCAAAGGCCGGTCCCGCCATCGGCCTCGAATTCTCCCGCGTCGTCGAAGTCGCCGAAAGTCGCGCCTCCAATTCCGATACGCGCAAGCGCGAGGAAGCGGGCATGCTTCAGAAGTCGCTGGCGGACGGCAGTATTCTCATTCTCCTCGACGAGCGCGGCAAGGCGCTCGACAGCGAAGGCTTCGCCACTCTTCTGGGCAATTACCGCGATCAGGGAAAGCGCGAGATGTTGATCGCGATCGGCGGCGCCGATGGACTTGATCCGGCGCTCTACGATCGGGCCGACGCAACGCTGTGCCTGGGCAAGATGACCTGGCCGCATCAGCTCGTCCGTACGCTGATCGCCGAGCAGCTCTATCGCGCCGTGACGATCCTGTCCGGCCATCCCTACCATCGCGTCTGAGCGCTCACGATCATTCACGCAGGTGTGTCTTGCGCGATCGGGCGGCAGGCCTCAATCTTTCTGGCAAAGATGGTCAAATCAGCTTAATCTTCGCGCGGTTTAAGAGGATTTACCGATCGGCATGCCGACACCTGCATCCAAGCGAAACTATGTGATCTTGTCGGTTGCCGTGGCGGGTCTTGCCGCGTCGGTTCTCGCCGTGTCCGGGCGGGTTTCGGCCCTGGCCCAGGAGCAGCCGGCCGCCGCGCAACCGGACCCGCAGGCGGCAAACGCGCCCGTTGTGGCTGCGGCACCTGATCCGGCCGTCGAACTGGAAAAGAAGCGCGACCAGACGCGCAGCGAACTGGATGCGCTGTCGAAGACAATCAATCTCTCTTCGAGCAAGGTCGCGGAACTGCAGAAGAGCATCGAGGATCTGGACAAGAGCACCAGCAGTGTTCGCCAGGCGCTTATTGATTCCGCCGCGCGGCGCAAGTCGCTGGAAAAGCAGATATTGGAGAGCGAGAAGAAGCTTGCCGATCTCGGCGTGAAGGAAGATGCGGTTCGCCAGTCGCTGCACGAGCGGCGCGGGCTGCTGGCCGAGGTGCTTGCCGCGCTGCAGCGGATGGGACGCAACCCGCCGCCGGCGCTTCTGGTGACGCCCGATGATGCTCTTGCCTCGGTGCGCAGCGCCATCCTGCTCGGTGCCGTTGTTCCCGGCATCCGCAAGGAGACGGATAAACTCGCCGCCGATCTCGGCAACTTGGCCTCTCTGCAGGCCGCAAGTGCCGCCGAGAAGACCGGCTTGACGACGACGATGACCAACAGCCTCGAGGAAGAGCGGCGCATGGATTTGCTTCTCGCCGAGAACGAGAAATTGAGCCGCAGCAATACTGCCGAGCTCAATGCCGAGCGCCAGCGCTCCGAGGAACTCGCGGGCAAGGCCACGAGCCTGGAGAGCCTTGTGGCATCGATGGAAAGCGAGATTTCATCCGTTCGCCAGGCGACTGCCGCGGCGCGTCAGGCGGAGGAAAATCGCAGGCTGCTGACGGATGAACAGCGCGCGCAGGCCAAGGCTTTGGCCGACAGCGGGGTGCCCGATAAAAACCGCATTGCGCCCGCATATCCGTTCGGAGAATTGAAGGCCAAGCTGGAGTTGCCCGTTGCCGGCGATATCCTGCGCCAGTTCGGCGATGCCGATGGAACAGGCCATGAGGCGATGGGTATGACGCTGGCGACCAACCCGGAAACGGTGGTCACCGCACCGGCGGATGGTCTGATCGTTTATGCCGGCGCGTTTCGCAGCTACGGGCAGATGATCATTCTCGATGCCGGCGACGGATATCATCTGGTTCTCTCCGGAATGGAGACCATGAACGCGCGGCAGGGCAAGTTTGTTTTCGCTGGCGAACCGCTTGCGGTGATGGGTGCGAAAAGAGTGGCCAGTGCGACTGCATTGGCGCTGGAAACAAACCGACCAACGCTTTACATTGAATTTCGAAAAGACGGAAAGCCGGTCGATTCCCGACCATGGTGGACCGCCAAAGACACCGGAAAGGCACGCAATGATTCGTAGGGCTTCTCTTGTTCTGGTTGGCGCATTGATGGGTGCGACGGCCATGAGCGTCATCTATTCCGCCGGTGTGCCCGCGGAAGCGGCGGGGGCGTCCACCTACAAGGAACTGTCCGTTTTCGGTGACGTGTTCGAGCGTGTTCGCGCCCAGTACGTGACGCCGCCGGCCGAGGACAAGCTGATCGAAAATGCCATCAATGGCATGCTGTCGTCGCTTGATCCGCATTCGAGCTACATGAACGCCAAGGACGCGGCGGACATGCAGACCCAGACCAAGGGCGAGTTCGGCGGTCTCGGAATCGAGGTCACGATGGAAGACGAGCTGGTCAAGGTCATCACGCCGATCGATGATACGCCGGCCGCCAAGGCAGGTGTTCTCGCGGGTGACTATATCTCCGAGATCGACGGGCAGTCCGTCCGTGGCCTGAAGCTTGAAGACGCTGTCGAGAAGATGCGCGGTGCCATCAACACCCCGATCAAGCTGACGCTGATCCGCAAGGGCGCCGACAAGCCGATCGAACTGACGATCGTTCGCGATGTCGTGGCCGTGCAGGCGGTCAAGTCGCGCGTCGAGGATGATGTCGGGTATCTCCGCATCATCTCGTTCACCGAGAAGACCTACCCGGACATGGAAAAGGCGATCGAGAAGATCAAGAAGACCGTTCCGGCCGACAAGCTCAAGGGCTACGTGCTCGACCTGCGCCTCAACCCGGGCGGTCTGCTCGACCAGGCGATCCAGGTATCGGATGCGCTTCTGCAGCGCGGCGAGGTGGTTTCCACGCGTGGCCGCAATCCAGACGAAACCCGCCGCTTCAATGCCGGTCCGGGCGATCTGACGGATGGCAAGCCTGTGATCGTGCTGATCAACGGCGGCTCGGCTTCGGCATCGGAAATCGTCGCTGGCGCCCTGCAGGATCTGCGTCGCGCCACGGTTCTTGGCACGCGCTCCTTCGGCAAGGGATCGGTTCAGACGATCATCCCGCTCGGCGAGAACGGCGCGCTTCGCCTGACGACGGCGCTCTACTACACACCGTCGGGCCGCTCGATCCAGGGCACCGGCATCACGCCTGACATCAAGGTTGAAGAGCCGCTGCCGGATGATCTGAAGGGCAAAATGGTGACCGAGGGCGAATCCGCCCTGCGCGGCCACATCAAGGGCCAGAGCGAGACGGACGAAGGCTCGGGCTCCGTCGCCTACGTGCCGCCGGATCCGAAGGATGACGTGCAGCTCAACTACGCGCTCGACCTTCTGCGCGGCAAGAAGACGGATCCGTCTTTCCCGCCGAACCCTGAAAAGGCCGTCAGCGCCAAGTAACGATCAGATGAGGCGTCAGGCCGGATGAGGATCCGGCCTGACGCCTTTTTGCTGTCCTGTCGATGGAAGCAGCCGAAGAATGAATACCGATCTGCACGCGCCCCTTGGACAGAACCGCAAGCCGGGTGGCAAGCGCCCTGGCGTCTTGCGCACGGGGCGGGTGGTTGCCGGGCTTTGCCTCGTGCTGATCGGCGGCTTTTCGGTCTATACCGCCTTTCGCGGCGATGGCCTGAAGCGCGAGACGCCGCCCGCCAAGGAGCAGGCCTCCGCCGTTCCCATCGATACCGTCCAACAGACCGCCACGCCCGATGCGACGCCTCTCAACGGCATGCCGCGTAGCGAGCCGAATTCCGGCGCCAATGTCGAGCGGATGACGACGGGCGATGGCTCGGTGGTGACCAAGTACAGCCCGAGGACCCGCGACGGAAACGGCCCGGTTCTGATCGATGCTATGCAGGTGGGGCAGGATCCGCGAATGGCCGCGTTGCCGAACGATGCTCTGCTTGAGGCGTCGCCGTTCGGGCGGCTGCCGATCGTTGGCCCTGATGGTCGCCGGCCGATGGATCAGTATGCACGGCCGTGGTCCGGCGCGCATGGAACGCGGATCGCGATCGTCGTAAGCGGCCTTGGCCTCAGCCAGACGGGCACGCAGCGGGCGATCCAACAGCTGCCCGAGGAGGTGACACTTGCCTTTGCCGCCAGCGGCAACAGCCTGCAGCGCTGGATGCAGGAGGCGCGCCGCTCCGGCCACGAGATCTTGATCCAGGTGCCGTTCGAGCCATTCGATTACCCGGCGAATGATCCCGGGCCTGATACGCTGCTGACGTCGAAGAGCGTGGCCAAGAATATCGAGAGCCTGCACCGGGCGATGGGCGAAATCACTAACTACACCGGCGTTTTGAACTATCAGGGCGGCCGTTTCCTCTCTGATGCGAATGCCCTGGAGCCTGTCATGCGCGATATCGGCAAGCGCGGGCTGCTCTTTCTCGACGACGGCACCTCGGCGCAGTCGAAGACGGCCGCGATCGCCAAGGGCACCGAGACGCCCTACGCCTTTGCGGACGTGCAGCTCGACAACCAGGTCGATTTCAACGCGATCACCAACAAGCTGGATGAACTCGAGCGCGTGGCCAAGCGCAACGGCCAGGCGATCGGCGTCGCCTCGGCATTTGACGAGAGCATCGATGCCATTTCAAAGTGGACGGAAGAAGCGGCGATGCGCGGCATCGAGATCGTCGGGATCGCCGCGCTAACCAACGATCCGAAGAAACCCTAGCAGAGATAATCCATGAGCCAATCGACCGTTAAAGCCGAAGATCTACCCTATCGCCCTTGCGTGGGCGTGATGATCCTCAACCGGGCCGGGCTCGTCTGGGCCGGCCGCCGAATCCCGGCGGAGAATTCGGAATATGACGGGTCGCCGCAGCTATGGCAGATGCCGCAGGGTGGCATCGACAAGGGCGAGGACCCGCTGACGGCGGCCTACCGCGAGCTTTATGAAGAGACGGGGATGAAGACGGTGACGCTGCTTGCCGAGGCGAAAGACTGGATCAACTATGATCTGCCGCCGCAGCTGATCGGCATCGGGCTGAAGGGAAAATTTCGCGGACAGACGCAGCGCTGGTTCGCCTTCCGCTTCGATGGCGATGAGAGCGAGATCGCCATCAACCCGCCGCCGGGCGGGCATTCCGCGGAATTCGACGCCTGGGACTGGAAGCCGATGGCGCAGCTGCCGGAGCTGATCGTATCCTTCAAGCGCGGCGTCTACGAACAGGTGGTCGGCGAGTTCAGCCATCTCGCCGGATTGCCGGCTGCCTGATTGATGGTGCCTGATTTGGATGCCGGCCGCCTGGGCGACCGGCTCCTGTGACTTGATTATTCAGCTTGGTCGGCCGAGTCGGCGTTCAGCTGGCCATACTTGGCTTCGCCGATCTTGCCGAGCAGCTCAAGCTGCGTCTCGAGGAAGTCGATGTGGCCTTCCTCGTCCATGAGGAGCTCTTCGAAGAGCTTCATGGAAACGTAGTCGCCGGCCTCATGACAGATATCGCGGGATTTCTTGTAGGCGGTGCGGGCGTCATATTCGCCGGCGAGATCCGCTTCCAGAACTTCCTTGACGTTCTGGCCGATGCGCAGGGGCGCAAGCGTCTGCAGATTGGGATGGCCTTCTAGGAAAATGATGCGCGCAACGAGCTTGTCGGCGTGCTGCATTTCTTCGATCGATTCAGCGCGCTCTTTCTTGGCAAGCTTGGTGTAGCCCCAATCCTCGAGCAAACGATAGTGAACCCAGTACTGATTGACAGCACCAAGCTCCAAAAAGAGGGCCTCGTTAAGCCGCTCGATGACTTTTTTGTCGCCTTTCAATGTCCGCTCTCCTGTTTTCTTCATGGAAGTTTCTGAGGCGGGACATGAAATCAAATATTTCGGCATCCGTCGAGTGGCGACGGGCGTGATAGTCCTCGGTCGTCTGAATGATGATGTCGACCACATTCGGGAAACAGCCGCAGCAACGGCCGCGTTTCTCCATGGCATGGTAGACTTTCGCAGGGACAATAAGCTGCCAACAGTCCTCATCGAGAAGGCTGTTGATAACCTCCCGGATTTCAGTGTCGGTTATGTAATTGCAGCTGCAGACAAGCACGTCTTCATTCCAAACATGACAATGACTATCGTCTTTTTGCTAAAGAAGACGCTCGTTGTCAAGAAAGATTCATATTCAGGCACTCCCGCTTCGCCCACCTTCCGGCTCGCTTACGATCCAATTAAAGCGGACGGCTCTCCGCTTGCGACGATGTCCGATCGGACTCGATATTGAAAATCAATGAAAATTACGTCCCTTCGGCATGACTGAGGCCGTGGCTTCATCCCGCCCTCGATTGTCCCGCGTGGTTATTCTTTTTTCCATTACCGCCTTCTCCAATGTCTCATTGAGCTTCTTCTGCCGGGGATCGGCGGTCGGCCGGCGCGCTTCGTCCGAGCGGTCGCAGACTCCGAAGCGATTGGCCTCCTTCTGGAGCAGCCCCAGAGCGTGCGTCATGTCCTCGATGTGATCGACAACCGTATGGATCACCCCGCTCTGGCTCTGCAGCTTGCCGCGGATCTTGACGAGCCGGGCGCCCATGACGATGGCGCGGTATTTCTCGAAGGTCTTCGGCCAGACGATGGCATTGGCCACGCCTGTTTCATCCTCCAGCGTCATGAAGATGACGCCCTTGGCCGAGCCCGGGCGCTGGCGCACCAATACCAGGCCGGCGATCGTTACCCAACGGCCGTTCGGCACCTTGAGCAGGTCGACGCTGCGGGTGATGCCGATCCCACGCAGTTCGTCGCGCAGGAAGGACAGAGGGTGCGCCTTGAGAGATAGCGACAGATATCGGTAGTCCTCGACCACCTGCTCGCCCGGCAGCATTTCAGGCAGTTTGGCCTCAGGCTCGACCTGCAGATCGAGATGGGATGTCTGATCGAAAAGCGGCAAACGTTCGGCCGCGCTCTTCACATCGAGCGCGCGGACGGCCCATAGCGCTTCACGCCGGGACAGGCCGATGCTGTTGAAGGCATCCGCATCCGCCAGCCGCTCGATATCGGATTTGTCGAGGCCCGAGCGCAGCCAGAGATCACGGATGGAGGTATAGCCGTATCCCCGATGCGCCATCAGTTTCTCCCGTATGGCATCCTCGGATAATCCCTTTACCTGGCGAAAGCCGAGGCGGACGGCGTGGTTGGCCTTGATGACATCAGTCATTTCGCGATGGCGAAAGTCGATCCGACGGCCATCGAAGCGTCCGCCTTCCAGGAGGCAGTCCCAATCCGAGCTGTTGATGTCGACGGGCCGGATCTCCACGCCGTGTTCCCTGGCGTCGCGGACCAGCTGCGCAGGCGCGTAAAAGCCCATCGGCTGCGAGTTCAGCATGGCCGCACAGAAGACATCGGGGTAATAGGCCTTCACCCAGGAGGAGGCGTATACGAGCAGCGCGAAGGAGGCCGCGTGGCTTTCCGGAAAGCCGTATTCGCCAAAACCCTTGATCTGATTGAAGCATTGCTGTGCGAACTCTTTCGAATAGATCTCCTTGGACATCATGCCGTCGATGAAGCGCTTTTCGAAATTGCCGATCGTGCCGGTTCGCTTGAAGGTCGCCATCGCCCGGCGCAACTGATCGGCTTCCGCCGGCTTGAAGCCGGCCGCGGTAATAGCGATCTGCATGGCCTGTTCCTGAAAGAGTGGAACACCAAGTGTCCGCTCAAGAACACCTTCCAGTTCCGGGCTCGGATAGTCGATCGGGATACCTTGCCGTCGTTGCTCTCGTCGCTTCAGATATGGGTGGACCATGTCGCCCTGGATCGGGCCGGGCCGGACGATCGCCACCTCGATCACCAGATCGTAGAACTCTCTTGGGCGCAGGCGTGGCAGCATGCTCATCTGCGCCCGGCTTTCGATCTGGAATACGCCGAGCGTATCGGCCCGGCAGATCATGTCATAGACGGGCTCTTCGTCTTCGTGTTTGGCATTGCCGAGATCCGCGAGGGTCTTCTTCTCGTCATAATGCAGCAGAAGAAGGTCGAAGGCCTTGCGCAGGCAGGTCAGCATGCCGAGTGCCAGAACGTCGACCTTCAATATCTTCAAATTGTCGAGATCGTCCTTGTCCCACTCGATCATGTAACGGTCCGGCATGGCCGTGTTCATGATGGGCACGACTTCATCGAGCCGATCGCGAGTGATGACGAAACCACCGACATGCTGGGTGAGGTGGCGGGGAAAGCTCAGAAGCTCTGAGGCATATTTCAGCACGTTGTTGGTCACGACGTTTCCGGTATCAAGACCAGCAGCCTTGGCCTCGCGTTCCGAAAGCTTGTCGTCAGACCAGCCCCAGACCAGACTGCCAATCGCCGATTGGACGTCTTCCGACAGGCCAAACGCCTTTGCGACCTCCCGCCCTGCGGAACGCGTGCGGTAGCTGGTCACGGCCGCCGTAAGCCCGGCATGCTCCTTTCCGTATCGCTGGTATATGTGCTGGATCACCTCTTCACGCCGGTCGTGCTCGAAATCGACATCGATGTCGGGAGGCTCGTCGCGGTCCGTGGACATGAAGCGGTCGAAGAGAAGCTTATTCTTCTCCGGATTAACCTCGGTGATTTCCAGGCAGTAGCAGATGACCGAGTTGGCAGCCGAGCCTCGGCCCTGGCAAAGAACATGTAGCTTGTATCGGGCATGCATGATGATCCTGTGGACCGTCAGGAAATAAGGCGCGTATTGTTTTTCCTTGATTAGTTCCAGTTCATAGCGGATCTGCGCTCTGGTTTTCTCCTTCATCTCCTCTGGAAAACGTCTGGCGGCTCCGGCCCAGGTCAGGCGTTCAAGTGTCTCGTAAGGGGTTTCACCCTCGTCGTTTTCATCCGGGTAATTGTGCTGCAGGTCATCGAGGCAAAAACTCAGCCCGGCGAAGAACCTTTGTGTGTTGATGACCGCGTCCGGATGATCCCTGAAGAGACGCTTCATTTCACGTTCGTCCTTCAGATGGCGTTCTGCATTCGGCGCCAACAGGAAGCCTGCCTTATAGATCGGAACGTGTTCACGTATCGAGGTGACGACGTCCGACAAGGGGCGGCGAGCCGCTTCGTGAAATAGCGGCTGGTTGGTGGCGATGAGAGGCACACGGTTGCGGGCGGCCAGCATGGAAAGAACGGAAAAAACGCGCCTATCGCGGCCGTCATAAGCGGGCGTCAGTGCCATGTGGAACTTACCCTGGAAACGCTCCCGCAGGCGTTGGAGGCAGGCTTCGAAAGCGGGGTGACGACCAATATCGTCGGCGATTGATGGGGTGGGAACAAGCGCCAGCATCATCCGGTCTCCCCATTCGACAAGATCGGCCTCCTGCAAGAGGCAACTGCCCTTTTCCGCGCGCAGATTACCGGCGCTCAGCAGGCGACAAAGATGGGCCCAGCCTTTTCGGTCTTGTGGATAGGCCAGAATGTCCGGGGTCTCATCCGAGAAAACGAGACGAGCACCCGGCTGAAAGCGAATAGGGTCGAGAACGGTTTCTGGCTTCTCGTCCCCCTGCAGCCGTCCCTGCTGTTTTCGCTCGTATTTTTCTTTGATCGCCTTGGCTTGGGCATGCGCCCTGACGACGCCGGCCACAGAGTTGGTGTCGGCAATGCCGAGACCGCCCAGCTTCAGGAGCGTGCCCTGCAGCACCATCTCCTCAGGCTTGGATGCACCTTCCAGAAAGGAGAAATTCGTCTTGGCGCCAATCTCGAAAAAACCGGCGTTCATGCGAGCATTCCATGCATGTACCAGCTCTGCTTTTCATCGTAGCCGTAAAGGCCTTCGCGATAGATCCAAAACCGATAGCCCTGATCGTCCTCGATGCGAAAATAATCGCGCGAGGGTTTATCCTTGTCATCGGTCTTGTCTTTCATCCACCATTCTTCGGCAATCCGTTCAGGCCCCTCGCTTTTGACGACGCGGTGGCGCATGCGGCGCCATTGAAAGCTGGCGGGTGCGCCGTCGGGAACCTCTACGGCGAAAGCATCCATGGGTTCCGGCCGTTGCAAGAGACGGACCGGTCTTTCGCTGCGCGCTGGTGGTGTAATGATTTGCTCAATTCGGGATGCCGATAAAGCGTCGATCGCGGGGACGAGAATAACCGCCCTTTCTGGTATATGGCTTTCGCGTAACTGAAAGGTTTGCAGGCAATCGACACCGAGCCTTGCCGAAACGCGATCAACGAAGATGGCCAGCGATGCGTCCGTTTGACGGTGCCCCTCGAAATCGCTCTGGGCCGTATCGAAATTTTCGTGGCGCAGGACATTGAGGCGCAGGATCTCAAATCCGTAGCCGGCATCGAGATCGTCATGGACGGCCTGCAGGCGTTCGGTGAAGAGGACGGCGATGCGCCTTGGTTCACGCAGCGGCCTTGTCGTGCCGGCCGCGATGCGGAAGACCTTGCCATCGACACGGAACAGGACGAGTTCGAAAACGCGACCGCCGACGCCGCGTGCCTCCAGTGACGGTTTCAGCGCATGGGCGATCTGGTCGGTGACGGCCAGAATCTCCTCTTCCGCGGCGACCGGCTCCATCAAGCGGCGCTCGGCCGAGAGGCTGGCGACGGGCAGGCGCGGAGATATCGGCTCCTCATCCGTTCCAAGCACCTGGTCAAGCCGCAACAGCACGCTTGCGCCGAAACGACGGGTCAACGGCGCCCGCGGGGTTTCCATCAGGTCGCCGATGTATTTCAGGCCCATCTTGGTGAGCGCTGCGATCGTGTCGTCCGAGAGGCGAAGTGCGGCGACCGGTAGGGGAGCAACGACCCGTTCCGTCTCATCCGCGTGGATCACGCCTCCCTGGCCGAAGCGGCTGACCGCCCATGACAGGCCAGGGGAGGAGGTGATCGAGCCCCGGACGTCGATGCCCATTTGAAAGAGCCTGGACAGGATATCCTTGAGCAGCGCCTTTTCGCCGCCGAAGAGGTGGGCACAGCCGGTGATATCGAGAAACAGGCCATCCCTGCCGTCGAGCGCCACCAGAGGCGTATAGCGGTCACACCAATCGGCGATGCCCTCGAGAAAGCGCAGGTCGGCGGCCGGGTCTTCTTCGATCACCTCGATCGTCGGGTGGATGGCGCGGGCTTCGGCGACACCCATGCTCTTTTTCAGATTGATCGCCTCGGCTGCCTCGTCCAGCGCCGTCAGCCGCATGGTGTTGGCGTGGCGGCCGGAACAGACGATCGGCGGCGTCTCAGGACGATTGCGCAAACGCCAGGCGAGACCCCACTTCTTCCTGGATATGCGATCGGTCGGCAAATGCGGAAAATGCAGCGCCAGAATGCGCTGAGCGTTCGCCTGAAAAGCGAGTGTCGGCTGATGGGCGGACAGGGAAAAACCGGCGGTCATGGGGGTTCCACTCCAGAAGAATGGAGAAGGGAGCCGGGTTTCGGCTCTTCTCCAGGGTGATGCGAAAGATCGGATTGCCGATGCTGCCGCCCAGCATCGAACCATCAGGCAAGGGCCGCGCCGCAGATGGCGCGGGTTCGGCAAGAAAGCGGAAGATGGCGCTGCTGGCCTCTTCCTCCGCTGCCTGCCGCAACAGGAAAAGCGGGCGGCGAGACGCCTTTGCCCGCAAGTTGAGACGGCGGCTTTCCGTCAGGCCGAAGGGCCTGGGATTGCCGCGAACTTCGAGAATGGTGGCCGGAAAGACGCCGCTTTCGACGGCGGTTTCCGCCAGCCACAACGCATCCTCAAGCTTTTTCGGCGCGGCGTGCAGGAAGAGCCGCGGCTTCAGGCCGAAATCGCTGAGGCCGACGGCATAGGGCCGTCCCGCCTCCATCGTCGCCACCGTGTCGGCGATCCAGAGGATCGGCAGGTGCGCGTTCGCCCCCTCCTCTTGCCCATGCTGGAGCATGGCCGCGATCGCCAGAACGAAGCCGCTGCTTGCGCCGGCATTGCGCAGCAGCGTCGTGCGGATTTCGGTCAGGCCATCGAGCGGCAGACCGCCGTCGAGCGCCTCATCCAGAGCGGGGATGCCAAGCGGCAGGCGCAGGGCGTCTTCGCTATTGGGCTTGTCGAGAACTGTGTCGGCCAAAGCCTGGTTTTCCGCCGCCGCCAATGCGGGCACCGGTTTTCCTTCAAGCTTTGCAATGGTTTCGCGGAGCGCAAAAAGCCGCTCGCGCGCCACGGCCGACTGTGCCACGACGTCACTCCATCTATCGGATGTTCCTATTATGTTCTTATGGATTCCAGAGCTCGGCCGAAGAGTCAACAGCCGTTTGATGTGAATTTATTCCTGCCCTTGATTCCGCTCTCGAAAATCAGCGGCAAAGGCTCTATATGGGCGGCAAAGGAAAGGAGCTTTTATGGCTCGCATAGACCAGAGCGGCAATTGGCAGGATCGCCACGCTCCGACAATCAGCACGTTCGAGTCCCTGGCGATGGAGGCTTACAGCCACCTGCCGGAAGAATTCCGTGCGCTGACCACCAATCTCACGATCGAGATCGAAGACTTCCCTGACGACGAGGTGTTCGAGGACATGGCGCTGGAAACGCCGTTCGATCTGCTCGGCCTGTTCGAGGGGCGCGGGATTTCCGAACGCTTCACCATGGAAACGGGCGAACTTCCCAATCGCATCCGCCTCTACAGGCGGCCGATCCTCGATTACTGGGCCGAGAACGACGAAACGCTAGGCGATATCATCACCCACGTGCTGATCCATGAGATCGGCCACCATTTCGGTCTCAGCGACGACGACATGGAGCGGATCGAAGCGAGCGCGGAAGAGGCGGCCGAGCGCTAGGCGCTGGGCTCTTCAGGCGCCCTCCGACAGCAAATCTTACTGCTCGGAGAGCTTCATGTCGGGATGGTAGTCCTTGCCTTCGACATGCTTGACGATCGCCTGGGCGCACATCACCTGGCCGGTCTGCGAGTTGAAGGTCATGGCCGGCGAGCCGTTCAGCGACCAACCCTTGTTGAGGGCATCGGTTACGCGGTGGCAGAAGGCGGCGTCGTCCTGGCCGGTCAGAAGGCGGTAGAGCTTCATCACATCGTCTTTCAGTTTGCCGTCTGGCGTTTTGCCTTCTGGCGTTCTGCAATCAGGCGGGCTTTATGAACCAGAGTTTCCGCCTGGACAAGATGCAGCCGCTCGATCATGCGGCCGCCGACATTGATGACGTTGAGGCCATCCGTGGCGGGGTCGGCGAAGGCTTTCATGATCACTTCCGCTTCGGCGATGGCGGATGCGTCCGGGCCGAAATGCCGGTTGGCGAGCTCGATCTGCGCGGGGTGGATCAGCATCTTGCCATCGAAGCCCATGGCGCGTGCCTCGGCGCATTCGGTGTCGAAGCCATCGATATCCTTGAAATCGTTGAAGACGCTGTCGATGGCGCAGAGGCCGTAAGCGCGCACGGCCAGGATCACCTGCATCAGCCAGGGCACGAGATACTGCCGGCCGGGCTGTGGCAGAACGCCGGTTTCCTTTCTGAGGTCGTTGAGGCCGACGACGAAGCAATCGAGCCTTGAGCCCGCCGTTCGCCCGGCCTCGGCGATCGCCGCGGCATTGAGGATGCCGCGCGGTGTCTCGATCATCGCCCAGATCCGCACTTCATCAGGCGCATCGGCATCCGCAAGAAGATCACTGACCGACATGACGTCCTGCGGTTCGTTGACCTTGGGCAGCAGAACGGCATCCGGCTCCAGCGCGCTCACAAGCTCCATGTCGGCGCGGCCCCAGTTGGTGTCGAGGCCGTTGATGCGGATGATGCGTTCCTTACCCTCCAGCGGTTTACCCTGGAAGAAAGCGGCCAGGTTTTCGCGCGCTTCGGCCTTCTTCTCGGGCGCCACGGAATCCTCAAGGTCGAAGATCACTGCATCGCAATCAAGCTGATGGGTCTTTTCAATCGCACGTGGGTTGATCGCGGGAACGCTCAGCACCGAGCGGCGCAGATTCATCGAACGGGTGAGGGGAGACTGGCTCATCACGAATGTGTGTCAAGCTTTGTGACCGATGGCAAGACAACAAAAAGCCATGCTTATCTTGCAGAAGACAAGACGAAGGACCACATTCCTTTCCTAGAAAGGTTTCAAACCCATGCAGAATATTCGTTCCGTCTTCCTTTTGCTTGCAGGCATCACCGCATTTGCAGCATTGGCGCTCCTCACTTTTTCGGTGACGCTCGCCGTTGGCGCCATTCTGACGGTGCTGATGGTCGGCCGCGCGCTCTCGCTGAAGATGAAGGCGGCTCCGGTCTGTGCAAGGGCGAAGTCCAAGACGCGCGATGGTCAACCCATGCGCATCTGGAACGACGGTCGCGGCACGATCATCGATCTCTGATCGCCTCTTTCTGATCGCTTCTGGCGTCCCGAATTTATTTCATTCGGTCTGTCGGCTGGCGTTTTGCTCGCGCGTCCTAGATGCGGCAAGGCTTGTGGCTGCACAAGCATCACGCCCAGGCATCAATGGAGGACTGCATGGAAAGCGAAACGCAAACCGGCCAGATGGCCATGCCGCCGGTCAAGAACGGGCTGCTCCCCTACATCACTGTCGACGGCGCGCTGAAGGCGGCGGAATTCTACAGCAAAGCTTTCGGCGCCGAGCAGGCATTCGTCGTTCCGCCCGATGAAAATGGACGCACGATGCATGTGCATCTCTATATCAACGGCAGCTCGCTGATGCTGAGCGATGCCTATTCCGAGCACGGCCATCCCTTTCGGCCACATCAGGGTTTCTCGCTGCAGCTCGTGGTCGACGATATCGATTTCTGGTGGGATCGGGCAGTCAAGGCCGGCGTCGAGGCCGTCATGCCCGTCGAGCGCATGTTCTGGGGCGATCGCTATGGTCAGCTGCGCGATCCCTTTGGCGTCTCCTGGGCGATGAACGAGCCCGCCAAGGCCGGCTAGATCAGTCGCGCCCGGCCGAACGATTCTTCGGGGCGCTGGCCGGGGCTGCAGATTCCCCTTCATTTTGCCGGGAAACTGGACTAAACGCTGATCAACACACTATCTCTGCCAAACTGGAGGCCATGCCATGGAAAAATTCACCAAGCTGACGGGCGTTGCCGCCCCTCTGCCGGTTGTCAACATCGACACCGACATGATCATCCCGAAGGATTACCTGAAGACGATCAAGCGCACTGGCCTCGGCAAAGGTCTCTTCGCGGAAGCCCGCTACAATGAAGACGGCACGCCGAACGAGGATTTCGTCCTCAACAAGCCGGCCTACCAGAACGCCAAGATCCTCGTCGCCGGCGATAATTTCGGCTGCGGCTCCTCGCGCGAGCACGCGCCGTGGGCACTGCTCGATTTCGGTATCCGCTGCGTGATCTCCACCAGCTTCGCCGACATCTTCTACAACAACTGTTTCAAGAACGGCATTCTGCCGATCAAGGTCAGCCCGGAAAATCTGGAAAAGCTGCTGGACGACGCCTCGCGCGGCTCCAACGCCATCCTGACGGTCGACCTGGAGAACATGGAAATCACCGGCCCCGACGGCGGCTCCATCAAGTTCGATCTCGATGCCTTCAAGCGTCACTGCATGCTGAACGGCCTCGACGATATCGGCCTGACGATGGAAAAGGGCAAGGAAATCGACCAGTTCGAAAAGGCCAACGCCGCTTCCCATCCCTGGGCCGCCTAAGCGCTTCGACAAGATTGCATGATCAAGCCGGCGGGTTCTCTCCCGCCGGCTTTTTCTTTGGCTGCACGGTGGCGTTGTTGCCGTGCTTTGAAACGGTCATGCGTTGGGTTACACTGCATCCCAGTGAATTGCGGGATGAGTTTGCCATGCCGAACCAAGATAGATCACAGGTGTCTTTACGGCTGCCAACCGAGCTCGTTACGGCATTCGATGATATTGCAGAAGTGCTGGATCGTGATCGCAGTTGGATCATGCGCAAGGCGCTTGAGCAGTATCTCGCCAACGAGGGAAACGACATTCTGCGTGACGCAGAGGGGCTCGCCGAGCTTGATCGTGGCGAGAGCGTCGATCTGGATGATGTGCTTCAGAAAGCCCGGGCAATTGTTGATGCCGCGGAGCGTCGGCATAGACGGGCCGGCTGATGCCGCCCGTACGCCTCTCTAAAAGCGCCGAGCGTTGGTTTTTGAAGAGGGTCGTAGACCTGGCGACAGTTAATCCGGCCGCAGCGAGACGTTTGATCGATCGACTTGAAACCCTGAAGCATCTGCTGTCGTCTTTTCCCGCGATGACAGAGAAGGGTATCATTGAAGGAACGCGGAAGGTGAGCATGCCACCGCTGATCCTTACAATACGTGAGCGAGGCGGCTTTATCGAAATCTCCGCGATCCGCGACGGTCGGCAGAAGGATGCACTGGCGCCTGCCGAATTGCTGGACACCGAGGATCCGAAGGATAACGATGAAGACAGCGACGCCTGATCGGCCCGGCCGCTCAGAGCAGCCGTTCTCTCCACATCTTGAGCTTTTCCAGCGACACGCCGATGCCGCCGCAGACCTCGATCAGCGGGTTTTTGAAGCGGGCGAGGAGGTCGGGGTGGGTGTCGGTGACCGCAAGGGCGGCGCCGCAGGCGGGTTCGACGAGGATGCGATAGGCGTCGGCGAATTTCAGGCAGGCGGCGACGGCTTCGGCGTCAGTCACCGTCACGCTCTCGATCGGATGATGCTTGGGAAGGTCGAAGACATGCTGGGCGACCTGGCGGGCGCCGAGCGAGGTGGCGATCGAGGTGATGGCGGGCAGGGTAATGCGTTCGCTGGCGGCCAGGCTGGCGTTAAAGGATGCGGCCCCCTCGGTTTCGACGGCGATAACGGGCACATTATCGAGGCCGTTGCGCTTCAGGCCGGCGACGATGCCGGCAAGCAGTCCACCGCCGCCGACACTGGCGACCACGCAGTCGAATTCGACGCCCTTGGAAACGACTTCGTCGATCAGTGTGCCGTGACCTTCCCAGAGCAGCGGGTGGTCGAACGGGTGCACATAGGCGGCCTTGCACTCTGCGGCGAGATTGACCGCATGGGCATTGGCCTCGTCGAAGACAGAACCATGGACGAGAACGGCGGCGCCGGTGGCTGCGATCGAGTGGCGTACTTCCTCCGAGGTGGTTTCCGGCACGACGATGGTGACGGGTACGCCGAGCGCGCGGCCGGCATAGGCCGCGGCGATGCCGGCATTGCCGCCGGAGGCGCAGAAGATTTCTTTCGCGCCGTTTTCCACCTCATGCTGGCACAATCTGCCGACGCCGCGCAGCTTGAAGCTTCCTGCCGGCTGCAGCGCGTCCAGCTTCAGCCAGAGCGGCCGGTTTGCGGCGCTATAGTCGGCGGCGGTGCGAAAGAGCGGGGTGTCGAGATGGAGCGGTGCGGCGGGCATGGGCGTTTTCCAGATCATGGTCACGATGCCCTTCTTGTTGCCCAGGCAAATTACGGGGTCAACTGATCGTTCAACTCTGGCGTCAACCGTACCGAAACGGCCTCTTGGTCGCTTGAAATGCCTTCTGTCGAGGGATAATAAGCCGCAACTTGTTTTTCCCGGAGGTTTCCATGACGACGCGCAATCTTTTCCTGCTGCCGGGTGACGGCATCGGTCCCGAGGCTATGGGTGAGGTCCGCAAGATCATTGCCTTCATGAACGAAGAGATGTCGGCTGGTTTCACCACCGATGAAGGTCTGGTCGGCGGTTGTGCTTACGACGCGCATGGCGCGGCGATCTCCGAAGCCGACATGCAGAAGGCGCTTTCGGCGGATGCGGTTCTCTTCGGCGCCGTCGGCGGCCCGAAGTGGGATGACGTTCCCTATGAGGTGCGTCCCGAAGCCGGCCTGCTGCGCCTGCGCAAGGATCTTGAACTGTTCGCCAACCTGCGTCCCGCCATCTGCTACCCGGCGCTCGCTGCCGCTTCCTCGCTGAAGCCGGAACTGGTCGAAGGCCTCGATATCCTGATCATCCGCGAACTGACTGGTGGCGTCTATTTCGGCGAGCCGAAGACCATCACGGATCTCGGCAATGGCCAGAAGCGCGCCATCGATACGCAGGTCTACGACACCTACGAGATCGAGCGCATCTCGGCCGTGGCCTTCGAAATGGCCCGTACGCGCCAGAACCGCGTCTGCTCCATGGAAAAGCGCAACGTCATGAAGTCGGGCGTGTTGTGGAACCAGGTCGTGACCGCGACCCACAAGGACAAGTATTCGGACGTCAAGCTCGAGCACATGCTGGCGGATGCCGGCGGCATGCAGCTGGTGCGTGCGCCGAAGCAGTTCGACGTCATCGTCACCGACAACCTGTTCGGAGACATGCTATCCGACGTTGCCGCCATGCTGACGGGCTCGCTCGGTATGCTGCCGTCGGCTTCGCTTGGCGCGCCTGATGGCAAGACCGGCAAGCGCAAGGCGCTCTACGAGCCGGTGCATGGTTCGGCGCCTGACATCGCCGGCAAGGGCATTGCCAACCCGATCGCGATGATCGCCTCCTTCGCCATGTGCCTGCGCTACTCCTTCGCCATGGTCAAGGAAGCCGACAATCTCGAGAAGGCGATCGCCAACGTGCTCGACCAGGGCATCCGCACCGCCGATATCATGGCCGATGGCGCCAAGAAGGTCGGCACGGTCGAGATGGGCGAAGCGATCCTCGCCGAGTTCAAGGCGCTTTCTGCCTGATATTTCACGTGAAACATCTTTCAGACCCTTCGCATCTCACGATGCGGAGGGTCTTTGCATTGAAGGTGCCTATCGCCGCCCCTATCTCCCTCCTGCATTGAGAAAAGAGCGGGAGTAGAATGAGCGAGAGCGATCGAAGGCCGGGTTTCTGGAGCTATCTGAAGAAGCGCTACCAGGCGCGCCGTACGATCCATCGCCGGGTTCCCTGGAAGGGGTTTGCCTTTTCCGCGATCAATGCCATTGCCATCGCCTTCTTTGTGTTTGATCGCCCGCTCGGTATTGCGGCCAAGGAACTGGCGCAGCCGCTGGTCACTCTTGCCGGCGATATTACCGATATCGGCAGGCTTGCATGGATTCTCGCCGGGCTTACAACCATTGTTGCGACCGCTTATCTGGTCCGACGGCGCTTGTGGAAAGTGCGCGAGCGGTTCCGGATGATCTATTTCGGGCAGATGACTGCCTATGTAGCGCTATCCGTCCTGTTCACCGCCATCATCGCCAACTCCCTGAAGTTTGCGATCGGGCGCGCGCGACCGCTGATCTATGATCAGGAGGGTATCTTCAGTTTCGCGCCGTTCAACATGGATTTCCTGCACCAGAGCTTTCCATCCGGGCATTCGGCGAATATCGGGGCGCTGTTCATGGCGCTGGCGCTGCTCTTTCCTCGTTTTCGCCTTGGCTTCGTGGCCATTGGTCTCTGGCTGGGCGCCACTCGTATCATCATCGGCGTCCATTATCCCAGTGACGTTACGGCGGGGCTTGCGCTTGGTGCGTGGATCGCCTTTGCCACGTCCATCCTGTTCGCGCGTTTCGGTCTGGTGTTCTCGATCGGGCGCGATGGCGGGTGGCCGATACCGCGGCTCAGCCGCTTGTTGTAAGCGCCTACGTAAAAATTCTGTAGTCTGCTTCTGCTAGGTCTCGGTCGTTGATCGACAACCCCTGACTAGGACCGCCGACAGACATGAAATCCTTTCTCTCTTCGCTTGAGAAACGCAGGCTCCGCTGTCGTCACGGCATGCCGCATCTGCGTTGGCAATCCTGTCTGTTCGTCACGGTCAACGCCGTGATCCTCTCGCTTTTGTTATTCGATGGTCCTGTTGGCGGCGATCACGTGCCGCCAACCATTCGCAGGGTCGGCCTGATGTTGACCGATTTCGGCAAGTCCGACTGGATCATCATCGTCAGCGCCTTCCTTCTGTTCCAGGGCTGGGCATCGTCGCGCACCGCCACCAGCGTCCGCCATCGCCTGCAGGCGCTCAGGGTCAGCTGGATCGGCTGTTATCTCCTGACCTCGATCGCGCTGTCGGGACTGGTTGCAAATCTCCTGAAAAGGCTGATCGGGCGGGCCCGGCCGGAACATTTCCAGGACTACGGCATCTTCTCGTTTTCGTCCTTCTCCGGTCATTCCTTCGAAAGCTTCCCATCAGGCCACGCAACGACGATCGGCGCCTTCTTCGCCGCCTTTGCGCTGCTCTTCCCGCGCTATCGCATTGCTTTCGTGGCTTGTGCGCTGTGGTTCGGCATGACGCGGGTCATGGTGAGTGCGCATTATCCGAGCGACGTGATCGCCGGCCTGGCGCTCGGAGGGTGGTTTTCGCTGATGATTGCCATCGTCTATGCGCGTCACAATCTTCTGTTTCGCCCAGGCGTTGGCGGCTGGCCGCAGCCCAAGCGGCTGTTTCCGGCAATAGAAAACCCGGCGCCTTTGGAGCGCCGGGCGTGGTCTGTCTTTTCGGGAAAGATCAATCCATTGCGTGGATATCGCGGTTCTTGCTTTCCGGCAGGAAAATCAGGCCGATCACAAGCGTGATCGCGGCGAAGATGATCGGATACCAGAGGCCGAAGTAGATGTCGCCGGTGGCCGCACTCATCGCGAAGGCCGTTGCCGGCAGCAGCCCCCCGAACCAGCCGTTGCCGATGTGATAGGGCAGCGACATGCCGGTGTAGCGGATGCGGGTCGGGAAGAGCTCGACCAGCAATGCCGCTATCGGGCCATAGACCATCGTCACATAGAGAACCAGCACGAACAGGATGGCAATCGTGCCGATCCAGTTGACACGTGCAGGATCGGCCGCCATGGCGAAGGTGCCGCCGCCGGCAATATTGTAGACCGCCATGTCGGTGACGCCATTGGCTTCATCCGCCGTCAGCAGCTTTGCTGCCACCAGCTTGTCGGCCGGCATCGTTTCCTTGGTGCCGGAGCGGACTGCATCGGCGTTCAGCGCGAGCTCGGGATTGGCGGCGATGAAGGCATCGAGCTTCGCGTCCGGCACCTTGATGGCGCCGCGGTTCAGCGGGTAGCCACCGTCGTGGAGCGCGATGTTGACGCTTTTCTCGAAGGCCGCCGTCAGGCCCTTGGCCTTGTCGCCGGCAGCGACCGCATCGAAGCTGGTGATGGTTTCATCGCCGATCTTGACCGTCGCCGGCTGGCCGGCAGGACCTGGGACGACATCATAAGGCACCGAGTTCTTGGTCAGGAAGGCTGTCGCCACGTCGCAGGAGCTGGTGAACTTCGATGTGCCGGTCGGGTTGAACTGGAACTTGCAGTCCGTCGGATCGGCTGTGACCGTTGCGCGAACCGAGGCCTGGGCTTCGGCAAGCGCCGGGTTGGCGGTCCAGGTCAGGGCCTTGAAAAGCGGATTGTAGGTGACTGCCGCAATCAGCAGGCCGGCCATGATGATCGGCTTGCGGCCGATCCTGTCCGACAGGCCGCCGAAGATGACGAAGAAAGGTGTGGCAAGGATGAGGGCGACGGCGACCATGATGTTGGCTGCCTGCAGGTCGACCTTCAGAACGTTCTGCAGGAAGAACAGCGAGTAGAACTGTCCACCGTACCAGACGACCGCCTGGCCCATGGTGGCGCCGAGCAGGGCGATGAGGGCGATCTTGGCGTTTTTCCACTGACCGAATGCTTCCGTCAGCGGCGCCTTGGAGCCCTTGCCTTCCGCCTTCATTTTCTGGAAGGCGGGGGATTCGTTCATCCGCACGCGGATCCAGACAGAGACGCCGAGAAGGACAACCGAGACCAGGAAAGGAATGCGCCAGCCCCAGGCGGCGAAGGCTTCCTTGCCCATGATGAACTGGACGCCGACGATGACGATCAGCGACAGGAAAAGGCCGAGCGTTGCCGTTGTCTGGATCCATGACGTGAAATAGCCGCGGCGGCCGTTCGGCGCGTGCTCGGCCACATAGGTGGCTGCCCCGCCATACTCACCTCCGAGCGCCAGGCCCTGCAGCAGGCGAAGCGCGATCAGGATGATCGGTGCGGCGATGCCGATGGTGGCTGCTCCGGGGAGGATACCGACCAGGAAGGTCGAAAGACCCATGATCAGGATCGTCACCAGGAAGGTGTATTTACGGCCGACGAGATCGCCGAGGCGGCCGAAGACCAGTGCGCCGAACGGGCGAACCAGGAAGCCGGCGGCAAAGGCCAGCAGCGTGAAGATGTTGCGGGTGGCTTCCGGATACTGGGTGAAGTAGGTCGCGCCGATATAGGTGGCCAGCGAACCGTAGAGATAGAAGTCGTACCACTCGAAAACGGTGCCGAGCGAGGAGGCGAAGATGACCTTCTTCTCCTCCGATGTCATCGGTCCGGCTTTCGCGCCCCCGACGCTTGCGACATTTGCCATGTTCTGTCCTCCACAGAATGATGTGAAATGCGGCGCGCGACCATACTCTCCTCAAAGCATACCCCTGGTCGCGGTTCGCCCGAGGAAAGTGTGCCAGAAAACACCACGCTTACGGAGAGCGGCTTTGGGATTATGACTTTAGTCTAAGGCGCTGCAGTCAGGCTTTGCTGTTGCAGCCCACGTCCGAGCACGAGAAAAGCCGGATGGCGGACCATCCGGCTTCTATCGTTTTCGTGAAGTGCCTGACTTAGGCGGCTTCGGTCGTGTGTGCCTTGCGGACTTCCTCGTCCGTCAGGATACCGCTGGCGCGGAGCAGTGCGGCGAAGCGGCCGTTGCTCTGGCTGAGCTCGTCGAAGCTGCCTTCTTCGACGACGCGACCGTTGTCGAGGAAGAGAACCTTGTCGGCTTCGCGAACCGTCGACAGACGGTGGGCGATGATGAAGGTGGTGCGGTTCTGACGAAGATTGTCGATCGCAGCCTTCACGCGGTTTTCAGTTTCGACGTCGAGCGCGCTCGTCGCCTCGTCCAGCACCAGGATCGGCGCATCCTTGAGGATGGCGCGGGCGATGGCCACACGCTGGCGCTCGCCACCCGAAAGCCTGTTGCCGCGTTCGCCGACATGGGTGTCGTACTGGTCTTCGCGGGTCTCGATGAAGTCTGCTGCAGCGGCAGCTTCTGCCGCGCGGCGCATGTCTTCATCCGAAGCGTTCTCCCGACCGAGGCGAATGTTGTCGCTAATCGAGCGGTTGAGCAGACCAGCGTCCTGGAACACCGTGGCGATATAGCGACGCAGCGACTTGCGGGTGATCTTCGTCGTATCGTGGCCATCGACGAGGATCTGGCCGCTGTCGGGGTCGTAGACGCGCTGCAGCAGGTTGATCATCGTGGTCTTGCCCGAGCCGGTCGGACCGACGATCGCAACTGTCTGGCCAGCCTTGGCGGTGAAGGACACGTTGTGCAGGCCCTGTGCCGTGTTGCCGAAGCGGAACGACACGTTGCGGAACTCGACTTCGCCCTTCACGTCGGTGATGTCGGCGTTGCCGGCAGGCTCTTCGCGATCACGGACCGAGTCTTCGAGAGCATAGAAGTCCTCGAGCTTGGAACGGGCCTCGAAGATCTGCGAGGCGAACTGGCGCATCTGGTCGAGACGCGAGATCAGAAGGTTGGCAAAGCCGATGAAGGCGATGACGTCACCGATGCGCAACTCGCCGGCCTGGACCATGACAGTACCGATGACGAGAATGATCATCATGGCGATGGTCGAAGCCATACGGTTCATCGCGCCTGCCAGTGCCCACCAGTCGAGAACCGGGTACTGGGCCTGCAGCAGGCGTTCGGTAAAGGACCGCAGCGCCTTGGTTTCGGCTTCGATACGGTTGTAGCTGTGCAGCACCGAGACGTTGCTGATCGAGTCGCTGACATGCGAGAAAACCGTGTGGTAGTGGTTTTCGACCGAAGCCTGGCCATCCTTCGTGCGGCTCATGACGAGACGGCCGATCAGCCAGTAGGCGATACCAAGCACGACAAGCACGCCGGACAGACGGACGTCCATGGAGATTGCCGTCGGAATGAGGATGGCGATGGCGACAGCGGTCGCAAGGTGATTGCGCATGAATTCGAGCCAGAGGCCGAACAGCGTCTCACAGGCGCGCAACAGCGTATGCAAGGCATTGGACGTGCCACGCTGATGATGCCAGGAGAGCGGCATGGAGATAATGCGGCCGAAAGCTTCCGTCAGAAGCGTTGCGCGACGGCCATGCGCCAGCCGGTCAGCCTCGCGGGCGACCAGGACGAAGGCGATCGTGTTGAAGACGGCAAACCCGGCCCACATGAACAAGATCGGCTTGACCTCGCCTTTGCCGGAAATTGCATCTATAATGCGGCCGAAAAGGATCGGCTCGGCGATGGTGATCGCTGCGAGCACGATGTTCGCGATAACGACCAGGGATACGCGGAACTTGTAGGCGCCAAGATAGCGCAAAGCTCTTGCATAGACCTTGAAAAGCGACACGGCGAATTCCTCTTTGTGCATCTGCGAAATAGCGGATGTTGCGATGCTACAAAAACCTATCTGAACTGGCGATTAACAAGGCATTCATTGTTGGAATTTCGCCGCCGTGCGATGGCTCGCTTTCATGAGCAGATGTCAGATGTGGTAAAATTTCTTAGGGAAATAAAAAGGCCCGACATTTAACCCTTGCGTTGTCGCGTCAAACTGGCACAACCATAAACGATATTCTGAACTCTAATTTTAATTGCATCGATAACCGTTCGCTATCGGGGCAGGTCCTGTCGCAGCGGCTTCACTTAAAAGCCTGGGATGGGATGGGGGCATTTTAGTGAATATTCATTCATTAATTCAATTACTTGTCGTTCTTGAAGAGTGCCGGAAACCGGAAGCGGTGGTCGATGAGCTTAAGCGCGTCATCCTGTCTTATGGCTTCGAGTTTCATGGATTACTCCGGTATCCGAAGCATAGCGAGGATCTGACTGCGGCCGTGCTTGCCGGCGAGTGGCCCGAGGGTTGGCCGCAGATTTATGTCGGCAAGAAATACATGCTGAACGATCCGACGATCCGTTATCTCGCCTTCGCGCAACAGCCGTTCCGCTGGAAAGATGGCTTGGCTGCGTTCCGAAAGGATCCGCATTATCGGCGGATGGAACAGGTGATGTCCGCTGCCTCAGGCTATGGCCTGAAGGACGGCTACATGTTTCCGATCCATGGGCGAAGCGGTGTGCTCGGCTATCTGCGCGTCGGCGGCAAGCCTGTCGATCTGTCGCCGCTTGAGATCACGCTGTTTGATGCGATCGCCAAGCGGGCCTTCTGGCGCATTCTTGAACTGCGTGGGGAAGACGGTTCGGTGTCGGACGATCTGTCGGGCGCCGATACGCGGCTCACGCGCCGCGAAATGGAAATCCTGCAATATCTCGGGGAAGGATTGACGTCGGTCGAGATCGGCAAGCTGTTGCAGATATCCAACCATACCGTCGACTGGTATATGAACGGTCTGCAGGACAAGCTGAAGGCAAAGAACCGCCAGCATGCCGTGGCTGTTGCTTTCCGCCATGGGCTCATCAGTTAGCTAGTTTAGAGAAATTCGATCTGGTGTCGTCGTGGGAAATTGAACTTTCCGTGACAGCGGGTTAAGACTCCTTTCGCGGGTGCAGCATTGCCCGCTTAGATGCCGTGAGGAGACCGCATTTGCCCATTTCCAAGATCCTTGTCGCCAACCGTTCCGAAATTGCCATCCGCGTGTTTCGCGCTGCCAACGAACTCGGGATAAAAACGGTCGCGATATGGGCTGAGGAAGACAAACTGGCGCTGCATCGCTTCAAGGCGGACGAGAGTTACCAGGTCGGCCGCGGCCCGCATCTTGCGCGCGACCTCGGCCCGATCGAGAGCTATCTGTCGATCGACGAAGTCATCCGTGTCGCCAAGCTCGCCGGAGCGGATGCGATCCATCCGGGCTACGGCCTGTTGTCCGAGAGCCCCGAATTCGTCGATGCCTGTAACAAGGCCGGCATCATCTTCATCGGCCCGACCGGCGATACGATGCGCCAGCTCGGCAACAAGGTGGCGGCCCGCAATCTCGCGATCTCGGTCGGCGTTCCCGTCGTTCCGGCCACCGATCCGCTGCCTGACGATATGGCTGAAGTGGCTCGCATGGCCGACGAGATCGGCTATCCCGTCATGCTCAAGGCCTCGTGGGGCGGTGGCGGTCGCGGCATGCGCGCCATTCGCGATCCGAAGGATCTTGCCCGCGAGGTGACCGAAGCCAAGCGCGAGGCGATGGCCGCCTTCGGCAAGGACGAGGTGTATCTCGAAAAGCTCGTCGAGCGCGCCCGCCACGTCGAAAGCCAGATCCTTGGCGATACGCACGGCAATGTCGTGCATCTCTTCGAGCGCGACTGCTCGATCCAGCGCCGTAACCAGAAGGTCGTCGAGCGCGCGCCAGCCCCTTATTTGAGTGAAGCGCAGCGCCAGGAACTGGCCGCCTATTCGCTGAAGATCGCGGGTGCCACGGGCTATGTCGGCGCCGGCACCGTCGAATATCTGATGGATGCCGATACCGGCAAATTCTACTTCATCGAAGTCAATCCGCGCATCCAGGTCGAGCACACGGTCACCGAAGTCGTCACCGGCATCGATATCGTCAAGGCGCAGATCCATATTCTCGACGGCTTCGCGATCGGCACCCCGGAATCGGGCGTGCCCGCACAGGCCGATATCAAGCTCAACGGCCATGCCCTGCAGTGCCGCATCACCACCGAGGATCCGGAGCACAACTTCATTCCGGATTACGGCCGCATCACCGCATACCGTTCGGCATCCGGCTTCGGCATTCGTCTCGATGGCGGCACGTCCTATTCGGGCGCCATCATCACCCGCTATTACGATCCGCTCTTGGTCAAGGTCACGGCCTGGGCGCCGAGCCCGTCGGAAGCGATTTCGCGCATGGACCGCGCGCTACGCGAATTCCGTATCCGTGGCGTCGCCACCAACCTGACCTTCCTGGAAGCGATCATCACGCATCCGAAGTTCAAGGATAACAGCTACACCACCCGCTTCATCGACACGACGCCGGAGCTGTTCCAGCAGGTCAAGCGCCAGGACCGCGCGACGAAGCTCTTGACCTATCTGGCCGACGTCACCGTCAATGGTCACCCGGAAGCCAAGGACCGGCCGCGCCCGACGGCGGATGCCGCCGAACCCGTCGTGCCCTACACCAACGGCACGACGATCAAGGACGGCACCAAGCAGTTGCTCGACACGCTGGGTCCGAAGAAATTCGGCGAATGGATGCGCAACGAAAAGCGCGTGCTGATGACCGACACGACGATGCGTGATGGCCATCAGTCGCTGCTCGCGACCCGCATGCGGACCTACGACATCGCCCGCATCGCCGGCACCTATGCGCATGCGCTGCCGAACCTGCTCTCGCTGGAATGCTGGGGCGGCGCCACTTTCGACGTCTCCATGCGCTTCCTGACGGAAGATCCGTGGGAGCGCCTGTCTCAGGTGCGCGAAGCGGCACCGAACCTGCTGCTGCAGATGCTGCTGCGCGGCGCCAACGGCGTCGGTTACAAGAACTACCCCGATAACGTCGTCAAATACTTCGTCCGCCAGGCCGCTGCCGGCGGTATCGATCTCTTCCGCGTCTTCGACTGCTTGAACTGGGTCGAGAACATGCGCGTGTCGATGGATGCGGTCGCGGAAGAGAACAAGCTCTGCGAAGCGGCGATCTGCTATACCGGCGACATCCTGAACTCGGCGCGTCCGAAGTACGATCTGAAGTACTACACCGATCTCGCCGTCCAGCTGGAAAAGGCCGGCGCGCATATCATCGCGCTGAAGGACATGGCGGGCCTCTTGAAGCCTGCCGCCGCCAAGGTGCTGTTCAAGGCGTTGCGCGAGGCAACCAGCCTGCCGATCCACTTCCATACGCACGACACGTCGGGCATTGCGGCGGCAACCGTTCTCGCGGCTGTGGATGCCGGCGTCGATGCCGTCGATGCGGCCATGGATGCGCTGTCGGGCAACACCTCGCAGCCGTGCCTCGGCTCGATCGTCGAAGCGCTGCGCGGCTCGGAGCGTGATCCGGGTCTCGATCCGGAATGGATCCGCCGCATCTCCTTCTACTGGGAAGCGGTGCGCCACCAATACGCGGCCTTCGAAAGCGATCTCAAGGGACCGGCATCGGAAGTCTACCTGCACGAAATGCCGGGTGGTCAGTTCACCAATCTCAAGGAACAGGCGCGTTCGCTCGGCCTCGAGACCCGCTGGCACCAGGTGGCACAAGCCTACGCCGACGCCAACCAGATGTTCGGCGATATCGTCAAGGTAACGCCGTCCTCCAAGGTCGTCGGCGACATGGCTCTGATGATGGTCTCCCAGGATCTGAGCGTCGCCGACGTCGTCAGCGCCGACAAGGAAGTGTCCTTCCCCGAATCGGTCGTCTCGATGCTGAAGGGTGATCTCGGACAGCCGCCGTCTGGCTGGCCGGCAGCACTGCAGAAGAAGGCGCTGAAGGGCGACGCCCCCTATACGGTGCGTCCGGGCTCACTGCTTGAAGACGCCGATCTCGATGCCGAGCGCAAGACGATCGAAACCAAGCTGGAGCGCGAGGTCAACGACTTCGAGTTTGCCTCCTACCTGATGTATCCGAAGGTCTTCACCGACTTCGCGCTGGCATCCGACACCTACGGCCCGGTCTCGGTTCTGCCGACGCCAGCCTATTTCTACGGTCTTGGCGACGGCGAGGAGCTGTTTGCCGATATCGAGAAGGGCAAGACGCTTGTCATCGTCAACCAGGCGATGAGCGGCACCGACAGCCAGGGCATGGTCACGGTGTTCTTCGAGCTCAACGGCCAGCCGCGCCGCATCAAGGTTCCGGATCGCGCCCATGGTGCCACTGGAGCTGCTGCCCGCCGCAAGGCGGAGCCTGGCAATGCCGCCCATGTCGGCGCGCCGATGCCTGGTGTCATCTCCCGCGCCTTCGTCTCGGCCGGCCAGACGGTCAGCGCTGGCGACGTGCTGGTGTCGATCGAAGCCATGAAGATGGAAACGGCGATCCACGCCGAGAAAGACGGAACGATCGCCGAAGTTCTCGTCAAGGCCGGGGACCAGATCGACGCCAAGGACCTGCTGGTCACTTATGCGGGGTAAGTGATGCTGGCGGGCGTCGTGTCATGCGGCGCCCGGTCGAGCTATCCGCTGTGTGGCGTTCTTGGCGGCGTACCGTGTCGTTTCAATAGGTTACGGACGCGGCCACTTACTCTGCCGTCATCCTCGGGCTCGTCCCGAGGATCTGCCAACGGTCCAACTTGCTTGACGTGCATGGACACTGGGCGCGTGTTTTAGTCGACTCAATGGCGCGTGTTGATCCGTCGCGAATGGCAGGACCGTTGAACTCCAGGAGGCGTGCTTAGATCCTCGGGACGAGCCCGAGGATGACGTCGAGCGGGTTTTTGAATCGGCGTTTCAATGAGTTACGGCTGCGGTTATCCGCTACGCCGTAATCCTGACTTTGTCCCATGATCTCGCAAGCATCCCTCAAATATCGTAGGTATGCGCGGCGTTGATCGTCGAGATGAAGCGCTTGGTGCGTTCGCGCTCCGGCGCGGTGAAGATGTTTCTCGCGCTGCCGGTCTCGACCACGCTGCCCGCTTCCAGGAAGACGACGTCCTTGGCGATCTTCGAGGCGAGCCTCAGGTCGTGAGTCGCCATGACCATGGTCGTGCCCTCGCTGGCGAGGCGGCCGAGGACGTCGACGACTTCGGCGGAGAGTTCCGGGTCGAGCGCGGATGTCGGCTCGTCGCAGAGAAGGACGCGGGGAGAGGGAGCGAGCGCCCGGGCGATCGCCACGCGCTGCTGCTGGCCGCCTGAAAGTGTCGAGGGCCAGGCATCGGCCTTGTGGGCCATGCCGACCTTGGTCAGGAGCTCCATGGCGCGGTTGCGGGCCTTTTCCTTCGGCCATTTGAGCACGGTCACCAGGCTTTCCATGACGTTTTCGATCGCCGTCTGGTGGGGGAAGAGCTGGAAGTTCTGGAACACCATGCCGGTCTGCCGGCGGATTTTCTGGATCGCCTGCCAGCTGGTCTTCTGGCCGGGCTTGAAGGTCAGGGTTTCCTCGCCGAGGCGGATCGTGCCCGCCGTCGGGATTTCCAGAAGGTTGATGCAGCGCAGGAGCGTGCTCTTGCCGCCACCCGAGGGGCCGACGAGTGCCGTGACGCTGCCTTCTGGAATGCGGATGCTGATATCCTTCAGGATGACGGCGTCGCCGAAGCGTTTTTCGATGTTCGAGAGCTCGATCATGCGTTTGCCTCCAGCATGCCGCCATAGCGGGCGAAGCGGCGTTCCAGCCTGACCTGCAGGGCGGAAAGAACCGAGCTCAGGGCGAGATAGATAAGGGCCGCCTCGATATAGAGGATCAGCGGCTCATAGGTGGTGGCGACGATGCGCTGGGCGGCCTGGAAGAGCTCCGGCACGGTGATGGCGGCTGCGAGCGACGTATCCTTGACCAGCGAGATGAAGGTGTTCGACAGCGGCGGCACGGCAACGCGACCGGCCTGCGGCAGGATCGTCCGGCTCATCGCCTGGCGCCAGCTCATGCCGATCGAATAGGCGGCCTCCCACTGGCCCTTGGGGACCGAGGAGATGACGGCGCGGATGATCTCGGAGCTGTAGGCGCCGATGTTGAGCGTGAAGCCGATGAGGGCGGCCGGGAAGGCGTCGAGCAGGATGCCGATGCTGGGCAGACCGTAGAAGATGACGAAGAGCTGCACCAGAAGCGGCGTGCCACGGATCACCCAGACGTAGAAGCGGGCGATCGCGACGAAGGGAGCGGCGCCGAAGAGCCGGGCGATCGCGGTGATCAGGCCGAGCACGAGCCCGAAGGTGAAGGACAGCAATGTCAGCGGAATGGTGAAGACCAGCCCAGCCCACAACAGGGGCACGAGCGAATCCGCCATCAATTGAAGCCAGTGCGGCACGGGCGTTCCCTTTCGCGGGGGTTATCGGTTCGACGTGGAATACCCCTCACCAACCCCTCCCCACAAGGGGGAGGGGCTAAGAGGCGGCACCGTGCGTGGAAAGTTAGTCTGAAAGCGCCCAATAAAAAGCCCCTCCGCCTTGCGGGGAGGGGTTGGGAGGAGATCTGCGCTATGGCTCAGACTTACTTCGAGACGTCCTGGCCGAAATACTTGTCGGAGATCGTCTTGTAGGTGCCGTCGGCCTTGATATCGACGAGGGCCTTGTTGATCGCTTCCAGCAGTTCGGGTTCGCCCTTGCGGATGATGATGCCGGAGTGGTCGGCGTTTTCTTCCTGTGCGGCGATCTTTACCGGGGCGTCCGGCTTGTGCTTCTTGAAGTCGAGGAAGGACAGGCTGTCGTTGATGGTGGCGTCGGCGCGCTTGGTGAGAACCAGCTGGATCGACTGGTCGAAGCCGTCGGTGCCGACGAGTTCGGCGCCGGACTGCTCGGCCAGCTTGCCAAAGTTGCTGGTCAGCGACTGGGCCGACTTCTTGCCCTTGAGATCGGCGAAGGTCTTGATGCTGTCGTCGCCGTCGCGAACGATGAGCACGGCCTTTGAGGCGATGTAGGGCTCGGAGAAGTCATACTTCTGCTTGCGCGCGTCGGTGATGCCGACCTGGTTGATGACGGTATCGTAGCGCTTGGCGTCGATGCCGGCGATCAGGCCGTCCCACTTGCCTTCGACGAACTCGGCCTTGACGCCGAGCTTGGCGGCGACGGCTTCGCCGATCTCGACGTCGAAGCCGACAAGCTTGCCGTTGGCATCATGGAAGGTGAATGGGGCGTAGGTGCCTTCGGTGCCGATCTTCAGCACGCCCGCCTGCTTGATGGCGGCGAGGTTTTCGCCGGCCAGTGCCGGCATCAGAGCGGCGGCCTGGATCAGGGCTGCGGTGGCGAGGGTCTTCAGGAGGTTCATGTGTCTGTCCAATTCACCAGTGTGTTCGATGGCTGGAAAATCGCAGAAAAGCCGATGCCGCGATGCGTCAAAAACTGCGAATAAAATCGGCAACTGCGAATATTTTTCTCATTTATCACGGTTTTGGTGTTCAGTGTTTCACAATGTGAAGCGATGATTTATCAGTTGCTGCTTGTTTGCACGTTTGTATCGGTTTATGCATGATTCAATCGATTTGAGATTGGTCAGGCTAAATCCGGCATGAACACGAACGAACTTCTGCTGCAGGAGCGCAAGAGCGTCATTTCGCGCAAGCTGCAGACGCATGGGCGCGTGCTGGCCGCCGAGCTCGCGGCGGAATTCGGCGTCTCCGAGGATACGGTGCGCCGCGACCTGCGCGAGATGGCGGCGGCGGGGCTCTGCGAGCGGGTCTATGGCGGCGCGCTGCCGGTTTCGCCTGCCGGCGGCAGCCTCAATCACCGCGCCGGTATTGCGCGCGACCGCAAGCAGGCGCTGGCAGCGGCGGCCGTTTCGCAGATCGCAGCCGATATGACCGTGTTTTTCGATGCCGGCAGCACGAACCTGGCGATCGCCATGGCATTGCCGATGGATCTGCCGCTGACGGCGGTGACCAATGCGCCTTCGATTGCCGCGGCGCTGATCGACAAGCCGCTCGTCAACGTCATCCTGATCGGCGGATTGATCGACCGGCAGGTGGGCGGCGCGCTGGGGGCGAAGGCGATGCGCGACATGGAGCCATTGTCGCCGGATCTCTGCATTCTCGGCGCCTGCGGTGTCGATATCGCGGCCGGCGTCACCGTCTTCGGTTTCGAGGATGCGGAGTTCAAGCGCTTCGTCGCGACCAAAAGCCGGCAGGTGCTTGTCGCCGTGACCTCCGACAAGTTCGGCACGGCCGCGCCGCATGGCGTGCTCTCGGTCGCCGATTGCGGCTGCCTGGTGGTCGAGCGCGATGCCGATCCTCAGATGCTGGCGCGCTATCGCGATCTTGGCTGCAAGACGCTGGTTGCCGGCGAAACCGAATAGATATCGTTCAATGACGCGCCGGACGAGGAGTGCCGGCGCCAGTGCATATGGGAAGAGAGATGGATAATCACGTCAACACAGCGCTTCCGGTCAGAAGCGGCTACGTCACCAAGAACAGGACGGCGGTGTCGCTGCTGTTCCTGATCAACGGCTTCACCGTTGGTTCCTGGGCGCCGAAGATCCCCGAATTCGCCGAGCGGCTGGAGCTCAGCAAATTCCACCTCGGGCTGATGATCTTGGTGCTCGGCATCGGCTCGCTGACGCTGATGCCGATTGCCGGCGCGCAGATCGCCCGGCATGGATCGCGGGTCGTGTCGCTCGCTATGGCCGTCTGCCTGCTGCCCGGCCTTTTGGCGCTGACGCTGGCGCCCAATATCGTGACGGCGGCAATCGCGATCTTCCTGTTCGGCGGCTTCATGGGTGCCATGGACGTTGCCATGAACGCCAATGCGGTTGCCGTCGAGCAATCGATGCGGCGGGCGATCATGTCGTCCTGCCATGCCTTCTGGAGCCTGGGCGGATTGATCGGCGCTGGTCTCGGCGGGCTTTTGATCGCGCATTTCGGCGTGTTCGCGCATGCCGTCGTCGCCACGGCTCTCGCCGCCATCACGCTTGCCATTGCGTGGAACATGATCCTTGCCGACCAGCCGCATCCCGACACGAAGAAAGAGAAGACGCGGCTGCCGATGGTGCCGCTGCCGTGGCTGCTCGGTCTCGTCGCGCTGTTTTCGATGATGCCTGAGGGGGCGGTGCTCGATTGGGGCGCGCTTTATCTACGCGAGGAACTCGGTGCTTCGGTTGCGCTCTCGGGCTTCGGCTTCGCGGCCTTCTCGCTGACGATGGCGGCGATGCGGTTTGCCGGCGACCTCGTTCGTGATCGCCTTGGCGGCGTCATGACGCTCAGGATCTGCACCCTGTTCGCCATCGCGGGCATGCTTCTCGCAGGTTTCGCGCCGAATGCCGAGATCGCCATCCTTGGCTTTGCCTTCTGCGGTATCGGCATCTCCAACATGGTGCCGATCGCTTTCTCGGCGGCGGGCAATATTCCGCATCTGAAGGCGGGTATCGGTATCTCGGTCGTTACCACCATGGGCTATTCCGGCATGCTGGTGGCGCCGTCGGCGATCGGCTTCGTGGCCGAGCATGTCGGCTTCTCCGTCGTGTTCATGGCGCTGCCGGTGCTGCTCCTCGTGGTACTGGCGCTTTCCAGTCTGGCGCGCTACGCGGACGGGATCTCTGGTGGCGGTCACTGACAGACGTCAAACAAAGTGATGGATGCCGCGGGTTGACAAGCGGGCGGTCATGATCCACCTGAAAGGCACGAAATTTAAGGGTTCAAGAGCTCTATCCATGTCTTCAGCTACGGATTTTGATCCGAAACCACGCCGCGCATCCGTCGCCGTCGATGTCGGCGGCGTCATCGTCGGAGGCGGCGCGCCTGTCGTCGTCCAGTCGATGACCAATACGGATACGGCCGATATCGACGCGACCGTCGCTCAGGTGGCCGCGCTCTACAAGGCCGGCTCCGAACTCGTCCGCATCACTGTCGATCGCGATGAAAGCGCTGCCGCCGTGCCGCGCATCCGCGACCGGCTGCTGCGCCTCGGCATGGACGTGCCGCTGGTCGGCGACTTCCATTATATCGGCCACAAGCTGCTTGCCGATCATCCCGATTGCGCCGAGGCGCTGGCGAAGTACCGGATCAATCCCGGGAATGTCGGCTTCAAGGACAAGAAGGACAAGCAGTTCGGCGACATCATCGAGATGGCGATCCGCTATGACAAGCCCGTGCGCATCGGCGTCAACTGGGGTTCGCTCGACCAGGAACTGCTGACCGCGCTGATGGACGAGAACTCGGCCGCCGGTTCGCCGCTTTCGGCGCGCCAGGTCACCCGCGAGGCGATCGTGCAGTCGGCGCTGATCTCGGCCAATCTCGCCGAAGAGATCGGCCTGCCACGCAACCGCATCATTCTGTCGGCCAAGGTCAGCCAGGTGCAGGACCTGATCGCCGTCTATTCCATGCTGTCGGAGCGTTCCGACCACGCGCTGCATCTCGGCCTCACCGAAGCCGGCATGGGCACCAAGGGCATCGTCGCTTCGTCGGCTGCCATGGGTTACGTGCTGCAGCACGGGATCGGCGATACGATCCGCGTGTCGCTGACGCCGGAGCCGAATGGCGACCGCACGCGCGAAGTGCAGGTGGCGCAGGAAATCCTGCAGGTCATGGGCTTTCGCCAGTTCATTCCCGTCGTCGCGGCTTGTCCCGGCTGCGGGCGTACGACGTCGACGGTTTTCCAGGAGCTCGCGCAGAACATCCAGAACGACCTGCGCAAGAACATGCCTGTGTGGCGCGACAAGTATCCGGGTGTCGAGGCGCTCAACGTCGCGGTCATGGGCTGCATCGTCAACGGCCCGGGTGAGAGCAAGCATGCCGATATCGGCATTTCGCTGCCGGGAACCGGCGAAAGCCCGTCGGCACCCGTCTATATCGACGGGCAGAAGGCGATGACGCTGCGCGGCCCGAATATCGCGTCGGATTTCGAGGCGCTGGTCGCCGATTACATCGAAAAGCGTTTCGGCCAGAACAGGACGGCGGCGGAGTAATCCGCGCCGTCGCTTTCCTTACCCAAAATCAGATCCGGCTGGTGAGCAGCTTCAGCCCTGCGAAGCAGTAGAAGGCTGCCATGGCGCCTTCGATCCAGCGGCGCAGGCTTGAATAGATCTTCAGCGCCTGCGGTGTCGAGAAGAGCACGGCATAGCCCATGAAGACGATGAAGCCCGTCGTCAGGCAGATGCCGACGATCAGCCCGGCGACCGATGCCGGCGCGCCCTGCGGCATGCCGAGCGCGATGATCGCCAGCCATGCGAAGATCGCCTTCGGATTTGTGACGTGAATGCCGTAGCCGCGAAGGAGCAACGCGCGCGTCGACATGTTCTTCGGCGTGGTGGCCTGCTGGATATCCGGGTTGGCGCGCACGGCCTTGAAAGCCTTGTAGGCGAGATAGAGCAGATAGAGACCACCGAATATCTTCAGGATCTCGAGCGCCACCGCGTAGGTGTTGAGGATGGTGGCAAGCCCGAGTGCTGCCGCGCACGCCCAGGTGAAGGAGCCGGCGAAAATGCCGAGCGAGATCGTCATGCCGGCCTTGCGGCCATGCACCATGGATGTCGAGACAATTGCCATGATGGCCGGGCCGGGGCTGATGACGGCGACGATATAGGCGATATAGGCAGGCAGGATTTGCGGAAGGTAGCTCAGGGTCTCGTGCATGGCGCTTCTCTTGGAAACGGCCGCGCATCGTTGCGGCCTTGCGCCAAGTTTTAGGCGCGCCACGTGTCGCTCGGCAAGAGAGCAGGGCCTGAGCGGGCGCCGGAATCTTGTCTCGGTGACGCTTTTTCAGCAATTGCTGATGCTTGTCCGCCTCAGCTCTTGCGCTCGGCGATGAAACGGGCGGCTTCGACGAGAACCGTGGTGCGCTCGCCATAGGGGGCCAGCAGCGCTTCGGCTTCGGTCACGTGGGCTGAGAGCGTCGCTTCGGCCCAGGCCATACCGTGCAGGCCCACCAGCGTGCCCTTGCCGCGGCCGGCGTCCTTGCCCGTTGCCTTGCCCATGGTGGCACTATCGGCGGTCAGGTCGAGGATGTCGTCGGCCAGCTGGAAGGCGAGGCCGATGCGTTCGCCGAACCGGCGCAACGTCGCGCGGTCCTCAGCCGGGCTGCCGGCAACGATGGCGCCCGCCTCGCAGGCAAAGCGGATGAGCGCGCCCGTCTTCATCGCCTGCAGCATGATGATGCCCTGTTCGTCCGGCGCCTGCTTCTCTGCGGCCAGATCGAGCGCCTGTCCGCCGGCCATGCCGCCGAGGCCGGAAGCCCGCGACAGCGCCAGGATCAGCGCGACCTTGCTCGCCTCGTCGATACCTGATGTCGAGGCGATGATGTCGAAGGCATAGGTGAGCAGGCTGTCGCCGGCAAGAATGGCGGTGGCCTCGTCATAGGCGATGTGCACCGTCGGCTTGCCACGGCGCAGGTCGTCATCGTCCATCGCGGGAAGGTCGTCGTGGACGAGCGAGTAACAGTGAACGCATTCGAGTGCCGCGCCGATCCGCAAGGCGGTGTCGCGATTGCCGCCGAGCATTGTTGCCGTCTCGACAACCAGAAACGGGCGCAGCCGCTTGCCGCCGTTCAGCACTGCGTAGTGCATGGCCGAGCGCAGGTTTTCCGGGCGGGCGATCTCGTCGTCCAAGACCGCTTGAGAAAGCAGCGCGTCGAGCACGCCTTCGATCTCACGGGCGTTGGCTGAGAGCCGGCTTTCAAATGTCTTCAGATGCGCGTTCATGCGGCGTTGTTTGGCACGGTCGGGCTTGGGCTTGCAACGGAATTGTCGACAGATCGACCAAGATTTCCTTTGTGTCTGGCCATGCCAGTTTGCAGGCGGTATGGAGAAGAGGGGAACGAGACTGGGTCAGGGGAATTGGACATCACGCCGGAGACAGACGACAGCATGGCCATGCCGATCCATCGGCGCGCTCTCGTTTGGCTGAAGGGTCGTTCGCTTATGATGCGTATTGTTATGGCGATCGCCGCGCTGTTTGTTCTGCCCTATGTGCTGATCTTCCTTTACGTGCTGCCCTTCATCCATCCGGTCTCGACCTTGATGCTGCGCGATCTGGTGCTGTTGCGCGGCTATGACCGGCAATGGGTGTCGATCGACCAGATCTCGCCGGCTCTGGTGCAATCGGTAATGATGTCGGAAGACGGGCAATTCTGTTTCCACGGCGGCGTCGACTGGGGCGAGATGCGGATGCTGGTCACCGACACGCTGCGCGGTGAAGCGACGCGCGGCGGCAGCACCATTCCGATGCAGACGGCGAAGAACCTGTTCCTGTGGAACAGCCGCTCCTTCGTGCGCAAGGCGATGGAATTGCCGCTGGCGGTCACCGCCGATTTCGTCTGGTCGAAGCGGCGGCTGATGGAGATCTATCTCAACATCGCCGAATGGGGACCGGGCATCTACGGCATCGAGGCGGCGGCGCGCTATCATTTCAAGGTGCCGGCGTCGAAGCTCACCAGCCGGCAGGCGGCGCTGCTTGCCGTGTCGCTGCCCAATCCGATCGACCGCAATGCCGGCAAGCCGGGCCGTGGCCTGCGCAGTCTCGCCGGCGTCATCGAGCGCCGGGCGCGCAATTCCGGCGAATACATCAGATGCATTTATGACTGACATCAGAAGATGTCGCTGGTGACCCCAGATATCATCTGGCATGCGTGGTCGCACGTATGAAGGATGATGTGCGGCTCGGCCGCGCTTGCTTGCAAGGGAGAGATCTTTGGACCGGCTGACGCTCTATATCGGCAACAAGAACTATTCCTCCTGGTCGTTCCGCCCCTGGATCGCGCTGACGGCGGCCGGCATCCCGTTCGAGGAGGTTCTGGTTCCCTTCGATAACGCGGCCGGCAATCCGCATTTCCGGGCGTTTTCGCCGACCGGGCAGGTGCCGGTGCTGCAGCATGGGGCTACTCGTGTCTGGCAGTCGCTCGCCATCATCGAATATGTCGCCGAGCTTTTTCCCGAAGCCGGCCTATGGCCCAAGGCGCGCGACAAGCGGGCCGTGGCGCGCGCGGTGTCGATGGAGATGCTCTCTGGCTTCAGGGCGCTGCGCAACGCCTGTCCGATGAACATGCGCCGCCCGAAGGGCCGGATTGCGCTCGCCGACGGCGTCATGGCCGATGTGGCGCGCATCGAGACGATCTGGCGGGATCTGCGCGCTCATTCCGGCGGTCCCTTCCTGTTTGGTGAATTCTCCGGCGCCGATGCGATGTTCGCGCCCGTCGTCAATCGCTTCGAGATTTACGATCTTGTGGCGTCGGGCGATACGTTGAGCTATATGGCGGCGATGAAGGCCCTTCCGGCCTGGAAGGCCTGGGAGGATGCGGCGCGCGCGGAGCCCTGGATCGTCGAGGAAGACGAGGTCTGAACAGAGATTCAGTTGAATCTCAAAAAATAAAGCTGGGGACTGGTCAAGCCCCTCCAAGGCATGTATAAGCGCGCAAAATTTCCGAAATCGCGATATGTCGTTTCGGCCGCCAGTCTGGCCGTTGGATGTGTTCGCCTGTGAAGTGGAGTAAGAAAAATGGCTGTACCTAAGAGAAAAACAAGCCCGTCCAAGCGCGGTATGCGCCGCTCTGCTGACGCGCTGAAGGCCCCGACCTACGTTGAAGACAAGAACTCCGGCGAACTGCGTCGCCCGCACCATATCGATCTGAAGACCGGTATGTACCGCGGCCGTCAGGTTCTGACGCCGAAGGAAAGCGCATAATTTCATTATGCGTTCTGCTTCAGCAGAATTCGCAAGGCCGGCCGTGTGCCGGCCTTTTGCGTTTTGGCAATAATATATCGCATGATCACTTGAAGTGACGCGGTGATTTACGGCACTATTCTTCCACCGAGGGAGAATACCGCCACATGTTCACTGCAATTCCGCTGATGGTCGTGCCTTTCATTCTCTATAATCTTGCGATGGTCGGGTTCATGGGTAGCGGCGGACTTCCCGCGCTTCACAATGACCTCATCGTACTGTCGATGATCTCAGGCGCGATCTGGAGCATGTCGCTCGGCGACCTGTTCATCGTCGTGGCGCTCGTCGTTCTGTTCTTCGAGATCTTGCGCGCAACGCGCAACGCGCGCGGCAGCCTGGCCAACCACATGCTGTCCATGCTTGTTTTCATCGCGTTTCTGGTGGAGTTCCTTCTCGTTCCCGATGCGGCGACGCAGGTGTTCTTCATTCTTCTGACGATCGCATTGATCGATGTCGTCGGCGGCTTCGCGGTATCGATCCGCAGTGCCGGGCGGGATGTCTCTATCGGGCTTTGAGTTTCGGCATCTCCCCGAGCTCTTGGCTTGAGGAGATGCGAAGCGATCGGGGTCTGGTATCAGAGACTGTCGAGCTTGCTCTGAAGCGCGCGCAGCTGTTCCTTGAGTTCGTCGATGTCCTTGGCTTCGGCCTTGCGGCTTTCCTTGGCGGCAGTCGCCGGCGCCTTGAAGGGCGAGAACATCTGCATGGCTTGCTGGAACATCTCGGTGTTGCGGCGAACCTGATCCTCGACCATCTGCATGGGCAGCTGCAGGTTCTTCGTCAACGGCGTCTCACCGAAGGCGCGCGTTACCTGCTCGCGCATCTGCGTCTGCTGCTCGGTAAAGGCGCGCATGGAGTGTTCCAGGAAGCTCGGAACCACCATCTGCATCTGGTCACCGTAATAGGTGATCAGCTGGCGTAGGAAGGAAATGGGTAGCAGCGTGTTGCCGGTCTTCGATTCCTGCTCGAAGATGATCTGCGTCAACACGGAATGCGTGATGTCGTCGCCGCTCTTGGCGTCCTGTACGGTGAAGTCCTCTCCCTTCTTCACCATCTCCGCCAGGTCTTCCAGCGTTACGTAGGTGCTGGTGCCGGTGTTATACAGTCGGCGATTGGCGTATTTCTTGATCGCTACCTGGCCCTCATTCTTCGCCATATGAATCTCCCAAAGCCCGTCTTATTGTCATTGAAATTCCTCCACTTGGGAGTGTAGACGCAAAATCGGGCCGGTGACAATCTCTTTGTGCGATGCGGCAAGCCCCTTTTAGTGCAAGACAATTCACGCAGCGTAAGTTCTTTCGAAAATTCGCATGTGCTCTCTTGTCGTTTGACTTGGCGATGAAGCTTTGTCAGTTTCAACCTATATGTGGTGGAGCAAACGAGGAGACCTTCATGTCCAGTCCGTCTATCGTCATCGCCAGCGCCGGCCGTACGGCCGTCGGCTCGTTCAACGGCGCTTTCGCCACCGTCGCCGCCCATGAATTGGGTGCCGCGGCCGTCAAGGGCGCGCTCGATAGGGCAGGCGTCGATGCCTCCGAAGTGGACGAAGTGATCCTCGGGCAGGTGCTGCCGGCGGGCGAGGGGCAGAACCCGGCGCGCCAGGCGGCGATGAAGGCCGGCGTTCCCAAGGAAGCGACCGCCTGGGGCATCAACCAGCTCTGCGGTTCCGGCCTGCGCGCGGTCGCACTCGGCATGCAGCAGATCGCGCTCGGCGATGCGAAGATCATCGTCGCCGGCGGCCAGGAATCCATGTCGATGGCGCCGCATGCAGCGCACCTGCGCGCCGGCACCAAGATGGGCGACATGAAGATGGTCGACACCATGATCAAGGATGGCCTCACCGACGCCTTCTACGGCTACCACATGGGCGTGACTGCCGAAAACATCGCGCGCCAGTGGCAGCTGACACGCGAGGAGCAGGACATGTTCGCGGTCGCCTCGCAGAACAAGGCCGAGGCTGCGCAGAAGGCCGGGCGCTTTAGCGACGAGATCATTCCCTTCGTCATCCAGGGGCGCAAGGGTGACGTCACCGTCGATGCGGACGAATATATCCGCCATGGTGCCACCATGGAGGCGATGGCGAAGCTTCGCCCGGCGTTCGACAAGGAAGGCACGGTCACGGCCGCCAACGCCTCGGGTCTGAATGACGGTGCGGCGGCTGCCGTGCTGATGACAGAACAGGAAGCATCGCGTCGCGGTATCCAGCCGCTGGCGCGCATCGTCTCCTGGGCGACCGCCGGCGTCGATCCGCAGATCATGGGCACCGGACCGATCCCGGCTTCGCGCAAGGCGCTGGAAAAGGCCGGCTGGTCTATCAACGATCTCGACCTCGTCGAGGCCAACGAGGCCTTCGCCGCGCAGGCCTGTGCGGTCAACAAGGACCTCGGCTGGAACCCAGAAATCGTCAACGTCAATGGCGGGGCGATTGCCATCGGCCATCCGATCGGCGCGTCCGGCGCGCGCGTGCTCAACACGCTTCTGTTCGAAATGAAGCGCCGCGGCGCCAAGAAGGGACTTGCGACATTGTGCATCGGCGGCGGAATGGGCGTCGCCATGTGCTTCGAAGCATTCTAATAGCCTGCTTTATATCGTGTCGTGGTTGAGCTCCGGGGATAGCGGAGCCTTACATATGGGGAGCGGAACATGAGCAGAGTCGCTGTTGTCACCGGCGGTACGCGCGGTATTGGCGCCGCCATTTCACTGGCCTTGAAGAGTGCGGGCTATCGGGTCGCCGCCAACTATGCCGGCAATGACGAGGCAGCCCAGGCGTTTCACGCGGAAACCGGCATTCCCGTTTTCAAGTGGGACGTGTCGAGCTACGAGGCCTGTTCGGAAGGCCTGGCGCGGATCGAGGCCGAGATCGGCCCGATCGAGGTGCTCATCAACAATGCCGGCATCACGCGCGATGCGATGTTCCACAAGATGACGCCGCAGCAATGGCACGAGGTGATCAACACCAATCTCACCGGCCTCTTCAACATGACGCATCAGGTCTGGGCCGGCATGCGCGAGCGCAGCTTCGGGCGTATCGTCAATATCTCGTCGATCAATGGTCAGAAGGGCCAGATGGGCCAGGCCAACTATTCGGCGGCAAAGGCCGGCGATCTCGGCTTCACCAAGGCGCTTGCCCAGGAAGGGGCGGCGAAAAACATCACCGTCAACGCCATCTGCCCCGGCTATATCGGCACGGAGATGGTGCTGGCTATCCCGGAGAAGGTGCTCAACGAGCGAATCATTCCGCAGATCCCGGTGGGGCGTCTCGGGACGCCCGATGAGGTCGCGCGCTGCGTTGTGTTCCTGGTTTCGGATGATGCCGGCTTTATCACCGGCTCGACGCTCAGCGCCAATGGCGGGCAGTTGTTCGTCTAAAGCGGGCTCTGCCTTGCCCAGATATGCTTAGCGGATCGAGGCGGTATGTTCGGTATCGCTGACGGTCGTCTGGTGCGACTGCTTATGCGGGGTCTTGCTCGTGTCGTATGGGTTGAGCGAGGCCGCATAAGTGGCGAGCGCAATCGTCAAGATTGCCGCAGCGCCGATGATCTTCGTCATTGTCTTTCCCTCCCAAGCCGGTCGAGGCATTCCTGATCCCGACCGGTGTCGATATTGGGGCGAATTCGAGGAATTATTCGGTCATTCAACCGTTGGGATGGTGCCGGTCTTGGACCTTCACAGGCACGCGGACGCGCACTTGGTTTTCAGTGCGGAGCGCCATTGCTGCCGTTGCCAGAAATGCCACCGCGATCAGGATGGCGGTTGCCGAATTCAGGATGATCTGGGCCATGATTTTGTCCTCTCACAGGGCGGCGCATCTGATGTGCCGCCGTTTCGTGAGGGGAATATGAGCCTGCCCGCCGTTGCCGGATAGACCAGGCTTTGGCGACCGATTGTCAACACCAAATTGACAATCGGCATTTCGCGGTCACGTAGGCTCGCCGCTGATCCAGGTCTGGTTGACCTTGATGCCGTCGGTCATGTGCACGAGATCGGCGCGCAGGCCGGGCGCGAGGCGGCCACGGTCATCGAGCTTCAGGAAGCGGGCGGGGTAGAGCGTGGCCATGCGCAGCGCCTCCGCGAGCGACAGATCGAGATAGGTGAGCCCATAGCGGATCGCCGAGGCCATATCCACGTCGGAGCCGGCGAGCGTGCCGTCTGACAGCACAAGTCTTGAGCAGAAAGCGCCGGTCTCGCGCCGCACCGTGCGGCCGTTCAGCGTAAAGCTGTTCTCGGTGGAACCTACCAGCGACATGGCGTCGGTGACGAAGAACAGCTTGCCCTCGCCGCGCTTGGCTCTCAGAGCCGTGCGCAGCGCCTTGGGATCGACATGGTGGCCATCGGCGATGATGCCGCACCAGACGGCCGGATGATCGATTGCCGCGCCCACAAGCCCTGGTGTGCGATGGCCAAGCTGGCTCATGGCGTTGAAGAGATGCGTCACCCCACGGGCGCCGGCGTCGAAGCGCGCCTCGGCGGCTTCGCTCGTGCAATCGGAGTGACCGATGCTGACGGTGACGCCTGCCTCGCTCAGTTCGCGCACCTGTCGTGCCGTCACCTGCTCGGCCGCCATCGTCACCAGCAGCGTGCCGATCGCCTCGGCGGCAGCGGAAAGCGCCTTGACGTCGCGGTCGTCAACCGGACGCATCAGTTCGGCCAGATGCGCGCCCTTGCGGGCAGGCGCGAGATGAGGCCCCTCAAGATGAAGGCCAGCCACGCCGCGGTTCGCCTTGACCGCTTCTTTCGCGGCGTCGATGGCGGCGGCTGTGGCTTCACCGGTATCGGTGATCAGCGTCGGCAGCAGCGACGTCGTGCCATAGGGGCGATGTCCCTCCGCGATGCGGTACATGGAGGCGGGCGACGGTTCGTCGTTGAGCATGCGGCCAGCGCCGCCATTCACCTGGGCGTCGATGAAGCCGGGCGCGAGAATGCCACCGTCAAGCGTGATCGTCTCGCCATCCGGCAGGTCGTTCAGGCCGGCGATCGTCTCGATGCGGCCGTCGGCGACAACAAGCGCCCTGTCGTCGTGAAAGCGCTCGCCGTCGAAGATGCGGGCGCCGGTGAAGATCTTGCGCAACATCAGACGGTCTCCGTCACCTTCAAGAGGTTCGCCGGCTTGTCGGGGTCGAAGCCCTTGCGGCGCGTGACCGCCTCGATCATGCGATAGTAGACGAGCAGCGAGACCAGCGGGTCCAGGAGGCCGTTGCCTGTCGTGGGGACGCGCAGGTTGATGCCGGGGAGTTCCTTGGTCGAGAAGGGCACGGTGGTGGCGCCGAGCTTGCTCAGACGCTCCAGCGCCTTGACGTTGTTGGCGTAGGCGGCGTCATCTGGCGTGAAGGCGAGGATCGGGAAGCCCGGCTGCACCAGGCGCATCGGGCCGTGCATGAGCTCGGCGAGTGAGAAGGCTTCGGCGTGCAGGCCGGAGGTCTCCTTGGCCTTCAGCGCCGCCTCGAGGGCGATGGCGAAAGCCGGGCCGCGGCCGCCGGTATAGAGCGAGGTGGCGTTGAAGAGCACGTCTTCGGCGGCAGCCGTATCGATGCCCGATGTGGCGCTCAGCGCTTCGGGAAGCTTTTCAAGCGCTGCCTGCAGGTCGCCACTGGCGCCGATTGCCGCCGTGACGCCCGACAGGGCCGCGACCGAGGCGATGAAGGACTTGGTCGCCGCGACGCTCTTTTCGGCGCCGGCGTTGAGGTCGAGCACGAGGTCGGCCTGCTTGGCGAGCGGGCTGTCGGTGACGTTGACGACGGCGATGGTCGTCGCGCCGCCGCGCTTGGCCGCTTCCTGAAGCGCTACGATATCGGGGCTCGCGCCCGACTGCGAAACGGTGAAGTGAATGCCGCCCTTGAGGCGCAGTGGCGTGCCGTATACCGACGCGATCGATGGGCCGACCGAGGCTACCGGAATGCCGCAGGTGATCTCGAAGAGGTATTTGAAGAAGGTGGCGGCGTGGTCGGACGAGCCGCGCGCGGCGGTGGTGACGACGCTTGGCGCGTTCTTGGAAAAGAGCTTGGCGATCTCGTCGAAAACAGGCTTTTCCTTGCGCAGCAGCGTGGCGACCACCTCGGGTGACTGGCCGGCTTCCTGCAACATCAGCGACTGGGTTTCACTCATAGCTCGTCTCCAATTCTCAATTCTGCAACAAAATCATATGCATCGCCACGATAGTGGGAGCGGGTGTATTCAACGACGCGCTGGTCTTCCAGGCGCGATACGCGTTCGATCAGAAGGGCCGGCGCACCAGCCGCAACGTCGAGCGCTGCCGCCGAGGTCGCGTCGAGCGTGACGGCGGAGAGTTTCTGTAGCGCGCGCACCGGGCGATGGCCGCTCGCCGTCAGCGCGTCGTAGAGCGAGCCTTCGCCGCCGGCGGTGTCATCGAGAAACTTCACGGGGACCACGGAGCGATCGATCGCCAGCGGCAGCCCGTCGGCGAGGCGCAGGCGATCGAGGCGCAACACGCGCTCGTCGACGCCGAGGCCGAGCAGGAAGGCCTCCTCCGGCGAGGGCTTGTTGATGGTGCGCGACAGGATTCTTGCCGCCGGCACGCGGCCACGCGAGCGCATGTCTTCGGAGAAGGATGAAAGTCGCCAGAGCGATTGCTCCATTCGCTCCACCTTGGCGGAGACGAAGGTGCCGCTGCCATGGCGTGATTCCAGCGTGCCCGCGTTTAGGAGATCGCGATAGGCGGTGCGCACCGTGACGCGACCGATCTTCAGGGCTTCCGCCAGATCGCGCTCGCTCGGCAGTGCTGCCCCAGGCTTCAGCAGGCCCTCATTGATCAGCCCGGTCAGTGTCTGCGCGAGACGGCGATAGAGGGGCCCGCTGCGCGCTGTGTCGCGCAGTCCGCGTGCCTCGATCTCGGCTATCAGACTGGTTCTATCCATGAGATTAAAATAGAACCTCTTTGGAACCAATTGCAAGCGCTAACTTGCATGAAAAAACCCTCGCAGAGCTCTGCGAGGGTTTGATGACATCAGAAGCGGTCGGCTTGCTGCCGTCAGCTCTTCGAGAAAATGTAGTCCGTTTCCTGGCGCAGCACTTCGCCGGGACGCAGAACCGCGTTGGGGAAGCCCTCGTGGTTGATGGCATCGGGCCAGATCTGCGTTTCCAGGCAGAAGCCGGCGAACGGGCCGTATTTGCGGCCGCCGATGCCGGGCACCGGCACATCGAGCTTGAAGGCGGCGTAGAACTGGACGCCGGGCTCGGTCGTTCGCACTTCCATCGAGACGCCGGAATAGAGGCTGCGCGCGAGCACCACGGAGCGCTTGGCAACACGTTCGGATGAGAGGCAGAAATTGTGGTCGTAGAGCGCCTGGGTGTCGCCCTCGAAGCGTTTCAGCGAGGCCATTTCGCGGAAGTCGAAGACAGTGCCTTGCACCGGGCGGATTTCGCCGGTCGGGATCTGGCGTTCGTCGGTCGGAAGATAGCTATCGGCCGCGATCATGATGTCGTGGCCAAGCGTGTCGTCGCGGCCGTCGAGATTGAAATAGGCGTGCTGGCAGACATTGGCGATGGTCGGCTGGTCGCTCGTCGTCTCGTAGACGACCGAGAGTTCACCATCGCCGTGCACGCGGTAGGTGACGAGGATGGTGCAATTGCCGGGATAGCCGCCGCGGCCATCGGCATCGACGATCTTCAGGACGACGCGGTCGCTGTCGTGCTCGACGATCGTCCAGTTGCGCAGCGCGATGTTCTCGAAGCCGCCATGCAGGTGGCTGACGCCGTTTTCGTTGAGGTCGAGCTGATAATTCTTGCCGTCGATCGTGAACTTGCCGCCGCCGATGCGGTTGGCGTTGCGGCCGGGCGTCGCGCCGAAATAGGCAGAATGCGCGGGATAGCTGTCGAAGTCATCGAAGCCGAGGGTGAGCGGCGCGTCATGGCCTTCGAGCCTGAGGTCCTGGATGACCGCGCCCCAGGTGATCACCTTGGCGGTCAAGCCGCCGCCCGAGATCTCGACGCGATGGACGGTTTCGCCCGTCTTCGTCGTTCCAAAAACGTCCCGCTTCAATCCATCCGCCATCCTGTTTCCTCCCCGGTTCGCGTCCGCAATTTCGCGAGGGAACCTGCTCTCAATTGAATGAAATCGCAACCGCCGCGATATAAAAAACAAACGCCGCCGGTCAGGTCCGGCGGCGTATCAGGCAAAGCGAAAAGGTCTCAGCCGTCCTCGCCAATATCTTCCAGATTGTAAGGTGTCGTCTGGTAGATTTCGTTGATCCAGTTGCCGAAAAGCAGGTGCGCGTGGCTGCGCCAGCGGTTCTGCGGCGGGATCGACGGGTCGTTATGCGGGAAATAGTTGTGCGGCATCTTGATCGGAACGCCGGCATTCACGTCGCGGAAATACTCGTCACCGAGCGACGTCGAATCATATTCGACGTGATTGAAGATATAGAGCCGGTTGCCCTTCTTCTCGTGAACGAGGCAGACGCCCATCTCGCTCGATTCCATCAGGATTTCCAGCGTGTCGGATTTTTCGATATCGGCGCGTCGCACTTCCGTCCAGCGCGAGACCGGAACCTCGAAATTGTCGGAGAAACCGTTCAGGTAGACCGACGACGGCTTGAGGTTCTTGTGGCGATAGACGCCGAAGGCCTTTTCCGTCAGCGCGTGCTTGGGAATGTCGTGAAAATGGTAGATCGCGGCCATCGCACCCCAGCAGACATTCATCGCGGAGTGCACGTTGGTGCGCGTCCAGTCGAAAATCTGCTGCATTTCATCCCAATAAGTAACGTCTTCGTATGGAAGCGTTTCGATCGGCGCGCCTGTGATGATGAAGCCGTCGAACTTCCGGTGTTTGATCTCCTCCCAGGTCTGGTAGAAGGAGAAGAGATGATCTTCCGAGGTGTTCTTCGCCTTGTGGTTCCCGACGCGAACAAGCGACAGCTCGACCTGCAGCGGCGAGGCGCCGATAAGGCGCGCCATCTGAATCTCGGTCTTGATCTTGTTCGGCATGAGGTTCAGAAGCCCGATCTGCAGGGGGCGAATGTCCTGACGGATCGCGGCCGTCTCGGTCATCACGCGCACACCTTCCTGAACCAGGGTTTCAAAGGCGGGCAGGGTATCGGGGATCTTGATCGGCATGGCGGTCACTCGATGAAAAAACGAAAATATCGCTATCGGTCCGCACGCGGCCCTTTAGCAACTTCTTTAACGTGGCTGCAAGCCGGCCGGCCAAATCACCACGGAGCGCTCTAAATAGACCCAGTCAGGCCGCGAATCAATGACCGATACGCGGCGTCGCCTATTTGCCGAGGTAACTCGCGCATTACCTGATGCTAGAAACTGTTGCTGGACAGGCTGACTCACGGTGCTATTCAGGTGCTACATACGCGTAAGGAAGCATGATGGCAGAGGACGTCAAAAGCAGACCGAGCATCCAGGGGCAGGACCGGGTAGGGTATGATCTCAGCCTGATCTTCCGCCTCAAGGTGATGTTTTCGGCATTCTGGCATTCCAGGGTGCGCGCGCCGGTGCTCATTCTCTCGACGGCGTTGATCGGGATCATTCTCGCGACAGCCTATGCCACCGTCATCCTCAACCAGTGGAACGCGCCTTTCTACGACGCCATCTCGCGGCGCGACCTGCCGGGGTTCTTCCACCAGCTGAAGATCTTCGCGCTGATCGCCGGCATGCTGTTGCTTCTCAACGTGGTGCAAGCCTGGCTGAACCAGATGACGGCGCTTTACATGCGCGAGGGGCTGACGCGGGATCTCGTCGACCAGTGGCTGCAGCGCAAGCGGGCGCTCCGCCTCGCCTCCAGCGGGCTGATCGGCGTCAATCCGGATCAGCGCCTGCATGAGGATGCGCGCAATCTGGCGGAAAGCACCACGGGTCTCGTCATCGGCCTGGTGCAATCGACGATCCTGCTGGTGAGCTTCATCGGCGTTCTCTGGGAGTTGTCGAGCGGCTTCGTTTTTCGCTTCGGCGAGTACGCCTTTTCCATTCCGGGCTACATGGTGTGGGCGGCGATCTTCTATGCCGCTTCAGCCTCGGTGCTCAGCCAGCTCGTCGGACGCAAGCTCGTCAAGCTCAATGCGGACCGTTTCTCCAAGGAAGCTGAGCTGCGCTTCGCGCTGATGCATGCCAACGAGAACATTCCGGCGATCACGGCTGCGCGCGGGGAGGAGAATGAGCGGGGGCGGATCAACACCGATATCAGCGCCGTTCTCGCCGTCATCAAGAAGCTGGCGATGGCCAACGTCAACCTGACCTGGGTGTCGGCCGGCTACGGCTGGCTCGTCGTCGTCATTCCGATCATCGTGGCCGCACCCGCCTATTTCTCCGGCGGCCTTACCTTCGGCCAGCTGATGATGTCGGTCGGCGCCTTCAACCAGGTCAACACGGCGCTGCGCTGGTACGTTTCGAACTTCGGCCCGATCGCCGAATGGCGCGCAACCTTGATGCGCGTTACCGACTTCCGCCAGGCTCTGACCACGATGGGCGACGACGTCGATCTCAAGGAAACGATCGCCTATGAGCGCAGCGCGCCAGGCACGTTGACGCTTGAGAATGTGACCATCGCTACCAAGATGGACGAGGAGATCGACCAGTGCGGCGGCTTCCGCCTGCATGAGGGCAGCGTCACCATCAAGGCCGGCGAGAAGGTGATGATCAACGGCGACCATAACGTCAATCGCAAGCTCCTCTTCCTGGCGATGTCGGAGCTGTGGCCCTGCGGTAGCGGCAAGATCGGCCTGCCGCCCACCGACGATATGCTGTTCGTGCCGCAATCGGCCTATATTCCCGGTGGTACTCTGCGCGAAGCGCTGGCGTTTCCTGCGGCCGCCGACACATACAAGAACGACGATGTGGTCGCGGCGCTCGAAAAGGCGGGGCTGCACAATCTCGTTGCCCGACTGGATACGCGCGCGCGCTGGGACAAGCTGCTCGATGCCGATGAACAGCGGGCTATCGGCTTCGCGCGGCTGTTGCTGGTCCGGCCGCAATGGATGGTTTTCGACGAAGTGCTGGAGGGCATGGAGCCCGAATGGCAGTCGACGATGATGAAGGTGCTCGAGGCGATGCCGGATGCGACGATGATCTATATCGGCCGCTCCGACGCCTATATCGAGGCCTTCCATCCGCGCGTGCTGCATCTCGAAGCGCTTGCCGCCAAGCCCGACGAAAACAAGGTAGCGGACAAGGCGCCGAACACCCCGGCGCCGGCACTCTGATCGCTTCGATCGGGCTTACATCGGCGGAACGACGCCGTTTGTGCCGACCGTGACCTGTGCCGCGGAGACAGTTCCGTCCGCTGCCTTCTCGCCCATGACGATGACATGCGCGCCTGGCGTCAGGTCCGACTTCTGCGCGGCCGTGAAGGTCACGATCGGTGTGTCGTCCGATATCGAGATGGTCTTTTCCTTGCCTTGATAGGTCAGCGTCACGGTGTGGCCATCGACGGATTTGACCGCCTTGGCGACGGTCGCGTTGGTCATGCTGCTGTTGGGTTTCAAATCCCAGGGGCGGCTGCCTTCGCCGGTGCCTTTCATGGCCGCCGGAAAGATCAGCACTTCCAGCGCGCCATCGCCGCCGTCCTGCTTGGGCAGCGAGGCGATGCCGACGAAATCGCCGGGCTTGATGTCCTCGACCGACGCCTTCTTGATGCCGCCAACCTTCCATTCCGGCTTCAGCGCAATGGTCTGGTCGGCGCCCTCGCGGGTCTTGACGACGAGCGTGTCGCCGGAAAGGCTGGCAATATCGCCACGCACGCGCACGCGCTGCGCATCAGCCGCCGATGTGATCTGCGACGTGCTCAGAAGAATGCCGACGGCAAGCGCCGCGACATGGCTGGTAATCAGATAGCGAGACATGGGTTTTCTCCTCTTGGCTCCGGGGGCGGGAGCCTTCGGGAGCTTAGGCACGAGGTCTTAGCGCTGGCCAATCAATGAAATGTGAGGGTTTCCGGCTCGGAGACGGGAGCTATCTGGCAGGGTATACCAATGGGTGGGAGAACTTGAATGCCGGAGACGAGACTTGCGGACATATATCGCGCCTATATCCATTGCCTGAATTCCGAGGATTGGGAAAACCTCGGCACCTATGTCGGGCAGGATGTGCGCTATAACGGCCAGATGGTTGGCCTCGATGGCTATCGGCAGGCGCGTGAGGCCGAGTTTCGCGGGATACCCGACCTCTATTTCGACGTCCAGATCCTGATCGCCGATGACACCACGGTGGCCAGCCGGCTGAATTTCGACATCAGCCCGCAAGGCACATTTCTCGGCTTGCCTGTCAACGGCAGGCGAATCTCGTTTTCCGAGAACGTGTTCTACGAATTTACCGAGGGCCAGATCGCGAAGGTGTGGTCGATCGTCGACAAGGCGGCGATCGAGGCTCAGCTTTCGGCGGTGTAGAGGGCGATCAGCCCTCCAGCTCTTCCCGGAGCATTTCGAGCTCCAGCCATTCCTCTTCCATCTTCACCAGGCTGTCGCGGAATTTCTCCATCTCGGCGGCCAGGCGGTTGAAGGTCGTGGGGTCCTTGGAGAAGAGGTTGGGGTCGGCCATCTTTTCCTCGCGCTTGGCGATCTCGGCTTCCGCCTTGGCCATCTCCTTGGGCAGGTTCTCGAGCGCGAATTTCTGCTTGAAGGAAAGCTTTCCCTTGCCCTTTGGCGCTTCGGCGGCGGGCGCCGCGTCCAGCGCTTTCGCCTTCTCGGCTTTCTCCGCCTTCTTGCGCTCGTCGGCGGCACCCTTGCGCTGCGCCAGCATGTCGGAATAGCCGCCGGCATATTCGATCCAGCGGCCATCGGGTGCATCGGGAACGGCCGGCGCGATGGTCGAGGTCACGGTGCGGTCGAGGAAGTCACGGTCGTGGCTGACGAGGATGACGGTGCCCGGGAAGCCTGCGACGACCTCCTGCAGCAGGTCCAGCGTCTCGATGTCGAGGTCGTTGGTCGGCTCGTCGAGGATCAGCAAGTTGGACGGCCGCGCCAGCATGCGGGCGAGCATCAGGCGGGCGCGCTCGCCGCCAGAGAGGTTCTTGATCGGCGTGCGGGCCTGCTCTGGCTGGAACAGGAATTCTTTCATGTAGCCGGTGACGTGGCGCTGCTCGCCGTTGACAAGCAGGTTCTCACCGCGCCCGTCGGTGAGATAATGCGCCAGCGTGTCCTCGGGGTTCAGATCCTCGCGCTTCTGGTCGAGCGTGGCGATCTCCAGATTGGTGCCGAGCTTGATGATGCCGGTGTCGGGCGGCAGCTGGCCGGTCAGCATCTTCAGGAGCGTGGTCTTGCCGGCGCCGTTCGGGCCGACGAGGCCGATGCAATCGCCGCGATGAACGCGGATCGAAAACGGCGTGACGATCGGGCGCTCGCCATAGGTCTTGGTGATCTTGTCGGCTTCGATGACGAGCTTGCCGGATTCCTGCGCATCGGAGACGGTCGCCTGCACGGTGCCCTGCGGCCCTTTGTGGCCGCGATAGCTGGCGCGCATCGTCTGCAGCTCGCCGAGGCGGCGCATGTTGCGCTTGCGGCGCGCGGTGACGCCGTAGCGCAGCCAGTGCTCCTCGCGCTCGATCGCCTTGCCGAGCTTGTGCTGCTCCATCTCCTCGGCTTCCAGAACCTGGTCGCGCCAGGCCTCGAAATGGGCGAAGCCGCGGTCGAGGCGGCGCGAGGTGCCGCGGTCGAGCCAGACGGTGGCGGTCGAGACCTTTTCGAGGAAGCGCCTGTCGTGCGAGATCAGGACCAGCGCGCTGCGGGTCTTCTGCAGCTCGCCTTCCAGCCATTCTATGGTGGGCAGGTCGAGATGGTTGGTCGGCTCGTCGAGAAGCAGGATATCGGGCTCTGGCGCGAGAACGCGGGCAAGTGCCGCGCGGCGCGCTTCGCCGCCCGAGAGGTTCTTCGGATCTTCCTCGCCGGTGAGGCCGAGATGCGACAGAAGATAGGTCACACGGTAGGGGTCGTCGCCCGGTCCAAGCCCAGCTTCCGCGTAGGCCTGCACGGTGCTGTAGCCGGCGAAATCGGGCGCCTGTTCGAGATAGCGCACGGTCGACGACGGGTGGCGGAACACCTCGCCGGACTGCGCCTCGACCATTCCGGCGGCGATCTTCAGCAACGTCGATTTGCCGGAGCCGTTACGGCCGACAAGGCAGATCTTGTCGCCGGGCTCCACCTGCAGGGCAGCGCCCGCCAGAAGTGGCGCGCCGCCGAAGCTCAGGAAGATATCGTCGAGTTTAAGGATAGGGGGCGCCAAAAATCAGACTCCGGAAAGATCGTAAGGGCGGGCGAGCACGATGGCGCGGCCGCTTTGAAGCGAGAAGCGCACGGGGCCTTCCGCGACATTGGAAATGGTGCGTGACGAGCCGAAGGGCAAATGGAAATCGCTGAGCGGATAGCGGGCGTTTTCGATGAAGAGGCCGCTGAGCTCGCTGAAGGCGGGAACGGAAAACAGGCTGTTCTTCGGCAGGTCGAGCGTGATGCTGCCCGCGATCAGCGGCACGGCTTCCTCCGTGCCTGAGGTGAGCAGCACATCGAGGCCGGTCTCTGCCAGACTGACAGCGTAGAGCAGGTGCTGCAGCGCGTGGTCGGAGCGGTCGCCTGAGAGGGCGCCGACGAGGATCAGCCTTGTCGCGCCGCGGGCTATCGCTTCCGATACGGCGATCTCGCCATCGGTGGCGGCCTTGGCGGCGGGGTAGGGTTTTCTCGGGATATTGGAGAAGGCCGCCGTCAGATCATCCGGCGTGGAATCGAAATCGCCGACCCAGAGCTCAGGCCTGACATCGAGCGCCAGCGCGTGCCGCATGCCACCATCGGCCGCGATGAAACGGCTGCCGGAGACGGCTGCGCGAAGGCGCTCCGTCATATGCAGCTCGCCGCCGAGCAGGATGGTGAAGGTGGATTGGCTCATGGGCATTGCCCATAGCGCAAAGCGGGGGAAAAGGGAAAGGGCGCGGACATGGTTTGTCCGCGCCCTCAAGCGTTTCTGCAATAAAGGTTGGCTAAAGCGCGTCGCGATCCTTCGGATTCGCTTGCCACGCTTTAAGCCTTTGTCTGTCGCATGTCGGTGCCGCAAAACCGCTGCACACTTTTGCGCGACATGCTTTAGAAGCGGTAGGTTACACCGGCGCCGATCAGCCAGGGATCGAGCTTGGCCTTGCCGGTCATGTCGGTGCCGCCGACGTTCACGTTGAAATCGGGACGCAGGAAGATCTTCTTGACGTCGACGTTGAGGCCCCAGTGCTCGTCGAACATGTAGTCGAAGCCGGCCTGGAGCGCGACGCCGAAGGTGTTGTCGATGTCGAGGCTCTGGGCGCTCTTGCCCTTCTCGTTGTAGAAGATGGTGTAGTTCAGGCCGGCGCCGACATAAGGCTTGAAGTTGCCGAAATCGTTGAAGTGATACTGCAGCGTCACCGTCGGCGGCAGCAGCCAGGTCTTGCCGACATCGCCGAGGCTTTCGATCGAACCCTTGCCGGTAACGTTGGCGAATGTCGTGCCGAGAATGAGTTCGGCGGCGATGTTGTCGGTGAAGAAGTAGGTGACGTCGAATTCAGGAACGACGGTGTCCGAATAGGAGAGATCCGAGCCAGGGACGCCGCCAACGTAGCCGGAATCCTGGGTGATAACGCCAAGCGCGCGCAGGCGGATCATCCAGGGACTCTGGCTCTGCGTCGCTTCCTGTGCCGCGGTCGGCTGGGTCAGGTCGGCGGACATGGCCGGATGGGCAGCGGCAACCAGAACGACGGCAGCGAACATGCCCTTTAGTTTTGCCAGGCGGCGTTTCATTCGATTCTCTCCTAGGTTTTATGGTCAGGGGGAGTTCTATGAAACGCGGCAAGGTAACTGTTTGATTCAGATCAATCTCTCGATCTATTTTCCGGCTTTTGGTGTCGCAGGCAAATGTTTGTCCGGCATGGCGAAAACGCGCTCGAAACCTGTCATGTACCGATCAAACAGCTCGGCAAAGTTTTTGGCGTCCTCGGACGACCAGTCGGAGACGACATCCTTGATGATCGCGAGCTTTTGAGATTTCAGTTCTGTGAGCAGGCTCCAGCCGGATGGCGTGATCACCACCAGGATCCGCCGGGCGTCCTGCTGAGATGCGGCGCGTTCGAGAACACCGCGGCCCACCATGTCGGCGACAATGCGGCTTGCGCGGGACGGATCGATGCGCATGGCCTCGGCAATCGTCCCCACGGTCACCTCGCCATTCCTGCGGGCGAGCTTGACGGCTTCGAGAACATCCAGATGCGAAAGCTCCAGATCCGGAGCCACCTTTTCGATGGCGAGGCGGGCAATCAGTCGTCGCCCCGTGATCATCCGCATACGGCTCATGCTTTGGCCGATATGGGCGATATCATCTTCGGTCGGCGTGGTGTCGGGGTCGATTTGCAAAGTATCTGTCATGAGGTGGAGGATAACAGAAGCGATCGGGGAGGAAAATATGCTGATGTCATTTACATGACGTTGACATTTATATGCTGATAGCACATAAATTGCGCCCCAACCAGAAAGATCGCCCCATGAATCCACAGATCGCAGCGCAGCCGCTGGTGACCGACCCCCGTCGTCGGCTCATTCTCTTTCTTTTCCTGATGACCGCCATGTTCATGGCCATGCTCGACAACCAGATCGTCGCCACGGCGCTTCCGACAATCGTCGGGGAGTTCGGGCATCTTGAGCGGTTCAGCTGGGTCGGCTCGGCCTATCTGCTGGCTGTCAGCGCGGTGATGCCGCTCTATGGCAAACTCGGCGATCTCTTCGGCCGCAAATATGTGATGATGGCCGCGATCCTGATCTTCACCGTGGGTTCGGCGGTTTGCGGGCTGGCGGTTTCGATGAATACGCTGATCGCCGCGCGCCTGCTGCAGGGTCTCGGTGGCGGCGGGATCATGGTGTCGATCTTCGCGGTGACGGCCGATCTCTTCGAGCCGCGCGAGCGCGCCAAATACCAGAGCTATGTCAGCCTTGTGCTGATGGCGTCGGGCGCTATCGGGCCCGTGCTCGGCGGCACGATGAGCGATCTCTTCGGCTGGCGCTCGATCTTCCTCGTCAATATTCCTATCGGTGTTGTCGTGCTCGGTGGCCTGGTTTTCATGCTTCCCTATCGCAAGCCGAACCGTCGTCCGACGATCGACTATGCCGGCGCCATTCTGCTGGCGCTGACGACGACAAGCATCGTTCTGGCCGCTGATGGCGCACAGGTGTTCGGCTCGCTGATCGCCCCGCTTAATCTCGCAATCATCGCTGCCGGCGTGGTCTTCCTGGTGTCGTGGGTGTTCGTCGAGCGCCGTGCCGCCGAACCGATCATTCCGCTGTCGCTGTTTCGCAATTCGACCTTCAGCCTGCTGCTGATCATGTCGATCATGAGCGGCGGCATCGCTATCGGCATGGTGAACTATTTCGCGCTCTTCCTGCAGACCACGACAGGGCTTTCTCCGTCCGCGGCCGGGCTGCTCTTCATCCTGTTGACCGGAGGCCTGATGTGCGGGTCGATCTCGGCCGGCCGGATCATCTCGGTGACGGGGCGCTACAAGCCGTTCGCCATCGCCAGCCTCAGCTGCAACGCCTTGGCCTTCGCGCTGTTGTCGCAGTTTCATGCCGGCACGCCGCTCATCTTCATCGGCGCGGTGATGACACTGCAGGGTGTCGGCGTCGGCCTGGCGCAACAGGTGCCGATCATCGGCGTGCAGAACGCGGCGCCGGTGCGCGATATCGGTGCGGCAACCGGCTCGGTGACACTGTCGCGCATGGGCGGGGCCTCTATCGCGATCTCGATCTACGGCGCGATCATCGGCTCGCAGCTTTCGCGCGTCGGTTCCTCCATCCCCGGCGTTGCCGATATCGAGCAGCTCACGCCGAAGATGCTGGCCGCCTTGCCGGAGGCCGCACGCCAGGCGGTTGCCGAGGCCTATGCCAATGCCTTCGTGCCGCTGTTCATTACGTCCTGCGGCATCGCGCTGATCGGGCTTGTGGCGGCCCTCATGCTGAAGCCGGTGCAACTGCCGCGTACAGGTGGCGCACCGGCGAAAGCGGCTGCCGAGGCCGCCGAATAGCCAACGAACTGGCAGACTGAACCTGGCCGACGTCCGCTCTTGCCAGACGCCGGCTACGGATATACACCTTGCGACGCTCTAACGGGGTGCCTCGTATCTTCAGGATGCTTGGCTGAGAGGCTTGCAAAAGCCAACCCGCGGAACCTGATCCGGCTAACACCGGCGGAGGGATTAGACGCGTGACACCAGGCACCGCCCTTTTCCCCTTCAATGAACCTAGAGGAGAGGTGTCATGACCCATTTCAAGACCTATGCGCTCGGCGCCGCCATGCTGTTGGCGGGCTTTTCGGCAACGGCAGCACACGCCGCCGACAAGACGCTCACCATCTACACCTATGAGAGCTTCACCTCCGAATGGGGTCCCGGCCCGAAGGTGAAGGCAGCGTTCGAGAAGACCTGCGGCTGCACGGTCAACTTCGTCAGCGTTGCGGATGGCGTGGCGCTGCTGTCGCGTCTGAAGCTCGAGGGATCGGGCACGAAGGCGGATGTCGTCCTCGGCCTCGACACGAACCTCATCACCGAAGCCAAGGCTACCGGCCTGTTCGATGCGAGCGGCGTCGACACCGGCGCGTTGCAAGTCCCCAGCGGCTTCAAGGATGATGTCTTCGTGCCCTATGACTACGGCCATTTCGCCGTGATCTACGACACGCAGACCTTCAAGACGCCGCCCGCGAGCCTGAAGGAACTGGTCGACGGCGATCCCGCGCAGAAGATCGTCATCGAGGATCCTCGCACCTCGACACCGGGCCTCGGCTTGCTCTTGTGGGTGAAGTCGGTCTATGGCGACCAGGCGCCGGAAGCCTGGGCGAAGCTCAAGAAGCGCGTGCTGACGGTGACGCCCGGCTGGTCGGAGGCCTATGGCCTGTTCACCAAGGGCGAGGCGCCGATGGTGCTCTCCTATACGACGTCGCCCGCCTACCACATGGTTTCGGAAAACACCGATCGCTACCAGGCGGCCGCATTCTCCGAAGGGCACTACATCCAGATCGAGGTCGCGGGCCTGTTGAAGAATGCGCCGGACAAGGTGCTGGCGCAGGACTTCCTGAAGTTCATGGTCACCCCAGGTTTCCAGGACACGATCCCGACCAACAACTGGATGATGCCGGTGTCCAAAACCTCGGAGCCGCTGCCGGATGCTTTCGGCAAGCTCGTCAACCCGTCGAAGACCTTCCTGATGAGTTCGGATGAGGTCGCCAAGAACCGCAAGGCCTGGATCGACGAATGGCTGGCCGCCATGAGCATGAATTGATGAGCATGAATTGATGCTTCTTGCGCCGTCCGAAAGACGATATGCGCTGGCCGGCGGGGCGCTCAGCCTCGCCGCCATTCTTGTCTTCGTGACGGTCGCTACGCTCTCGCTGCTGATCTCCACCGACGGCATGCCTGTCGGCGCGATCCTCTCCGACCCATACATCCTGCGCGTTCTGCGCTTCACGCTTCTGCAGGCGGCGCTTTCGACGCTGCTGTCGGTCGTGCTGGCCATCCCTGTCGCACGGGCGCTGGCGCGGCAGCCGCGATTTGTTGGCCGCATCTGGATCATCCGGCTGATGGCGGTGCCGATGGGGCTGCCGGTGTTGATCGGCGCACTCGGCCTGATCGGCATCTGGGGCCGGCAGGGTGTCGTCAACACGATGCTCTCGTGGACGGGTCTCGATCAACCCGTCAGCATCTATGGCCTGTCGGGCATTCTGCTCGCGCATGTGTTCTTCAATCTGCCGCTTGCCTGCCGGCTGATGCTGGCGGCGCTGGAGCGGGTGCCGGGCGAATACTGGCTGGTGGCGAGCGGTCTCGGCATGCGGCCGGTTTCCGTCTTCCGCTTCATCGAATGGCCGGTGCTGCGCTCTGTCATACCAGGCGTGGCGGGACTGATCTTCATGCTCTGCGCCACCAGCTTCACGCTGGTGCTGATGCTCGGCGGCGGACCGGCGGCGACCACGATCGAGGTGGCGATCTACCAGTCGCTGCGCTTCGATTTCGATCCCGGCCGCGCGGTGGGCCTGTCCCTGCTGCAGATCGCGTTGACGGCCGTGGTGCTCGGCATTCTGTCGCTGCTGCCGGCATCCGGAGATGCGGGACTGACGGCGGGCCGCACGATCCGGCGGCCCGATGGCACGCTGTTTGGTGCATGGATCGCCGATCGCGCGCTTCTCACGCTGGCTGTGCTGTTTCTCGGCTTGCCGTTGCTCTTCATCGTCATTGCCGGCCTGCGCGCCGATCTGGTGAAGCTCGTCGGCGAAGCGATCTTTTGGCGGGCGCTTGCCACCAGCGGCGTGATGGCGCTCTCGTCGGCCTTGCTGTCGTTCGCCCTGTCGATGCCGCTCGTGCGTGCGCGCCATACGCTTTCGCTTGAGAGGAGATCACGGCGCGGCGCGCGGTCCTTCTTTGCCGCCATGGGGGCTGCATCGTCGCTCGTGCTGCTCTTTCCGCCCATCGTTCTCGCCACGGGGTGGTTCCTGGCGGCGCGTGATGTCGGTGACGTCAATGTCGTGGCGCCGGTGCTTGTCGTCGTCATCAATGCGCTGATGGCGCTGCCCTTCGTCGTCAGGGTGCTGGAGCCGGCCTACGCAATCCACCAGCGCCGCACGCAGCGGCTGAGTGCCAGCCTTGGCATCTCCGGTCTTGCCAAGCTGCGACTGATCTCGTGGCCCGATCTGCGCAAGCCGGTGCTGACGGCGCTTTCTTTCGCCATGGCGCTGTCGCTGGGCGATCTCGGCGCTGTCGCGTTGTTCGGTTCGGATAGTTTCGTGACGCTGCCATGGCTGGTCTATTCCAGTCTCGGGAGCTATCGCACCAATGATGCCGATGGGCTGGCGTTGATCCTTGGCGTGATCTGCCTGCTATTGACGATTTCGGGCACGATGGGCGGGGTGGCGGATGAACCGAAGCGGGAGGCGCTATCGCATGACTGATGCCATCGAGATGCGCGGCGTGACGCTGCGGCTGGGCCAGAACTCATTCGTGTTCGATTGCGCGTTGCCTGAGGGCGCCGTCATCGGCGTTACCGGCGCGTCTGGCGCGGGCAAGTCGACCTTCCTCAATCTGCTGGCCGGTTTCGATACGGCGGATGCAGGGCAGATCCTATTCAAGGGCAAGGATATCGGCCATCAGCATCCGGCAGAGCGGCCCGTGTCACTGGTGTTCCAGGATAACAACCTCTTTGCGCATCTCGATGTCTTCACCAATATCGGGCTCGGCATTCATCCGGCGCTGAAACTCGGGGACACCGATCGGCGCGCGATCACGTCGGCGCTTGAGAAGGTCGGGCTGTCAGGCTTCGAAAAGCGAATGCCGGCGACGCTTTCCGGTGGCGAGCGGCAGCGGGTGGCGTTTGCCCGGGCGCTGGTGCGTCAGCGACCTATCCTTTTGCTCGACGAGCCCTTCGCCGCACTCGATCCAAGCCTGCGCCGCGACATGGCGGGGTTGCTTCTGGCGATGCATCGCGACAGCGGCAACACTGTTGTCATCGTGTCGCACGACGCCGACGAGATCAGGCGGATTGCCGACTATGCAATTTTCATTGATCAGGGAAGGGTCGCGGTTGCCGCACCGATCGAGCGGTTTTCGACCGGCGAGAACAATTCCGCGCTGCGGCAATTTCTCCGGATCGACGAATCTTAACAAGACAACGGCACTTTCGCCATAATTTGCGGCGACCCAGAGAACTCCTTAACCACGTTAGGCTTGCTAAAGTATAAAGCCGCCATATTTAGGCAGAGTCTCGCTATGCAACCGATGCGGAAATCAGCTAAAGCAAAGACTTGGGCCCTCGATTGTGCACTGCGGAAACGGGGGCGTACGCCTGTTGAACCTTGATGAAGACGACCGGGGCGCCATGACGGCGAGCCGGCCGAGAAGCGCGATGACTCGGGGAGCCAGACTGGACCGCATGACGACGTGGAAACTGCCCGCGCCTTCCAGTGATGTGTTCTTCGCAGCGTGCCGCTGGGCGCGACGGGCGTCGATCCTGTCCGCCTCCACCCTGGCGCTTTACGGCTGTCAGTCGGCGCTCGAACAATCCTATCAACCCAGTGTCGGCCCTTCGTCCAATCCGCAGATTGTCGACGAGGTGCAGAAGAACGATCCGCGTGCCGCCATGGGCGCGCGCGAGCATCCGCGCATCGTGGCCAGCTATGGCGGCGAATACAAGGACGCCAAGACCGAGCGGCTCGTGGCGCGTATTGCCGGTGCGCTGACGGCGGTGTCGGAAAATCCGAGCCAGTCCTACCGCATCACCATCCTGAATTCGCCCGCGATCAATGCGTTCGCGCTGCCCGGCGGCTATCTTTACGTGACCCGCGGTCTTCTGGCGCTCGCCAACGATGCGTCGGAAGTGGCCGCCGTGCTGTCGCACGAGATGGGCCACGTCACCGCCAATCACGGCATCGAGCGGCAGAAGCGCGAAGAGGCGGAAGTGATTGCCAGCCGCGTCGTCGCCGAAGTTTTGTCGAGCGATATCGCCGGCAAGCAGGCGCTGGCGCGCGGCAAGCTGCGCCTTGCCGCCTTTTCGCGCCAGCAGGAATTGCAGGCCGACGTCATCGGCGTGCGCATGCTCGGCGAAGCCGGCTACGATCCCTATGCGGCCAGCCGCTTCCTCGATTCCATGGCCGGCTACAGCCGCTTCATGTCGGTTGATCCCGATGCCGACCAGAGCCTGGACTTCCTGTCCAGCCACCCGAATTCGGCGCAGCGCATCGAACTGGCGCGCGATCATGCCCGCGCCTTCGGGCAGGAGGGCAAGGTCGGCGATACCGGGCGCGGATATTATCTCGACGGCATCGATGGCCTGCTCTACGGCGACAGCCCGGAAGAGGGCTATGTTCGCGGCCAGACCTTCCTGCATGGTGGTCTCGGCATCCGCTTCGACGTGCCGCCGGACTTCAAGATCGACAACAAGGTCGAGGCGGTCATGGCGACCGGTCCCGGCGATATCGCGATCCGCTTCGACGGCGTGGCCGACAACCAGAACCAGTCGCTGACCAATTACATCTCGAGCGGCTGGGTCACCGGGCTCGATCCGTCGACCATCCAGCAAATCACGGTCAACGGCATGGAGGCCGCCACCGCGCGCGCCAGTGCCGATCGCTGGGATTTCGACGTGACTGTCGTGCGCAACAACTCGCAGATCTTCCGCTTCCTCACGGCCGTGCCGAAGGGAAGCACCGCGCTGCAATCGACCGCCGATGTGCTCCGCTCCAGCTTCCGCCGCATGACGCCGGCCGAGGCCGCGTCGCTGAAGCCGCTTCGGGTTCGTGTGCTGACCGTGCAGCCGGGTGACAACATCACCACGCTCGCGGCGCGGATGATGGGGACGGATCGCAAGCTCGATCTGTTCAAGCTGATTAACGCCCTGCCGACCGGCGCGTCTGTCGCGCCCGGCGACCGCGTCAAAATCATCTCGGAATAAAAAGAGGCCCGGCTTGCGCCGGGCCAGTTGCATCACTGGGGAGTAATCTCGGGGATGTCTTAATGCGCGGCCATGTACGGGTCGGCGCTGACGAGCGCTGTGCGGAGCTTTTCCATCGCGCGGCTTTCGATCTGGCGGACGCGCTCCTTGGAGATGCCAAGGTCGGCGCCGAGCTCTTCCAGCGTCGCGCCATCTTCGGCAAGGCGGCGGGCGCTGATGATCTTCATCTCGCGTTCGTTGAGATGCGTGAGCGCGGAGGCAAGCCAGACACGGCGGCGTTCGCCGTCGATCATGTTGGTGACCTGTTCGTCGGGCAGCGGCTCGTTGCTGACCAGGAAGTCCATTTTCTCGGCGCTGTCGGCATCGCCAGACACTGATGGCGCCTGGAGCGAGGCGTCGTTGCCAGAAAGGCGCGCATCCATGGTCTGGACGTCGGAGAGGCTGACGCCGAGCGCTGCCGCGATCTCCTGGTGGATCGATTGCAGCGTCAGCTGCGTATCGCCCTTGGCGAGCTTGGCGCGCAGGCGGCGCAGATTGAAGAACAGCGCCTTCTGCGCCGAGCTGGTTCCGCCGCGTACGATCGACCAGTTGCGGAGAATGTAATCCTGGATCGAAGCGCGGATCCACCAGCTTGCATAGGTGGAGAAACGGACGTCGCGCTCCGGCTCGAAACGGGCGGCGGCCTCCAGAAGGCCGACATAGCCTTCCTGGACGAGGTCGCTCATGGGAAGTCCGAAGTTGCGGAATTTCGCGGCCATGGAAATGACGAGGCGCATATGCGCCATTGCGATCTGGTTGCGTGCCCCACGGTCGTCGTTGTGCTTCCAACGGACAGCGAGGTCGTGTTCTTCCTCGCGGGCAAGATAGGGAGCCGCCATGGCGATCTTGATCATGCGCCGGTCTGCAGACATGTTCTTCATATCGGTCTCCTGAGTTCAGACTTTTAGCCCTGAAAAAGGGCAAACAAGGCTTGCTTCCGGACATTGCGGACCGGATCAAATTCATGGCTGGAAGATATGAAGGCCCCTAACTCTGGACGTCTCAGAGAGAGGCCCTAGTTACTGCTATGTGCTGGTTATGCCGCGAGCCCAGACCGTTTTCTTCACGTTGCCAAATCGGCAATTTGTGGAAGGCATGATCCGCTCCTCGTCGCATCCTGACATGAAAACCGGACCTCCAGCGAAATTGCTTTCTCCCGGAAGTCCGTGGTGACAGTGTGTAAACGCGCGACCGTGGAAAAGGTTCCAATAAAAAAACCCGGCACGATGGCCGGGTTTTTTGGTGAGAAGAAAGCCTGAAATCAGGCTGCTTCTTCCTCTTCTGCTTCGTCTTCTTCCACAGCCTTGCCGCGCTTCGGACCCTTGTTCAGGTTCGTCTCGACGAGGCGGACAGCTTCGGTTTCCGAGAGCTTGTTGACGGCGGCGATTTCGCGCGCCATGCGGTCAAGCGCTGCTTCGTAAAGCTGGCGTTCGGAATAGGACTGTTCCGGCTGGTTTTCGGCACGATAAAGGTCGCGAACGACTTCAGCGATCGAGATCAGGTCGCCGGAGTTGATCTTGGCATCATATTCCTGCGCGCGACGGGACCACATGGTGCGCTTGACGCGCGCCTTGCCCTGCACGACCTTCAAAGCACGCTCGACGAAATCCGTCTCGGAAAGCTTGCGCATGCCAATGCTCATGGCCTTTGCGACCGGCACTTTCAGGCGCATCTTGTCCTTCTCGAAATCGATAACGAAAAGTTCGAGCTTCATCCCGGCAACTTCTTGCTCTTCGATGGCGCTGATGGTACCGACGCCATGAGCGGGGTACACGATCGATTCACCGGTCTTGAAACCAAGGCGGGCTGCTGAAGGCTTTTTCTGCTGGATCGTCATTCTTGTCAAAAACTCCCTGTTACGCTTCCGGCCAAGGCCGGAGCCGGGTCAGTCAGGCCCGGATGAGACGGTCGGATCCGTCGGGTGACTTTACTTCTGGTCCCACCGGGAAGAAGCAAGCATATTCAGACACGCAATCTTGGGGCGTGACAGCTCAAGATCATGATATGTCACGGAAATCGCGCTTGGATTTGTTTGCTTTCGTGGTGGTTTGGGGCATCCTTGATGCCGCAAAAGGAACAGTGTGTGAAAGTTACCACAAAAATATGAGGAAATCAATAATTTACTGCGTATGAGTCATGCGGGCAACACATGTCGCCCCCATAAGTCATGCATATCCGCCGTGAGATTGGGCAGATTCCGGCCCTGTCTCAGACTATAGTATCAACGGGCGATCAATCGCCGGCGCCGGGCTTTTCCGAGAAGTATTTCTCGAACTTTCCGGTCTCGCCATCCACGTCCTTGGCGCCATCCATCGCGTCCTTCTTGACGGTGATGTTGGGCCAGATGCTGGCGAACTCGGCATTGATCTTCAGCCACTTGTCGAGGCCCGGTTCGGTATCCGGCTTGATCGCCTCGGCGGGACATTCCGGCTCGCAGACGCCGCAGTCGATGCATTCGTCAGGATTGATCGCGAGGAAATTCTCGCCTTCATAGAAGCAATCAACGGGGCAGACTTCAACGCAATCGGTATATTTGCAGCGAATGCAGTTGTCGGTCACGACATAGGTCATGAAGAACTCCAGGATTTTCACGCAGACGGGGCCGGGCAACCTGGAACGTCGCGCCTTTCCCCTGGCCGGAGACGGACATGACCAGTCTTGGGAACTGCCACGCCATCCGGCAAGTTGCTTGTGAAGTATCGGCTTTGGTGCCGGATTTCAAGGATAAAGAAAGCGCGAAACAGCCGAGTTTGGAGACGGATTTTCTAATCGTCGTCCGACATCAGGCGGTCGATTGCGCGGCGCTCTTTCTTGGTCGGGCGTCCAGCGCCCGTATCGCGGGTCGCCTGCTCGTAGGGCGTCAGCTGTTTGCGGTCTTGCGCGGAGGGGGAGATGTCGTCGTAGAGGAGGCGGGCCTCCTCGAAAGGGCCGCGCCGCGCGCCACCGGATTTGACGATCAGAACGAACTCGCGGCGGTCGAGCGAGAGCTCGATCCTGTCGCCGGTCTTGATCTGGTGGCTTGGCTGGGAAACGCGCTCGCCGTTGATGCGCACATGCCCGGATTGAACATGGGCCTGCGCCAGCGAGCGCGATTTGATCATGCGCGTGAAGAACAGCCACTTGTCGATGCGCTGGCGCGAACCGCTTGATGGCTGTGTCTTCTCGCTCATCGATTACTTCTTCATCTGCTCCTTCAAGGCAGCGAGCTTGGCGAAGGGCGAATCCGGATCGACCGGCTTTTCCTTGCGCGGGGGCTTTGCCTCGAAGCGCAGCGGCTGGGAGCCGCCACGGTTGTTGTTGCGGTCGTCGCGACCCTTGCCGCCGCGGTCCTGACGGTCGCCGCGCTGGTCGTTGCGGCCCTGGTGCGGCTTGCCGCCGTCCTTGCCACGGTTCTGGCGGTTGCCGTCGCGGTTCTCGCCTTCGCCGCCCTGGCGACGATGGCCGTGGCCACGATCCTGGCGATCACCCTGACGCTCACCCTGGCGTTCGCCGCCACGACGCTCGCCATGGCCGCGTGCCTGGCGCTGGTTGCCGTCGGTGCGGCCGCCAAGACGCCAGAGCAGAACCGGCTTCGGCTCTTCGGCTTCGGCTGCAGCGACTTCGGTTGCGGGTGCAACTTCGGCAGATGCTTCGGTCGCAGTTGCTTCAGCGGCCGGTGCTTCGGCAACAGGGGCTTCGGCGGTTTCGGCGGCTGGCGCTTCCACAGCCGTCTCGTCAGCAGAGGCGCTGTCGGCGTCGTCGTGCTCGGCCGTTTCAGCGGCGGCGTCAGCGGTTGCTTCCGTCGTTGCAGCTGCGGCAGCCGGCGTCGCGGCGGCGTCCTGTGCTGCCAGATAGGTGGCTGCTTCCTCGGCCTTCACGGCGTCGGCGCGGTAGCCGAGACCCTTCAGGATCTCTTCCATGTCTTCGAGCGTGGCGCCGAGGATGGAGAGCATCGCCGTGGTCGTGGTGAAGCGGCGGCCGTCATACGCACCCTCTGGGCGGTTCGGCTGACCCGGCTTCCACTGCAGCAGCGGACGGATGATGTCGGCCAGGCGCTCGAGGATATCGACGCGAACGGCGCGCTTTCCAAGGAAGCGGAAGCCCGCCAGCTTGTAGAAATTGCGCTCATAGCTCGGATCGGTGACGACAGAGGTACGGCCGGCGGCCAGAACCGGAATGAGGTCGCCGTAGCCCGGCTTGTCGAGACCGTCATTTTTCAGCGCCCAGAGCAGCGTGATGAGTTCGGCCGGAGCCGGCTTCAGCAGTGCGGGGACGAAGATGTGGTAGGCGCCAAAGCGAACGCCATAGCGGCGCATCGAGGCGCGTGCGTCCTGATCGAGCGACTTGACCTCTTCGGTCACGTCGCGACGGAAGAGCACGCCGAGATTTTCCACCAGCTGGAACGCAAGACCCTTGGCGAGGCCCTGCAGGTCTTCAGCGCGCGACAGATCGTCGAGCGGCTTCAGCACGGTCGAGATGTGGTGATTGACGAAGCGCTCCAGGCGGGCGGCGACGTGGTCGCGCGCATTGCCGGTCAGCTGTTCGTCGGCAAGCAGGATCAAGCGCGGACGCATGATGTGCTCGGTGCCGGCCAGACGTGCCACGGGATCGCCGAGCCAACGGATCGAGCCGTCGGAGCCGATCGCCAGATCGCCGTTGCCGGACGCGTGAATACGCGCTGCGCGGGCTTCGAATTCCAAAGCAAGCGCCTTTTGCGAAGCAGCCTGGACAGCCTTCGCGTCCGGACCATCCGCTCCCGATACAGGCGTGAACCGGAAACCCGACAACTGCCCTACATGATGTCCTTCTACGAAGACATCGCCATTTACACTGATTTCAGCTTCCAGCATCGCATTCTCTCTCAGGCGCTTCATGAGCACAGATGTCCTGCGATCAACAAAGCGTTTCGTCAACCTTTCATGTAACGCATCGGACAATCGATCTTCGATTTCCCGCGTCTTTTCCTGCCAGTGTGTCGGATCGGCAAGCCAGCTGGGCCGATTCGATACATAGGTCCACGTCCTTATCTGCGCGATTCGCGCCGAAAGCGTGTCAATTTCACCGTCAGTTCGATCTGCGCGGTGCACTTGTTCGGCAAGGAAATTCTCATTTACCGTGCCATAGCGCACGAGATCGGAAAAGAGGGTCGCGATCAGATCGGCGTGCTGGGCCGGCGTAATGCGCCGATAATCCGGCAGCGCGCAGGCCTCCCACAGCTTTTCGACCCTTGCCGGCGTATCGGCCAGATCGCGAATCTCGGGATAGCGCGACAGCTGCTCGAGCGCCTGCTGGTCGACAGCCGGCAGCGCGCGCGTCAGGCCGGGTACGCGCGGCCCGGTTTCAAGGCTGGCGCGCAGCGTCTGGATCGACTTGAAATCGAGGTCCGTGGTGCGCCACTGCAGCATCTTGACGTTGTCGAAGTGGTGGCCCTCGATGCGGCCGACCAGCTCCTCGTCGAACGGGTCGACATGGCCCGTCACACCGAATGTGCCGTCGCGCAGATGGCGTCCGGCGCGGCCGGCGATCTGGGCGAGCTCGGCGGGATTGAGGTTGCGGAATTGGTAGCCGTCGAACTTGCGATCCTGGGCGAAGGCGACATGGTCGACATCGAGGTTGAGCCCCATGCCGATCGCGTCGGTCGCCACCAGATATTCGACGTCGCCGGCCTGGTAGAGCGCCACCTGGGCATTTCGAGTGCGCGGGCTCAGCGCGCCGAGAACGACAGCCGCGCCACCGCGCTGGCGGCGGATGAGCTCGGCGATCGCATAGACCTCGTCGGCCGAAAAGGCGACGATGGCGGAGCGCTGCGGCAGGCGAGTGATCTTCTTCTGGCCGGCGTAGAGCAGGTGCGACAGGCGCGGACGCTCGACGACGGTGATGCCGGGAAGCAAATGCTGGAGGATCGGCCGCATGGTCCCGGCGCCGAGTAGCAGCGTCTCGTCGCGGCCGCGCAGATGCAGGATACGGTCGGTGAAGATGTGTCCGCGCTCGAGATCGCCTGATAGCTGCACTTCGTCGATGGCAACGAAGGCGGCCTTGGTTTCGCGCGGCATGGCTTCGACGGTGCAGACCGAGTAGCGCGCATTCGGCGGCGAGATCTTCTCCTCGCCGGTCACCAGGGCTACGTTGTGGACACCAACCTTTTCGCAGACACGGGTATAGACCTCACGCGCGAGCAGGCGCAGCGGCAGGCCGATGATGCCAGTGCCGTGGGCAACCATCCGCTCGATGGCATAATGGGTCTTGCCTGTATTGGTTGGACCGAGCACCGCGGTCACGCCGCGCCCACTCAGTATCATCGGCTGCGATGTCAGTGTCTTTGTCCTGCAGACGGGGCGGGGGTGCCCCGGGGGTAAAACCAAGCTCCTGATCCGAAGCAGACAAACAAATGGACAGCCGCTGGCGCAAACGCAAGGGCTGATTTGAATTTCACCGGCGGATTTTAGCTCTCGCGAATAGCTTGTGGAATGCTCGCATAACGATTCGGAACAGCAGTAGAACGAATCGGAGACGAATCGCTGACTCCCGATGATTCAGGGTTTGTTCACTGCTAAGTATTGATTTTGAATCACTTTTTCCCACCAGATGCTGAATCGGATGATTCTCGCTTGGCGTGTACAGGCATTTTTGTTCGGCGGATAAGGAAGGGGCGCTCAGCCATGACTTCGGTCCCGCCCGAAATGTAAAAAATCCGTTTCGAAGCGTGCTCGATCAAATCCGGAACAAAGGGCAGACGAATCAGCGACTTTGCCAACTTCCCGGTTTGTTCACGACAACCTATTGTATTTTATGGAAATTTTAACCATAGGCGCAAATGCGCTTTTGGCGCCGCGCCTGCTATGCGTCAGCGCGAGGATGCCAGGTGACGTCGGCTTACCTGCTGAAAAATATTGTCCTCTTGGAAAAAATCGGCGGAACCAAAAGCCGGCTTACGTGTTTCTGGCTCATTCAAACTCGAAATGCGCTGAGGTCACGGGATATGCTTGGAACGATACTACTCATTATCCTTATTCTGCTTTTGCTCGGAGCCCTACCGAATTGGGGTTATAGTCGCAGCTGGGGCTATGGACCTTCTGGCGGTTTGGGCTTAGTTCTTGTGATTATTATCATTCTCGTACTCATGGGCCGCATCTAAAGCGCGCCAAAAACCCTGGGAGACATAGTTATGATGAAGAAGATTGTACTCATCGGCGCTCTGGTCGGCGCGCTCGCATCCTGCACGGCCACGGAACAAGGCACCGCGATCGGCGCCGGCACCGGCGCTGTGATCGGCGGCGCTGTCAGCCACAGCTGGGGTGGTGCGGCCGTTGGCGCCGTTGCCGGCGGTCTCGCCGGCGCGCTCATCGGCCAGTCGGTCGAACGCCGCGGCTACTGCGTCTACCGCGACCGCTACGGCCGCCGCTACGAAGCACGTTGCCCGCGCTAATGGGTTTGGCCTGAGCGATCGGGCCTATGGATAAGATAAAGGCGTCGGTTTTCCGGCGCCTTTTTTGTTGCGATTCCGCATTGCGCCAGACGCCATCAGGCGGCAATTTCGCCGATCAGCGCGCCCGCCGGAATATTCCATTCCCTGCTAAGCTTTCTGATCTGGTCCAGGTTGATTTCCCGCTTGCCATTCAAAAGATCGGCCGCTCGCGCCTTGGAGCCAATCACGGCCACCAGATCGGCACGGCTGTAATTGTTGGCCGCCATCACCGATTTAATCACCTCGACTGGGCTTGCGACCGGTATTGGGTAATGCTTGGCTTCATATTGCTCGATCAGCAAGACGAGCGCATCGAAATGAGCGGCCGCATCGGACCCTTCGTCGGGTTCGTTTTCGAAATATGGCCTGACTTCCTGCAAGGCGGCATTGTATTCGTCCTCGCTCTGAAGCGTTCGAAAGGTCTTCAAGTCGAGCATATCGATCTCCATTGACGTCAGAGTTTATGCACGTCGATCGCGTCATACTGGGCGTGGGTTCCAACAAACAGTACGAAAATCCGTTTTGTTCGAAACGCGACGAGGCCCACTATTCGGTACTTGTTGCCGCCGACGTCGAAAATGACCTTGTTGCCGGCAACAATATCGGCCGAATTGAACGTCTTCTTCAGTTCGCCGAAGTTGCTCCAATTTGCCTTGGACGCTGCCGTGTACCACTCGGTCATCGCAGCTTCGGCGGTTTGTCTCGGCGCGCCTTTCGGCAGGCTATTCCAGAAATTGACCAAGGCGGACTTAGCGATGACGTTCACTTTCCCTCCTATATAGCTCGTTCCCAATTTGGAAACAAGGAGAGTGTTTCCAAATTGGGAACTCATCGATCGCTTAACAGATCACAATCTGCATCCAACGCCAAAGAAAAAGGCCGCATCGCGCAAGCGATACGGCCTTTGAATCTTCAGTCCAGCGCCGATTAGTTCTTGGCGCGCTCGACGTAGGAGTTGTCTTCGGTCGCGATGACGACGCGGGTGCCGGCGTCGATGTGCGGGGGAACCGAGGTGCGGACGCCGTTGGAGAGCATAGCCGGCTTGTAGGAAGACGATGCCGTCTGGCCCTTGACGACCGGCTCGGTCTCGGTGATCTCGAGCGTCACGTGGCGCGGCAGCTGCAGGGCAAGCGCTACACCTTCGTGCATCGACAGGATGCAGACCATGCCTTCCTGCAGGTAGGCCTTCTGGTCGCCCATGGTTTCGACGTCGACGACGACCTGGTCATAGGATTCCGGGTTCATGAAGTGGAAGCCTTCGCCGTCCTCGTAGAGGAACTGGTGGTTGACGTCTTCCACAAAGGCGCGCTCGACCTGTTCGGTCGTGCGCCAGCGCTCGGAGACCTTCACGCCATCGACGATGCGGCGCATGTCGACCTGGGTGACCGGCGTGCCCTTGCCCGGGTGGAAGTTGTTGGCCGTCAGAACGACGTAGAGCTTGCCGTCCACATCGAGGACGTTGCCCTTGCGGACGGAAGAGGCGATGACCTTGACCATAAGAGTTCCTTGTAACTCGGCTTTTGGCGTCGTAGAGGACTGTCGAAATGGCCCCGGAGACGCAATCAGGTGTTCTTTGGGGGCGCAACTAACCTAAAATCCGGCAAATAGCCAGCCCTTGCGTTGGTTGATCCGGTCAGGACAGCATTCGATGAAACCCTCGATCGCCAAAGCGTCGCCCTGGTGGACGCCCAGTGTGCATGCCGACCGCCGGCCGTTCCTGATCGGACGCAACCGGATTCAGGCGGCTCTGCGCGGCTATTTCGCGCGCGAGGACTTTATCGAGGTGGATACGGCCACACTGCAGGTGTCGCCTGGAAACGAGGCGCATCTGCATGCCTTTGCCACCGAGGCGCTGACCACGGATGGGCAGGCCGCACCGTTTTATCTGCACACCTCGCCCGAATTCGCCTGCAAGAAGCTGCTTGCGGCCGGCGAGGAGCGCATCGCCTGTTTCGCGCATGTCTATCGCAACCGCGAGCGCGGGCCGCTGCATCATCCCGAGTTCACTATGCTCGAATGGTATCGCACCGGCGAGAGCTATGAGAGCCTGATGATGGACTGCGTGCGCATCGTAGCACTTGCGGCCGAGACCATGCAGACGACGATGCTGAGCTATCGCGAGACTAACTGCGATCCCTTCGCCGGGCCGGAGCGCCTGAGCGTAGCCGAGGCGTTCCGTCGTGATGCCGATATCGATCTTCTGGGCTCGGTCAGCGCCGATGGCTCGACGGACCGTGAGCATCTGGCGGCCGAGATACGGCGCAACGGCATGCGCGTTGCCGAGGACGACCAGTGGGCCGATCTCTTCAGTCGCGTGCTGGTCGAGAAGGTCGAGCCGCATCTTGGCATGGGGCGGGTGACGATCCTTGATGAGTATCCGGTCTGCGAAGCCGCCCTCGCACGGCCATCAGCGGCCGATCCCCGTGTGGCCGAGCGTTTCGAGGTTTATGCCTGCGGCGTCGAGCTGGCGAACGGCTTCGGCGAGCTGACCGATCCCGTCGAGCAGCGCCGCCGCTTCGAGATCGAGATGGCGGAGAAAAAGCGCATCTACGGCGAGACCTATCCGATCGACGATGATCTGCTCGACGCGTTGGCTATCATGCCTGATGCCAGCGGCATCGCGCTCGGCTTCGACCGGCTGGTGATGCTGGCAACGGGCGCGCGGCGGATCGATCAGGTGCTGTGGGCGCCGGTGGCGGAGTACGGGCAGTGACGATCACCCGGCCGATCAAGACGGTGGACGAGCTCGCCAGTGCCGGGCTCATCCTCGACCGCGAGGCGCTGGACGAGGTCGAGGCGCGCTATGCGATCGCGGTGACGCCGGCGATGGCGCGGCTGATCGACTATGACGATCCCAATGACCCGATCGCGCGCCAGTTCGTGCCTGATGCCGCCGAGCTCATGATGACGCCGGAAGAGCGGGTCGATCCGATCGGTGACCACGCGCACAGCCCCGTCGAGGGCATCGTTCACCGCTATCCCGATCGGGTGCTTCTGAAGGCGGTGCATGTCTGTCCCGTCTACTGCCGCTTCTGCTTCCGCCGCGAGATGGTGGGGCCACAGGGGCTGGGGACGCTCGATCCGGCCGCGATGAAGGCAGCCTTCGATTACATCAGAGGCCATGACGCGATCTGGGAAGTCATCCTCACCGGCGGCGATCCGCTGGTGCTGTCGCCGCGCCGGCTGCGGGATATCCTCGAACAGCTCAAAGATATCGATCACGTCAAGATCGTGCGCTTTCATAGCCGCGTGCCGGTCGTCGACCCTGACAGGATCGATGCGGCGTTGATCGAGGCGCTGAAGGCGAGCGGCAAGACCACCTATGTCGCGCTGCATGCCAACCACCCGCGCGAGCTTACGGCCGAGGCGCGCGCCGCCTGCGCCCGGCTCATCGATGCCGGCATCGTCATGGTCAGCCAGTCGGTGCTGCTCAAGGGCGTCAACGATGATCCCGATGTTCTGGCGGAGCTGATGAAGGCCTTCGTTGAGACGCGGGTGAAACCCTATTATCTGCATCACCCCGATCTCGCGCCTGGTACCAGCCATTTCCGGCTATCGGTCGAAGAGGGGCAGGCGATCGTCGCTTCCTTGCGTGGTCGCATCTCTGGATTGTGCCAACCGACCTATATTCTGGATATTCCAGGAGGATACGGCAAAGCCGATATCGGCCAAAACTCGATCCGCAGAAACGCGGAGGGTTGCTATTCGGTTTCCGACTACAACGGACAAGAGCATATCTACCCGCCGCGCGGGAGTTAACTGTTCCGTTCTTCGTTTCATTTCAGCACTTGCGGTCATCCGTGCCTGCGCCAAGCGTTGTTTAAGCTATTCTCGCAAAGCAATGATCCGATTTGCTTTATCTCTACTGATCAGCCGAAGATGCTAAATTCTTAGCTTTTCATCGTGGCCAGATTTAACCACATGCCTTAGCGGAATATTGGTTTTTCCTCCTTAAAAGCACCTCCATGACAGGGCGATGAGCGCCCGCTCTGGTTATGACAGCTTGGAGATGTGAGGATGAATACGACGATCCGCGAACTGCTTGCGAAATTCGGCAAGCTGCCTGTGGCCATCGACACCGTGGCTGACGATGCCGATCTTTACGCGGCGGGGCTCACCTCCTTCGCATCGGTTCAGCTCATGCTCGGCATCGAGGACGCCTTCGATATCGAGTTCCCGGACAATCTCCTCAATCGCAAGTCCTTCGCCAGTATCTCGGCCATCGCCCGGACCGTTGATCTGATCAAGGATAGCCGGAAGGTCGCCTGATGAACTTCCCGGTCAAAATCACGGAAGACAGTTTTGCAGCAAGGGCTGCCCGCGTTGCCGCCATTGCGGCGAAATTCGCGGACGCCGTCGATTTTGAAGGCCGGTTTCCTCAGGAAGCGGTGGATGCGATGAAGGCGGAGCGCCTGCTCAGCATCCAGATTCCCCGCAGCCTCGGTGGCGAAAGCGCAACGACGACCGAGATCGCCGAGCTCTGCTCGATGCTCGGCCAGGCCTGCGCCGCCAGCGCCATGGTCTTCGCCATGCACCACATCAAGCTTTCCAGCCTCGTCGAGCATGGGGCGGATAGCGCGTGGCACGCCGATTTCATGCGCCGCATCGCCGCCGAGCAGCTGCTGATCGGGTCGGCGACGACCGAAGGCGGCATCGGCGGCAATCTGCGCAACAGCATCTGCGCCATCTATGTCGAAGGCGGCGTTTGCCGTCTCGAAAAGGATGCGACGGTCATTTCCTATGGCGCCCATGCCGATGCAATCCTGATCACCTCGCGCGCCCATGCCGATGCGGCGCCTTCCGATCAGGTGCTGACGGCATTTCTGAAAGATCAGTACACGCTCGAAAAGACGCATGCCTGGAACACGCTCGGCATGCGCGGCACCTGCTCCGACGGCTTCCTGTTCAAGGGTGAAGCACCGGCGAGCCAGATCCTGCCGAAGCCTTTCGCCGAGATCGCGGCGCAGTCGATGCTGGCGTCCTCGCACCTGCTCTGGAGCGGCGTGTGGTACGGCATCGCCATCGATGCATTCTCGCGCGCGCAGGCCTTCGTGCGCGCCGCTGCCCGCAAGTCGCCGGGTGCGCCTCCTCCGGGCGCACTGCGTCTCGCCGAAGTGTCGAACCTGTTGCAGATGGTGAAGTCCAACGTCGTCGCCGGCCTCAAGGCCTACGAGGATGCCAAGGCCGATCCCGACAAGCTGTCGTCCATGGCGTTTGCCGTGGCGATGAATAACGTCAAGATCGCATCGTCGGAAACGATCCTTGAGATCGTCAACCACGCCATGCTGATCTGCGGCATCATGGGCTACAAGAACGGCACGCCGTTCAGCCTCGGACGGCATCTGCGCGATGCGCATTCCGCCCAGCTGATGATTTCCAACGACCGCATCCTTGGCAACACGTCGAGCATGCTCCTTGTCCACAAGCAGGACACTAGCCTACTGGGGTGACTCACATGGATATGCAGACCTCCTTTCTGGACCGGCTCTTTGAATCCGGCCTTCTGATTGATATGGGCGTCGATGGCCTCTATGGCCGCAGCGGCCAGTTCGAGGACGTGATCGCCGCCTTCGAGCGCCTGATCGATCGCTTCGGCGGCGCGGACGGCGCGGAAGCGATGCGCTTTCCGCCGGGCATGAACCGCGAGATCTTCGAAAAGAGCGGTTATATGAAGAGCTTCCCGCAGCTGGCCGGCACGGTCCACAGCTTCTGCGGCAACGAGCTCGACCACATGAACCTGTTGCAGTGCATGGAAGTGGGCGACGACTGGACCAAGGGCCAGGAAGCCACCGAAATCGTTCTGACGCCGGCCGCCTGCTATCCGCTCTACCCGACGGTCGCCCGCCGCGGCAACCTGCCGAAGGACGGCGCGCTGTTCGATCTGCAGTCCTATTGCTTCCGCCATGAGCCGTCGCGCGATCCGGCCCGCCAGCAGCTGTTCCGCATGCGCGAATATGTCTGCATGGGCACCGAACTGCATGTCACCGACTTCCGCCAGAAGTGGATGGATCGCGGCCTTGAGATGATGAAGCTCGTCGGTCTCGACGTCACCATCGATGTCGCTAACGATCCGTTCTTCGGCCGCGCCGGCAAGATGATGGTCAACAACCAGCGTGACCAGAACCTGAAGTTCGAGCTTCTGATCCCGATCACCTCGACGGCCAATCCGACGGCCTGCATGAGCTTCAACTTCCACCAGGATTCCTTCGGCCAGAAGTGGGGCCTGAACCTCGAGGACGGCAGCGTCGCCTTCACGGCCTGCGTTGGCTTCGGGCTGGAGCGCATCGCGCTGGCGCTGTTCCATCACCATGGCCTCGACGTCAAGCTGTGGCCGGCCTCGGTGCGCCAGGCGCTCTGGGGCTAAGGGAAACGATGGCATCCGTCTTCCCGGGGATCAGCCCGGACAGCTATTCCCCACATGCGCTGCATTCCATGGAGCGCATGTGGCCGGAGACCAATTGCTATATTGACCTCTGGATCGAAGTGTTGAGCACGCTTGGGCTCGCGCCGGAGGCGATGCTTGGTTTCACGCTCGGTCAGGATTTCGAGGGCGACCAGTTCACCTTCTTCAAGGTGCCGCTCGAGGATCTGGAAGCGCTCTACGGTATCAAGGTCACCGAGCTTGCGATCTTCGACAAGGTCGAGCGGCATGTCGCGACGCAGATTGCGCGCGGGCGTCTATGCCTGATCGAGATGGACAGCTTCTACATGCCAGACACGCATGGCACCGCCTACCGGCAGGAGCACGGCAAGACGACGGTTGCCATCAATCGGCTGGACATGGCCGGAAAGCGTGTCGACTACTTCCATAATGGCGGCTTCTTTTCGCTTGAGGGCGAGGATTTCGACGGGCTGTTCCAGCTCAATCTTCGCGACGAGGATCCGCAGTTCCTGCCCTATACCGAGTTCGCCAAGTTCCCCGACGCGCCTGTTGATCCGCAGGCGACGCGCGGCGTCTCGCGCGCGCTGCTGTCTTCGCATTTCGCCCGCCGCCCGCGCGAAAACCCGATCCGCGCTTTCGCTGGCGTCTTTCCAGAGCAGGTCGAGGCGGTGGCCGAGCGGCCCTTCGGCTTCTTCCACAAATACGCCTTCAACACGCTGCGCCAGTTCGGTGCCAATTTCGAGCTCTTGGCCGATCATCTGGCCTGGCATTCGGAGGCCGAATTCGGCGAGGCCGCCGAGCATGCACGCAAGCTGTCGGAGGCCGCGAAATCCGTGCAGTTCCAGCTGGCACGTGCCGTCACGCGCAAGAAGTTCGAGCCGCTAGCAACCGCGCTTGATCCGGCGGCCGATGCGTGGGATTCGATGATGGCTTCGCTCACGAAACGTCTTTGAAGCCGGAGGCCTGATCATGCGTGGGAGACTGGCGAGCATCGCGGCGGAGGAGATCGCGCTCAGCGAAGGATGGAACCTGGTTCTGACGGAACCCGGCGCCTGCGCCAATCCGCACGACCTGCCGCTCTCCGCCCAGTTCATCCCCGCCGAAGTGCCGGGCACGGTTGCGGCCGCGCTGGAGCGAGCGGGCTTGTTCGATCGCGAAAATCCCGTGCCGCTCGACAACAGAGATGCCTGGTATGTCTGCCGCCTGTTCGACGCAGCGCCCGGTGACGCGATCCTGCGCTTCGAGGGGCTGGCGACGCTGTGCCATGTGTTCCTGAATGGCCAGGAGATCCTTTCGTCCGAGAGCATGTTCACCATGCATGAGGTGCCTGTGACACTGTCAGGTGGCGACGAGCTGGCGCTCTGCTTTCGAGCGCTTGCGCCTCGCATCGCAGATAACGGCCCGCGCGCCCGCTGGCGGCCGCAGATGATCACGCCGCAGGGCCTTAAGAACGTCCGCACCACGCTGCTTGGCCGCATGCCCGGCTGGTGCCCTGAGATCCACGCCGCCGGGCCTTGGCGGCCGGTCACGCTGGTGCGTCGCGATGTGGTGTCGCTGGATGATGTCAGTGTGCGGGCGGTGCTGGAGCCGGATGGTTCAGCTAAGCTCAGTGTGTCCTTGCGCACCGATGCCGAGGCACCCGAATTGTCGCTGCGCTGCGGCGGCATCGAGCAGGCGTTCGAAAAGGTGGGGGAGCGGCACTACTCGGCCATTCTGCGGTTGAAGGACGTGGAGCCCTGGTGGCCTCACACCCATGGGACGCCGCGCCTCTACGACTATGCCGTCGTCATCGATGGTGTCGAACATCCGCTGGGCAAGACCGGCTTCAGGAGCGTCGTGGCCGATCGCGGCCCTGACGGCAGCGACTTCGCGCTTCTCGTCAATGGCGAGCGGGTGTTTTGCCGCGGTGCGGTCTGGACCACGGCCGATATCGTGAAGCTTCCCGGCGCGCGCGCGGATTACGAGCCGTTCCTGCGGCTGGCGGCCGAGGCCGGCATGAACATGATCCGCATCGGCGGCACCATGGCCTACGAGACATCAGATTTCTTCCAGCTTTGCGACGAGCTCGGGCTGATGGTCTGGCAGGACTTCATGTTCGCCAATTTCGACTATCCGAAGAACGACAAGGCCTTTACCGCGCATGTGCATGCCGAGGTCGAGGAGTTCCTGCACGGTGCACAGGGTTCGCCATCGCTTACGGTGCTCTGCGGCGGCAGCGAGATCTATCAGCAGGCGGCGATGCTCGGCCTGCCGCCGGAGTTCTGGTCCGGCCCGATCACCGACGAGATCATTCCGGCCATCGCGGCACGGCTCTGCCCCGAAATCCCATATGTCGCTAATTCGCCGTCCGGTGGCGCCATGCCGTTTTCGCCGAATGCCGGCGTGACGCATTATTACGGCGTCGGCGCCTATATGCGGCCGCTAGACGATGCGCGCCGTGCGAACGTGCGCTTCGCGGCCGAGAGCCTCGCCTTCGCCAATGTGCCGCAGCAGAAGACGCTGCAGCGGCATCTCGATGTCCCGCCGGTCCACAGCCCACTATGGAAATCGCGTGTGCCAAGGGATCGCGGCGCTTCCTGGGATTTCGAGGATGTGCGCGATTTCTATCTCGGCCATCTCTACGACGTCGATCCGGCGCGCTTGCGCCGTGAAAACCGCGATCTCTATCTCGACCTGTCGCGCGCCGTCACCGGCGAGGTGGCGGAGGAGACCTTCGCGGAATGGCGGCGCAAGGGATCTAGCTGCAATGGCGCGCTGGTCTGGACGCTGCAGGACTTGTTGCCCGGCGCCGGCTGGGGCGTGATCGATTCAACCGGCGCACCGAAGCCGATCTGGTACGCGCTGCGCCGCGCCTTCCGGCCGATGCAGGTGCTTATGACCGACGAGGGGACCAATGGCCTCGACGTGCTTGTGATCAACGAGACCGAACACAGCCTGCAACTCGATCTCGAGGTCATCTGCTTCAGGAACGGCCGACAGAATGTGGCGAGCGGCGGACGCATCCTGACACTTGCGCCACGCAGCACGGAGACGTTTGCCGCAACCGATCTGTTCGGCGCCTTCTTCGATACCACCTACGCGTTCCGCTTCGGGCCGCCGGCGCATGATGTCACCGTGGCGCGGTTGAGGCTTCCCGAGGGTGGCGCGGTGGTGGCGGATGCCTTCCATTTCCCGCAAGGGCGTTCGAAGGCTGTGCACGATGCCGAGATCCAGGTGTCTCTGGCCGAAGACGGCGGCGCGTGGTTTGCGGATCTCGCCACCGACAGGCTGGCACAGTCGGTGCATATAAGCGTCGATGGTTTCCGGCCCGATGACGACTGGTTCCATCTGGCGCCGGGGGCCGCCAAGCGCGTTCTGCTGCGGCCGCTTTCGGGGCGAGGGGCGGAGGATCGCCCGACCGGCGAGGTGCTGACACCAGGCGGCGCGCACGCCTTTTCGTTCTAGAGGCGCTCGTCGCAAAAGATGAGGCGCAATCAATTTCGAAAGACTTTCTTACTAAAATAGGCCCTTCGAACGGCCTAAAGCGGATACGGTATGTCTAAGGGAATTATCGCGAATTCTGTGATGAACGGCGCGGCGGGAATGCTGCTCCTGGTAACGGGATTCCTGTCTTCCATCATCACCGCCCGGCTGCTCGGGCCTGAGGCGAACGGCATTGTCGCCTTCTCGCTCTGGCTCGTGGTGACAGGCGCGTCGATCGCCGAGCTCGGCTCCAGCATCACCATGTCGAAGACGCTGCCGCAGCTTCAGGCGGAAGGTTTTGACGCGCGCCGGAGGCTGGGTTTCGCCTCGCTGCTCGTCACCGTCATGCTGTGCTCGACGCTGTTTCTGCTCGGCCTCTACGCGCTGTTCTTCCTGACGTCGGAACAGATGCATTGGGCGAAGACCGCCCCCTCGGTCGCCTATGTGACAGGCGCGCTGTTCTTCGTGCAGGCCATCGGATCCTTCGTCAAATTCTACCTTATCGGTGAGCGGCGGCTGACCGATTTCTTCAAGCTCGCCATGGGCGTGTGCCTGCTGCAGCTGATCGGCGTCGGCGCCGGCGCCGTGCTCTATGGGGTCGAGGGCGTGCTGGTCGGCTACCTGCTGGGGCAGATGGTATTCTTCATCGCCACCATCCCGATCCTGATGACGCCGCGCGATCGCTGCGGGGTTCCGCTGAAATATCTGGCGGCCTCCTCGATCGTGCTATCGGCGCAGTTCCTGATCGATTCCATCTTTCTCAACAGGCTGGAGCTCCTGTTCCTGCAGCAGTTCTGGTCAGTCGAGATGGTCGGCTTCTATGCCGTCGGCCTGTCGGTCGCCAATATCGCGCTGCAATTGCCGATCCAGATGACAGGCAGCCTGCTCCCCTATTATTCGGAGCGGCGCCACTCGAGCGACGACCGCACCCTGCCGGTCGAGGTGTTCGCGGCCGTTACCCGCAGCATGGCCTATATCATCCTGCCTATGAGCTTCGGGCTTGCCGCCATATCGAGCGAGTTGGTGCGCGCGGTGTTCGGTGAGGCATTCGCGCGCAGCGGAACCGTCGTGGCGCTGCTGGCGCTTGCCGCCCCGTCCTACACCTTCATGCAGACGCTCAGCCTCTATCTTCTCTCCATGGATCGCGCCCGCGACCGGCTGAAGGTGAGCCTCGTCGGCGCCGCCGTGATGACGCTCGGCTGCCTTGCGGTCGTTCCGTTCTTCGCCGCCGAGGGCGCCGCGATGGTGCGCATCGGCGTGTTCACGATTATGTGTATTATCATGGTGCGACAGACCGGTTTCGGCTCTCAGCTCTCTGGTCTTTACGTAAATCTGCTCAAGACGCTTGCCGCATCGGTCCTGTGCGCAATTATAGCCCTTGGAATTTTACACTATATCAATGGTTCTATTGGACTTCTTCTCGCAGTCGTTCTTGGGGGCGCTGGCTATATTGTTGCGCTCAAGCTTTTAAAGGCAATTCCGCGAGAGGATGCCGATGTTATGTCGTCTATTGTCGAAAAATTGCCGGGCTCGGTAGGAAAGTCCGCCCGCAAGGCCGTTGCCTTCATCGCGCCGGCAAATGCCAAGACGGCGGAAGCCGAAGAGGCGATCGAGATCACCGTCGAGACCGGTCTTGCCGAGGGCGCCGGCAACGAGGCCGCGCTGCCCTTTGCCTTTAATGGCACGATCGGCCTGTTCAAGCCGGAAGACGCTGGCGTTGCCAAGCGCTCCACGGCCGTGCTCTTCGTCAATCCCTGGGGGCTTGAGGAGATGTGCAGCCGGCGGTTCTTCCGCGTCACGGCGGAGCATTTCGCGGGCCTCGGCGTGCCTAGCCTGCGCTTCGATTATCCCGGCGCCGGTGATGCGCTTGATGTCGACGACACCGTTGGCCTGAATATCTGGGAAGACGCGATCCGCGACGCCGCTGAGCGGTTGAAGCAGCTGAGCGGTTGCAGCCGCATCATCATCGTCGCGCAGGGGCTTGGAGCGGCACTGGCGCAGAGAGCCGCGCCGTCGATCGAAGGCGTCGATGCCATCGCCCTGCTCGGTCCCGTCGCCAACGGCCGTGCCTATCTGCGCGAGCTTCGTGCATGGGCGACGTTCATCAATCATCACCTGGGATTGGGCGAGGATGCCATTCCCGAGGGCAAGCACATGATCGCCGGGCTTCAGATGCCCGATGGGATCGCCGCGGAGCTGTCGAAGGTACGCATCGCTGCGCCGGAAACGCTGGCAGCACAGCGCTACCTCATTCTGGAGCGCCCGGAGCGCGCCGACGACACGACGCTCGCCGACAATCTGACCGCGCTTGGCGCGACGGTCGAGCAGCAGACGTTCAAGGGCTATGACAGGCTGATCTCCGACCCGGTCTTCTCGCGGACGCCGATGGAGGTCGTCGAGACGCTGGCGCAATGGGTGGACAAGCAAACGTCGGTCGATCCGGCTGCGGCACCTTCCGCCACCGCTGTCGATACGCAGTCGCTCGCAGGCGACGGCTTCGAGGAAGTGCCGGTTCGTTTCGGCGCGTTCAATCATCTGGTCGGCGTCGTCACGCGTCCGGTCGGCCTGCCGCGCGGCAACAGCGTGGTGTTTCTGTCGACCGCCTATGACCGCCAGTCCGGCTGGGGTCGCGCGATCACCGACATGGCCCGGGGGCTTGCCCGCGAGGGCGTCGCCTCGATCCGCTTCGATTCCGCCAATGTCGGCGACAGCCCGCCGCGTCCGGATGCACCGGATCAGATCCTCTATTCCGCCACCCAGAACGCCGATGCGCAAGCCGCACTCGATCTGCTCGAAGGCATGGTGCCGGGCCCGCTGATGGTCGCCGGGCGCTGCAGCGGCGGCTATGTCGCCATCCGCTCCGCCGTCGACGATGTCAGGGTGAAGGCTGCCGTATCGATCAACCCCTTCGTTTATTACTGGGATCCGAACCAGCCAGTCGAGCGCAAGCATGTCGTGTCGGTGCCGCGCAGCTTCGAGGATTACGGCCAGCGGCTCTCCAGCTTTGCCACGGTCAAGCGTCTCATGAAGGGCGATATCGACGTGCTGGCGGCGACGCGCAATGTCATTATCGCCTTTTCACGCCGCATGTCGGTGCGCATCGCGCCGCTGCTCGAATATCTGCCGAGCCGCCGGCACACGGCGAGCGAGGTGAAGAAATCCTTCGTCACCGTCGGCAAGCGCAAGGTGCCGCTGACGCTGATCTACAGCGAAGGCGATGTTGGGCTGGAGCACATGTACTTCCACTTCGGCCCCGGCGGCCGCAAGTTCGAGCGCCATCCGAACGTCCGGCTGGTGATGCTGCCCGATGCCGATCACAATCTGACCCCGCCGGAATCGCGCCGGACGGTGTTCGCCGAGATCGCGCGGCTGGCGAAGGCCTGAGCGGGCACAGGCGTGCGCCGGCTCGTTTCGGGTCGGTCAAGTTTTCGGACTATCGAGGGTGATTGCGCCGGCTTTTATTAGCCGGCGATGAGCTCTTTGTAGACGCCGATGTAACGTTCCGCGACGACGTCCCAGGAATAGGCAGAGGCGTCGGAGAGAAGGGCGGCTCGCACCGCCGGGCCCTGCGCTTCCAGGCGCTTGCAGGCCGTTTCCAACGCGAGGGCTGCGGCCGCCGTATCGGCGAAGTCTGCGAGCAGTATGTCCTTGTGGCGCTCGCCGAGCGTTCTAAAGGCCTCGTTGGTGTTGAGCACCGGCACCAGGCCGGCGCTCATGGCTTCCAGCGCCACAAGCCCAAAACCTTCATAGGATGAGGCGGAGGCGAAGATCGAGGCGTCGGCGATGATCCGCCCGACGGCGCCGTTGTCGGCGTCGACATGGATGGTGACGGCGTCGTTAAGCTTCAGCCGGTCGATCTGGGCCATCAGGTCCTGTCGGGTCAGATCGGATTCGACGCCGGCGATATCGAGATGCCAGTCCGGATTGCACACTCTCAGCACCGCCACGGCGTCGATCAGCCTGTCGAGGCGCTTGTTGACCGAGAACCGGCCGATCGTGACGATCCGGCGCTTGGGGCTGCGCGATGCGCGGTCGGCGAACTTGCCGATGTCGGCGCCGTTTTCGATGAGAATGCTGCGGCTCGGCGCGATCTTTTCGAACTGCGCGAGATCCGACATGCTGCAGCCGATGACCCGCTTGTAGGCCATGGCCGAGAGGCGGGTGATGGTCTGGAACCAGACCTTCTTGATCGCCGCGAATTTCGTCGTGTGGAAGAAGCCGCCATGGGTGGTGACCACCATCGGCTTGCGATGCAGCAGCCGGCCCCAGGCAAGCGCATCGAAGAAGAAGTCGATCGCGTGCACATGGATCAGATCGGCGTCGCCGAGATGGCGGAAGACCTCAGGCGCGAGCGGATAGCGCGTGCTGCCCGACCAGGGGATGCGGACGACGTCAATGCCGTCGATGGTTTCGCGCGGTGGCAGCATCTTGTCCCGGGCGGTGAACAAGCTGTCGAGCGTGATGACGCGGACACGGTAGCCGCGCTTCAGCGTCTGGCGCGCGAGATTGGCGACAACGTCCTCCAAGCCGCCGCGATTGGGCAGGAACTGGCGGATGACGTGAACGATCAGCGGCGCGTTGGCGGCGACCGGTTCGGCGTCATGGGAATAGAGCTCGGCGGCGGACATATGTCATTCCTTCGGCCGCGATGGGATGGTCGCAGCGTTCATCGATGCCACATGGCAACCGCCCGCGTTAAGGCGGCGTTAAATGTCCGCGCCTTCGGGGATTTGCTTTTGGGAAGAGTTAACCGACCGTGACCCGAGGTCAGAATGCGCGGAAGGTCAGCGTCGTCAGCGAGCGGACGATGCCGGGAATGCTGGCGATCTGATCGTTAACGAATTTCCCGATGTCCTCGCCTTCCTGGATATAGACCTTGAGCATCAGGTCGTAATCGCCGCTGGTCGAATAGAGCTCCGAGACGCGTTCGGTCTTGTAGATTGCGTCGGCGACCTCATAGGTCTTGCCGGGGGCGCATTGGAGCTGGACGAAGATCGGCTTCATGGGAATTTCCTGGGTCGAATTCTGTTGCGGCGCATAATGCGCGAAACGACGGGTGTGGCGCAAGCGGTTCCGTCAAGCTGCGGCTTCGCGGACGATCCAGTCGCGGAAGGCTGCGAGCGGGGCGTAGTCGGCGCGCTCGGCGGGGAAGGCCAGATAGTAGCGTTCCTTGCTCTCCATCTCGCGATTGACTGATGCCACGAGATCGCCGCGCTTCAGCTCGTCCTGGATGAGGAACGTCGGCAGCAGCGCCACGCCGAGCCCGGCGATCGCCGCCTGGGCCGCCGTTGCGAACTGGTCGAAGAGCATGCCGTGAACGGTCTGCGGCGGCACCTCGTTGTCGGCGAACCATTGTTCCCAGGCATCCGGGCGGGTGGTCAGATGCAGCAGCGGCACGTCGACGAGATCGGACGGCTGGCTGATGCCATACCGGTCGCGGAAATCGGGGCTGCAGGCGGGCACGGTCTTTTCCGACATCAGGAATGTCAGCTCGGCGCCCGGCCAGAGCGGATGGCCGAAATGGATGGCGGCGTCGATCGAATCGAGCCGGAAATCGAAGGAGGACAGACGGGTGACGAGGTTGATGGTGACGCCGGGATTGGCGGCCAGGAAGCGGCCGAGGCGCGGCGCCAGCCAGCGTGTGCCGAAGGTCGGCAATATGGCTAGGTTCAGCGTGCCGCCGTGCGGATTGGCGCGCAGGTTCAAGGAGGCGCTGGAGATGCGCCGCAGCGCCTCGCGGATCTCGCGGGCATAGCCGTCACCGGCAAGCGTCAGGCGCACGGTCTGGCGCTCGCGGATGAAGAGCTCGACGCCGAGTTGCTCCTCCAGCGTCTTGATCTGGCGGCTGACGGCGCTTTGCGTCAGGTCGAGTTCCTTGGCCGCGGCCGTGACGCTGCCGGTGCGCGACACCGCCTCGAAAGCGGAGAGCAGCGCGGTGGAGGGTAGAAAACGCCTTGACGTCAGCATGGGTCATTCCATTTCAGAATGAGCTATTTCCGAAATGTCGATATTTATGGCTTTCGGGCGCTTGTAAATAGCTGCACTAATCATAATCGGAATGAACGTGGGGATCTCTATCATGGCAGGCTTCGTTTCCACAGACCGCATCCGTTCGCTGTTTACCGAAGCGATGTCGCAGATGTATCGCGCCGAGGTGCCGCAATACGGAACGCTGCTGGAACTGGTTTCCGACGTCAATGCCGAGGTGCTGGCCAAGGACAATGCGCTCCGCGAGCGCCTGACACGGGCCGGCGAGCTGGAGCGCATCGATGTCGAGCGCCATGGCGCCATTCGTCTCGGCACTCCCGAAGAGCTTTTCACCATCCGCCGCCTCTTCGCGGTCATGGGCATGCAGTCGGTCGGTTACTACGATCTCTCGGTGGCGGGCGTGCCTGTGCATTCCACCTGCTTCCGCCCGGTCGACCAGGCGGCGCTCAGCGTCAATCCGTTCCGGGTCTTCACCTCTTTGCTCAGGCTCGAACTCATCGAGGACGAGGCTTTGCGCGCCGAGGCCGCCGATATTCTTTCGAAGCGCCGCATCTATACCGAGCGCGCCATCCAGCTGATCGAGCGTTACGAAGAGGCAGGCGGGTTGACCGAGGCTGAAGCGCAGGAGTTCGTCGCCGAGGCGCTGGAAACTTTCCGCTGGCACGGCGAGGCCACCGTTACCGCCGAGAATTACAAGCGCCTGCACGACGCGCACCGGCTGATCGCCGATGTCGTCTCGTTCAAGGGGCCGCATATCAACCACCTGACCCCGCGCACGCTCGATATCGACGCGGTGCAGGCCCGCATGCCGGAGCGCGGCATCACGCCGAAGGCCGTCATCGAGGGGCCGCCGCGCCGTGATTGCGATATCCTGCTCAGACAGACCAGCTTCAAGGCGCTGGAAGAGGCGATCGCCTTTGCCGGCGAGACGGGCGCCACCAAGGGCACGCATACGGCGCGCTTCGGCGAGATCGAGCAGCGCGGCGTGGCGCTGACGGCCAAGGGCCGCGCGCTTTACGACCGGCTGCTGGCCTCGGTTCGCGGCGAGGTGCAGGTCGGTGCGGGCGGCGCCAAGGCCGGCGATTACGATAGCGAGCTTGCCGAGCGGTTCCGCGAACTGCCGGACAGCTGGGCGGCGCTTCGGGCCGAGCAGCTGGCCTTCTTCCACTATTCCGCGACGCCCAAGGGCGTTGCCGCAGCCGTCGACGGCGCGCTGCCTGACGATGCGGAGGCGCTGATCGATATGGGTTATCTCACCTTCGATCCCATCGTCTACGAGGACTTCCTGCCAGTCAGTGCGGCCGGTATCTTCCAGTCGAACCTCGGCACGGATCAGCAGCAGAACTACGCGACCCGCTCCAACCGCTCGGCCTTTGAAGAGGCGCTCGGCGCGACCGTCACGGATGAGCTTGACCTTTACGCGGAACGTCAGGCACGCTCGCTGGAGGCGGCGATCGATCTGCTCGGGCTTTCCGGCCTGCGCCTCAGCAACGTTGCCTGATAGACCCGCGAACGGAGCTCTCCGATGCTGAATGATCCGCGCTCCCACGGCCTCTGGGAAAAGACCGCGCCGCAGCCGCCGGCAACGGTGCCGCTTGCGGGTGCTGTGACCGCCGATATCGTCGTGGTCGGCGGTGGCTATACCGGGCTGTCGTCCAGCCTGCATCTGGCGGAGGCCGGCAAGTCGGTGGTGCTGCTCGAGGCCAACGAAGTCGGCTTCGGCGGCGCGGGGCGCAATGTCGGGCTGATCAATGCCGGCATGTGGGTGATGCCCGACGATCTGCCCGGCGTTCTCGGCCCCGTCTATGGCGAGCGCCTGCTCGACCTGCTCGGCAATGCGCCGAAGCTGGTGATGGAGCTGATCGACAAGCACAAGATTGCCTGCGAGCTCGAGCGCAACGGCACGCTGCATGTGGCCGTCGGCGCCGATGGGCTCAAGGAAATCACCGATCGCGCCAGCCAGTGGGCGGCGCGCGGCGCCGATGTCAAATTGCTCGATGCCGCGGAGACTGCACGACGCGTGGGCAGCAGCGCCTATACCGGATCGCTGCTCGACATGCGCGCCGGTACGCTGCAGCCGCTCGCCTATGCGCGCGGCCTCGCGCATGCCGCCGTCAAGGCCGGCGTTGCGCTGCATACGTCGAGCCCCGTCATCGCCACCGAGAAAAACGGCAATCGCTGGACAGTCAGAACCGCGAAGGGTTCCGTCACCGCCGACTGGATCATCGTCGCGACGGACGCCTACAGCACCGGCCCCTGGGAGCCGGTGCGCAACGAGCAGGTCCATCTGCCCTATTTCAACCTGGCGACCCGGCCGCTCGGCGACAATCTGCGCAAGTCGATCCTGGCTGGCCGCGAGGGCGTGTGGGACACCAAGGAAATTCTCTCCTCCTACCGCATGGACCAGGCCGGCCGGCTGGTGTTCGGTAGCGTGGGCGCACTGCGCAATACCGGGCTTTCCGTCCACAAGGGCTGGGCGCGGCGCGCGCTGAAGAAGCTCTTCCCGCAGCTCGGCGATGTCGAGTTCGAATGCGAGTGGTACGGCAAGATCGGTATGACCGACAATTCGCTGCCGCGCTTTCACAAGTTCGCCGACAATGTCGTCGGCTTTTCCGGCTATAATGGCCGGGGGATCGCGCCGGGAACGGTGTTCGGCCGCACACTCGCCCGCCATATCCTGGGCGAGATGAGCGAGGCCGAGCTGCCGCTGCCGCTGACTGATCCCGCCGAGCCGCGCTTCCGCGCCGCCAAGGAATTATGGTACGAAGCCGGCGCCCAGGTCGCCCACTTCGCCGATGCCCGCTTCTAAGAACAATAAGGTTGGAACCACGACAATGACCATCGAAACGCTCGATCTCGCCACCGAAACCAAGACCCTGCTTGCCAAGCTCGGCGTCAGCGCCGACCGCTTCACCGGCGGCACGCTGCGGGTGACGTCGCCCGTGACAGGCAAGGAAATCGGCGCGCTGAAGGAAGTTTCTGTCGCCGACGCCAAGACCGCGATCGATAACGCCCACAAGGCATTTCTCGAATGGCGCGCCGTTCCGGCCCCGAAGCGCGGCGAGCTCGTGCGCCTGCTCGGCGAGGAGCTGCGCGCGGCCAAGGCCGAGCTCGGCCGGCTGGTGTCGATCGAAGTCGGCAAGATCACGTCCGAAGGTCTCGGCGAAGTGCAGGAAATGATCGACATCTGCGATTTCGCCGTCGGCCTGTCGCGCCAGCTCTACGGCCTGACGATCGCCACCGAGCGTTCCGAGCACCGGATGATGGAAAGCTGGCACCCGCTCGGCGTCGTCGGCATCATCTCGGCCTTCAATTTCCCCGTCGCCGTCTGGTCGTGGAATGCGGCGCTGGCGCTGGTCTGCGGCAACTCCACCGTCTGGAAGCCGTCGGAAAAGACGCCGCTGACCGCACTTGCCACGCAGGCGCTGTTCGAAAAGGCGCTGAAGCGCTTCGTCGCCGAAGGCGGCACGGCGCCGGCCAATCTCTCGACGCTTCTGATCGGCGGCCGCGATGTCGGCGAGGCGCTGGTCGATCATCCGAAGGTGCCCCTGGTTTCTGCCACGGGCTCGACTGCCATGGGCCGCGCCGTCGGTCCGCGCTTGTCGCAGCGCTTTGCCCGCGCCATCCTGGAACTCGGCGGCAACAACGCCGCGATCATCTGCCCGACGGCCGATCTCGACCTGACGCTGCGCGGCGTCGCCTTCTCGGCCATGGGCACCGCCGGCCAGCGCTGCACCACGCTGCGCCGCCTGTTCGTGCATGAGAGCGTCTACGACGCGCTGGTTCCGCGCCTGCAGAAGGCCTACGGCTCCGTCAGCATCGGCAATCCGCTGGAAAATGGCACGCTGGTCGGTCCGCTGATCGACAAACAGGCCTACAGCAACATGCAGTCGGCGCTGGAGCAGGCGAAGGCCGCGGGCGGCAAGGTCACCGGCGGCGAGCGCGTCGAAAACGGCGCAACCGAGGCCTTCTATGTGCGCCCGGCGCTGGTCGAGATGCCCGCGCAGACCGGCCCGGTCGAGAACGAAACCTTCGCGCCGATCCTCTACGTCATGAAGTACAGCGATTTCGACGCGGTTCTCGAAGACCACAATGCCGTACCGCAGGGCCTGTCGTCGTCGATCTTCACCAATGACATGCGCGAAGCCGAAACCTTCGTCTCGGCGCGCGGGTCCGATTGCGGCATTGCCAACGTCAACCTCGGCCCCTCGGGCGCCGAGATCGGCGGCGCGTTCGGCGGCGAGAAGGAAACCGGCGGCGGCCGCGAGTCCGGTTCCGATGCATGGCGCGCCTACATGCGCCGCACCACCAACACGATCAACTACGGCAAGACGCTGCCTCTGGCGCAGGGCGTGAAGTTCGACGTCGAATGAGCGTCTGACGGCTGTGATGATTAGGGGCGGGAGCGCGATGGCGTTGCCGCCCTTTTTGCTGCCGGCTAGAATCATTCTAAGTATTTTCCAATTATTTCAAGCCTTTGTGATGGCCTTCAGGTCGCCTAAACTTGAAATCGAGTGCCAACGAAAATATACCGCTGCAATCATCATGGATATCGCAGATGACATGCCATGGAGGGCATCATGACCGTCTCCCTTAATCGCCTCTCGCAGGCGGCCGCGCTCGGCGCCATGCTTCTTGCCGCGACATCGCTCGTTTCGGGCGCCAAGGCGCAGGAGGAGGAGTCCGAAGGGATCGTCGTCTACAACGCCCAGCACCAGAGCCTCGGCCAGGAGTGGGTGGACGCCTTCACCAAGGAAACCGGCATCAAGGTGACGATGCGCCAGGGCAGCGACATGCAGTTCGCCAACCAGATCATCCAGGAAGACGAGGCGTCGCCCGCCGACGTGTTCCTCACCGAGAATTCGCCGGCGATGACTTTGGTCGATGCCGCCGGGCTCTTCGCCCCGATCGACAAGGCAACGCTCGACCAGTTGCCGGAAGAGTTTCGCCCGAAGGACGGCATGTGGGCCGGCATCGCGGCGCGCTCCACGGTGTTCGCCTATGACAAGACCAAGCTCACCGAGGACAAGCTGCCGAAATCGATGATGGATCTCGCTGATCCCTCGTGGAAAGGCCGCTGGGGTGCCGCCCCTGTCGGCGCCGATTTCCAGGCGATCGTCAGCGCGCTGTTGCAGCTGAAGGGCGAGGAGGCGACGGCCGCCTGGCTGAAGGCGCTGAAGGAAAACGCGACCTCCTACAAGAGCAACACGGTTGCCATGAAGGCCGTGAACGCAGGCGAGGTTGAAGGCGCGATCATCTATCATTACTACTGGTTCGGCGATCAGGCGGCGACGGCTGAAAACAGTAAGAACGTCGCGCTGCACTATTTCAAGAACCAGGATCCGGGCGCCTTCGTCAGCCTCTCGGGCGGCGGCATCCTGAAGTCGAGCCAGCACCAGAAGGAAGCGCAGGCCTTCCTGAAGTTCATCACCGGCAAGGCCGGGCAGGCGATCCTGAAGAACGGCACCTCCTATGAATACGCCGTCGGCAAGGGTGCGGCCTCCAACGACAAGCTGGTGCCGATGGCCGACCTGCAGGCGCCTGCGGTCGATGCCTCGCAGCTGAACAGCAAGAAGGTGGTCGAGATGATCACCGCAGCCGGCCTGATCTAACGGCTGCAGCGCGGCGGCCGGGGCAAAACTGTTGCTTTTGCCTCAAGAAAACTTTAGGCCATGACGATACACGGCAACCGCTTGTTCAAAGGCGGTTGCCTTCCTTTTTCAGCGTGTCAAAGGCGCGGCCTTGCTGCAGGACAACAGATTGCTTGCTTCCGATATGTCGGCGGCGCGGCCGGCGGCAGGACTGGCGCGACCGCGCCGGGGCATGCCTTATGCGCCCGTCGTGCTTTTTGCCGCAATCGTCGCGCTGTTCAGCCTCGTTCCCCTCGGTTTCATCGGCTGGATCACCGTCGATGTCGGCTGGGAAACGGTGAAGCAGCTGGTGTTTCGCCCGCGCGTTGGCGAGCTGCTCGTCAACACCGTCGCCCTCGAAGTCATCACCGTGCCGCTGTCGATCGTGCTGGCGGTAACGCTTGCCTGGATCACCGAGCGCACCGATGTCCCCTTCGCACGCCTCTGGGCGTGGCTTGCCGTGGCGCCGCTTGCCGTGCCTGCCTTCGTGCACTCCTACGCCTGGGTCAGCCTGGTGCCCGGGATGCGCGGGCTGCAGAGCGGCGTCTTCGTTTCGGTGCTGGCATACTACCCGTTCCTCTACCTGCCCGTCGCCGCGGCCCTGCGGCGGCTCGATCCGGCGATCGAGGATGCGGCCGCCTCGCTGGGGCTCGGGCCCTGGGCGGTGTTCTTTCGCACCATCCTGCCGCAGCTTCGGCTTGCCATCTGCGGCGGTTCGCTGTTGATCGCGCTGCACTTGCTGTCGGAATACGGGCTGTTCGTGATGATCCGCTTCGACACGTTTGCGACCGCGATCGTCGACCAGTTCCAGTCGGCCTATAACAGCCCGGCCGCCAATATGCTCGGCGGGGTGCTGGTCGCCTGCTGCCTGCTCTTGCTTGCGATCGAGGTGCTGGTGCGCGGCAATGAGCGCTATGCCCGTGTCGGCTCCGGCTCGGCGCGCCCGGCCGATCGCCGCCGTCTCGGCTGGTTCGCGGTGCCGGCGGTGCTGCTGCCCGTCATCGTCGCGGCGCTGACGCTCGGCGTTCCCTTCGTCACGCTGGTGCGCTGGCTTTATCTCGGCGGCGCCGGTATCTGGCGCGTCGAGGTGGGCAATGCCTTCGTGCAGTCGATCGTGCTGGCGTTTGCCGGCGGCATCCTGGCGACGATCGCGGCCGCCCCCATGGCGTGGCTGTCGGTGCGCGCGCCGGGGCGCGTGCAGCGCGTGCTCGAAGCCTGCCACTATTATGTCGGCTCGCTGCCGGGCGTGGTCGTGGCGCTGGCGCTGGTGACGATCACCGTGCGCCTTGTGCTGCCGCTCTACCAGACCTTCGCGACGCTGCTGCTCGCCTATATCCTGCTCTTCCTGCCGCGCGCCATGGTCGGCCTTCGTGCCAGCATCGCGCAGGCGCCGGTGGAGCTGGAGCGGGCCGCGATGGCGCTTGGGCGCACGCCGGGCCAGGCGGTGCGGCAGATCACCATGCGGCTTGCAGCGCCGGGTGCCGCAGCCAGCATCGCGCTGGTGGCGCTTGGGATCACCAACGAGCTGACCGCGACGCTGATGCTCTCGCCCAACGGCGTCGAGACGCTGGCCACGAAATTCTGGTCGCTGACCAGCGAGATCGATTATGTCGCCGCCGCGCCTTACGCCTTTATGATGGTCGTGCTGTCGCTGCCGCTGACCCTTCTTCTCCATGCTCAATCGAAACGGACTGCCGGACAATGACGCTGCTTACGATCGAAGGTGCCAGCAAGCGTTATGGTCAGGTGCAGGCGCTCGACAACATCTCGCTGGAGGTGACGGCGGGCAGCCGCACCGCCGTGGTCGGCCCGTCCGGCTCCGGCAAGACGACGCTCTTGCGCATCATCGCCGGCTTCGAACAGCCCGATCAGGGTCGCGTCACGCTTGATGGCGAGTTGCTGGCCGATGGGCCGGCCGCGGTGCCCGCGCACAAGCGCGGCATCGGCATCGTCTCGCAGGAAGGCGCGCTGTTTCCGCATCTCGACGTCGCCGGCAATATCGGCTTCGGCATTGCCCGGAGCGCGACCGACCGCGACAAGCGGGTGCTCGACCTGCTCAATATGGTCGAACTCGATCGCGGCATGCTCACGCGCCGCCCGCACCAGCTCTCCGGTGGCCAGCAGCAGCGCGTGGCGCTGGCGCGCGCGCTTGGTCGCGAGCCGCGGCTGATGCTGCTCGACGAACCCTTCTCGGCGCTCGACACGGGTCTTCGCGAAAACATGCGCAAGGCGGTAGCCCGCGTGCTGCAGGCGGCCGGCATCACCAGCATTCTCGTCACCCACGACCAGGCCGAGGCGCTGTCCTATGCCGATCAGGTGGCCGTTCTGCGCGACGGCACGCTTGTGCAGGCCGGATCGCCGCAATCGCTCTATCTCGCGCCGCGTGACCGGGAGACGGCGCTGTTCCTGGGCGACGCCGTGATGCTGCCGGCGATCATCCGCAACGGCCATGCCGATTGCGCGCTCGGCCATGTCGCGGTCGATAGCCAGCATCAGGGCAAGGTCGAGATCATGCTCCGGCCCGAACAGATTCGCGTCGTCACCGACAGCAGCGAAAAGCCTTATGGGGGACGCGTGGTCGAGGTGGATTTCGGCGGCGCGACCTGCACGGTTGCTGTTTCGCTCGACGGCGTGGCGCTGCCGCCGATCCTGATCAAGACCTCGAGTGTGGCGCTGCCTTTGCGCGGCGACCGGGTGCGGCTGGAGATCGCCGGCAAGGCGCATGTTTTCGTGCGCTGAGGGGTAACCTCTGCGCTGGCGGGCGCTCTCCGCGCTCGCCCATCCGCTAAACGCCGTCAGGCGATCTTGAGCTCTTCGTCTTCCGCCTCGTCTTCCAGCCAGCCACCGGTGAAGCCTGCGCGTTCGAGGCCGGTGCGGATGACGTCGGACTTGCGCATTAGGCTCCAGATGAAATCGGAGCGATCGTTTTCGATCGACATCACGAGCAGCCCCTGGTCGATGCCGACGCAGCGGTCGTCCACCCACCCCTCCGGTCCCGCCGTCTTGACGGATGGGTTGAAGCCACCAGGGAAGCGACCTTCGTAGCAGAGGTCGGGATAAGCCTGGAGCAGTGCCCGCGTGCCCGAGATCGCCGCCTCGCGGTCATAGGGCAGGGCTGCAAGCGCGCACCATGGCGCAAGCGTTCCATCATCGGGGCCGAGTGGCGCGCCTCGGGCGGCGTAGCCGAGCACACTCGGGCGCCGGTCGCCATGGCGGCTGCGCGACGGCGGCGGACCGTCGGAGGCCGACAGGCCCCAGACATCCCTGGAATAGCCGATGAAATGGCCGGGGTTGCGCTCGGCGTAGTCGCGCTGCACCTCGATACAGATCTGCGTGTTGCGGAAATAATCGCTGTCGCGCGCCGCCATCGGTCTGTCGCGGATGCCGCGAAAATCGATCCAGGCATGCGAGAAGAGGTGGATGAAGAAGGGTCCGGCATAGAGATAGCACTTCTCGCCGAAAAGCATCCAGGAATAGCTCGAGGTAAAGGCGTCGTAGCTCGATTGCGGGATCGGGTGCGTGGGCGAGGCGAGCGCCAGCGTGTAGAGCAGCACCGCCTCGTCATAGCCCTGCCAGCGCCAGCGCAGGAAGCCGCTTGAGGGCTTCCAGCCCATGCAGATGGTCTCGCCCTTGTTGAGCGCCCAGTGCCAGTCGATGCGTTCGTAGATCAGCGTCGCCAGCCGACGGATCTCGACCTCGGCCTCGTCGTCGCCATCGAAATAGGCGGCTGCCGTCAGCACGCCGGCGACGAGCAGCGTTGTGTCGATGGTTGAGAGTTCGCTGTTCCAGGCGCGGTGGCCGGTGTCCATGTGCAGGAAGTGGTAGAAGAAGCCCCTGTAGCCGATCGCATGCCGCTCCCGGCCCTGATGGCCGTTGGCGAAGAAGCAGAGCGTCGTCGTGGTGCGGGCTATTGCGTCCGTCCGCGTCATCCAGCCGCGCTCGACGGCGACGGTGTAGGACGACAGCGCGAAGCCGACGGCCGCGATGCTGCAGGGCACGTTTGCGACCGATGTATCGGCGACAAGCCCGTTTTCGGGGTTGGAATGTTTCAGGAAGTAATTGAACGCCGCCTGCTGCAGCCTGTCGACCAGCGCGGCATCTGTTTCCTCGGTCCGTTGCAGCATCTTCTCCCGCCCAATCGGTTATCCTGCCCCTTGCTTCAACATGGGCAGGTGCGAGGCGCAAATCAATGTTTTTTGAGGGGTGGGGTTGGGGCTTTGCGCTCGTAACACATCGCGGGACGTAGAGGAGATTTGTTTCCGGCCTTGAGACGGGAGGCATCCGCCCTCTCGACCGTCACCCTCGGCCTTGTGCCGAGGGTCTAAGCACGTTTCCGCGAATTCAACGGTGCTGATGTTTGCGACGGGGCGGTGTTCGCCGTCGAGCGTCACCCAACTGTCGAAAACAGAGCGCCAGATGTCCATTCATGTTGAGCAAGAGGGACCGTGCTCAGATCCTCGGGACGAGCCCGAGGATGACGGTCGCGCGTGCGGTTTCGCGCTTCGATCCTAAGGTCGCGTCGATCGATGCGGCCAATCGGCGATCCTATAATTACAATATATCAATTGGTTGGGAAGATTTGGAGCGGGCGAAGGGGTTCGAACCCTCGACCCCAACCTTGGCAAGGTTGTGCTCTACCACTGAGCTACACCCGCTCATAATCCCGACGGCCTGTGGTAGTTAGAGAGGACCGTGGGCGCCACCTTGCGGCGACGGGCGCTATATCGCCCAAACGATTTTCAAATGCAACAGGGAAATGACGGAAAGGCGAAGAAAAATTTGAAAAGCTTTCCCGACCCCACCTAAAATGCCGCAAATGCAGGGAAAAGCGGCGAATAGGCACGTTGCAAAAAAGGGGAGGGAGACGTAATCAGGGGGCGCCTTATCCCAATAGAGTGCTGGAACGAGCCATGACCGAGAAGACGCCGAAGACCGCAACCGAACTCTACGCCTTTCTCGACGGGCTCGGCATCAAGCACAGCACGAAGACGCATGCGCCGGTCTTCACGGTGGCCGAATCGGTGGCGCTGCGCGACGAGATTCCGGGCGGTCACACCAAGAACCTGTTCGTGAAGGACAAGAAGGACCAGTTCTTCCTGCTCACCGTCGAGGAGAATGCCTCGGTCGACCTGAAGACGGTGCACACGCTGATCGGTGCCGCCAGCAAGGTGTCGTTTGGCAAGCCGGAGAAGCTGATGGAGTATCTGGGCGTTATTCCGGGCTCGGTTACGGCCTTCGGCGCGATCAATGATTCGGACCACAAGGTCACATTCGTTCTTGATGCCGATCTCATGAAGGACGAGATTATCAATTGCCATCCGCTGTCCAACGACGCGACCACGTCGATTGCAAGCGCCGACCTCGTCCGCTTCATGGAAGCGACCGGTCACACGCCGCTTGTCTTGAAAGTGACGTCCTGACATACGATTTTAACGCTAGAAAAGCCGGCTGACCGGCGCGGCGGGAGATACTCATGAGCGGCAACGACAATCCCTACAGCAATTCCTTCGGCCAGATGTCGGCAACGGCGAGCTATGGCGGCGCGCCTGCAGCACCGGCCCAGGCAGCGGCGCCGGCACCCATCGCGGCCGGCGGCGGCTATATCAAGGATACGACGACGGCGACCTTCAGCAAGGACGTCATCGAGGAGTCGCGCAACCAGCCTGTTCTCGTCGATTTCTGGGCGCCCTGGTGCGGCCCGTGCAAGCAGCTGACCCCCGTCATCGAAAAGGTGGTCAACGAGGCTCAAGGGCGCGTCAAGCTCGTCAAGATGAACATCGACGACCATCCGTCGATCGCCGGCCAGCTCGGCATCCAGTCGATCCCCGCCGTCATCGCCTTCGTTGGCGGTCGTCCGGCCGATGGCTTCATGGGCGCGGTGCCCGAAAGCCAGATTCGTGAGTTCATCGATCGCGTCGCCGGTCCCGCGGGTGCCGACCAGGCGGCCGAGATCGAGGCCGTGCTTGTCGAGGCCGATGGTCTGCTCGCCAGCGGTGATATCAATGGCGCAGCACAGCTCTATGGCGCCGTCATGCAGGCCGATCTTGATAATGCCAAGGCGCTCGCCGGCATGGCGCAGTGCATGATCGCCGCCAACCAGCATGAGCGGGCGCGCGAGGCGCTGAAGGAACTTCCCGACGAGATGGCGGCTGATCCGGCGATCCAGGCGGTGGTGAAGAAGCTCGAGCAGATCGAGGAAGCCCGCAAGCTCGGCGATCCCGTGGCTCTCGAGCAGGCGCTTGCCGCTAACCCCGACGATCACGAAGCGCGCATGAAGCTCGCCAAGATCCGCAATGTGGAGGGCGCGCGCGAGGAGGCGGCCGATCACCTGCTCTACATCATGCGCAAGGACCGGACCTTCGACGACGACGGCGCGCGCCGTCAGCTGTTGCAGTTCTTCGAGGTCTGGGGCTTCAAGGATCCGGCCAGCGTTTCGGGACGGCGCAAGCTTTCGGCGCTGCTGTTCTCTTAAGCATCAGCGACATTTCGCCTTCCTGTTTGCCGCCATCGACCCTTGCGTTTTCGATGGCGTACCCCACATTCCTCTGGATGCGGGCGTGTGGTTTAGGTCCGCCGATTATGCGGGACGAGTGCCGATGCAAGTGGGGAATGCACGATATCTGAAGAGCGGCGATGTGCCTGACACGATCGCCGTCTTCCCCTTGACCGGTGCGCTGCTGCTTCCGACCGGCCAGCTCCCGCTCAACATCTTCGAACCCCGCTATCTCGCCATGTTCGACGCGGCGATTTCAGGCAACCGGCTGATCGGCATGGTGCAGCCGGCGCTTGGAGAGAGCGACGACAAGAGCAGCGAAGGCAATCTCAGCGCCGTCGGCTGCGTCGGGCGCATAACCTCGTTTGCCGAGACCGGCGACGGTCGCTACATCGTCTCGCTAACCGGCGTCTGCCGCTTCCGTCTGCTCGACGAGAAGGATACACACCAGCCCTACCGCACCTTCCGCATCGCGCCGTTCATCTCCGATCTCTCGGCACGCAACGAAGAGGACGCGGTCGACCGCGCGGCGCTTCTCGCCGCCTTCAAGGCCTATCTTGAGGCCAACAAGCTGGAGGCTGACTGGGAGAGCGTGGAGCGCGCCAGCAACATGACGCTGGTCAATTCGCTCGCAATGATGTCGCCCTTCGGCCCGGCGGAAAAGCAGGCGCTTCTCGAGGCGCCGGATCTGAAGACGCGGGCGGAAACGCTGATCGCCATCACCGAAATCGTCCTTGCCCGGGTCTTCGGTGACTCGGACACGATTTTGCAGTAGAAGCGGTCGCATGGACGAAAAACTGAGCCGCGTCGATCCCAAGCTTCTGGAACTGATGGTCTGCCCACTGACCAAGGGGCGGCTCACCTATGATCGCGAGCACAACGAGCTCGTCTCCGAAAAGGCAAAGCTCGCCTACCCGATCCGCGACGGCATTCCGATCATGCTGGTGTCGGAAGCGCGCGAGATCGAGGAATAGATCAGGCCCTAGAGCCTTTCCTGGTTAGATTGAAGCATTCTGTTGGCTCAAACGGAGTCGGAT
>NZ_JBMDKV010000070.1:0-343 GCF_057809895.1 Rhizobium sp. FG113 | reverse complement strand
CTCAATGAGACCCGCGGGGGAAATATTCATGCACGATCTCAAGATCGTCTTCGTCGTCGAGTTCGTCGGACGGAAGGACGCCGAATTCGTCTCCGGACTTGAAGAGAGTGATGGGAACCATCAGATCGTTGCAGAGGTGGAAGGCGTGAGACTGGGCGAGGGAAAGATCGTGTGCCATGTTGAGGTGCTCCATCGGAAGCGGGTCAATTCCCGCTGATGGCTCCTCGAAGGAACATGGACGGTCGCGATCACCGCGAAGTCGCAGACGGAGCGGCGGCAGCTTGCTAGCCGACCCCTGATGAGGTGGAACGGCCCGCTCCGACAGCATCAAAGTGCTAACGTG
>NZ_JBMDKV010000007.1:0-257935 GCF_057809895.1 Rhizobium sp. FG113 | reverse complement strand
TTCCGCGAAGACGCGGCACGCAACCGCAAGGATAACAGCCCGGGCAACATCGCCATCCTGCGTCGCCGTGCTCTCGACGTCATGCGCAGGGACACGTCGAAGGGCTCGCTCTCCATCAAGCTCAAGAGGGCAGGCTGGGATGACGACTTTCTCCGAAACGTTCTCAATGGCTTACTCGCGTGAGCCATATGCGATTGCCCTGTCTGACCAATCGACTTCTGCCATAAACTTTAACCCGCATCCTTCCGCCCAACGATATGGTCATCGTAGAGGTGCAGCAGATACTGGTCCACCAGACGCATAAGCTTTCTTGTTCAAGCGGCGAGTTTACAGAGAGGCTTGACCTTACAAACTATCTCATCTCGCCCGGTGAGAGGAATGCTGCTATTCTGTGGCTGCGCCGTGGTGGTGGTGGAAGGCGCAACCGTCCAACCTTTTGCACGGAGACACCACCATGATCGTTCTCGGAATCCTCGTTTCCATCGCAGCTATCGGCACCATGTGCTGGCTGCTGTTCAATCTCGCCGTATTCGCTTTGCCGTTCTTTATTGGCCTGAATGCAGGCGCCTTGGCCTATGATACTGGGGCTGGCTGGCTCGGCGGCATCGTCGTTGGTCTTCTCGCCGCCGGTCTGACGCTGGCTGTTGGTCAGGGCCTGCTCATGCTGATCCGCCCGATGTGGGCGCGTCTGCTGATTGCTCTGGCCTTCGTCGCTCCGGCGGGAATGGCCGGGTTTTACGCCACGCTCGGTATTGTCAAGCACATGATGCCCTCGGAGATATGGCAACTCATCTTCTCGGTGATCGGAGCGGTTGCGGTGGGCGTGACGGCGTTCCTGCGCGTTGCCGGCATGGCGGCAACCGACCACGCGGACGGCGGCTTTGCACGAACCTGAACCGCAATGATCCGTTGATGGCGACCAGAAGCGGATGCTGATCGTTTTCCGTCTTCGTCAGGAAAATGGTGACAGACAGCGGCCAATCACCGGATCAACCTGGGGCACAGACGCGGCCCATAGGAGCGCAGGACGGTCGGCACCAGCGCGTGCAGACTGACGGGAACCCGCGGGTGGTGGCATGCCGGTGGAACAGGCCGGAAGCAGAGATGCGCATGATCTGAGACGCAGGGTGACAGGAAAGGCCGGTGTTGCCGGTCTGGTCATCCTGATGGAGCCTCGAGGTTGCCACCGTCCCCGTTCAACCCCCGTGTCTCGACCGCTCCAAACGGCCTCTTCAATGGCCTGATCTGGCCGAAGAGCAGCGCGATGCGCTTCGACCGCTTTAGCGCAACAGCGTCGTCACAACTTTCTTCCCCTGACGGCAGAGCCGCCATTCCGCGCGGAACAAGAAAGTTCCTCCTGTGCTGTCCAGCCCCCGAGGGGGTGCGCCAGCGTTCGTCTCCGGCCGGTCGATCGCCATAGAGGCCGCAATGGTGCGGGCTCGGAAACGGAAATCGGAGACTTAAAATGGCAACCATCGGCACCTTCAAGAAGACCGGCTCGAACGAATTCACCGGCGAAATCGTCACCCTCAGCGTCCAGGCCAAGGGCGTGCGCATCATCCCCGACCTGCGCGCCACCGGCGAGAACGCCCCCAGCCACCGCGTTCTGGTCGGCCGCGCTGAAATCGGCGCCGCCTGGTCCAAGCGCTCCAACGAGGGCCGCGACTATCTGGGCCTCAAGCTGGACGATCCGAGCTTCAACGCTCCGATCTACGCCAACCTTTTCGACGAAGAAGACGGCGAAACCTTCTCCCTCATCTGGTCCCGCCCCAACGGTCGCCGCGGCGACTGAGGCGCGGAACAAAGGCTCCGACCGCAAGGTCGGGGCCTTTCTCATGCCTGCGGGAAAGCCGCTAGGCCCGGTGACCTGTCCGGGCTGGAACTGCTCAGCCGGTCAGGATCGGGATCATGGTTTTCACATGGGCGTCGATCCGTTCCAGCACGAGCGGGGGGACCACTTCGCGTTCCGGCAGGGTCCACCATTTCGTATCAATGCGTTTCACCGTCTCGACAACGGCCTTGAGAACGGCTGGCTCGGGAAGCCTTGCCCGATTGGCAAACGTCTTCCAGCGGGCCGGAGCCAGGCCCTTGAAGGCTCGCTCGCCGCCCAGAGACAGCGCCAGCCCATCTGCCGGAATATAGGGAACGGTCGAAAGCATGTCGTAGATCGGTGCAAGAGCGGGCGTGTCGCCGTCGCCCGGATAGATCAGCGACCAGTTCTTGAGGTGCATGTCGCCATTGCCCATGACCACCGAGAAGGTCAGCCGCCGAACAAACTCCAGCGCGGTGAACGGCGAGATCGCAACATTCAGCACAGAGGCGATGTCGTGGGAGGCGGCGCCATCATATTTGCGCGCCGGGTACAGGCCGAAAACCTGCGCGAAATCCTCGATATGGATGCGCTGCCCGTGTGTCCCGCGATCAAAACGCCGCACGAGCAGGATCAGCCCCTCGGCAAGTGTTTCGAACTCTTCGGGTATCCCCTCGAACTGGTCTCGGCTGACCAGTTCCCGCTCGGGCACGTCCATGCCGATTGCTTCGGCAAGCGCGAGGTTCGCAAACTCGTTTTCCGACACGCCCGGAAAGGCGGTCGAGGGGAATTTTGCAATATATTGGCCCTCGTCATCCCCGAGCGGCAAGGTCAGCCCCCCGCCCTTGCCCGTGTTCTTCATCACCGAGAGCTTCATCTGCACACCCGCCAGCGAGAAGCGGGCTTTTGGCCGCCCTTGGGCGGGCGCTGTTGCGATGCCCGGTTGACCGTCACTGGGCAGCACCCGAACGGCACCCGGCAGATCCGCGCCCAGAGCTGTCAGGAGATCGAAATCATTCCCCGGCCGTACATTGCCCGCATGGTGCTTTTCCATCGCCTCACGCAGCCGGTCTTCGGGCAGCAGGTTGGCAAAGAAGGGCGGCAGGCTGCCTGCGACAGGTCGCGGATCCTTGCGCAAGCCCCCTGATGCCGCGCGCAGTGACAGGCTCAGGACCGGAATGCCGCCGGTCGCGCGATAGGCCGGATCAAGGCTGAAGGCGTTGAAATCACCCGGCGTCCTGACGATCGTGCCAACCTTCGCACTGTTCAGAAACACGTCCAGCGCGGTGATGGTCTCAGCGGTACGGACGGCTGTCATCGTCGCTCTCCGGTTGCGGGCTGAAGGCCGGGTGATCGTCCTCGGCATCCGGGCGCAAGAGCGCCTCGATGGCTGGCACCATCGTCTGTGGAACCAGCATCATTTCCAGCCCAAGCGCCCTGGCAATGTTGATCAAAGTCGTGGTGCGCGCGGCTGCTGCCCCCGTCTCGATGTCGCGGTAGCGCGGGCGCGAAATGCCCGCAAGATCGGCCACCTGCTCCTGGGTCAACCCCGCTGCAAGACGCGCGCGGCGAAAATGGTCGCCGATCAGCCCCAGTGTTTCTTTTTCCGCCTTCATGTGATGCCTTTACGGATCATTACTGTCGCTTTGATCTGAATACGTATCCTGGTCTATTGCGAACGTCAAGGATATGATCTCTAAACGAATCATTCAGATGTCGGCTGCATCGTTTGGGGCTCAATCAATCGCGGAGCAACGCCGAACTAATCCAAGGCAGAAGTGCTGCTCTTTCGAGCCATGGCCAGCGAATCGGGCACATCGAACGCTGTGCTGCGCAAATCGCCTCACGGTGTGCCTCAGCGATTTCATGTGGCGGATTGAGCAAGAACGACTAAAATAGCCGTAGTTCTGGAATGCGCGCCGGTCGCGATGGGAAGTGATCATGCATGATCACCGCTCGACAGTCGCGGGCCGCGCGCGCGTTACTGGGTTGGACGCAGGAGACGCTCGCTGACAAGGCCCGAATATCGTTAACTGCCCTGAAGCGCCTCGAGTCCGAGAACCGGCTGGAGGTGTATGAGACAACGCGGGATCAGGTGCGCCGGGCGCTTGAAGCAGCAGGGATCGTTCTCCTGTCCACGGATCGCGGGCAAGGAGTGTTGCTGGTACATGGCCAAGACGAGAAGAGACACCGACAGATCCATGACGCCTGACCGGCGCGGGCGGCATCATCGATCCGCTGCGGCGGCCTATGCTCTGTGGCGACCCGCGACATGACATCTCCGGTTCCTCCCTTCGACGATATTGCACCTGTTAGCGACGAGCTGACCAAATATGATCGCGCGCATATCAAGCTCTATATGCGGCTGCTCGATGCCGCCGGTGATGGGGCGGAATGGACCGAAGCCGTCAATGTGCTGTTCGGAATTGACCCTGTTCGGGAACCTGAACGCGCCCGGCAGGTCCATGACAGCCATCTGGCACGGGCGCGCTGGATGACACAGAGCGGCTATCGTCAGCTGCTGCGTCATCCGACAGATCGGACCTGACCTCGCCGCCGTCGCACCAGTGATGCCTTCAGAGCATCACCCTATGTCCTTGTTCTGGCTTCCATCTCGGTAGAGGCACCGCAATTCTTTCACGCTCCACCTGTGCAGTTTCAACCAGGAGCGGAGCAATGAAGCCGGATACATCCCGCTGGCGAGACCAGGACCAGTATGAATTCTACGATGCGCTGCCCGTTGAGGGCGTCGCCTGGGAATGCCTGCGCCGTAACGCGTCCTATCAGGCCAGTTTCGATGACCTTGTAGCGCAAGGCGCCGGGCATCTTCCCCTTGCGGATCACGTCCAACATCGCTGGGGGTTGCGATTTCCCGGCAGACCCCGGCTTTTCCGCGCTCGACCAACCGGTCATCTGGTCGCCTGTTGCCAATCCGGACATGCTGATGCTCGGGGCATCGCCCGATTTTCTTCCGCCTTCTCCGTCCGCCTTATCGGTAGATCTTGCTGATGCCATCTGCGGACCAGAGGGGGTATATGGTGTCTGTGACGCCAGAGACGGCGTTCAATATCTGATCCTCGCCGACACCGATGCCAATTCGCAGCCGGCGATCATTCTGCCACTTGACGAAAATCTGCCGGATCGGCTCGAAGCCATTCTCAGGCTCTGGCACATGCTGGCCGGGAAACCCGCGCGCCGCGACCCCAGGATGACGCCGTATCAGCGCCGGCGGTTTCGCCTGATGATGCAAGCTGCCGACGGAAACGCCAACCACGCGACCTATCGTGAGATTGCCATCGCCATCTACGGAGAGGCGCGCGTTCGCGCTGAGCCGTGGAAGACATCGGCTTTGCGCGCCTCTGTCATCGCCCTTGTCCGATCTGCCGCCGCGCTGATCGACGGCGGTTATCAGGACCTTTTGCGCCATCGTCGCAAACCCTGACACTGACGTCTGATCGAGGGTGAGGATTCTACCCCTTCGATCTTCCTCATCCCCCTTGCCGCCGCGCCTTCGCCACCGTGCGCATGTCATGCCGTTGATCGTCAGCGGCATCCTGCACAACCACGGAGGCCACCCCATGCGACCTGATCTCGCCGCCTTGCCGCCACGCTACCTGCGCACCAAGGAAGCTGCCGATTTCCTCAGCCTGTCCGCGCGCACGCTGGAAAAGCACAGAACCTACGGAACGGGACCTGCCTATCACAAGCTCGGCGGCCGCGTTGTCTATTCGGTCGAGGATCTCGCAGCCTGGGTTGCACGCGGATCGGTTACCTCCACGTCGGACCCACGCGGACAGGTTCTCCCGGCGAAACCTCTGCCGCCGACCGCATTCACCTCGCCCAAGCGCATTACGCGCTGAACACGGCGGTCAGCCCTCTATGGCAGCGCAGCACCCATCCGCCTCGGAACGCGGGCAACTCGATCTGTTTCGGGCGCTTCCCGGTGAACTCGCGCCACGAGACGCGCAGGATCTCATGGCTTATCCTTTCTTTTCCCTTTCCAAATCGCACCGTATCCGCCCAATTGACTTTGCGCTGGGCAACGTCTCGATCCGTGTCGAAGCTGTTCCCGATCACGGTATGGCGACGATCTGGGACGCCGATATACTGATCTGGGCGGCCAGCCAGGTCGTGGAAGCGCGGGACGCCGGTCTGCGCACGTCGCGCCTGATGGCGGCAACGCCTTATGAAATCCTGACATTCACAGGGCGCGGAACCTCCCTGAGGGACTATCAGCGCCTGAAGGCGGCGCTGGACCGGCTGCAATCGACCACGGTTGCAACCTCGATCCGCCAGCGCGCGAATGGACGGCGACATCGTTTTTCGTGGATCAACGAATGGCACGAGCGGACCGATGCCAATGGCCGTCCGGACGGCATCGAGATGATCGTGCCCGACTGGTTCTACAGTGCGGTTCTGGATGACGCCCTGATCCTCACCATCGACCGGGCCTATTTCAATCTGACCGGCGGGTTGGATCGCTGGCTCTATCGCCTGGTGCGCAAGCATGGTGGGCGACAGAAAAACGGTTGGCGGTTCGACTTCCGTCACCTGCACCAGAAATCGGGCAGTCTGTCGCCGTTCAAGCGCTTCGCCTTCGAGCTGCGCGACATTATCCGCCGCCAGCCACTGCCCGGCTACACCCTGTTCGCCGAGGTCGAAACCGGCGGCCGGATGCTGCTCGCTTTCGAGCCTGTCCCGGCCTGTGGAAAACCTGTGGATAGTCTCGTGCTATCGGGAACCCGGACTATCGTGCCATCAGGAACCGGAGGCTCGTGCTATCGGGAACCCAAACACCTCCTATCCTTCGGTAACAAAAGCGAAAATCGCGCCCTTAACTTAGAGTCTAACACAGAATCTAACTTTGAAGAGCGGCGTCGCGATGTGGAAAAGCTCATCGCGAAGGCTGGTGCGGCCCTCAGATCGGGTGCCCATAAAGGCAAGCTGACACCCCCAAAGCAAGGATCGCCCGCGTCAACAAGCACGCCTGAACTTCCTCTCGGCAAGCCGGGAGGACAGCGATGATCGTCGCTCTCCTCAATCAGAAAGGCGGTGTCGGAAAAACCACGTTGGCGCTGCATCTCGCCGGTGCGTGGGCTGCGGAAGGCAAACGCGTCATCCTGATCGACGCCGACCCGCAAGGCTCCGCACTCGACTGGTCGGAGCGGCGCAGCGATGAAGGGCTGCCAAGGCTGTTCACCGTCATCGGCCTGGCCCGCGATACGCTGCACCGGGAAGCGCCGGAGCTGGCGCGTGACGCCGACCATGTCGTCATCGATGGTCCGCCCCGTGTCGCTGGTCTGATGCGCTCAGCGCTGCTTGCAGCCGATCTGGTGCTGGTCCCGGTGCAGCCATCTCCTTTCGACGGCTGGGCCTCCGCCGAGATGCTGGCGCTTCTGAACAAAGCACGCATCTATCGTCCTGAACTGGCCGCCCGTTTTCTGCTGAACCGATGCGCTGCGCGCACCGTCATCGCCCGCGAAACGGCTGAGACACTGGCGGACCAAGATCCGCCGTTGCTGGCCACGACCATCGGCCAGCGCGTCGCCTTTGCTGAAGCCGCACAAACTGGGCGACTGGTCTCAGAGACCGATGGCGGCGAACGGGCTGCACAGGAGGTCACAGCGCTGGTGGCCGAGATCGATAGCCTCGGGATCGGGAGGATTGTGCGATGACACGTCCACCCGCCAAATCCGGCTTCGCATCGCGTCCGGGTAATCCCGATAGCTGGGTCAGGGCCGCCGATGCGCCGGCAACCGGAAAGATGGCTGCCGAGGCGTTTACCGCCCGCCTGACCATCGACATCACACCCGAACTGCGCGGGCGCATCAAGGTGGCCGCTTTCCGGCGCGGCGTCACCGTCGCCGTGATGTTGCGCGAGCTGCTGGTCCGCGAGTTTCCACCCACCGAAGGAGATCAGCCATGACCGGCAAGACCGCGTGTGCAGTGCATGAACATCCGCGGCCGGGCGGACCAGCTCCGTTCACCACATTGGTCGAACTGACCTTCCAGAAGAAGAAGGTCGAGCGCTGGATCAGGTTCGGTCACAAGAGCTTTGAGCAGATCATCGACCGCCGCTGCAGTCTGATCGGTTTTGCGCCCGAAAGCATCTTTGCCTTCGTCCGCTGGGCCTCCAACGATTACGGCACCATCGTCTCGCGGCTCGACATCCTGCGCGCCGTTGGTCGCGGCGAACCGTACCAGACCGTGCCCTTCGTTCGTCCTGGCTGCGAGATCCTGCTGCGTATTGATGGCTGGCGACAAGTCCAGCGGGTGCTGGCCCTGATTGATGCCGTGGACGCGCTTGGCATCGATCCGGCGGATGTTGCGCCGGACCATTGGCGGCACGTCCACAACCGCTTGAGTGCCGGTCAGGAACCCAACCCCTACACCCCGGAACGCCATGCCGCGTGGCTCAACCGCCGGAGGATCTGGACATGAGCCGCCGTCATATCCTCGCCGTGTCCATGCTGGCCGTCGGCACGCTTGTCGCCACGGCGGTTGCCGATCTGCCAACCCGGCTGATCTGGAACGCGACTGCCAGCGCGCCCATCGGCTTCTACACGGTTGCTCCCGCCGATACGCTCGAAATTCCAGAACTCGTCGTCATCGCGCCGCCCGAACCGCTGGAGCAGTTCATGGTCGAGCGCGGCTATATCGGGCGGGGCGTGCCGCTGTTGAAACGCGTCCTCGGCTTGCCGGGACAGCGCGTCTGCCGCAGCGGTGCGACGATCACCGTCGATAACGTCGAGATGGGCGCCGCACTGGAGCGCGACCGCATGGGCCGCGATCTGCCGGTCTGGCAGGGCTGCCGCATCATCCGCGACGGCGAACTCTTCCTCATGAATTGGGACATCCGGGACAGCCTCGACGGCCGTTACTTCGGACCTGTTCTCGCCAGTTCCGTCATCGGGCGAGCGCTCCCGCTCTGGACCGATGAGGAAGGCGATGGCCGCTACGAATGGCGGGCGGCCACGCATTGAACCCACGCCAAATCCACAAACACAGGAGACATACCATGCCACAGATCGGTCAATTTGCGCGTGACGCATCCGGCTTCGCCGGTCAGCTCGTCACGCTCACCATGAAGCGCGATCTCGTTATCGTGCCCGCCGAACATTCCGATGCGGAGAATGCGCCGGACTATCGCGTCCATTTCATTGAACATGACGGGCCGGAGGTCGGTGCTGCATGGAAACGCACCGGCGAAAAGGCTGGCGAATATCTCTCGGTGCTGCTCGACGATCCCGCCTTACCGCAGCCGATCCGCGCCAATCTGTTTCGCGACGACGATGCAGGCTCGTCATGGTCGCTGCACTGGAGCCGCCCGCGGCCCCGCGAAGATCGGGACTGAGATCATGCGATCCCGCGCCCTTCTTCTCTTCACGGCCCTTCTGTCGGCTGGCAGCGGCTCGATGCCGGCCATGGCGCAGGTCACGCCGCAACCTGCGCCTGTTACCGCGCATCCCCATGCTGCTTTCATTGCAGAGGCGTCACAGCGTTTCAGCATTCCAGAGCACTGGATTCGGGCCGTGCTGGGTGTGGAAAGCGCGGGCGATGTGCGCGCCATTTCATCGGCGGGCGCGATGGGACTGATGCAGGTCATGCCCGATACCTGGGCGGGCCTGCGCAGCCGCCATGGCCTCGGGCGCGATCCTTACGATCCGCGTGACAACATCCTCGCAGGTACGGCGTATCTGCGGGAGATGTGGGACCGCTATGGCAATGTCGCGGCCATGCTTGCCGCCTACAATGCCGGTCCCGGTCGCTATGACGAGCATCTGGCGACAGGTCGCGTTTTGCCCGCAGAAACACGCGCCTATGTCGCCACGCTCGCACCTGTTCTCGGCAGTGCGACTGCGCCTGATGTGCCGACGATCGTGCCGCCGCCGCCACAGGATTGGCGCGAAGCCCCGCTCTTCGTTGCGCAATCCGGCGGCATTTCAGCGGCGGTTGATCAGCCATCGAGCGACATCCACGCAACCGCTTCTCTGCGCGATCCCGCCGTTCAGGAGCCGCAGGACAGCGGCATATTCGTGGCCCGTGCGAGCAATGGAGATGCGCCATGAGCATGGCGTCTCCACGCGCCTTCGGTCCGCTTTCGGTGTGCAGTCAGGCTTGGGTGCGCCTGGCAGCATTCCCGGCAGGAAGGGCAAAAAGGGAAGGAAAGGCGGAGGGCAAGATAAAGGAAACCGGCACCCTGTCGGGGCGGTTTCTGGGCAAGCCCTTGTCTGCACACTGTTTTGGGGCGCGGCGCACGGCACCCTGCTTTTGGGTCTCGCGTGCCGCGATATGGCGCAAAGCCTTGGCTTTGTTGGGTTTTGGCCGGCACTATAGCCTAATATCTGCCGTTTCCGTGTCTAAACGGCATGGGATGCGCTCATGAGCGCCGACGACGAGAACCGCTTTCGCCCGAAGCCTGGCCGCATCAGGTCGGACGTGCCGAAGGCGGGCAAGGCGAAGAGCTTTCTGACGCAGGCGAAGAAGCTGGCGCGTCAGCATAGCAACAGCCCCGGCAGATCATCTTCATTCGCATCACGGACATCCTCGTCGTCTTCATCTGGTTCTGCCGGAAAGAGCGGGAAGGCGTCGCAGGCTGGCAAAGGTCCGGGCGTCAAGCGTGGTCGTGGTGCGGCCTTTGTCCGCGCCCGAACCCTGTCGGGCGGTTGGCGTCACAGTACGGCCGGAGCGCGCCGCGTCGTCGTCAAAACCCGTTATGTCCAAGGCGCGGGAAAGAATGGCAAAGGGGCTGCCCATCTGCGCTATATCCAGCGAGACGGGACATCGCGTGATGGCGAGCGCGGCCAGCTTTATTCGGCGAACGAGGACCGCGCCGATGGAGATGCGTTTCTTGACCGCGGCAAGGATGATCGCCACCAGTTCCGCTTCATCGTCTCGCCGGAAGATGCCGCCGATCTCACCGAGCACACCCGCGATCTGATGAGCCGCATTGAGGGCGATCTTGGCACGAAGCTCGATTGGGTGGCGGTCAATCACCACAATACCGGCCATCCCCATGCCCATATCATTGTTCGGGGCAAGGACGATCTGGGCGAGAACCTGGTCATCAATGGCGATTATCTCGCAAATGGTATTCGTGAGCGGGCCAGCGAACTGGTCACGCTGGAACTTGGACCCGCCACCGAGATCGAGCAGAGCCGCAAGTTGACTGCCGAAATCGACCAGGACCGCTTCACCCGGATCGACCGGGCAATGACCGAAGAGGCCGATGAACGGATCCTCGATCTGCGCCATGATCCCGACGACACGCGCCGCCAGTTCAACCGCACGCTTCGCCTGCGCCGTCTCGCCAAACTGGAAAAGATGAGGCTGGCAACGGAACATGCACCCGGCGTCTGGGAGCTTGGCGCGAAGATGGAACCAGCGCTGCGTGAACTCGGTGAGCGCGGTGACATCATCCGTAACATGCAAGAGGCGCTGAAGGCCGATGGGCAGGAACGTGATCCGATGACCTTCCAGCTTCACGATGCCGCACCCGCGGCACCCATCACCGGCCGCGTCGTCGACAAATATCTGACCGATGAGATGGGTGAAAAGCTGACCCTCGTGGTCGACGGGATCGACGGGCGCACGCACCATCTTCCCGGCATTGATCCGGCCCGCGTCGAAGATGCCCGGATCGGCAGCATCGTGGAAGTCGGTCCCGCCGATAAAGCACAACGTCCCTCTGATCGCACCATCGCTGCGATCTCGGAAAATGGTATCTACCGACCGAGCCGCCACCTCGAACAGGCGAAGTTCGAGGGACGTGTGCCGGGTGGCGACTATGAGGGCTATGTCGATGCCCATGTCCGGCGATTGGAGTCGCTACGCCGGGCCGGGATTGCCGAGCGGATCGACGCCGACCAGTGGCGCATCCCCGAAGACTTCGAGAGCCGCGCCACCGCCTATGATGCCGGTCGCAACCGGCAAGCTAGCATCCGTGTCGTCTCGACCTTCGATCTGGAAAAGCAGATCGGCGCCGATGGCGCGACCTGGTTGGACCGGCGATTGGTCACACCGGACGCCTCTGACCTTACCCCGGCAGGGTTCGGCCAGCAGGTGCGCGAGGCTATGGACCAGCGGCGTGAACACCATATCGCACAGGGCGATGCCACGCGGCAGCAGAATGGACGCATCCTCTATCGGCGCAACCTGCTCGCCAATCTGCGAGAAAGGGAAGTGGCCCGCGTCGGTGCGGAAATGGCCAGCAGCAATGGCTTGCCGTTCCGGGCGGCTGCCGATGGCGAAAATATCAGCGGCAAGTTCACCGGGACCGCACATCTATCGAGCGGCAAGTTCGCCATTGTCGAAAAGAGCCACGAGTTCACTCTTGTCCCATGGCGGCCAGTGATCGACCGCCAGCTCGGCCGCGAGGTTGCGGGCATCGTGCAGGGTGGATCGGTATCGTGGCAAATGGGGCGAACACGAGGGCTCGGGATTTGAGCCTTTGCCGATCTGGCACCTCGCAAATTGTTCTGTCGACATCGGCATCTGAAAGGGCCTGTCCGATGTGCCGCCGATAGTATCCGGCAACACGGCACCCCTGCTTTTCCTGTTGCCGCTTTCGAAAACGTCTATTCTTTGATCGGCTCCGACTCTCTTGCCGATTGGAGCCTGTATGCGTGGTGGCCGAATACTCTGGGGCCAGATCATTGTCGTATTCATCATTGTCCTGGTGATGGTCTGGACTTCGACACAATGGGTGGCCTTCCGCCTTGGCTTTCAGCCCCAGCTCGGCAATCCATGGTTCGATGTTGCCGGATGGCCGGTCTATTATCCTCCGGCCTTCTTCTGGTGGTGGTTTTCTTTCGACGCCTATGCGCCCGGTATTTTCACCGAGGGCGCGTTCATCGCCACGTCCGGGGCGTTGTTCGCTATCGCCGCCGCTTTTTTCATGTCGATCATCCGGCCGCGAGGCGCGCAATGTCGCCACCTACGGATCGGCCAGATGGGCCGAGGATAAGGAAATCCATGCCGCCGGGTTGCTTGGCCCCGATGGCGTGGTCCTGGGAAGACACAGCAAGGATTATCTGCGCCATGACGGCCCCGAGCATGTCCTTTGCTTCGCGCCCACCCGATCAGGCAAAGGCGTCGGTCTCGTTGTGCCGACGCTGCTGACCTGGCCGGGAAGTTGCATCGTCCATGACATCAAGGGGGAGAACTGGAATCTGACGGCCGGCTTCCGGTCCCATTACGGCCGCGTCCTGCTGTTCGATCCGACCAATGTTCATTCCGCAGCATACAATCCGTTGCTGGAAGTCCGCCAGGGGGAGTGGGAAGTCCGCGATGTCCAGAACATCGCGGATATTCTGGTCGATCCCGAGGGCAGTCTCGACAAGCGCAACCATTGGGAAAAGACAAGCCATTCGCTGCTGGTCGGCGCGATCCTGCATGTCCTTTACGCCGAGAAGGAAAAGACGCTCGCCGGCGTCGCGAGTTTTCTGTCCGATCCCCGCCGTCCGGTCGAGGCAACCTTGCGCGCCATGATGGACACGCCGCATCTGGGCGAAGCCGGTGTGCATCCCGTCATCGCTTCGTCGGCACGCGAGCTGTTGAACAAATCCGAGAACGAACGCTCCGGTGTGCTGTCCACGGCGATGTCTTTTCTCGGCCTCTACCGAGATCCGGTCGTGGCCCGCGTGACGGCCCGCTGCGACTGGCGCATTGCTGATCTGGTCGGAGCAAAAGAACCCGTCAGCCTCTACCTCGTCGTACCGCCCTCGGACATCAATCGCACAAAACCGCTGATCCGCCTCATCCTCAATCAGGTCGGGCGGCGGCTGACCGAGGAGCTGGAAACCTCCGGCAAGCGCCATCGCCTGCTGTTGATGCTGGACGAGTTCCCCGCGCTCGGGCGGTTGGACTTCTTTGAATCGGCACTCGCCTTCATGGCCGGTTATGGCCTCAAAGCGTTCCTGATCGCGCAGTCGCTCAACCAGATCGAGCGCGCCTATGGGCAGAACAACGCCATTCTCGACAACTGCCATGTGCGTGTCGCCTTTGCTGCCAATGATGAACGCACCGCCAAGCGGATCAGTGATGCGCTCGGCACGGCCACGGAAATGCGCGATTCCACCAACTATGCGGGCCATCGCCTCGCGCCATGGCTGGGGCACCTCATGGTGTCGCGGCAGGAAACGGCGCGGCCGCTCCTGACACCGGGCGAGATCATGCAGCTTCCGCCAACCGACGAGATCGTCATGGTAGCGGGTGTGCCGCCCATCCGCGCCGCCAAGGCGCGCTACTATGCCGATGCGCGGCTTCAGGAACGGGTGCTGCCGCCGCCCGATCTGCACAAGCAGTCGGTGAAGATGGAAACATCGGCACCAGACGACTGGACGAGCCGTGTTGTTGCGGCCGCGGCCGGCCACGGACCCGCGTCGAACAGGTCCGACGACGATCCTGCCAATGCCGGTATCCGTCTTGAGCCGGAGCTTCCCGAACATGAGGAAATCATCCCGCCACCACCGCCGCCATCGCAGGAGTTCGATTTTCTCGATGATGAGCCCGACGTCGATGCCGCCAAAGCCCGTGCCATGCGTCAGCGGATGCGCATGGTCGCGCGGCAGGCGTCACTCGACCCAAATGACGGCATCGAGCTTTGAGAAGGAAGACAGGCATGACGAGTCGCACCCGCATGAATGTCTACTTCTCCCCGGATCTGCTGAAGCAGGTCGAGGGTCTGGCGCTGCGTCGCAATGTTTCAAAATCCGCAGTGATCGAGGCTGCGGTAGCATCCTTCCTGTCCGGTGACACGACCGAACGGCTGGAAGCCGCAATGTCGCGACGCCTGGATAAGCTTGGCCGCCAGTTCGATATGCTGGACGAAGATGTCGCCATCCTCGGCGAGACGCTTTCGCTGTTCGTACAATTCTGGCTCACCATGACGCCGCCGCTGTCAGATAGCGCGAAACAGTCGGCACGCATCAAGGGCAACGAGCGCTTCGAAGGCTTCATGCAGACGCTGGGCAAGCGCCTGGCTTCCGGCGACAGATTCCTGAAAGAGTTGTCGCGGGATATCGATTCGCTTCACGATCTTTCGTCACAAGGCCAGTCCGAAGCGGATGGAAACCAGCTCTGAACTTTCGATCCATCCTATTTACCGCCCTGCGCCGCCGATGCCCGCACACGCGTAAACATCTGTTGAAACGGCCCTAAATCAGGTTCTTTTAATCGACCCCAATCCGGGGTCCGTCTTTTGCGCGTCCCGCCATGAACGGGGCCGCCATGACCGCATCACATCAGAAACCCGAGACGATTGCGCGTGGTGCGCGGATGCTGCGCACCGCGCTCGGTACATCGATTGCCCGGTTTCTGGAAGATCCAGCTGTGGTCGAGGTGATGCTGAATCCCGATGGCCGCATCTGGGTGGATCGGCTCTCCGAAGGGCTGGCCGATACGGGGGAGAGGCTGTCGGCTGCCGATGGCGAGCGGATCGTCAGGCTGGTCGCCCATCATGTCGGCGCCGAGGTTCATGCCCGCAATCCGCGTGTGTCGGCTGAACTGCCCGAGACCGGAGAGCGCTTCGAAGGGTTGCTGCCGCCTGTCGTCACGGCGCCGACCTTTGCCATCCGCAAGCCTGCCGTCGCGGTGTTCACGCTCGACGACTATGTAAACGCCGGGATCATGACCAGTGCTCAGGCCGAGGTGCTGCGCCTGAACGTCGCCACGCGCGCCAATATCCTTGTCGCGGGCGGCACCTCGACCGGAAAAACCACGCTGACCAACGCGCTGCTGGCAGAAGTCGCCAAGACTTCGGACCGCGTCGTGATCATTGAAGACACGCGCGAACTGCAATGCGCCGCGCCCAATCTGGTCGCGATGCGCACCAAAGATGGCGTGGCGACGCTCTCCGATCTGGTGCGTTCGTCGCTACGCCTGCGCCCGGATCGCATCCCGGTCGGCGAGGTGCGCGGGTCCGAAGCTCTCGACCTCCTTAAAGCCTGGGGCACCGGCCATCCGGGCGGGATCGGCACCATCCATGCCGGTTCCGGCATTGGCGCGCTGCGACGCCTCGAACAGCTCATCCAGGAAGCCGTCATCACCGTCCCGCGCGCCCTGATTGCCGAGACAATCGACCTCGTCGCCGTTCTTGCCGGACGCGGCTCTTCCCGCCGGCTGGTCGAACTCGCCCGCGTCGATGGGCTGGGGCCGGACGGCGATTACGCCATCACGCATCCCATCACTTTGGCAACCACCCCGAAAGGAAACCCTTCATGATCCGCACGATTTCACGCGGCTGCCGCATCATGGCAACCGCCGCTGCCACTGTTTCCATCAGTCTGATGCTGGCGCCTGCCGCACACGCCTCCGGCTCCTCCATGCCCTGGGAGGCCCCGCTTCAGTCGATCCTCCAGTCGATCGAGGGTCCTGTCGCCAAGATCATCGCCGTCATCGTCATCATCGCCACCGGCCTGGCGCTGGCCTTCGGTGATACCTCCGGCGGCTTCCGCCGCCTGATCCAGATCGTCTTCGGCCTGTCCATCGCCTTCGCCGCGTCGAGCTTCTTCCTGTCGTTCTTCTCGTTCGGCGGCGGGGCGCTCATCTGATGGCGGGCGGGTTTGAACAGCTCGATGCGGTGCCGGGCTTCTCCATCCCGGTTCACCGGGCGCTGACCGAGCATATCCTGCTCGGCGGCGCACCGCGTTCGATTGCCATCGTCAACGGCACGCTGGCCGGCGCCGTCGGCCTCGGCCTTCGTCTCTGGCTGGTTGGCATCGCCATCTGGGCGGTCGGTCATTTCCTCGCGGTATGGGCTGCCAAACGCGATCCGCTTTTTGTCGAGGTGGGCCGTAAGCATCTGCGCATACCCGGTCATCTGTCGGTGTGAGGGCGCAGCCATGATGAACCTCACCGAATATCGCCGTACCGCTACCCGCCTCGCGGATTTCCTGCCCTGGGCCGCGCTGGTTGGCTCGGGCGTCGTGCTGAACAAGGACGGCAGTTTCCAGAGGACTGCGAAGTTTCGCGGGCCGGATCTGGATTCCGCTGTTGCCGCCGAACTGGTCGCGGTCGCCGGGCGTATCAACAACGCCGTGCGCCGCCTCGGCTCCGGCTGGTCGATCTTTGTTGAGGCACAACGAAGCGAAGCCGCGACCTATCCCGGCAGCCAATTTCCTGATCCGGCCTCCGCTCTTCTCGATGCCGAGCGCAAAGCTGCCTTCGAGGAAGCGGGCACGCATTTCGTGTCAGGCTACTTCCTGACCTTCCTCTGGCTGCCACCCGCCGAAGATGCGGCTCGCGCCGAGACCTGGCTCTACGAGGGCCGTGAGCAATCCGGCGTCAATCCATGGGAGCTGATGCGCGGCTTCATCGACCGCACCGACCGCGTGCTGGCGCTGCTCGACGGCTTCATGCCCGAATGCCACTGGATCGATGACGCGGGCACGCTGACCTATCTCCATTCCACGATTTCCACGAACCGCCATCGTGTTCGCGTGCCCGAAGTGCCCATGCACCTCGATGCGCTGCTGGCCGATCAGCCGCTGACTGGCGGGTTGGAACCGCGCCTTGGTGACAAGCATCTGCGCGTCCTGACCATTATCGGGTTTCCGACAGCGACCACGCCCGGCCTGCTCGACGAGATGAACCGGCTCGCGTTCCCGTATCGCTGGTCCACCCGCGCCATCCTGATGGACAAGACGGACGCGACGAAACTCCTCACCAAAATCCGCCGTCAATGGTTCGCCAAGAGAAAATCCATCGCCGCGATCCTCAAGGAGGTGATGACCAACGAGCAATCGGCGCTGGTGGACACCGATGCGTCCAACAAGGCGCTCGATGCCGACATGGCCTTGCAGGAACTGGGCGCTGACGTCGCCGGCATGGCCTATGTCACAGCAACCGTCACCGTCTGGGATGCCGACCCCCGTATCGCCGACGAGAAGCTGCGTCTGGTCGAGAAGATCATTCAGGGCCGTGACTTCACGGCCATGCCGGAAACTGTCAATGCCGTCGATGCCTGGCTAGGCTCGATCCCCGGACATGCCTACGCCAATGTCCGGCAGCCGCCGATCTCGACGCTCAACCTCGCCCACATGATCCCTCTATCGGCCGTGTGGGCGGGGCCGGAACGGAACGAACATCTCGGAGCGCCCCCCTTGCTGTACGGCAAGACCGAAGGTTCGACTCCGTTCCGGCTTTCCCTTCATGTCGGCGACGTGGGCCATACCCTCGTCGTCGGCCCGACCGGCGCGGGCAAGTCCGTGCTGCTGGCGCTGATGGCGCTGCAATTTCGCCGCTATGATCGCAGCCAGATTTTCGCTTTCGATTTCGGGGGATCGATCCGGGCATCCGCGCTCGCCATGGGTGGCGACTGGCATGATCTCGGCGGTGGATTGACCGAGGGATCGGAGGTTTCCGTTTCCCTGCAACCGCTGGCGCGGATCGATGATGCCTATGAACGGTCATGGGCCGCTGACTGGATCGCCGCGATCCTGATGCGTGAAGGCATGATCATCACGCCGGAGGTGAAGGAGCACATCTGGACGGCGCTGACATCGCTGGCATCCGCCCCGGCGGGGGAACGGACCATCACCGGCCTTGCCGTGCTGCTGCAATCCAACGATCTGAAACAGGCGTTGCGCCCTTACTGCATTGGCGGCGCCTATGGCCGGTTGCTCGACGCCGAGGCCGAACATCTCGGATCAGCCGATGTACAGGCCTTCGAGATCGAGGGGCTGGTCGGCACTGGGGCTGCGCCTGCCGTCCTGTCCTATCTGTTTCATCGGATCGGCGACCGGCTCGACGGTCGGCCAACCCTGCTCATCATCGACGAAGGCTGGCTGGCGCTCGATGACGAGGAGTTCGCCAACCAGCTGCGCGAATGGCTGAAGACACTCAGGAAGAAGAACGCTTCCGTCATCTTCGCCACGCAATCGCTCTCGGACATTGACGGCAGCAATATCGCGCCCGCCATCATCGAAAGCTGCCCGACGCGGCTGCTTCTCCCGAATGAACGCGCCATCGAGCCGCAGATCACGGCAATCTACCGCCGCTTCGGCCTCAATGACCGGCAAATCGAGATCCTCGCGCGGGCCACGCCAAAGCGGGACTATTACTGCCAATCGCGGCGCGGCAATCGCCTGTTCGAGCTTGGCCTCAGCGAAGTCGGCCTCGCGCTCTGCGCCGCATCATCCAAATCCGATCAGACCCGTATCGCCGAACTCGTCGCCGAGCATGGGCAGGACGGTTTTCTCGCGGCCTGGCTGCGCCATCGCGGCGTCGAATGGGCCGTCGATCTGATCCCGAACCTCACAAATCTTGTCGAACGGACAGAGCCCGCTCGGCCGGTCGCGCCAGACCAAATCCATCCAGATGACAGCCAAGAAAAGGAGACCCTGCCATGATCCGTATCCCCGTTTCCCGATATGTCAGTGCATCCGTGCTGGCGCTGACGCTCGCCATGCCTGTTGCACTGTCGCCCATGCTGGCAAGCCCCGCTCACGCTTTTGGCTTCGGCCGCATCGTCTATGATCCGACCAACTATGCGCAGAACCTTCTGACTGCCGCACGTACGCTGGAGCAGATCAACCACCAGATCACCTCGCTTCAGAATGAAGCGCAGATGCTCATCAATCAGGCGAAGAATCTCGCCAGTCTGCCATATTCCTCGCTCCAGACTTTGCAGCAGAATGTCCAGCGCACGCAGCAGCTTCTGGCCCAGGCGCAGAACATTGCCTTCGACGTGCAGAACGTCGATCAAATGTTCCAACAGAAATACGGCAAGGTTTCGCTGTCCGCGACCGACGCCCAGCTCGTCGCCGATGCGCGGTCCCGCTGGCAGAATACGGTCGGCGGTTTGCAGGACGCCATGCGCGTGCAGGCTGGTGTCGTCGGAAATATCGACACCAACCGCGCTGAAATGTCCGCCCTTGTCGGGCAGAGCCAGAACGCCACCGGCGCGTTACAGGCGACACAGGCGGGCAATCAGCTTCTCGCGCTCCAGTCGCAGCAGCTTTCCGACCTGATCGCGCTGATGTCCGCCAATGGTCGCTCCGAAGCTCTGATCGAAGCCGAGCGCGCCACCGCCGCCGACCAGGGCCGCATCCAACGCGAGCGTTTCCTGACACCGGGATCGGGCTATCAGCCCGGCAATGCCCGGATGTTCGGCAACGGCAGCAACTGACCGGACAGGAGGGGCGCGACATGGACGGCAAGATGCTGGCCCGGCTTGGCGCGATCATATTCGTGGCCATCGCCATCACCGCGACGGTGATCGAAATGACACGCGAGGACGAACCAGCACAGCCCCGTTCGGCGCCGGCGCTTCAGGCGCCTGCCGATCCGCTGCACCAGAGCCTGCGCCACTGCCAGCAGTTAGGCGAGGCCGCCGTGAACGACCCCGGCTGCCTCGCCACCTGGGCCGAGAACCGCGACCGGTTCCTCGGCCGGACGCCGGTGCCCGCCGCTCCGCATCAGAACGGGGGACAGTGAACCATGGGCGGCACCGGCGTCATCGACAACTTTCTGGGTGTTTTCACTAGTTATATCGACAGCGGCTTCGGCCTGCTCGGTGGCGAGGTCGCCTTCATTGCCACCACGCTGATCGTCATCGACGTAACGCTGGCGGCATTGTTCTGGTCCTGGGGTGCCGACGACGACATCATCGCCCGGCTGGTCAAGAAAACGCTGTTCATTGGCGTCTTCGCCTATCTGATCGGCAACTGGAACAATCTCGCCCAGATCATCTTCGACAGCTTCGCCGGTCTTGGCCTGAAAGGTTCGGGCACCAGCTTTTCCGCCGCCGATCTGCTGCGGCCCGGCAAGGTGGCGCAGACCGGCCTCGATGCCGGTCGCCCGCTGCTCGAATCCATCTCGGACATGATGGGTTATTGGTCGTTCTTCGAGAACTTCATCCAGATCGCCTGTCTGATGTTCGCCTGGGCGCTGGTGCTGCTGGCCTTCTTCATTCTCGCCGTGCAGCTCTTCGTCACGCTGATCGAGTTCAAGCTGACCACGCTGGCGGGCTTTGTCCTCATTCCCTTCGGCCTCTTCGGCAAGACCGCCTTCATGGCTGAGCGCGTGCTCGGCAATGTCGTCTCTTCCGGCATCAAGGTGCTGGTGCTCGCCGTCATCATCGGCATCGGCTCGACATTGTTCTCGCAGTTTACGGCCGGTTTCGGCGGCGTGACGCCGACCATCGACGACGCAATGGCGATCGTGCTGGCCGCACTTTCCCTTCTCGGCCTCGGCATCTTCGGTCCCGGCATTGCTTCCGGTCTGGTTTCTGGCGGCCCGCAGCTTGGCGCAGGTGCAGCAGTTGGAACCGGCCTTGCCGCTGGCGGCATGATGCTTGCCGGCGGCGCTGCCGCAGGCATGGCCGCGAAGGGAGGGGCAGCGGCGCTGTCGGGTGGAGCTGCTGCCGTCCGTGGCGGTGCTGCTGCGGCAGGGGCGGCGAGCGTCGCCTATAGTGTCGGATCGCTCGGCCAGTCAGGGGCTGCCGGTGTTGCCTCCGGCCTCGGCGGCGTTGCCCGCGCGGCAGGCTCCGCCGCCGCATCGCCCCTGAAACGAGCGGCCTCGAAAGCAGCGGAAAGCGTCAAATCCAGCTTCTCCGATGGCGCGCGCGGCGGGCTCGGCGTCACCGGTGGATCGTCCTCGCAGGGAACCATTGGCGGTGCGAGCGTGGCCGGTGCCGCACCCGCCTCCGCACCGGCGGGCGGACCGCCTGCATGGGCGCAGCAGATGCACCGCCGCCAGGCGCTCAATCACGGCACGACCATGGCCGCCCATGCCGTCCGCTCCGGTGACAGCCACGGCGGCGGCTCTTCCGTCAACATTTCCGAAAGTGACCGCTCATGAACATCTTCAGACGTCCAGCGACCCATTACGGCAAATCGCCTGAACCCGAGACGCCTTACCAGAAAGCCGCACAAGTCTGGGACGAGCGCATCGGCTCGGCTCGCGTGCAGGCCAAGAACTGGCGCTATATGGCCTTCGGCTCGCTGATCCTCTCGGCGGGCTTCGCTGCCGCGCTCGTTCTGCAATCGGCGCGAGGGACCGTCGTGCCCTGGGTGGTGCAGGTCGATAATCTCGGCCAAGCCCAGACCGTCGCCGCAGCCACCGCCGATTACCGTCCGACCGATCCGCAGATCGCCTTCCATCTTGGCCGTTTCATCGAGCAGACGCGCTCGATCCCGGCGGATGCCATCATCGTGCGCCAGAACTGGCTGCGCGCCTATGAGTTCACCACTGATAGGGGAGCGGCCGCGCTCAACGACTATGCCCGCGCCAATGATCCGTTCACCCGTGTCGGCCGCCAGCAGATCGCAGTCGAGGTTTCCAGCGTCATACGCGCCTCGAACGACAGCTTCCGCGTCGCCTGGACCGAGCGTCACTATGAGAACGGGCAGCTTTCCACGACCGAGCGCTGGACCGCGATCCTGACCATCGTGATCCAGACGCCGCGCGATGCCGAGCGTCTGCGCGCCAATCCGCTCGGCATCTACGTTAATGCAATTTCATGGTCGCGGGAGATGAGCCAATGACCATCGCGTCTTCCCGCAATTCCGCCTTGCCGGTTTTCCGTAAACCCGCCTTTGCAGCTTTGTTGCTTTCGGTCACCATGCTGGCAGGCTGCGCCACCAACAAGACGCCGCAGTTCAGCTATGATGCCGATGTGCCAGCGTTGCCCGTCGTGCCGACCGCTGTCACCGATGACCGGCCTCGGCCGCTTCACACGCCGCCGGCCTGGGCGGTCGCACGCGGCGGAACCGCTGCCGGAACACCGGCAGGCCGGGTTGAGAACGCCAATGCCGCCGCCCGCGTCGAGCCGCGCCGCGAGGGTTACTATAACGCCATCCAAATATATCCCTGGTCGGAAGGCGCGCTCTATCAGGTCTATGCCGCACCGGGCCAGATCACCAATATTGCGCTGGAGCCGGGCGAAAGCCTGACCGGCGCGGGACCGATCGCGGCAGGAGACACCGCCCGCTGGATCATTGGCGATACCGAGAGCGGGAGCGGTACGTCGCGCCGGGTCCATATTCTCGTCAAACCATCCCGATCCGACATCTCAACCAATCTCGTGGTGACGACCGATCGGCGCACCTATATGATCGAGCTGCGCGCCCGCGAGGCGCTCTATATGCCGTCCGTATCCTGGTCTTATCCGGCGCTGCCTGCCGGTCAGCGCCAGACCGTTCCCGCAGCACCCATCATCCCGATCGAGGCGGCACGCAACTATCGTTACGGCCTGACCGGAGATACGCCGCCATGGCGGCCGATTTCCGTCTTCGATGATGGCCGCCGTGTCTATGTCGTTTTCCCGCGCGGCATCGTGCAGGGAGAGATGCCACCGATTTTCGTCATCGGTTCCGAGGGCGAGACCCAGATCGTCAATTCCCGCGTTCACCAGAACATCTTGATCGTTGATCGGCTGTTCGGAGCGGCTGAGTTGCGTCTTGGTAGCGGCAAGCAGCAGCAGATGGTCAGGATCGTTCGCATCGAGCAAAGGCAAGCTGCCCAGCCCGACAAAACCAGGGAGCAACCGTCATGAGCGAAGAGGCTACCACCAATCCAACGCCGATGCGTCTGCGTGCCGAGTCGCCGCGCGTCACGCGCCTGTCGCGCAAAATGCTGGCCGGTGTTGGCGCCGTCGCGCTCCTCGGCATCGGCGGGGCGCTGATCTATGCGCTCCAGACGCGCGATATGAGCGGAAACGGTGAAGAACTCTATTCGACCGAGAACCGCGCCACGGCAGATGGACTGGCAGGTCTGCCGAAGGATTATACCGGGCCGGTCCTGGGGCCGGCATTGCCGGGCGATCTCGGTGGCCCGATCCTGGATGCCCAGAACAGGGGGCAACCCGTTACGCCGCCCAATATGGTAACACCAACCCGTGATCCTGCCGAGGAGCGACGTCTTGCCGAGGAAGAAGCCGCACGTCTTAGCACCGTGTTCTTCCAGTCGGGGCAGAGATCAGCGACGACGCCTGGCTCCAATATGCCGGGCCTTGCTGGCCTTGACCTTGGTGGCCAGCCCGCAACACAGGACCGCCACACGGCATTTCTGAATGGGCCGGTGGAACGGCAGACCGTTGCCATGGATCGGATCATGGCGCCAGCCTCGCCCTACATCCTTCAGGCAGGGGCCGTAATCCCGGCGGCAATGATTACCGGCATCCGCTCGGACCTTCCCGGCCAGATCACCGCGCAGGTCACGGAAAATGTCTATGACAGCCCGACCGGCAGTCTGCTGCTGATCCCGCAGGGAACGCGCATCATCGGTCAGTATGACGCCGGTGTGCAATTCGGTCAGCGCCGCGTGCTGCTGGTCTGGAACCGCCTGATCCTGCCCAACGGCCGCTCCATCGTGCTGGAGCGCCAGCCCGGTGCGGACGCTTCCGGCTATGCCGGGCTGGAAGATGGCGTTGATTACCACTGGTGGGATCTGATGAAAGCGGCGGGGCTGTCCACGCTGCTCGGCATCGGCACGGAACTGGCGACCGACGACGAGGATCGTCTGATCCGCGCCATCCGCGACGGAGCGCAGGATACCATCAATCAGGCCGGGCAACAGATCGTCCAGCGCCAGTTGCAGGTCGCGCCGACCCTGACGATCCGGCCGGGCTACCCGGTCAGGGTCATCGTTACCCGCGATCTCGTACTCGAACCTTATAGGAACTGACCATGACGAAGCTGAAACTCGGCCCCCTCATCGAAGACAAGCCCGTGAAGGTGACGGTGGAACTGCCGGGGCCGCTGCACCGCGATCTTGCCGCCTATGCAGAAGTGCTGGCTCGCGAAACCGGCCAGCCCGCTGCCGATCCTGTCAGGTTGATTGTGCCGATGCTGGAACGGTTCATTGCGACAGATCGGGGCTTTGCCAGCGCCCGAAGGTTTCGCTCATGAGGTGCCGAGCGAGTCATGGCGCGTCGCGGCGATGATTTCCATCAACGTATCGACGGCCTTTCGTGTCGCATCCCATTTGGCGGTCTGATCCATTTCCCGGTTCTGAAGGGTGAGGCTCACCGCGCCGTGTACCGTTGACCAGAACATGAAGCTGTAACGGCTCAGATCCATGCCGGGCAAAAAGCCTTGGTCCTGAGAGCAGCGAAGTCCCGCCAGCAATAGATTTAGTATCTGTCTTCCAGCTTCGCCCGACCATGGATCATTGCTGACTCCGAGCCGTGGCGGCGGTGTGAACATCAGTCGGTACAGCGTGGGGTTTTCGAGGGCAAAGCGGACATAGGCATAGCTGCCATCACGCAAATAGCCGAATGGATTGCCGCGCATCTGCTGGAAGACCGCCAGCTTTTCCCTGTAGAGCTGGTTGAAACCTTCGTCCCGAACGGCGCGCAACAAGGCGCTTTTGTTGCGGAAATGGCCGTAAAGCGCTGGCGCTGTGCAACCGATGGCGTGCGCGACCGCAGTCAGCGGTACGTCGAGGTCGCCACGTTCTGACAGCAGCCGGATCGTTTCGTCGATCGCGCGACGAGCAATATCAAGTTCTTGCTCTTTCCGGGGACGGGCCATTCGGATGGCTGTTGCAACTTGTCGTGAAAACTAAACGACATTTACTTTTTTCGTTGACGGGCCGGAAGTCAAGAAGCAGCATTCGGTAACTGAACGTCGTTTAGTTTGAGGATGTGCGGAGAGCCGATGAACGCACACAGATCGATTTTCGCGTTGATGATGGCGGGGTGCCCGTCAGAAACCGAACGCTGTTTCGGATGATGCACCATGGCTGTGATCGGGAACAATCAGACCTCGCCTGATGATAGCCTCACAAAGGTCGTTGAGGGGAAACCCGGCACATCTGCGGTCCGGCTGAACCAGTTGCGATATTTTGTGGCCGCCGTCGATTATGGGAGTTTTCGCAAGGCTGCTGCCGCGCTTTCTGTGCAGGAATCCTCCATCAGCCGACGAATCCGTGATCTCGAAGATGAACTCGGGGCGTCGCTTTTCATGCGTCATGCTGGCGGGGTGCGGTTGACCGTTGCCGGGCGGGAATTCCTGCGCAACGCTCGCCATGCTCTTCGCCAGATCGACATTGGGGTGACCAAGGTGGCGGCGGTTGGCCGGGCGGAGCAAGGGCTGATCAAGGTCGGGATATTTTCGTCCCTTGCGTCAGGATTTCTGTTCGATCTGTTGCGTGCCTTCGGCACGCGCCACCCGAACGTGCAGGTCGACCTTATTGACGGCAATCCGCCCGAGCACATCGCGGCTGTCCGGAAACTTTGTCTGGACGTCGCATTCATCACGGGAACCGCGGCATGGGATGGCTGTGAGGCGGAGCATTTATGGTGCGAGAAGGTTTTCGTGGTGCTGCCCGATAACCACCCTTTGACGGGCAAACCGGAACTTGGATGGGGCGATTTGGTCTCCGAGCGGTTCATTGTGAGTGACGTTGCGCCGGGTCAGGAGATCCACGACTATTTGGTTGCTCACCTTGCCGGTCTCGGCCGCCACCTCGATATTCAGTCTCAGCAGGTCGGCCGCGACAATATCCTATCGCTGGTCGCTCTCGGTCGCGGCCTCACTCTGACGAGCGAAGCAACGACCGTCGCCCAGTTTCCAGGGATCACCTACCGGGAACTTGCGGATGAGGTGCTGCCGTTCAGCATGGTCTGGTCCGCGCAAAACGACAATCCGGCGTCTCGGCGGTTGTTGAGCCTGGCACGATCGCTGACAGGGCTGGCCCGGCGAAAATAGGGTTTGACGGCACTGTACGATCACGCCGTAGCATTGGCTGCAATCGACATCGACCGTGCCGGTATCGAAGATGTCGTGGCGCTGCCCACGTCCAGGCTGACCGACTTCGATAGCGCTTTTGCCCCGCCGTGTTTGTGCACGGTGACACGGTGCGCATCCCGCCTTCCTCGGGCTTGACAGTTTGAGGCTTGTTAGAATAGAAAATATACGGACATCGCAAGGTGTCCCATATACTTTTTATCCTTTCAAGTGCGGCGGGACGAGCAATGCTGAAATGGGGTGTCGAGAGGCGGTTGGAGTTCATCGAATTCCGCCTGTTCTGGGAGGGGGGTGTCAATCGCTCTGACCTGATCGATACGTTTGGCGTCTCCGTTCCGCAGGCGTCAAAGGACTTGACCCATTATCAGGAGCGTGCGCCGCAGAATGCGGTCTATGACAAAAGCGCTCGCCGTTACGTAGCCGGCCCGGAATTTCAGCCGGTGTTTCTAGACCCGGACCCGGACGCCTATCTCATGCGGCTCCGATCGATGGCGGAAGGTTTCGCCGACGCGGGGGCGAACTGGCTCGCTGCCCCGCCTGACATGGATATCGCTCTGACTTTGCGCCGTAAGGTCGATACCGAAGTTCTGCGTTCAGTTCTGGCGGCGGTGCGGGAGGAAAGGTCGCTGGACCTTCATTACCAATCCATGAACCGCGATCGGCCCGATCCGGCATGGCGGCGGATTACCCCGCATGCCTTCGGCTTTGATGGTCTGCGCTGGCATGTGCGGGCCTGGTGCCATGAGACGGAGCGCTTCAAGGATTTCCTGCTCTCGCGTGTCCTTGGATTCGGCGAGTTCGGCGAGCCAGGTGCTGCTGCGGCACAGGACCGGCTGTGGCAGGAAACCTTCGATATCACCCTTGTGCCGCATCCTAATCTGTCGGTCGGTCAGCAGGCGGTGGTCGCAAAGGATTACAACATGGCGGACGGGCGCGCTGTGCTGACAGTTCGCTACGCCATGCTGTTCTATGTGCTCAAGCGGCTAGGACTCCTTGATGGGGCTAGGCTGCGTGATCCCCGGACCCAGCATATCGTTGCGGCTGACGAAGACGAGGTTGCCGCCGCCCTTGAGCGTGCGCAGCATGAATTCGATGAGGCTGACACAGCAAGCGGGGCGGTACCTAAATGATGGTGGCCGCAGCGAAATATCGGATGTCCTTTGGCGTGGGCGGGCTGATGCTCAATGAGAGCATCGTGATTGCTCAAGCTTATCAACCCGGTGAGAACTGGGCATCTGCTCGTGAGCGTTTGCTGGCCCAGGGCGCGTCATCCTTACCCAAACTGGCCTCGCAAACCCGCGCGCTTCGTGAAGTGTACGACCGGATAGGCCATCTCTCCGATGCCGAACGTCATTACCTGTCGGTAGAGGCTGACCGCGCCGAGCAGCAGGCGATGATGTGGTTGGCGGTCTGCCGGACCTATCGTTTTGTCCACGAATTCGCAGTCGAGGTGATCAGCGAACGCTACCAATCATGGCGGCTCGACCTGGGCCATGAGGTCTTTGACCGCTTTCTCGCGGAGAAGGCTGAAAGCGATCCCGGCCTCGCCGCTCTTTCAGCTTCAACCTGCGCGAAATTGCGTCAGGTCTTGTTTCGGATATTGCGTGAAGTTGGTTTGATAAGCGTCGAGGGTAGAATTCAGCCGATTTGGTTATCGGGGCGCATGAAGCGGCTGATTGAGGAGAGTAATCCGGCGGACTTGCAGGTCTTTCCCGGAAATGGGGGGTAATGGTGGGCACGAAAACTGATCGGCGCGCCCGCGCCGAGCACCTATTCAGGGTAGTTTCCAGCGATCGGTTCTTGCAAAAGCAAGGGCTGGGAAACGAGGTTCCCTTTTTCATCTGCGCTTTTGATGCCGAAGACGGACTGAGCCTGGGCGAGGATCGTGAGGATCTGATCGCCCGGCTGAGCCACGCCGGTGTGCGCGTACTTGATATCGATCTCTATGACCTTTCGATCAGGATCCTCGAAGACCGGGGTATCTTCGAGCAAATCCTTGAGGTTGAAGTCGAAACGGAAAAGGCGGAGCTCAAGGAGCTGTTGCAGGGCGTTCTGGACCCGCAGGCGCACCTCATTCCAGAGATTGCGCGGCGCATCGAAGAAGTCCCGCACGACGTGATCTTCCTGTCAGGCGTAGGTGAGGTTTACCCTTACCTGAGGTCGCACAACGTACTCAACAACCTGCAAAGCACCGCGAAAGATCGCCCGACGGTCATGTTCTTTCCGGGAAAATACACACACGCGCTGGCGACAGGAGCATCGCTGGAATTGTTCGGCTTGCTCCATGACGACAAATACTACCGCGCGTTCAATATCATGAATTACGAGGTCTGACCGATGGCTACTTTTCTGCGTGATATCTTTGCCAAGCCGGTCGACCGTTCGATCGATGGGGTGATCAAGGCTGACGACAAGGCCAGCCTCCTGACCGAGCTTGATGAATATGTCATCACCAACGAGATCGGCGCCCGACTGGAGCAATTCCTCGACGCCTACAACAATTACGATACCGCGAACGGCGTGTGGATTTCGGGCTTCTTCGGATCAGGTAAGTCTCACCTGCTGAAGATGCTCGCTCTTCTGCTGGAGAACGACGAGGTCGAGGGGCAGCACGCCATCGAGATATTTGAGCGCAAGCTCGCGGGCAACCCGATGCTGGCGGGGGCCTTGCGCAAGGCAGTGTCGATCCCGTCCCGGTCGGTCTTGTTCAATATAGACCAGAAGGCGGATGTGATCTCGAAGACGGATGTCGATGCACTTCTGGCCGTCTTCCAGAAGGTCTTTGACGAGATGTGCGGCTATTATGGCAAGCTCCCGCATATCGCGCAGTTCGAGCGTGATCTCGACAGCCGCGGCAAGCTCGATGCCTTCAAAGCGGCCTTTGCGCAGTCTTCCGGAAAGCCTTGGGAGCGCGGGCGCGAACAGGCTCTGATGGAAGGCAAGCACATTGCCACCGCCTTTGCCGAGGTCACGGGCGATGAGGTCAAGGATATTCTTGGTCAGTATCGCAAGGATACGAAGGTCTCGATCGAAGATTTTGCCAATATGGTGAAGTCATGGATCGATGCGCAGGGACCGAAGTTCCGGCTGAATTTCTTCGTCGATGAGGTGGGGCAGTATATCGCTGACAACGTCAAGCTCATGACGAACCTGCAAACCATTGCCGAAAGCCTGAACACTAAGTGCAAGGGGCAGGCCTGGATTGTTGTCACTGCCCAGCAGGACATGGGTTCGGTTATCGGGGATCTGACCGCGCAGCAAGAAAATGACTTTTCGAAAATTCAGGCACGCTTCGCCAACCGGATGCCTCTGAATTCCCAGGATGTGGCCGAAGTCATCCAGCGCCGCCTTCTGGCTAAGACCGAGGCTGGTCAGATCACCCTTGGCAATCTTTACGATGCTGAGGAGAACAACCTGCGCACCCTGTTCGATTTTGGAGATAATTCCCTCAAGTTCAGGAACTTCTCCGGAAAAGACCAGTTCGTCGCGAGCTACCCGTTCCCGAACTACCAGTATGACCTGTTCCAGCGCGCGATCATGGGCCTCTCGCAGCATAACGCGTTTGAGGGCAAGCACAGCTCGGTCGGCGAGCGCTCTATGCTGGGGGTGTTTCAGGAGGTGGCCAAAAAGCTGGCCGACACGCCGGTTGGGGGGCTGGCGACCTTTGACCTGATGTTTGAGGGGATCCGTACCGCCCTGAAATCATCGGTTCAGCAGTCAATTCAACTGGCTGAAAAGAACCTTGGCGATGATTTTGCCGTGCGGGTGCTGAAGGTGTTGTTCCTTGTCAAATACGTCAAGGAATTCAAACCGACTGCCCGCAACATATCGATCCTCCTGTTGTCCCGGTTCGAGGCGGACCAGACCGAGCAGCGCCGCAATATCGAGGAGGCTTTGTCGCTTCTGGAGCGTCAGACGCTGATCCAGCGCAACGGCGAGGTCTATGAATTCCTCACCAATGAAGAAAAGGACGTCGAGGCCGAGATCAAGGCGATTGCCGTCGATCCCGCCGAGATAGAACGGCAGCTCGATGAACTGGCGTTTGGAGCGATCCTCCGTCACAGCAAGATCAAGCATGCTGGCACGGGTGTGGACTATGCTTTTACCCGCAAGCTCGACGGGCACAGCCTGAACCGGGAGCATGAGCTGTCGGTGAACATCATCTCACCCTTCAGCGACGATTCCGACGCGCCGGATGTGGTTCGCTCGAACAGCATGGCAAGCGATGAGATGGTTGTCCTGCTGGGACGTGATGTGCGCTTCACGCGCGATCTCGTCCTCTGGCTCCAGACCGTGAAATTTGCGCGTCAGGTCACCAGCGGGGAAGCCCAACCCGGTCGTGATCGTATCATTGCGGAAAAGCGTGACCAGAATACACGGCGTGAAAAGGAACTGGTGCAGCGGCTGCGCGGCCTGATCGCGGATGCTCGCCTTTTCGTGCGCGGTGCCGAGCTGGAGATCGGCGGCGAAGATCCGCAGGATCGGCTGGTCAAAGGTTTCCAGGTCCTGGTCGACAAGGTCTATACCAGCCTGCCTGTCCTGCGCGGTGCCACTTACACCGAAGCAGATCTTGGGCGAGCCGGACGCGTCGATGGCGGGCTTTTCGGAGGCGAAGGCAGCGGTCTGACTGAAGCCGAGCAGGACGTGCTGAATCATGCTCAGGCTCAGATGCGCCTTGGGACGCGGGTCTCGGTCAAGGCTTTGGTCGAGAAGTTCGGAGCAAAACCTTATGGCTGGCCCGCCATCGCGGTTCTCTGCCTGACCGCGAGCCTTGTTGCGCGCGGCAAGCTCGAAGCTCGGGCCGACAGCGCTCTCCTGGAGGGCGATGCGCTGATACAGGGGCTGCGCAACAGCCATGCCCTTGGCAACATTCTGCTTTCCCCGCAGATCGAGTTCACTGCCGCCCAGATCCGCAAATCGCGCGAACTGTTTCAGGAGCTGTTCGATCTTCCCGCCTCGGGGAATGACGCGCGCAGTCTGGGTGCGGAGTGGCAGACGCAACTGCGCAAGCTGCTTGGTGATGTCGAGCAGGAGAGCCGTGCCATTGCAGCCTATCCTTTTGCCGCCGCCCTCGATCCCCTGCGCACCTTGTTGGATGGGATGCGCGATCAGTCTTCCACCTGGTTCATCACCGGCCCGATCGGACAGGAAGATCAGCTGCTTGATGCAAAAGAGGATGTCTTCGACAAAGTCCGCAGCTTCATGCGCGGGCCGCAAAAAGGAATCTACGATGAAGTGCGTGCTTTTCTGAGCAGGCAGGAACAGAACCTTGGCTATGCCGAAGGTGTCGCCGCCGAAAAACTGCGTCAGGTTCTCGAGGATCCGCAGTGCTACAAGGGCACCGCAATTCAGGAACTGAAGGCGGATTTCTACGCCCTTAAGGAGCGTATCGAGCAAACCGTTCTGGCTGAGCGCAACGCTGTCATCACGGCGATTGACGAGGTTGCCGGAAAAGTCGCCCAGACTTCGGAGTTTGGCGCACTGCCGCCCGAGCAGCAGGTACGCATTCGCGAAGAGCTTACTGCGCGGAAATCGGGCCTTGCCGCACAGAGCCTAATCCCGGCCTTGCGCAATCTGGCGACCGAGGTGTGCTCCAATCTTCTGGCTGACACGCTGACCCGCATTGCGGAACTCACGCCAGCACCAGCGCAAACACCGGCACCGCAGCCCCAGCCTGCTGGCGGCGTGGCCGAGCCTCAGCCAGCGCCATATGTGCCGCCGGCACCGGTGAAACCCCAATATGTCAAAGCCCAGTCGATCACCGTTTCCTTCACGAAAACCTATCTCGAAGATGAGGACGATGTGACCCGCTACCTCGACGCGATGAAGAAGACCCTGCTGGCCGAGATCGGCGCGGGCAAGAAAGTGATTGTCTGATGGATACCAACGCCCTGAAGAAATTTGCGCAAAGTGCGCGCAACCTGCTGATCGATCAGGTCACCGCCCGGCTGGACATGGTGCTGGCCGAAGGCGCAGCGGCGCGCCGCGAACATCCCAAAGCAGTTGCGAAGCTGGAGGCCGCCGCCAACAACAACCGCGCCCAGGTGATCGAACAGGCCGCCTATACATGGTTCAACCGCTTCACCGCACTGCGCTTTATGGATGTCACGGGCCTGACCAACCCGCGCGTGGTATCGCCTGCGGATGGCGCCACCCGGCCAGAAATTCTGGCCGAGGCGATGGCGGGCAACCTGCCCGATCGTGCCCGGCCCGAGATCGCCGAATATCTGAACGGCACCCGTCCCGCCCATGACGGGCAGGCCGAAGCCTATCGGTTGCTGCTGATCCATGCCTGCAACGAATGGCATGGCGCCATGCCCTATATGTTCGAGCGCGCCGATATGCTCAACCGGGCCGAGGATTATACCGAGCTGCTGATACCCGACGATCTTCTGTCGCCGGACAGCATCCTTGCCCGCCTGCGCGACGTGATGACGGAAGAGGCCTGCCAGGATGTTGAGATCATCGGCTGGCTGTACCAGTTCTATATCAGCGAGAAGAAGGATCAGGTCTTTGCAGGCCTGAAGAAGAACCAGAAGATCACTGCGGAGAATATCCCCGCCGCAACACAGCTGTTCACCCCGCACTGGATTGTCCGCTACCTGGTGGAAAACTCGCTGGGGCGGCTGTGGCTGCTGAACCGTCCGCAATCGAAGCTGGCGGCGAAGATGGACTATTACATCGCGCCGGAAGAGCCGGAGACGGATTTTCTGCGGATTACCCGGCCCGAGGATATCCGCATCTGCGACCCGGCCTGTGGCTCGGGCCATATGCTGACCTATGCGTTTGACCTGCTCTACGAAATCTATGCGGAGGAAGGCCATGACTCGGCCGATATTCCCGGCCTGATCCTGAAGCACAACCTGACCGGTATCGAGATTGACGACCGCGCCGGGGCGTTGGCGGCCTTCGCGTTGTCGATGAAGGCGGCGGCAAAGCTGGGTCGGCGACGATTCCTGCGGATGGAGGCGAAGCCCGACATCGTCGTGCTGCAGGATGTGCACTTCACGCCCGCCGAGATGCAGGATGTGGCCGCCGTGGTGGGCAAGGATCTGTTCACCGATGAACTGCGCGAGACGCTGGGGCAGTTCGAGCAGGCCAAGAACTTCGGCTCGTTGATCATGCCGAAGCTACGCGATCCGGCCGAGACGCTGCGGGTCGTCGAAGCGCGGGATTTCGGTTCCGACCTGCTGCTGAAGGAGGTGCAAAAGCGCGTCATCGCATTGCTGCACATGGCTGAGGCGCTGTCGCCGAAATATCATGTCGTAGTGGCCAACCCGCCTTATGCTGGCGCTAAAGGGCTAAACGAAGAGCTTTCTAGTTATATCACAAGGGTCTTTCCAGAGGGTAAGAACGACTTGATGACTTCGTTCATCATCCGCGCAACCCTGCTGTCAAATCGGCCAACGCTAATGGCCTTCGTTACTCTGGATAGCTGGATGTTTATCTCATCCTTCGAGGAGTTTAGGGACTGGATGTCCCAAACGGCATCTGTGATTGGAATGTTGCACGTGGGCTGGAACTGCTTTCCAGAAGGGCATGTCTATAACCGGGGTACAGGCTTCATTCTAAAAACCGGGGTCACCGGAGCGTCAGGTTGTTACATCGACCTCAGCGATGTACCTGCGACTGTAGATAAGCAGAGCTTTTTCTTCGGAGAATGGGAACGGCCAGCAAATCGTTTTCGAGCATCTCTAAACGATTTCTCGGATGTACCCGGAAAGCCGCTCGCATATGCTTTGAGCGACGGGATCATTAGCGCCTATCATCGACAAGAGTATATTTCGACATTTCTGTTCAGCGACGGCTTAACAAAAACCGGAGACAATGAGCGTTTTCTACGTTTTCACTGGGAAATTTCGAAAAATAAGCGCGACGACAATAATTGCTTCCGAACATGCATAAAGGGCGGCGAAAGCAGAAAGCATTTTGGAAACACGGATGTGTCAGTTGATTGGCATCCGGCCTCGCGCGACCATTACCGGAAGGATCATGTCGCCAGAATATCTCCGGAATATCTTTGGGATAGAGATGGAATTACCTGGACAAAAGTTAGTTCGAAGGGGCCAACTTTCCGATGGTTCCAGTCTGGAATGATCGCCGAAACGGGTGGTCCTTCAGTATTTCTTCGCGACGGAGTTAAGGATACATTTAAGTTTGGAGCAATTGGATTTCTAAATTCGAAAGTCAGTATGGAGATTTTGGAGCGATTGAGTCCAACAATCAACGTACAAACGAACGATGTATTGAACCTTCCAGTTGTCGCAGAAGCTTTGTCATCGGCTCACTCGACGACAGAACAGATCATTACGCTGTCTGAAGCCGATTGGGCACACAACGAGCGAGCACGAGAGTTTCAAGTCGTTCCGCTGCTCTCGTCCGACCATCGCGGTGAGACGCTGGCGGTTACCTACGCTAACCTCCGCGTCCATTGGCGGGGAATGACGGGTGAAATGCAGCGGCTTGAAGAAGAGAACAACCGCATCTTCATCGACGCCTATGGCCTACAAGACGAACTCACCCCCGAGGTGCCAATTGAGGAAATCACGCTCACCTGCAACCCTGCCTATCGCTATGGTGTGAAGGGGACGGAAGAAGAGCGCGAGGCGCGGCTGTTGCAGGATACGATGGCCGAATTTCTCCACTATGCCGTGGGCTGCATGTTCGGGCGCTACAGCCTCGACGCGCCCGGCCTAATCCTTGCCAATCAGGGTGAAGGGATTGAGGAATATTTGGCGCGCGTGTCGGAGCCGACGTTTGCCCCCGACCGTGACAACGTCATCCCGGTGCTGGATGTTGACTGGTTCGCCGATGACATCGTCACCCGCGCCCGCGATTTCCTGCGCGTGACCTTTGGTGAGACGAAGTTCCGCGAAAACCTCGCCTTCATCGAAGCCGCCCTCGGCAAGAATCTGCGTAAGTGGTTCACCAAGGATTTCTTCGACTATCATCTGCGTCGCTACAAGAAGCGCCCGATCTACTGGATGTTCTCCAGCCCCAAGGGCAGCTTCAATGCGCTGATCTATATGCACCGCTACCGGCCTGACACGGTTTCGGTCGTGCTGAACCAATATGTGCGCGAATTCATCCATAAGCTGGAGGTGGAGCGCGCCCGGCTGGAAAAGCTGGCCGTCGATCCTGCCGCCACGCCCGCCCAGCAGACCAAGGCGCAGAAGGAAACAGCCACGGTCATCAAGCAAATCGCTGAGCTGACCGAATGGGAACGCGATGTCGTCTATCCGATGGCGCAGAAGAAGATCGCCATCGATCTGGATGACGGCGTGAAGCGAAACTATCCGCTGTTCGCCGGTGCGCTGAAGCCGATCAAGGGGCTGGAGGTTGCGGATGACTGACCGCATCACCGCCGGCCTGATGCGCCTCTATGAGGATCAGGGGCACCGCATAGTCTTCTGGTATGACGCCGCCCGCGATCTGCGCGCCACGTTCGACGCGGTTGACCTGCCCAGCGTCACCAAACTGGAGATTGCCAACAACGAGTTCGGCCTGAAATACCGCATACTGCGGCAGGAGCCGAAGGCACGGTTCCTGCTATATAAAGACGGCCCCGAGCCGCCGATGCCCGAGAACTGGCTGCTGGATGTGCAACTGGCCAGCGCCGTGTTCCGCGCCGATCAGGCGGCGATCTGGGTGGCGGATCTCGGCATCCCCGCAAAATACGAAGCCGCCGTCCGTGATCACGCCGAATTTTACCGTTCCGGCAAGCGGCTGGAAGCGCTGCGCGCGATCGAGCGCGAGCGGCCCTCGCAAAGCGCCAGCGATGTCCGCCGCAAGATGCTGGCAGTCTGCGCTGGTGCGGATGGCGATCTCGATACGGTGATTGAGGCGTTGCTGGCCGAGCTGGCTGAAGGCCGTGATGAGGCGCTGAAGCTGGTGGATCGGGTCGGGCTGGCGGAGTTCTTCTGGAAGGAAGTTTCTGCGCGTTATGGCTATGAGGCGGATGCGCCGGATTTTCAGGATTTCGCCATCACGCTGTTTTGCAGCGCCTGGGCGCGGGCGATGGGAGAAGCTGCCCCCCTGAACACCCATGCCGCGCTGATGTTCCGCCGATGGAGCGCATCGCGCCGGTGGGGTGAAGCGTTCGAGAAACTGTCGGGCGATTATCAGGACGTGCTGAAGATCAGGGACAATCTGACTTCACGCGATTTCCGCACCCTCATCCCGCATGATCATTTCGAGGAAGTGGATCGGCGGATCGTCGTCGCCATCGTTGAGGGCCTGGCCCGGCAGAGCCTGTCCGCGACAGATGTGCTGAAATGGGTGCGCGATCGCCGCCAGAGCCATTGGTATAGCCGCTACGCCGATGTCTATCAGGCCATTGGCTATGCGACCGAGTTTCAGCAGGCGCTGGCCGAGGCTGATCTGACGATGACCAGCCTGTCCGATGGTGTGAAGCGCTATTCCGCAAGCTGGTTCCGACTCGACCAGCTTTATCGCAAGTTCATCTATCACATGCAGAAAAGCGGTCAGTCGGGGCTGCTGTCCGCGCTCTATGAGGCGGTTGAGAACCGCTACACCACGAATTTCGTGCTCAAGCTGAACGATGCCTGGCAGGATCAGGTGGCCCGCCTTACGGACTGGGCTGTCCCGGGCTTTCCGCGTCAGGTGGATTTCTACCGGGAACAGGCCGCTGAATACCGGCGCAAGGATCAAAAGGTCGTTGTCATCATCTCGGATGCGCTGCGCTATGAGGTGGCCGAAGAGGCACTGCGCGAAATCCGCAAGCTCAACCGGTTCGATGCCGAGTTGAAACCGATGATCGGGATTTTGCCAAGCTATACCCAGCTTGGCATGGCGGCGCTGTTGCCGCACCGACAACTGGCGATCCGCGACGACAATGATTTGGTACTGCTGGACGGTGAAAGCACCATGGGGGCCGCCGCTCGTGAAAAGGTGCTTGCTGCGGGCCGGGCTGGAGACCGGGTAAAGGTTCTCGCGGCGAAGGATTTCATGAATCTGGGATCATGGGAGGGCAAAGACCTCTTCCGGGATCATGATGTCCTCTATCTGTATCATAACCAGATTGACGCGATTGGCGACAAGCTAGCCACCGAGGAAAATGTCCCCGCTGCGGCAGAGGATGCCATCGAGGATCTGGTGAAGCTGGTGCGTAAGCTGACCTCGGCCAACTTCTCGAACATCCTGATCACCGCCGATCACGGCTTCCTGTGGCAGCACAAGGCTCTGGAAGAGAGCGGCTTCGCGCTGAGCGAGCCGGAAGGCGAGATCGTTACACGAAACCGGCGCTTCGTGATCGGCCGAGGCCTCAACAGCAGCGGCGGGATGAAGAAGTTCTCGGCCGCGCAGCTTGGGCTGGAAGGTGAGCAGGACATTCTGATCCCGAACTCGATCAATCGCCTGCGGGTCAAAGGATCAGGCAGCCGCTTTGTCCATGGTGGGGCGAGCCTGCAGGAGATTGTCCTGCCTGTCCTGCGTGTCGGCAAGCAGCGTAAAGAGGATGTCGGACAAGTTTCGTTGCAGATCATTCCGCCACCCCGTGCTCAGATCACCACGGGCCAGATCCAAGTCACCTTCTATCAGGCGGAGCCAGTGACCGACAAGCAGCAGCCCCGGCAGGTGCATGCAGCCATCTTTGCCGACGATGGAACACTCATCTCTGACGAAGCCGAGCTGGAGTTCGATTTCGCGTCCGAGAACCCGCGCGAGCGTGAGCTGTCGCGGAGCTTCCTGCTGTCCAGGGCGGCAGACGCCTATAACAATCAGACAGTCTTCCTGAAGCTGCGAACGCGCATCGGCAAGACCAGCCATTTCGAAGATCACGCTTCGCAGCCGCTGCTGCTGAAACGCGGGATCAGTACAGATTTCGATTTCTGAGGTGCCGATGTCGACCCTTGATGACAAGATCAATGAGCATTTTGCCGGTTTCGTGGTCCGTAAGGACCTGGTGAAGGCCGTGAAGGGGAACGCCATTGTCCCCACTTATGTGCTCGAATACCTTCTCGGCCAGTATTGCGCGACCGATGACGAAGCCTCGATTGCGACAGGCATTGAAACGGTCAAGGACATCCTGCGCAAGCACTACGTCCATCGTTCCGAAGCGGGGTTGGTACAATCAACGATCAAGGAGCGTGGCCGCTACAAGGTCATCGATCAGGTTAGCGTGGCGCTGAATGAAAAGACCGATGCCTATGAGGCGGTCTTTGAAAACCTCGGTATCAAGCGGGTTGCCATCGACAGCGCCACGGTAAAGGCGCACCCGAAACTGCTGGTTACGGGTATTTGGTGCATCGCCGATGTGCAGTACGAATTTTCGGAAGACAGCCGGATCTCCCCCTGGATCATCGACACGTTGAAACCGATCCAGATCGCCCGTGTGGACTATGACGGCTATCGCGAGACGCGGGACAAGTTCACCACCGAGGAATGGATCGATCTGCTGATGCAGAGCATCGGCTTTGATCCGTCACTGTTCGGGCGCAGGTCAAAGCTTTTGCAACTGTTGCGCCTGGTGCCATTTGTTGAGCGTAACTACAACCTCATCGAGCTTGGTCCCAAGGGGACGGGAAAATCTCATATCTATTCCGAGTTTTCACCACATGGTCAGCTGATCTCGGGCGGTGAAATCACGGTTCCCAAGCTTTTCGTGAACAATTCCAATGGCCGGATCGGATTGGTCGGCTTTTGGGATGTCGTGGCCTTTGACGAATTTGCCGGCCGCGAGAAGACGGCCAACAAGGCGCTTGTCGATATCATGAAGAACTACATGGCGAACAAGCAGTTTTCTCGTGGTGTAAATCCGATGGGCGCCGAGGCCAGCTTCGCCTTTGTCGGCAACACGGACCATAACGTGCCTTGGATGCTGAAAAATACCGACCTCTTCGAAGCTTTGCCGCCGCAGTTCCACGACAGCGCCTTTATCGATCGATTGCACGCCTATCTGCCTGGATGGGAGGTCGACATCATCCGGGGTGAGATGTTCACATCTGGCTATGGGTTCATTGTCGACTATCTCGCCGAAATCCTGCGCCATCTGCGTGCTGAGGATTTCTCACACCGGCCAGATCGCTATTTCACTATTCCGGTTCAGACCCATATCCGGGACCGTGCGGCGATCAACAAGACCATGTCAGGTCTGCTGAAGCTGATCTTCCCGAATGGAGGCGAGACAGAAGCCGAAGTTGAAGAACTGCTGCGCTTTGCGATTGAATGCCGAAAGCGGGTGAAGGATCAGCTCCTGCGGATCGACAGCACCTTTGAGGCAGCAGATTTCCATTACATCGCATCGGATGGCGCAAAGCGCGCCGTCGCCACGCTGGAGGAAGAGGAGTTCCCCCAGTTCTACCACCGTCGATCAACCGACGATGGTAGTGAAGGTATGAATCAACAAGAGATTGGGTTGGTACCGGCAGAGCCGGTCTCAACGGTGGCTGCTTCCGCAGCACCTGCCGTTGCCGCTGCCCCGCACTCACCCCCAACTCCCGGACATGTCGTTTTCACAGAAAACCGCAAGGGCATCAGTTTCGACAAGATCTTTGGTCCTTGGACGGATGGTGCGACGCGGATTATCATCACAGACCCCTATATCCGGAAGTTCCATCAGGCGCGCAACGTGATGGAACTGATCGAGATGCTAATCCGGCGCAAACAGCCTGAAGATCAGATCGCTGTGCATCTTGTCACGGCTCCGGACGATGGGAACATCCAGGAGCAGCGAGAGTGCCTGGATGGGATTGCTGAAGCCTGCACAGGCACGGGTGTCGATTTCACATGGGCCTTTGATGGGAGCGGCACTCTCCATGCACGCGACATCACGACGGATACCGGCTGGAAGATGGTTCTGGATCGCGGATTGGATATTTTCCAGCCAACGCCTCGCAAGATGAACGGTTTCTCGCTGGGAGAACGGATGCAGGAGCACCGGATGGTCCGTGGTTTCTACGTGACTTATGTCGAGAACCTTTAGCTTCGTCGACCGTGTTGACGGTGCAGGTTCGGCTACGCGCTCGGCGGGAAGCAAGAAGTCGACCTCGATGCCCAAGCCCTCATCCTCGTTACAGTTTTCCTGATCCGCAGATTGCAGGCCATTCATGCACTACCCCTTCCTCGTCACTGATCCGCGCTCCGGCCTGCAATACCGCCTGACCGATACCGGTCTTGCCGAATTGTCCCTTGCCCCCATTTCTGCCGAATGGGCGCCGGGGCGTGCCATTGCCGAGGCGCCTGACCCGGTCTGGGCCGAAAGTCTTGCCAATGCGCCTGTCGAGACGATCTCGGCGGTGACCGCCGCGCTGACGGATCTTGTGCTGGCCACGCCGGATCTGAAGGTGCCGAACGTCGATCACCTGCCAGACAGCCGCGCCAAGCGGCATCTCTTGGCGCTGGTCGCGTTGTGGCAAAGGTTGGGGGATGCGCTGCCAGAGGGGCTGGCACCGATTTCCCATGTGCTGGCCCTGCCGCATGGGTCGTTCCTGGGCTCGTTGCCGGTGGTTGAAGGTTCGCTGGATCCTCTAGCTCCTGCGGCGCTGCAGGCGCTTTTTGCCCGGTTGCGGGACGAGTTCGGCACTGTTCCCGCAAGCGCCTATACGCCCCGGGCCGCAATCGGCAGCCGCCTGCACGCGCTGCAGGGCGGTGTTTCAGCGCAGGATATCGAGGCCGGGGTTCTGGATGACAGCCTCGCGTTCTATGGTCTGCGCGATCCCGCCGCCTGCGCCGATTTCGCCGCCGCCCAAGCCCGGGCGCTGATTGAGTCCGGCGTTTCGGCCCGTGAAATCGCCGTGCTGTCGGGCGATGATCTGCGCCAGATCGCGCGCGCTTTCTCAGCCCAGGGAGTGCCGCTCTCGGGCCTTCCGGGCCAATTACCCGAGCGAGATGTCATTGGCGAGACCGCGCTACATCTGGCGCTGGCCAAGCGACCGCCAACTCCGGCTATGGTCTTGGCGAGCCTCGCGCTTTCTCCCTTGATGCCCTGGGCGGCACAGACCGGGCGCGATCTTGCCGAAAGCCTCATGGGTGGCGATTTCCGAGGCGCCATCCTCACGGACACGCCCGCACATAAGGAACTGTGGGACGATATCCGCGCCTCGGCCGGCAGCTTGCCGCAGCTGCGATTCCTGCTGGACCGGATCTGCGAGCGGATCGGAAAAGGCGATCAGGTCCGCGCGCGGCTGACTGTCCCCCCCGGCGAAGGCACGCCGGATTGGGAGATAATCCTGCGTGGCATTCAGGTCGCGCCGCCCATGGTTGCGGACCCCGACCGCAATCTTGAAGGCGTCAGTCTCTGGTCCGCGCATGAAAGCCCGTGGCGCCCATGCCGCCATCTGATCGTCAGCGATTTCACCGACGGGCTTTACCCGACTCGCCCGCGTGCCAATCCGCTGTTTCTTGACAGCGAGATCGCTGCGATACACGCGGGAACCGGCGTTCACCTTCGCGGTCGGGCCGAGGGGCTGGCGCAAAGCCTCGCGTTACTTGATCAACAGCTTCAGGCGGTTTCCGGCAGCGTCACCTTCCTCATCCCATGGCGCGATCTGGCGGGCGGGCGCTTGCAACCTTCGGCCGGGTTGTCGCTGGTGGCACGGGCGGTGGCGGGCGTTGAGGATGCCAGCGATCTGATCACCGATCTGTCGCGTCAGAGTCCTGCGGAATGGCCGATTGCGTATCACCATCTGAGGCCGGTGCCGGAACCCGCGGAATTGCCTGAGGAGCTTGCTTTCCCGGGGCATGACCTTCTGTCCCTTCGTCGGCGCGATGACGGCACCGCCAAACCGCAATCGCCCTCACGGCTCGAGACGCTGCTTGTCAGCCCGCTCGCCTGGCTTCTGGCCGAGGTTGGGGCCGAGGATATGTCTTGGTCGACCGAAGAACTCGACGTGATGGCAAGGGGCAATATCGCCCATGATGTCTTTGAGCATGTCTTCCTGAAGGATCAGCCGTTCCCGGAAACCGAGGCGCTGGCAGAACTGATCGCCGAGGCCTATGACCGTGCGCTCACCCGTCACGCGGGCTATCTGCGCAGCCCGTCATGGGAGATGGAGCGCCACGGTTTGGAGCGTGAGATCATGGCGGCGGCCCTGCGCTGGCGCGACCATTTGCTGGCGCTCAATGCCAAGATCATCGGCAATGAAATCTGGCTGGCCGGTGAGGCGCATGGCATCAATCTGCATGGCAAGGCCGACGCGATCCTTGAACTGCCTGATGGTGCGCTCTTGATCATCGATCACAAGAAAAGCGGCACCAAGGGCCGACGGCAGCGGATGGAGGCGGGCTGGGATCTGCAGGCAGGGCTTTACGCCGATATGATAGCGCGGCCCATGCGGCGCGAGGGTGATGGCATGGACCCGCTGATCGGCCGCAAGGTGGCGGTCGCCTATCACCTGATGAATGATGGCGGGCTGCTGACTTCGGGTTTGGTCTTGCCCGAGGGCTCGCCCGCCCGCGACATGGGCGATGCGGTGAATGCCGGGGCGGTAGCCAAGCTGGCGGAACGCTTGGCCGAACTTGGTGCAGGACGGGTCGTGCTGAACACCTCTGAGGATGCGGCCTTCTTCAAGAAAGAAGCCGGCTTCACCCCATATGCGCTGACCGATGGCTCGGCCCTGGTCACCGCCTTCATCCGCACGCTCGAGGAGGAATGACCATGGCCCCCGTCAATGCAGATCAAGGTCTGGTCATCGTTCCCGCGGGTGCCGGCGCGGGCAAGACCCACCGCATCAAGACCCAGCTGTCCGATTGGGTGAAACGCGGCATTGTCCGGCCCGAACGTATCCTTGCCGTCACCTTTACCGAGGCCGCGGCTGGCGAGTTGCGCGAAAGGATCCGTGCCGGCCTTCTGGCCGATGGACTGGTCGCCGAGGCGATGGCGGTCGAGCGCGCCTATGTCTCGACCATACATGGACTGGGCCTGCGGCTTTTGACCGAACATGCTCTGGCGGCTGGCGCCTCGCCGCAGCCGCGCCATCTGGGCGATGCCGAGCGGGATCTGCTGATCCGTCAGGCACTGGCACATGCCAAGGCGCTGGACCCGATCAAGGCCGCGCCCGAGCGGTTCGGTTACGCCCCGAACTTCGTGAAGGGCGAGACGGTCGAAGACAGTTTGCGCGCCCGGGTGCTATCGATGATCGACCTCTTGCGCGGCCTTGGGGACAAGGGGCGTGACGCTGGCCTGATCGCTCCGGCACTGACGCGGCTGGATACGGTTTACGGGCCGGTTCTGGATGACCCTATCGCCGCGACCACCGCGTTGCAGACGGCCGTGCAGGTCATGATCGCAGCCTTTCCCGAGGGAGGCATGGCCGGGATCACCGCCAAAACCAATGTCGAGAAGCTGGAGAAAAACCTCGCGCTTTTCAAACGTGTTGATCGCGCGCCCGATCTTCTGGATCGGGATTGGCAGGTCTGGAACGATCTGCGCAGCCTGTTCATCTCTAACCGCTCCAGCAAGACGCCTGCGGGATATGACGACCTTGCCACGGCGATCATGGCGGCGGCGGATGTGCTGCCCTGCCATCCCGGCCCGCTGGCCGATGCTAAGCTGCACCTGTCCTGCCTGATCGCCTGCGCGCAAGAGGTGATGGCGGCCTATGAGACCCGCAAGAAGGCGCTCGGCCTGATCGACTTTGCTGATATGATCACCGGGGCTGAGCACCTGCTCCGCACCGACCTCGCCGTGCGGCAAGCGGTGCTGGACGAGATCGACTGCGTCATCATCGACGAATTCCAGGATACCAACCCTGTGCAATTCGCGCTTTTGTGGCAGTTGGGCCAGCACGCGCCGCGTACACTGCTGGTGGGCGATGTCAAACAGTCGATCATGGGGTTTCAGGGCGCCGATCCGCGCCTATCCATAGCGCTGGCGGCGGCAAACCCCGATGCGACCCAGCCTTTGGACCGCAACTGGCGCTCGACCCCAGCCATCATGCAATTCGTCAATGCGATGGGGGCTGGCCTCTTTGGGCAGGGCTATAACCCGCTGGCGCCGACCCGCGATGCGGTCGCAGGTCCCGCGATCGAGGTTCTGAACGCTACGCAGGGACGGCGCTCACAAAAGTATTCGCAGCCCCCAGAACACATCGCCGAGCGCATCGCCCGTATCCTGACTGATACTGAGACCATCACCGACCGCAACACGAAGGCCGCCCGGCCGGCGCGGCCTTCGGATATCGCGCTCTTGGTCTGCCGCCACACCACCGCCGCCCGCTATGCCGAGGAATTGCGCGCGCGCGGCGTTCCGGTGCGGATCGCTGAGGATGGCTGGGCGAAAAGCCCGGTGATTGTTGCCGCCCGCGCCGCGCTGGCCTTTGCCGCCAATCCGGCGGATATCCATGCCGGGCTGCTCTTGCGCACGCTTGGCGCGGACCCGCTGCCCTTGCAGGAGGCGCTATCCGCCCAAATGGAAGGGCGGTTGGTGGATGACCCGGTGCTGATGCGGCTCGCCGCTCTGTCGAACCTTTTGGCCCGCCTGCCGGTGGGTGCGGCCCTTGATCTGGTGTTGGATGCCGCCGGCCTGCGCCTCTGGGCGGAACGTCAGCCTGACGCCGCCCAATCCCGTGCCGATCTTTTGCGGCTAGAGGCTGAGGCGGGTGAGTTCGAAGCCGCGCATCGCGATCTCAAATCCGCCTCGGGGTTCCACGGCGAGACTGCCAAGATATTTCTCGGCTGGCTCGACGCCCGTGGGAGCGAGCGCGATTTCGACCGTCATCCCGATCCTTCCGCCAACAGCGCCGAGGCGGTGGAGATCGTCACCTGGCACGCCTCCAAAGGGCGGGAATGGCCGATCACTGTCGTCGCCGAGTTCGACTATGGCATTGAGGAACGTGCGGGGGCCACTGCGACCCGTTTCGATGCCCTGGACCGCATCGACGATATGGCGGTGGTGCTGGGGTCCGCGAGCCTGATCCACACGCCCGGCTTTGCCGCGCCCGAGGCGACCCGCCGTTTCATCGAAGACCGCCGCGCCGATTTTGAAACCAATGCGAAAAACCTTCTCTATGTCGCCCTGACCCGTGCCCGTGACCGGATGGTGCTGGAATGGCCGGGTTTTCTGAAGGACCGCGAAGAAGACGCGCCCGAGGCTACGAACCTGTTTCATATCCTGTCCGATACTTGCGCGCCGCAGATCGGGGCGGGCAGCCTGCGCATCAATGGCGTGGATTGCCCGGCGCTGATCACGCAACTGCCTGAAGAGGCGGGATTTACCGAGTACGCAGGCGGTGCGGCAGCCTCAGCGCTGCGATTCGGTGCCGCTGCGCCGTTGCCCGTGACACCGCTGACACCCTGGCGGCTGCAGCCCTCGCAAACCCGTAGTGCGGGGGTGCCGCCCGTGTCCCGCCGTATCAACATCGGAGCACCCTGGCCAAAGGCACTGAACGATGCCTACCGCGGCACAGCACTGCATCTGGCGCTGCGCACATACCTGACCCGGCCCGATCTGGCCCCGACTTTGGCTCTCGCGACCGGGCTTGACGACGCCACTCTTGCGCTAGTGGCCGAGCGCGCCACGGCGCTGAAAGCCTGGCTTGCCGATCAGGGCTATACGGACCTGCGCGCCGAGATTCCGGTGCTTGGCCACACGCCCGAGGGTGCAGAGATCCCCGGAGCCCTCGACCTTCTCGCCATCGGCCCGGCAGGCGCGATGCTGATCGACCATAAATCCGGCGGCGGCGGTGACGGGTTTGGCCCCTATTGGCCACAGCTTTCCAGCTATGCTGGACTGTTGGCCGGACTATACCCGCAGCATCCGCTGCAGGGCGTGGCGGTGTTCTGGGTCGATCACGGTTGGCTGGAACTGGCAGATGAGGGCGCGTCGGCGGGAGCTTTCGCACAGGCCAGAGTTAACTGATGCCCTGGGGAATACTTGCGCCCGATACCGTGGTTTCGCAACGGCGCCAGCAGAACCTCGGGCTTGCGGCGGCGGTTCGTCATTTCAATGATCGGGCGGTCCCCGGAATCGGCGGCATGTGGTTTCCCATGCCCATCCTTTGGTCGGTTCTGGCGATCTCTATCGCCGAGGAACTTGGTGTGCCGGCACTGCCTGTCGGCAACGCGGTCGAAGCGCGTGTCATGCTTGAAGTCATCGCGGGTCCGCAGGATCGCCGCGTGCGAGGGGCGCGGAAGATGCAGGGCTTGAAGGATAGCAGTTTCCACAATCTCAGGCGTCGCGGAACTTATGTGGTTCAGCCGATCCGCATGGCGATGGTGCAGCCTCTGGTCGCACTCGGGTTCGTGCAGGGCAGCCGCTACGGCGCGTTCCGCATACATAGCGCTGGAAGAGAGCTGTTGGAGCTGAATGCGATGAAAGAACCGCGCCGTTTGCTTGGTGCCTGGGCGCATGGCAGGCAGCCACATGGCCTGAAGGAGGCCCTGACAGTGCTTTCCCCGGTTGGGGCTGTCCCGGAAGCGGTGCGTAAACTGATCCTTGCCCGATTGCTCGACGGAAATGATCCCGGCTCGACCCGGCGCCGGGCCCTGGCGCGCCTCGGCACTGGCCCCAGCTCCGCGCATTTGGATCAGGAAACCGCATTGGCGGGGCTGGCGCCGGATCATTGGTCGGATTTGCGCGCAGGAGCGGCTTTTATGGATCTGCGCGATGCTGCGTTGTCGGTGTTGGACCAGTTGGAACAGCACTTGCTGAAGCTTCGCGACGATAATCAGCCTGTGCGCCTGTCAGAAGCGGAGGCAGCCGAAGTCGCCGCCGAGCCGCTGAAACAATTGCGCGATCTGGCCTCGGCAAAAGGCGCGCTTGTCGATCAGGGCAATGAGGAGACTAGCCGCAGATTTATCGCGGAAATCCGAAATCTGTCCGATCAGCAGCTGATCCAGAGGCTGGCCGCGCGCGATTCTACCGTAATTTTTCAGTGCGAAGGCCACATTGTTCTCGGGCCGGCTGCGGGCGAGTTGCGGGGCAGCTCGGAGACCCAGGACGAGAATCGGCCCCCTCAGGACGAGGCCTTCGCGCCGCAGCTTTTCCGGCTGCACAATCTTCATTGTCTGGTGACGGAGCTGTCCGGAAAGGTGAACCCGGGCAGCCGTGACGCGGGATAGGAGGCCGTCTGATGCAGAACACGACGCTCTACTCCCTCTTCATGCCGCCCGAAGATTGTTATGGCGACTTTGGCCTTATGTGCGGCTTCACCGCGACGCGGCAGGTCCTGGGGCAGATCCGCCGAACATTCACAGGCGAGATGGCGCGCCCGGTGCTGGCCGCCTTCATCCATCCAACAGTGAATGCGATCTCGGACGTTCCGGGACTTGCCTGGATGTGGATGCGCCTCGTGGGACGCGGCTACAACCTTCTCCATGCCAAGGTGGCGCTTCTGGGTTTTCGCAAGCGCGGCGGAGATGGCTATGTCATTCGCCTCGCTGTCAGCACGGGGAACTGGACACAGGATCCGCTTACTCGCAGCATCGACCTGTTCTGGTTGATCGATCTGGACTCTGCTGTGCCTGACGCACAGGACATTGCCGATATCCGCGCTGCGCATGAGATGTTTGGATGGCTGCGCGAGCGGGCAGATTGCGCCCTGATCGAACGCAGTTTTGACGGGCACCGGCCAGACGCCCTGCTGGAGGCCGCGATCACAGCCTTGCCCAGGTCATCCGCGCGTCCCCGCTTCATCGACAGCCGCAATCAGGCGCTGTTTCCTCAGGTGATCGAGCGCCTGGGTACCAAAAAGAAGGCCGACCGTCTCATCCTCGGGTCTGGCTATTTCGAGAGCGACGGCGATGGTGCTGCTGGCCTGCCAGAGCGACTGCGCCGCGCATTGGTGCAGGAGAAATCCCTGACGAAAACAGCGGCTCTCGACCTGTTTCTCAACCCGTCCTCCTGTCAGGGGCTTGCTGCCCGGGCCGGTGCCTTGATTGACGCAGGCTGGAACTTGCGCCCTCCGCGCTCTGTCTTGCATGGAACTGATGGGTGCCTGCATGCAAAATTTGTGGTGCTGGCGTCGGGCGAGACCGAGGCCTCGGGACGGGCTTATCTTGGATCCGGCAATCTGAGCATGAACGGGTTTGAGCGTGCCGCAAGCGCCGGGGGAAACCTTGAGGCAGGTGTGATCGTCGATCTGCCGGGAGGACTGAAATGGCCGCGACGCAGAGACACGCGGAACGGTATCGCCGCTGTTTTGCCGATCCAGTTCACTGATGTGGTGACGCCCGAGGCCCTGCAGCAAGGGGAAGGCTTTGTGCGCCCCGATGAGCCAGAAACCCAGCCGCCAGTTGCGTGGCTTATATGGCAAGACGGGGTGCTCTCGGCCCCCGAAGACAAATCGGTGATGGTGATTGGTGTCGATGCGGCTCAGGCCCAGACACCTTGTCCATGGCCTGCACCGGCTCCAGCGATTGTGACACTCGCGGAGGGCGGCTGGCGGCTGCCTGTCATTTCTTCCGAAGCACTTGTTGTCGCTCGCCCCTCCGATATGTCGGTCGAAGATATCCTTGCCAGCCTTGGCTCATTTCCCGAGCCAGGTGATGCTGACAGCGAAGATGAGGGTGAGGAAGGCGAAGAGCCGCTCACCGACGCCTCAGATACCACCGAAGCTCCGCCAGCTGCCTATCCCATTCGCAGGATGATGGAACTTCTGGTGCGTCTTTGTGAGACACAGGCAAGGTTGGACCCGCGGGACTGGCAAAGGTGGTGTCGGGAGTTGCAACAGAACCTTTGCGCTATCGCGTCTCGCGAAAAAACGATGCTCGAGTTCTTCCGGAACGCCAGGGCAAATCCTCTGCCTGCTCTGGCAGATCCGCGTATGCGCCCGGAAGAGGTTTCGCCAGACCTATTGAGAGATGCGCTTTTGGCAGTGTCCGTCGCGTGGGAGCTCAGCGCTTACCCATCGCTCTGGGAACGGGAGGCCGCGTGATGGTGGACTGGAACGAGGTCGCGAGCATTCTGGATCGTATCGCAGGGACGTCTGATGATACCCTGCTAGATCATGGCCAGAAGGCGAGTGTCACAGAACTAGCGTGCCGTATCCGGGCGGGCCAACGCTCGGCCCTGCTGGCTGATGAGGTGGGTATGGGCAAGACCCGCATTGCGGCGGCGCTGATCGCAGCGGTGTGGGAGGCGGGCGGGCGCAGCGCCATTGTTCTGCCCGCGGGCCTTGGGGCACAATGGCAACAGGAACTGAAACGGTTCAACGCCGACGACAAGACATTGCTGCCGCTGCGCAGCTATGATGGTTTCATCTCCGGTTTCTTGCACGATACCGATGCGGAGGGGAGCGCAAGACGGTTACACAGCCATAAGGAGTGGCTTTCGGATCGCCGCAAGCAGCGTGAGTTGCCGGAGAACGGCTGGGCCGCCGAAGAGATCATAATGATCTCTCATTCCTTCGCGAACATGCAGTTTCCCAATCGTGGAGAAGGCCCCGCTGGAGGCTGGCGCCGGGAACTCTTACCCAACGTCGCCCGCCTGATTGACGGCCGACGGCGCAACTTCATGCGCGAAAATTTCCATTCGGGTGAGGTGGGCTATGTATATGCCAGTCGCCGTGCGGCGCGGCACATTGCCCAAACGATTCTGGACCACGAACTGCCGCGCGATGCCATTAACGGCGATCAGAAATGGCTTTCGGCGGACGATTACAAGAACAGGATCCTGCCGCTGATCGGCTATGGCCTGGGTCAGTTTGATCTCATAGTCGTTGACGAAGCCCACAAGGCGCGCGGCGCAGATTCAAGCCTTTCGCGCATTCTCGGCCCGGTAAGCTGGGAAGCGGATGATCCTTTTCGTCTGGGCATGACCGCAACCCCGGTCGAGCTGGACTCCAGCCAGTGGATCGACACGCTGGAGCGACTCAATGGTCGCGATGACGATCAGGATATTACTGCGCTCGCAGAGCTGACGGAATGGATCACCGGCTATGTGGATGTTGTTCGTCGGATTCAAACCGAAGAACTGGACGAGACGCTGACCGGGGAATTCGAGACCTCCGCCCGGCAGTTCTACGCAGCATTGCGACCACACGTCCTGCGCCGGGACAAACGAAGTGACCCCGAATTCTGCGTCTTCAAAGACAGTCATGGTGATTATCGTGAGGTCACCGATATCCCGGTTTCACCGGAGGCAGACGGTTTTACCCGTGACTGGTTGCGCCGCTTTTGTGCGGCTGAGGCGCTGTCGTTACTCCCTCAGGATGATCCGCGTGTGAAACGGGTCAGGCTCGCCGTTGCCCAGGGGTATGGGTTCGGCTTTGGAGAGGATGAGGAAGACAGCCCTTCAGGCATGACAGATGCAAACCTCGTTGGTCCGGCGGGGTTTTGGACGGAAGCTTTCACCGCTGAGAGCAACGACATCTATAGCCACCCTGCGATCCTGGCGGCTGTGAGACAAATCGAGGCCTATACACGGGCCGGCGAGAAAGTGCTCGTCTTCGGCAGGTTCCTGACGCCGATGAATGTGCTGACCAGACTGCTGGACGCGCGTGAGATGCTGCGTCGTTTGCGAGACGGACAGCACTGGCCTGCCAGTGGGATCGGGGAAAGCAATATAGCAGCCGTCATTGCGGCGATGAGGGATCCTGATCTTGCGGTGTCGGGTGGGGTCGACGAAATCGATGTGATGTTGAAAACCCGCTATCAGGAGTGGGCGAGCGAGCGCCGGGCTGAACTCGCACGGCTTCATCGGGAGTTGGAAGACCTTGCGCTGGAGGGAGGAGCTGCCGCATTTCTGTCAGAGATTCTGCGCCATGAGGACGGCAAACAAGACCTTCAATTCGGGGCATTGCTCGAGGCACTTGGTGGCAGGCGGGAAGTTGCGGGCGCTTCCTGGACGGGGCGGGAAATGCTCGGGCTGTTCGAAAAACTGCTCATGGAGCTTGCCGGGGATGATGAAGCAGAGAACAACGATACGCAGAAAGCCCGGCTGGATGCCTGGCTGAACGATTATTCCGGGCGCGAGGGCAACTTCGCCAGGATGATGTCAGGCGCAACCGCACCGCAAACGCGGCGTATGCTGCAATCTGCATTCAACCGGTCGTCCAGTTGGCCGATGGTGCTCCTCGCGCAATCCCGCGTCGGGCGTGAGGGCCTGAATCTGCATGAGGCCTGTCGCACAGTGATTCTACTGCACGCGGAGTGGAATCCCGGCATTGTCGAGCAGCAGATTGGGCGTGTGGATCGCAAGAACAGTCTTTGGCTTCGCGAATGGCGGAAATGGAGGGATCATGGTGATGGTCTCCCGCCCCGCATTCGGGTTCACCCTGTTGTCGTCAGTGGCACATACGACGATCACAACTGGCAGGTTCTCAAGGCGCGTTGGCTGGAACTGAGGGCGCAGTTGCATGGCGATGTCCTACGTCCCGTTCCAGGTCGGTCAGAGGTGACAGATGACAAACGAACCTGCGCTGACCGCGTTCGGCGCGCAGTGCCGGATTTTTCGCCGGGAAGACGTGGCGGTTGAATTGTAGTGTAACCGATACTCACGCTGCTGTTCGGAATAGGACGGAATGAAAGCTGCTATTTTTAGCAACCATTCTCCCCGAGTTGGATTTGGCGTTGATAGGAAAATGGATGTTAGTAGGTCGCAAGTAATGGTGGTTGCAGCCTCCCGCAACCATCTTTACCGGCGTCGATTGCAAGTTGTGATCGATGCCGGTCCCCGCAACCATCTTTACTTGCTCGGGCAACAAGTGAAGATTAGATCCAGCCCCCGCAACCAATCTTCCTTTCCCAAAACAAACACGACAGACTTACCGACCCACCTTCGGAGGCCGGTTGTCGCGGATCTGCAGCAGGATGCTGCGGCCGGCTGAGAGCAGCTCCATCAGGAAGGCCAGCAGCGAGAGCATGAGGGCGACGATGGCGCTGCCGAAGAACCAGACGAGGTTCAGCGGGCGGATGCGGATGGCGAGCGCGCCGGATAGCAGATTGAGGATCGCGCAGCAGGTGCAGATGCCGGCGATGACGCCGAGGATGACGGCGATTTCGAGCACCAAAGTGCGCCGGCGCAGATAGATCAGCTGCCGCTCTCGCTTGTCGTCGGGCTCATTCTTCTCGACGACCTCGTTCAGCCGATCGGAGACGCGCCCGAGGCGGGTGGCGTAGATGCCGACGAAGGCCGCCGTGCCCGCCAGCAAAAAGACCGGCGCCAGCGAGGTCTGGATGATCCCGGCATAGTCGATGACGATTGTCGGGGCGTCCATCGGCGTCTCCTCGCAAGCCTCATGCGCATCGGCGCGATACTCCTGAGAGGCCTTTCTTGGCGCAAGGATCGCTGCGATGGTCGGCTGACACTAACGCTGACGGCCCCGATAGGGCAAGGCCGCAACGAGATTGCCGAAGCTGGGTTGTTGGCGGCGGGGTGCGGGGGCGGTGCAGTACGCGGGTAGGGCGGAGCGCATCGTGGACGCGGCACTGGTCGCGACGCGACGGCTTGAGCGGCGCGGAAGCCTGTGGCTTGAATCGCTTGGCCGGCATTACTTGGCCGACATCACGTGGCTCTTGTCACTTAGCTCTTGTCACTTGGCTGGTGTCACAGAGCTGGTCTCACTGCGGCTTCAAATCATAGGCCTGGTGGGCGGCCCTCAGATCCGCGAGCGTCTTGCCGACGCAATTGCCGCCGCCTTCGCCGCCGACGACTGCCTTGGCCTGTCCGTCGAGCGAGATGGTGCCGGCGATGCGATCGGAGGCGACGTAGGTTGCGAGACCAGCGTCGGTGACTCTGGAGAGGTAGAAGATGTGGGTCGTATCCTTCTGCTGGCAGTGGATGACGATTGGGAAGCTCTTCAAGGGATCATCGGCGGCGTAAGCCGTGGCTGTGCCGGCGAGATAGGGCAGGACGATCGTGGCGGCCGCTAGCGGCAATGCCGGCACGAGGCGTCTGATGGAACGTCGAAGCGCAGCATCTGTCATCGAGATCTCCTGTTTTTCCGGTGCGATATCGTTTGCGATTTGTCGTTGCGCGTTCACCAGGCCTAGAGCGCGAGGGCGGCGAGCGCGTCCCTGTCCATCAATTGCACGCGCCGCTGCAGCTTGCCCTTGAGGCGGATGATGTGTCTCTCGCGCAGCTTGGTGAAGGAGCGCGCCACGGTTTCGATGGTCAGGCCGAGATAATCGGCGACGTCGCTGCGGCACATCATCAGGTCGAATTCGCTCTCGCCGGGGTGACGTTCGGCCATCTCCTCGATGAAGACGGCGACGCGTTTTAAGGCGCTCTGTTCGATCATCGCCAGCTGCCGCGACTGGGCCTTCGCTAGATTGGCAAGGGCGATGTTGAGCAGGCTGCCCGTGGGGGTGCTGTTTGCTGTCGTGGCGAAAGGGCGGATCCTTGCTTCGCAGACGGCCTCGGCGAAGTCGGCGCGGCAGTCGCCCTGTTCTAGGCCGAACCAATCGCCCTTGGCGCAGAAGGACAAGATGTGCCGGTGCCCATCGGGCATCAGCCGGTAGATCCTGATCGCGCCGGCCTCCACCTGGTAGAAGGCGAGCACCTTCTGGCCCTCGCTATAGACGATCTGGTCCTGTTTCAGCCTGATCGTCTGGTCGGCATGGGCGGCAGGTTCAAAAGCGCGCGGACGCGTGGGGACTTGGATAGGCTCCTGTCGCAGATCGTGAACATGCAACATCGTATCTCCCTCCATTCCCCACAGAATAGGCAAATCGGGCGGCGCGGCACATTCGAAATTCCCCTTACGTAGTGCTACGGAAGCTCACTTCGCGCACGGGGTGTATAACGGCCCAAGGTGAGAATCCCAGCCCCACAGAACGACCGGGTCTTTCCGCAGGAGGGATCGATGGCAGCGAGCGACGGCGAGAACCGCGACGCCGAACAGAACCGTGCCGAGATCATCGACCAGCTCGAGCGGATCTTGAGAAGTCGCGAGTTCCAGGCGCCGGATCGTGGCCGTCGTTTTCTGCGCTATATCGTCGAAGAGGCGGTCGATGGTCGAGCCGAGCGGCTGACCGCCTATAATATCGCGCAGGCGGTGTTCGGTCGCGGCGCGGATTTCGATGCGCAGAGCGATCCTGTCGTCAGGATCGAGGCCGGCCGCATCCGGCGGGCGCTGGAGCGCTATTACCTTGTCAGCGGTGGTGGCGACCCCGTGCATATCACCATTCCCAAGGGGCATTACGCGCCGCGTTTCGAGCGGCGAGCCGCGACCCAGGGGGCGGTGAATGGGCCCGCCGCGAGCTCAGGCTTGGCGAGCGGCTCGGCACAGCCGGGGCGGAGTGCGCGCAAGCCCGGCTATCGCGATCTTCTGGTGCCGGTTGGCGTTCCCGCCGTCTTCGCGGCGCTTGCCATGCTGGCGCTTGTTCGTCCGCTGGAGGAGTATCTTGCGCCCGCGCCGGACCGACCGGCGGCAGCGCAGGACCAGGTGGGTGGCGTGCGTGTTATCGTCGAGCCGCTTGCTGTCCTCGGCGCTCCCTCAGGCGGCGCGGAGATCGCCAGGGGGCTCAACGACCAGATCATCTCGCAGCTGACGAAGCTCGATGGCGTCGTGGTCATGACGCCGGCCAGTTCTTCCCCCGCGGATGCGGCGGGGAACGCGGTGTTTGCGCTGCAGGGCAATGTCACTTTCGAGGACGATGCGCTGCATGTGCAGCTGCGGTTGATCCGCAGTGCCGACGGGCGGGTGATATGGGCCAAGCGGTTCGATCACGACACGACCGGGCAGAACGTCTTCGATCTGCAGGACGCGATCGGGACGCGGGTCGTCAAGGACATCGCGGCGGTCAGTGAAATCAAGGATGCGTCGCATCCGCGTTAGCAATGTTCGGCTGGCCGCCCGCGCTCTGTCGGTTCACTTTGGGCTGCTTGCGTTCGGGCGCTCGCCGCTGAGGCCGGCCATCTCGTTGCCGACGCCCACCGCGCGTAGCCCGGTCAGCATGCGCTCAAGATCTTCCGGGCGCTGCAGACGCCGGGACACTTCCTCGCGGACGTTCTTCATCATCTCGGGCGCGTGGGCGTTCAACCAGTCTCTCAATTGCACGGCTTCTTCGGTCTTGCCTTCGGCTCCAAGGATGGAGAGCAGAACCAGGCGGTGCATCGGGTTGTATTCCAGGTCAGACATGCGCGACCACAGCTCGGCGGCCTGCAGGTCACCGCGCATATAGGCGCAAAGCGCCATGCCGACTTCGTAATATCCCTTCGGGCCGGCATCCTTGTTGACGGCGCGGGAGACGAGCTCGCAGCCGGATTGCCATTTGCCGGACATGGCGAGCCGCAGCCCGTATTCGCCGGCGACCTCGGTATCGTTGGCGTTGGCGGCATAGGCGGCGGCGCCGAGTTTCAGCGCCTTGTCGATATCGTTGGTGAAGAAGCTCACCAGCATCGCTGCCTGCAGCGCGCGGGTATTGTTTGGAGCTATTGTCGTTGCGCGTTCCGCTGCCTTGGTCGCCAATGTCATGGCCTCGGGCGATGGTTGCGCGCCGAGCTTGTAGCGGAACCGGATTTCATCGATGTAGACGAGCGACAGCAGCGCCCAGGATGTGGCGTTATCAGGGAAGCGCTCGGTCGCGCGAAGGAGGCAATCGCGGGCGGCGGCATGGCTTTTTGCATCCATTCCCCGGCGGTAGCTGTAATAGGCGAGCGTGCAGTCGTAGGCTCCGCCCACTTCGCTCAAGGACGGTTCGGCGATCTTGTCGGTATCTGTGACGAAGATCGCGCCGTAGGGCTGGGCGACGGACACCGCGATATCCTGCCCGATGTCGGCCTGGATCTGCAGGATGCTCTTGGCACCAAGATCGGCGTCGTAATTGTTCGCCCAGATGACAGCCGCATCCGAGCGGCGGATCAGGCGGGAGATGGAGCGCAGCCTGTTGCCATCGCGCTGCACGCTGCCCTGCAAGGCAAAGCCGTGCGGGTTTCCGTCCTTGGCCCTAGATGGGTCGGCGACGACGATGATGTCGTCGAATGTTGCGAGCTGGCCGATGATTTCGTCCCTCAACCCCTGGGCGATGTCGGCGGTGGCGCCCTCTTCTCCATCCGATTGGAAGTTTTCGACGACGATCATCGGGCTGGAGGTATCGGCGACCGGGGATTGCTGCGTTCCGATCCGGCCGTTCAGCAAGCCCGCTGGCCAAAGGAAGTAACCGGCTGTCGCGGCGATCAGGAGTGTTGCGCCAACGGCCAGTGCGGCGAATGATCTGGTATCTCGCGTCTTGCGATCGGCAGGTGCGTGTATCGTCGCTGGCTCGGAACGAGGCGCCGGAGCGGCGGATGGATGCGATGGTTCGGCATAATCGAAATGCGGGACGTAGCCGCCCTTGGGAATGGTGATCACGATCGGATCGCACTGCCCGGCGACGAGATAATAGCGCTCGAGGCCACGGCGAATGCGGCCAGCTTCTATCCTGACGACGGGGTCGTTCTGTGCGTCGAAAGAACTTTGCCTGCCGAAGATTTCATTGGCGATGGTAAAGGCCTTGAGGAACTGGGCGCGTCCCTCCAGGGTCTCGGTGACCACGAAGCGCAGGAACTTCCGGCCACGCTCGGGCGAGTGAAACTCGTCGCTGGCGAGAACACGCTCGAGTTGCTGGAGGATGTCGTCCGGTTTAGGTCCTGGTTCGCCCGAAAACTCGACCTTTGCGCTACTCATGATGCCCCTCCGACACGATCACGCAATCATCTTTAGTCCATGCTAATTGAGCATATCCCATAACCATGTGTGGTTTCAATGACTTTGTCGAGCGCAGCTTAAAGTAGCCTGGCCGGTACCGCTGGTAGAGCCGGGCCACGAGGCGCTGCGGGTTGCGGCATGCCGCCCGACGTCAAGACCATGCGCAGCAGTTCCGCCAAGTTGCGCGCCTCCATTTTCGCCATGACGTTGGCGCGATGAACCTCGACCGTGCGGGCGCTGATGCCAAGGTTGAAGGCGATCATCTTGTTTTGTAGACCATCCAGAACCGCAGCCAGAACCTGGTGTTCCCTATCGGTCAGTTGCCGCATCCTGTTGGCGACTGTTTCGGTATCGACAGGTGTGGGCGAGGGGGGCGTACGACGCGATGTGGCCTGGTTGATCGCGGCGATCAGCGCCTGGTCCTCGAACGGCTTCTTGATGAAATCGGCCGCACCCGCCTTCATGGCCTGCACGGCCGTCTCCACGTCTCCGTCGCCGCCAACGAGGATCGTGGGAATGTTTGCGTTGAGCGCATTCAGCCGTTCCAGCAACTGCAACCCGTCCGTGCAGGACATCCGCGTGACCTTGACGAGGCATGCCCTGCCGGAGACCGGCAACTGATCCAGAAACGCCGACGCGCTCTCATAGGCGCGAACCGCGAAGCCCGAGGATATCAGCAGGAACGTCAGGGATCGCCGCGGTATCTCCTGGTCGTCGACGAGGTGCACGGTCAGGTCATTCGCCATCGAGTAAACTCTCCCTCAAATGCAACGAAAGCGTGAGAGCGCGGTTGCCCAATCCACCCTCTACCTAACTGTATATTACCACTACACCGCGCTCTTCAGGCGTAGCATCGCGTAACATCTGTGGTAGCCGACACGTTGAAAACATTGATGTCGGACGTTTCAAGCGCCCGCATGCGTTGATCCGGCTCAATGCCTGTTGCCATCGAACGGCCTATCGTCGCGGGACTTTCCCCAATTCGCGCCCCCAATTCTCAATGGAGCCCCTACGATGAGAAAGCTGGTTCTTGCGACAGGAATTGCGATCGCCGCCGTGATGGCGGCCCCTGTCGGTGCGCAGCAGGATCGCAAAGAGTATCGGCGCATGAACTGGGCCGAAAACCTGCCGGATGCGGTGAAGGCCTATCACGGCAAGCGGTTCTCGGTCGTCAGCTATCGCACGGCGATCGAAACCGGCGCGCTGCATCAGCCGGGCAAGCCGGATGAGGTGAAAGCCGTTCGGGCGGCGGCGCGCTCCAACAAGTGGCTGGTCGAACAGCTGAAGGCGAAGAAGCTGACGCCCGACGATATCGAATGGGTCACGCGGGCGCGCAACGGCAATCTCGTCTTCTACGTGGAATGATCGCGGTCGTCGCAATGGCCGCCTGACCGGCAATACCGCTTCGCGCATTGCTTGCGATCAATGACACGGCCGAACCCGTCCCGTTAGGCTCATCCCATCCATGGGTAGCAGGGCGATCGCTATCCCAGGCAGCTTGGAGGAGAGCGCGATGCGCGGTTTTGGGGTTCATTCGGAAGTCGGGAAGCTCAGAACGGTGATGGTCTGCCGACCGTCGCTCGCCCATCAGCGGCTGACGCCGGGCAATTGCCATGATCTTCTCTTCGACGACGTGCTCTGGGTTCACGAGGCGCAGAAGGATCACTACGACTTCGTGCTGAAGATGCAGGAGCGCGGCGTCGAGGTTCTCGAGCTGCACGACATGCTGGCGCAGACGCTCGCCGACAAGTCGGCGCGCGACTTCGTGCTCGATCGCCGTATCACACCCAACGTGCTCGGCTCGCAGATCGCCGAGGCGGTGCGGCCCTGGCTCGACGAGATGCCGGCGACACAGCTCGCGGCCTTCATGATCGGCGGCATCGCGATCTCCGACCTGCCTGACGTGAAGGCGAAGACCCTGATGCTGAGCGCGCTGTCGGAGACAGAGTTCGTCATTCCGCCTATCCCGAACACGCTGTTCCAGCGCGATCCCTCCTGCTGGATCTACAATGGCGTGACCTGCAATCCGATGTTCTGGCCGGCGCGGCAGCCCGAGACGCTGATCCAGCGCGCGGTCTACAAGTTTCATCCGACGTTCCGCGACGGCGATTTCAAGATCTGGTGGGGCGACAGCGACGAGGACTTCGCCAACGCCTCGATCGAGGGCGGCGACGTCATGCCGATCGGAAACGGCACCGTGCTGATCGGTATGGGCGAGCGCACCACCTACCAGGCGGTCGGCCAGGTCGCGCGCGCTCTGTTCAAGAGCAAGGCCGTCACTAGGGTTATCGGCTGCCTGATGCCGAAGAGCCGGGCGGCCATGCACCTCGACACCGTTTTCAGTTTCTGCGACCGCGATGTGGTGACGCTCTTTGCCGAAGTTGTCGATCAGATCCGCTGCTACAGCATGGTGCAGACGGATGACGACGGCAATTTCGACATTCATCCCGAGACGGAGCCGATGCTCGATATCGTCGCCAACGCGCTCGGTGTCGGCAAGCTCAGGGTCGTGGAAACAGGCGGCAACGCCTACCAGGCCGAGCGCGAGCAATGGGACGACGGCAACAACGTCGTCGCCTTGGAGCCCGGCGTCGTGGTCGGCTACGACCGCAACACCTACACCAACACGCTTCTTCGCAAGGCGGGCATCGAGGTCATCACCGTTCGCGGTTCCGAACTCGGCCGCGGTCGTGGCGGCGGGCACTGCATGACATGCCCGATCTGGCGCGACCCCGCCTATTGACAGCAGACATCCTGAAACAGCCCTACGGAGCAAGACAATGAGCTTCAATCTGCGCAACCGTTCGCTTCTGACCGTGCAGGATTATACGCCGCGTGAATTCCGCTATCTTCTCGATCTCGCGCGCGATCTGAAGCGGGCCAAATATGCCCGCACCGAGCAGCAGCACCTGAAGGGCAAGGAGATCTGCCTGATCTTCGAAAAGACCTCGACGCGCACGCGATGCGCCTTCGAGGTCGCCTGCTCGGATCAGGGCGCGAACGTCACCTATCTCGACCCGTCCGGCTCGCAGATCGGCCACAAGGAATCCTTCAAGGACACGGCGCGCGTGCTTGGCCGCATGTATGATGCGATCGAATATCGCGGTTCGGCGCAGCAGGGGGTGGAGACGCTGGCGCGTTATGCCGGCGTGCCCGTCTATAACGGCCTCACGGACGAATATCATCCGACGCAGATGATCGCCGACGTGATGACCATGCGCGAGCATGCCGACAAGCCGATCGCCGATATCAAATACGCCTATATCGGCGACACACGCTCGAACATGGGCCATTCGCTTCTGATCGTCGGCTGCCTGATGGGCATGGATGTCCGGATCTGCGGGCCGAAATCGCTTTGGCCGGCAGAGGAATACATCAAGATCGCGAGGGAATTGCAGGAGCGATCGGGCGCTCGGCTTCTGATCACCGACGATCCGAAGGAGGCGGTGAAGGGCGTCGATTTCATCCACACCGACGTCTGGGTGTCGATGGGCGAGCCGAAGGACGTCTGGCGCGAGCGCATCAAGCTGTTGACGCCTTATCAGGTCAACGAAGCGCTGATGAAGGCGAGCGGCAATCCGCAGACCAAGTTCATGCACTGCCTGCCGGCCTTCCACGACACGGAGACCACACTGGGCAAGCAGATCGCCGAGGATTACGGCATGAGCAACGGCCTGGAGGTCACCGGCGAGGTGTTCGAATCCGAGGCCAATGTGGCCTTCGAGCAGGCGGAAAACCGGCTGCACACGATCAAGGCGCTGCTTGTCGCGACATTGGGAGACTAGGATGCGGATCGTCATCGCGCTTGGCGGCAACGCTCTTCTCCGGCGCGGGGAAGCGATGACCGCGGATGTCCAGAGACGCAATACGCGGGTGGCGGCGGAGGCGATCGCGCCGCTGGCCGCCGAGCATCAGCTGATCATCACCCATGGCAACGGGCCGCAGGTCGGCTTGCTTGCGCTGCAGGGCGCCGCTTACAAGCCTGATGAAGCCTATCCGCTCGACGTGCTCGGCGCCGAGACCGAGGGGATGATCGGCTACATGCTGGAGCAGGAGCTCGGCAACGTGCTGCCCTTCGAGCAGCCGCTGGCGACGCTGCTCACCATGGTCGAGGTCGATGCCGACGATCCTGGTTTTACGAACCCCACCAAGTTCGTCGGCCCTGTTTACGAGAAGGCGGATGCCGATCGCATTCGCTCGGAGAAGAACTGGGTGTTCAAGCAGGATGGCGACAAGTGGCGCCGGGTCGTTGCCTCACCGCTTCCCAAGCGCATCTTCGAGATCCGGCCGGTGCGCTGGCTGCTCGAGCAGCGCACCATCGTCATCTGCGCCGGCGGCGGCGGGATACCGACCATGTACGAGAAGGGCAAGGAGCGTCATCTTGTTGGCGTCGAAGCCGTGATCGACAAGGATCTCTGCTCTGAATTGCTGGCGCGCGAGATCGGCGCCGATCTCTTGATCATGGCGACCGATGCGCCTGCTGTCTGCCTCGATTGGGGCAAGCCGTCGCAAAAGGCGATCCACAAGGCCCGCCCCGGCGACATGAAGCAGTTCGACTTTCCGGCTGGGTCCATGGGGCCGAAGGTCGATGCCGCCTGCCATTTCGCCGAGACGACGGGCAAGGCTGCGGCGATCGGGGCGCTTGCGGATATTGCAGGCATGGTGCGGGGCGAGCTCGGCACGATCATCGATGGCCGCTTCGGTGGGCTCAGCTGGCACGGGTGAGTGGGGCGGACCGAAGAGGCAAAAATTAGAGCGAGGCAGCGGGGCGTATCGGCGCCCCGTTTTGCGTTTCGACGCCTTGCGTGCGCGCGACATCGCCGTTTCGCCGTTGCCAGACATAGACGGGAATGCCGAGCATCAGAAGCACCATGCCGTAGAGCACCGGCTCGGCGCCCGAGCCATAGAGCGTGAACATGGCAAAGAGGAAGGCGATCAATTCGATGATGGTGACGCGGGGCGTCTTTTGCCCGTTGCTCAGCCGCGATGCGACAAGGGTGCCGGCGAGCGCGCAGAAGGCATAAGGGACGACTGCTGTCATCGTGCTCAGCCCCACCATCAGCCGGTAGACCGCCGCGAAACTATCGGAGCCGACCGCCTGGACGAGGACCAGCAGGGTCGCGAAGGTGGCCGAGACCACCATGCCGATGGCAGGCACGCCGCGGCTGGAGAGGCGGGCAAAGAGGGGCGGAAACAATCCATCGCGGGCAGCCGCCATCGGCACCTGGCCCATCAGCAGCGTCCAGCCGTTCAGCGCGCCGATCGAGGAGATCACTACCGCGATAGAGATCGCCAATTCGCCGCCGCGCCCCCACATCAGCCCCGCCGCTTCCGAGAAGGGTGCGACGGAGTGGATGAGTTGCGGGCGCGGCACGACGCCCATCACGACGACGGTGCCGAGCACATAAAGAGCCGCGGCGATGGAGATACCGAGCACGGTCGAACGGGGGATTGTTCGGCGCGCGTCTCGGACATCGCCAGCGGGAACGGTGGCCGATTCCAGACCCAGATAGGCAAACATGGTCAGCGGCGCCAGGGCCGCGAAGGATTGCAGCAACGACTGGCCGCTAGGGTTGAATTCGGCGAAATGCGAGGTGTCGATATAGAGGAGACCGATGATGGCGACGGCGCCGAAGGGGATGAGCTTGGCATAGGTCGTCACCTGCGCGAAGAGCCCGGCCGCGTGCACGCCGCGCAGATTGACGAGCACGATCGTCCAGATGACGCCGAGTGTGAGGACCGTTGCTGCAAGCCGGTTGCCGAGCGCGGGGAAGAGATCGATCATCACACCGGTGAAGGCAATGGCGATGACGGGAAGCGACGACCAGATCGAGATCCAGTAACCCCAGGCGATGAGAAAGCCGGCGAAATCGCCATAGGCGAGCCGTGTATAGGCATAAGGGCCACCGACGGCCGGCACCATGCCGGCAAGCCGCGCGAAGGTGAGACCAAGGCAGATCGCGCCGGCGCCCATGATCATCCACACGAGGATCGCCAGATTGCCATAAGGGGCGACGGCGGCCGGCGACAGATAGAAGCCGGACCCGACCATGTTGCCGACGACGATGGCGGTACAGGCGGCGAGCCCGAGGCTTTTGCCGTTCTGCGAGGTCGTCATGAAATCCCTCCCGAAGATCGGTAAACCGCTGTGGACGATAGCCTCGGCACGGCCCGGGATAGCGTCCCGGCTTGTGCGGCCATCGGCATCCTCTTCCCAATCCGCAAGGCTCGCAATCCGGATCAATGCGTAGTAGGTCGCCACGCCTGAAGCCTTCACCATTTGTGTGAACGCGCTAAAATGAGATGGGTAGCCAGCGGAGACAGTGATGCGGAACGAGCAGCGTTTTTTGACCATATCGATCGCAGCGACCGTCGTGGTGGCGGCTCTTGGCATCGTCTTCGGCATTATCTCTGGCTCATTTTCCATCGCCTTCGACGGCGTCTATTCGCTGGCCGATGCCGCGATGACCGGGCTTGCGCTCTGGGTGTCGAGCCTGATCGTGCGGTCGGCGGAGAGCAATGCCAAGTCCGGCCGCATCCGCAATCGCTTCACCATGGGCTTCTGGCATCTGGAGCCCATCGTGCTTTTGCTCAACGGCTGCCTGCTGATGACGGTCGCCGTCTACGCGCTGATCAATGCGGTCATCAGCGTCATCAATGGCGGGCATGAGCTGCATTTCGGCGCCGCGATCGTCTATTCCGGCGCCACGCTTGTCGTCTGCGTGGTCATGGCGTCGATCGGCATTGCGTTGAACCGCAGCCTGAAGTCCGACTTCATCGCGCTCGATATCAAGGCCTGGATCATGTCCGGCGGTATCGCGTTTGCACTGCTTGTCGCCTTCGTGATCGGTCTTGCGGTGCTGCCGACGCCGATGGCCTGGATCGCCCGATATGTCGACCCCGTGGTGCTCGGCCTCGTCTGCCTGGTGATGATCCCGCTGCCGATCGGCACGATCTTGAAGGCGCTGAGCGAGGTGCTCCTGATCGCGCCTGTCGATCTGCAGGAGCATGTCGACCAGGTGGCGTCGGAGACCGTTCAGCGCCTTGGCTTCCTCTCCTACCGCGCCTATGTCGCGCGCGTCGGAAGGGCGACCGAGGTCGAGCTCTATTTCATCGTGCCCGAGGGGCTGCCCGCCAAGACGATCGAGGAATGGGATGCCCTGCGCGACGATATCGGAGACCGGATCGGCGGCGAGGGGGCCAATCGCTGGCTGACGATCGCCTTTACCGCCGATGCCGAATGGGCCGAATAGGCATCGTTTCTCCTCGCCCTATGCTTTTGCCTTCACGTTGACTGCAATCAACGACGGTCCGCAACCTCCCGTGTACCATCCGCCCAATCTCAGACGCACGCAGCGGCATGACAGCCGCTGTCCAAACTTGGGTTCTGGAGGGGCGCATGGAATTCCACAAGTCATTTCCGATCGCAGTCATCGACGAGGATTTCGACGGCAAGAGCGCTGCCGGCCGCGGGATGCGCGATCTGGCGGCCGCCATCGAGGCGGAAGGGTTTCGTGTCGTCTCCGGCGTCACTTACGAGGATGCGAGGCGTCTGGTGCATATCTTCAACACGGAGTCCGCCTGGCTGGTTTCCGTCGATGGGACGGAGGACAAGGCGTCGCGCTGGCAGGTGTTGGAGGAGGTTCTGAGCGCCAAGCGCCGCAAGAACGACCGGCTGCCGATCTTCCTGTTCGGCGACGACACCACGGCCGAAGACGTGCCGGCCAGCGTGCTGCGCCACGCCAACGCCTTCCTGCGGCTTTTCGAGGATTCCGCCGAGTTCATGGCCCGCGCCATCGTGCAGGCGGCGCGTAATTATCTCGACCGGCTGCCGCCGCCGATGTTCAAGGCGCTGATGGATTATACGCTGGAGGGGGCGTATTCCTGGCATACGCCCGGCCACGGCGGCGGCGTCGCCTTCCGCAAGAGCCCGGTCGGGCAGCTCTTCTACACCTTCTTCGGCGAGAACACGCTGCGGTCGGATATCTCGGTGTCGGTCGGCAGCGTCGGGTCGCTTCTGGATCATGTCGGGCCGATCGCGGAGGGAGAGCGCAACGCGGCGCGCATCTTCGGCACGGATGAAACGCTGTTCGTCGTCGGCGGCACCTCGACCGCCAACAAGATCATCTGGCACGGCATGGTGGGGCGCGGCGATCTCGTGCTCTGCGACCGAAACTGCCACAAGTCGATCCTGCATTCGCTGATCATGACCGGCGCGACGCCGATCTATCTCATCCCCTCGCGCAACGGGCTCGGCATCATCGGGCCGATCTCCAAGGATCAGTTCACGCCCGAGGCGATTGCAAAGAAGATCGCGGCCAGCCCGTTTGCCGGTGAGACCAGCGGCAAGGTGCGGCTGATGGTGATCACCAACTCCACCTATGACGGCCTCTGCTACAATGTCGACGCCATCAAGGTGTCGCTCAAGGATTCCGTCGAGGTGCTGCACTTCGACGAGGCCTGGTATGCCTACGCGAACTTCCACGAGTTCTATGATGGCTTCCACGGCATCTCGTCGACGCAGCCGGCGCGCTCGCAAAATGCCATCACCTTCGCCACGCATTCGACGCACAAGCTTCTCGCGGCCTTCTCGCAGGCGTCGATGATCCATATCCAGCACGCCGAGAACAAGAAGCTCGACGTCACGCGCTTCAACGAAGCCTTCATGATGCACACCTCGACCTCGCCGCAATACGGCATCATCGCGTCGTGCGATGTCGCCGCGGCGATGATGGAGCAGCCGGCCGGCCGCGCGCTGGTGCAGGAGACGATCGACGAGGCCATCAGTTTCCGCCGGGCGATGAACGCGGTGCGCGGTCAGATGGGGCAGAGCTGGTGGTTCGACGTGTGGGAGCCCACGATCGCCGAGGAGACGCCGAGCGATACGCATGCGGAGTGGGTGCTGAAGCCCGGCGACGCCTGGCACGGCTTTACCGGGCTTGCCGAAAACCATGTGATGGTCGATCCGATCAAGGTCACCATCCTGTCGCCGGGGCTTTCGGCGGATGGGACGATGCAGGAGCACGGGATACCGGCAGCTGTCATCACCAAGTTCCTTTCCTCGCGCCGGATCGAGATCGAGAAGACCGGGCTTTACTCTTTCCTCGTGCTGTTTTCGATGGGGATCACGCGCGGCAAGTGGAGCACGCTCGTCACCGAGCTCATCAATTTCAAGGATCTCTACGACAGCAACGCGCCATTGACGCGCGCACTGCCGGCGCTGGCCGCCTCTCATCCCGAGGCTTATGGGAACATGGGCCTGCGCGATCTCTGCGAGCAGATCCACGCCATCTACCGCAAGGACGATGTGCCGAAGGCGCAGCGCGAGATGTATACGGTGCTGCCCGAGATGGCGCTGCGGCCGGCCGACGCCTATGACCATCTCGTCAAGGGACGGATCGAGAGCGTCGAGATCGACAAGCTGATGAACCGCATCCTGGCGGTGATGATCGTTCCCTATCCGCCGGGTATTCCGCTGATCATGCCAGGCGAGCGGATCACCGAAACGACGAAGTCCATTCAGGATTACCTGCTTTACGCGCGCGATTTCGACCGCAAGTTCCCGGGCTTCGAGACCGATATTCACGGCCTGCGCTTCGAGGCCGGCAGCAACGGGCGCCGCTACCTCGTCGATTGCGTGGCGGAGGGGGCGGTCCAATGATCCCGCGCGACGTGAAGTCCCCGACGGTTGCGATACCGTTCAACAAGATGCTGAAGATCGTCGCCGTCGTCGATCGCGGCAACCGCCAAGTACAGGAGCTGCTGGCGCAGCTCGCGGCAGACAATTTCGAGGTCGAACTCCGCGATGACTACACGGCCGACGTTTCGGAAGACGCCTCGGTGGGCGCCTATATCGGCTCCGTCGAAGGCGGTCTGCTTCCCTATGCGCGGGGCTTTCTCCGCTCGCTGCGCGAGGCGGGTTTCCGCACGCCGGTCTGGGCGATGGCGGATACGCTCAGCATCTCGGACATGGACGTTGTGGAGATGGCGGGCGAGGTGGATGGCTTCGTCTATCTCGGCCAGCAAACGCCGGCCTTCTATGCCAAGCAGATCGTCTCCAGCCTGATCAACTACGGCAAGTCGCTGCTGCCGCCGTTCTTCGGGGGCATGATGGCCTATGACGGCGAGGCCAATATCGCCTTCGATTGCCCCGGCCACCAGGGCGGGCAGTTCTATCGCAAGTCTCCGGCCGGGCAGTTGTTCTTCAGGTATTTCGGCGAAAGCATCTTCCGCAACGATCTTTGCAACGCCGACGTCGATCTCGGTGATCTCCTGATCCACGAAGGCCCCGCCGTCGAGGCGCAGAAGCAGGCGGCGCGGATATTCGGGGCGGATCGCACCTATTTCATCCTGAACGGCACCAGCACCTCCAACAAGGTGGTGACCAACGCGGTGCTGCGCGCCGGCGATCTCGTGCTGTTCGATCGCAACAATCACAAGTCGCTGCATCAGGGCGCGCTGGTGCAGGCGGGGGCTATCCCGATCTATCTTCCGACGGCGCGCAATTCCTTCGGCATGATCGGCGCCGTCGACTGGGCGGCGTGGGACGAGGGCTGGCTGCGCCAGCAGATCGCGGCCCATCCGCTTCTTGCTGACAAGAGCCGGGCCAATGCCGAGCGGCCATTCCGGCTCGCCTGCATCCAGCTCGCCACCTATGACGGCACGATCTACAACGTCCGCCAGGTGATGGAGAAGATCGGTCATCTCTGCGACTACGTGCTCTGGGACGAAGCCTGGATCGGCTACAACGCCTTCCATCCGCTGTTCGAGGGCCATAGCCCGATGCGGCTCAAGGATCTCAAGCCCGACATGCCCGGCCTGTTCTCGACGCAGTCAGTGCACAAGCAGGGGGCGGGCTTCTCGCAGGCGTCGCAGATCCACAAGCGCGACGAACATATCAGCGACCAGCGCCGCTTCATCGAGCACAAGCGCTTCAATGAATCGCTGCTGATGCATGTCTCGACATCGCCCTTCTACCCGCTGTTCGCCTCGCTCGACGTCAATGCGAAGGTGCATGAGGGCAAGGCGGGTGAGATGCTCTGGGACCGCTGTATCGGTCTCGGCATCGAGGTGCGCAAGAAGCTGCGGGGCTTCGTCCAGCATTACGAGAGCAAGGCGACTAGCGCCGAGGAACAGTGGTTCTTCGATCCCTTCGTGCCGGACAAGATCTCCGTCACGGGTTCGAAACACACTGGCGATCTCGCCGGCATAAGGTGGGAAGACGTGCCGACCGATGTCTTGAAGCGCGAGCAGCAGTGCTGGCGGTTCGATCCGGAGGCGACGTGGCATGGCTATGCCGGCTACGCGCCCGGCTACACGATGGTCGATCCCAACAAGCTGACGCTTCTGACGCCCGGTATCGACCGGAAGACGGGCGAATATCGCGAGTTCGGCATCCCGGCGACCGTCGTTGCCAACTATCTGCGCGAGCAGCGCGTCGTGCCGGAGAAATGCGATCTCAACAGCCTGCTCTTCCTGCTGACGCCGGCCGAAGACGAGAGCAAGCTCAACACGCTGGTCGCCAAGCTGGTGAAGTTCAAGAACCTTTGGGATCGCGACGCGCCGCTGCAGGATGTGCTGCCGACCGTCTTCGCCGCCAATCGCGAGCGCTATCAGGGCTATACGGTGCGGCAGGTCTGCAAGGAGATGCACAGCTTCTACCGTTCCGCCGGCGTCAAGGAGCTGCAGCGCCTGTGCTTCCGCTCTGAGAGCTTTCCGGAGCCGGCGATCTCGTCGAAGCAGGCCTATGAGGCGCTGGTCGCCAACAATGTCGACTACGTGCCGCTGTCGGAAGCCGCCGGGCGCATCTCGGCGACGCTGGCGCTGATCTATCCGCCCGGCATCGGCGTGATCGTGCCCGGAGAGCGCTGGGACGACCGGGCGCGGCCGATGCGCGATTATTTCCTGGCCTTCGAGGAGTCCTTCAACCGCTTCCCGGGCTTCAACTACGAGGTCCAGGGCGTGTTCCAGGAACGGATCGATGGGAGCATCAAGTTCCACACATATGTCGTGCGCGAGTAGGGCGAGGGGAGTGTCATCATGACCGATCACACAATGCATGCTGCGGCCGATACCACGGCCAAGAAGAAGATGAACCTGATGCAGCTGACCTTCATCGTCGCCGTCAACATGATGGGGTCGGGCATCATCATGCTGCCGGCGAACATGGCGCAGGTCGGCGCCATCTCGCTGCTCTCCTGGATCGTTACCGCGCTCGGTTCGATGGCGATCGCCTACGGTTTCGCGCAGGCCGGGCTGTTCAACCAGCGGCCCGGCGGCATGTCGGCTTACGCCGAGGATGCCTATGGCAAGGACGGATATTTCCTCGTCTTCTTCCTGTATTTCCTGTCGCTGGCGATCGGCAATGTCGCGATCGGCATCTCGGCGGTGGGCTATCTCGCCGGTTTCTTTCCGGTGCTGACCTCGACGCCCGTCATGACCTGCGTCGCGCTGATCGCTCTCCTGTGGCTGACAACGGCTGCCAATTTCGGCGGCCCGCGCATCACCGGGCGGATCGGGTCTATCACCGTGTGGGGCGTGATCATTCCGGTCGGTCTGCTCTCGATCATCGGCTGGTTCTGGTTCAGTTCGAGCACGTTCGGTGCTGCCTGGAACCCGAAGGGGCTGACGCTGGCGCAGGGGATGGGATCCAGCATCTCGCTGACGCTCTGGGCGTTCCTCGGCATGGAGTCCGCGGCGCAGAACTCCGATGCCGTCGAGAACCCAAAGCGTGACGTGCCGCTCGCCTGCATGTTCGGCACGCTCGGCGCCGCCGTCATCTACATCCTGTCGACGACTGTCATTCAGGGCATCGTGCCGAACGCCGATCTGGCGGCCTCGACCGGTCCATTCGCGCTTGCCTATGCGACCATGTTCAATCCGACGATCGGGTCTATCATCATGGCGCTCGCGGTGCTTGCCTGCGTCGGGTCGCTGCTCGGCTGGCAGTTCACCATCGCGCAGACGGCGCGCACGGCGGCGCAGGAGCGGATGTTCCCGGCGATCTTCTCGCGGGTGAACCAGATGGGGGCGCCGGTCCAGGGCATGATCATCCTCGGCATCGTGCAGACGGGGCTTGCCCTGATGACCATTTCGCCGACGCTCAACGAGCAGTTTTCCGCGCTCGTCAACCTCGCGGTCGTCACCAACGTGCTGCCTTACATCGTGGCGCTTTCGGCTCTCTTCGTGATGATGAAGAAGGCGGGTGTGCCGCCGGCGAAGTACCGGCTGAACTCCATCATCGCCACGCTCGGCATGCTCTACAGCGTGTTCGCGATCTACGCGTCGGGTAAGGACGCGGTGCTTGGCGGCATGCTGGTGACGGGCATCAGCTTCATCATCTACGGCCGGATCGCGCCGCGCTTTGCGAGCGGCCTGAACCGTGTCGCGGCGGCAGAATAGTTCCGGGGAGGATGCGTCATGCAACAGAAAAAGCGCTTGAAGACATTGCTGACCGCGTCGATCCTCGCCGGCGCGGCTGCCTCCACGGGGTTGTCGTCCGCCGAGGCACAGACGCTCGACCGGATCAAGACGAGCAGTTCGCTGAAGCTCGGCTATGAGCCGGATGCCCGGCCGTTCTCGTTCAAGACCGAGCAGGCGGCGCCAGGCGGCTACGCCGTCGCGCTTTGTGGGAAGATCGCCGATAGCCTGAAGACGGCGCTGAATCTGCCGCAGCTGAATGTCGAATGGGTGCCGCTGACGGAGAAGGGGCGGGAGCCGGCGATAAAGGACGGGACGGTGGATCTCGTCTGCGGTGCCGAGCCGATCACGCTCAGCCGCCGCGCCGAAGTGTCCTTCTCGCTGCCGATCTTTCCGAGCGGCACCGGCGTGGTCCTGAGCAAGAGCGCACCGCTGGCGTTGACCGAGGTTCTGGCCTATGGGCAGCCCACCAGCCGGCCCATCTGGCGCGGCTCTCCCGCTCGCACCATCCTCGAGCACAAGACCTTCTCGTCGATAGCGGGGACGACCAGCGAGCGCTGGCTGGCCGAGCGGATCAAGACCTTCCAGCTGGCGGCGACATCCGTGCCGGTGGAAAGCTATGCGATCGGTATCGAGCGTGTCGTCGACGGCAGTTCGGCAGCACTCTTCGGCGACATGCCGCTCCTGATGGATGCGGCCGCCCGCAGCGACAATGCCGGCAATCTCGTGGTGCTGAGGCGGCATTTCACCTATGAGCCGCTGGGGCTGGAACTCACGCGCGGTGACGAAGACTTCCGTCTCGCCGTCGATCGCGCGCTCAGCCAGACTTATGCCTCGGCCGATTTCGTGGACCTCTTCACGACATGGTTCGGCGTGCCCGACGAGGCGATCGTCACCTTCTTCCGGCAGACCGCGCTGCCGGAGTAAACCTTATGCCGACCCGCATCATCATGGCCGTTTGTCGATAAAAAGCGATATTTGTTGCATCGCGGAACAATCCGACACTCTCAGGGATTCGTACAAGAAGTAGCGAATGCGGAGGTAAGCCATGAACCGGGAGCGCGGACGGAGGAGGCTGATGCTCAGACTGCCGGATCTCCGGCATGTGCTGTCAGGCGTGCCCACGGAAGCGCTCGGTGACATGTTCGAGTCCTACGCACTCGCCGCCGACGCACTCGACCGGTTTCGCAGCGAGAAGCCGCTGCAGGAAAGTCTGATCGCGGAATATTCCGAACTTTGTCATGAGATCGAGCAGGAGGTTATCCTCTATTGCTCCGGCGGGCTCAGATCTCAGGGGTGAGGCCGTTCAGCCTTCTTTTGTCTCGTCTCAATCAACCGGCATAAGCGGCTTTGCTTCCGTGCTTTCACGCGGCGGCCAGGCCCAGGCGCGCAGCAGTTCGTAGAACACGCTGAGCACGATCGGCCCGAGAAACAGGCCCAGCAGCCCGTAGGATAGCGTGCCGCCGATAACCCCGATCAGGATCACCAGCATCGGCGTCGAGAGACCTTTCGCCATCAGGATCGGCTTCAGCACATTGTCGACAAGCATGATCGGCACCGCCACGACTGTCAGTGCCAAGGCGACCGATGTCGGCCATGAGAGCCAGCCCCAGATGATCGCCGGCACGAGGACAAGCCCCGGCCCCAGCTGCATGACGCAGAGCATGAAGATGATGAAGGTCAGTGCGCCCCGTGCGGGCAGATCGAAGAAGGCGAAGCACAGGCCGCACATCAGCGTCTGCAGGAAGGCAACGCCGATCACGCCGCGCGAGACATTCCTGACCGTCGTTCCCGCGAGCTTGGCGAAGCCGACGCCCCGGTCGCCTGCGATGCGGCTTGCCAGAACCTGAATGGTTTCGGCCAGCCGCGTCGACTGGGTGAGGAAGAAGCCGGAGAGGATAACGGAGGCGACGAAGCTCAGCACGCCGCCGCTGATCGAGGCGAGCTTGGCGACCACGATCCCCATCACATGCAGGATCGGCTTTTGATATTCGATGATGTTGGAGGCGAGATCGCCGGCGACCTTGTTCCAACCGGCATAGAGGCGTTCGCCGATGACGGGCCATGCGCGAATGCTCTCGGGTGCTGCCGGCAGCGCGAAGCTCTCCGCCTGGAGCTTGCCGACCAGCCCTTCCACCGCATCGGCGAAGTTGACCGCCACGAGCGCCACGGGCGCGATGATCAGCACGAGGCAGGCGACGACGATGACCGTCGCGGCAATCACCGGCCGGTTGCCGATCAGCCGCGAGAGCGCATTGAACATCGGGTAAAGCGCGACGGCAAGGATGGCCGACCAGACGACGATCAGCGCGAACGGCGCGATGAGAAGCACCGTCCAATAGGCGAAAAGGCCGATGATCCCAAGGCGCACAAGGTCGCTGACCCGTGCCTCGATCGAGATCTGTCCGGCGTCCTTCGCCGCCATGCCCACGTCGTTCGTCTGGTCCATGGTCATATCCCGCGCCGCGAGCCCCCTTGCGCGCTTGACGTTACTGTGTCGTGTCGGGCACGACGTGGCGGACGCTGCCGTCCTCGATGAAGTCCGACGGCCGCTTCTGGCGCTTGCCGAGATCGGGCTCCTCGAACTTGATGCGCTCGTAGGGGATGGACTGCAGAATGTGCGAGATGCAGTTGATCCTGGCGCGCTTCTTGTCGTCCGAGGGGACGATCCACCATGGAGCGTGATTGCTGTCGGTCATCCGGAGCATCTCGTCATAGGCGCGGGTATAGTCCCACCAGCGCTGGTAGGATTCGACGTCCATCGGGCTCAGCTTCCACTGCCGGACCGGATCGTCGATGCGGCGCCGGAAGCGACGCTCCTGCTCTTCCTCGCTGACGGTCAGGAAGTATTTGAGCAGCGTCACGCCGCTCTCGACGATCGCCGCCTCGAAACGCGGCGCAAGCTCGAGGAAACGCTGCACCTTCTTCTCGCTGCAGAACCCCATGACGCGGTCGACGCCGGCGCGGTTGTACCAGCTGCGGTCGAAGATCACGACTTCGCCGGCGGCCGGCAGATAGTTGATGTAGCGCTGCATGTAGATCTGCGATTTCTCGCGTTCGGTGGGGGCGGGCAGCGCGATGACGCGGAAGACGCGCGGGCTGACCTTCTCGGTGATCCGCTTGATCATGCCGCCCTTGCCGGCGGCGTCGCGGCCTTCGAAAACGATGACCACCCGGGCGCCCGATTTCTTGACCCATGCCTGGAGATGCGCCAGCTCCACCTGCAGGCGGGCGATCTGCTTGTCGTAATCCCAAGCCTTCTTTTTCTTCTTGTCCTTGCCGTTGGACTTTGCCGATGGCTCCGGGTCGTGCCCCTTGGTTTCCAGTATCTCGTCCATGGTTCTCCCTCCGTGGTCTCAAACCGTGCTGCCTGTCGATGTCGTGCCTGCCGATGTCGCGCCTGTCTGATCGTAATTTCCGATCAGCGCGCGCAGTGCTTCTTCTCTGCCGTTGAAGATGTTGTCCGGGCCGATCGTCCTGATGACGCCGGCGCGGCTGAGAATGCCGCGGCTCTCCTCGCTGAGATCGGCGATGGCGAAGGTGATGTTTCGCTTGGCGAGTATCTCGGCCACGGCCTCGAGCGCGGTGGCGCCCGTGCTGTCGATATGGGTGATCGCGCTGGCATCGAGCACCAGGCAGCGGGTTTCGGCGGGCAGGTTGCGCGCCACCGCAGTCAGGCGGTTCCTGATGTAATCGGCGTTGTAGAAGAGGATGCTGCCCTGCACCGCGAAGACGGCGGCGCCGTCGACCGGGCGTGCCTCGGGGTGGCGGGCAAGGTCGAAGAAGCCGTGCCGGCCTTCGATGCGGCCAAGCAGGCCGTCGCGCGGAAACATCGTCTGGCGCAACAGGTAGACCAGTGTAGCAGCGACCGCGACAATGACGCCGTTGAGCACGCCGAAGCTGATCGCGCCCCACATGGCGATCAGCGCGAAGATGAACTCCATGCGGCTGATGCGCCAGATCTTGCGCAACTCGTGGACGTCGATGAGGCTGATCGCCGCCATCGCAAGGATCGCGGCGAGAGCCGGAATGGGAAGGATGCGGAGCGCGCTGTGCAGGAAGACGAGGGCCGCGATCAGCGTTGCCGCCGAGACGAGGCCGGCCGCCTGCGAGACGCCGCCGGTCGACAGGTTGATTGCAGTGCGGGAATCCGAAACGCTGATCGGAAACGAGCCGAACAGCCCCGGCGCGATGTTGGCCGCGCCGAGGCCTATCAGCTCCTGGTTCGCATCGACCTCTTCGCCGGTGCGCGAGCCGAAGCTGCGGGCCGCCACGATGCCCGCGCCGAAGCTCACCAGAAAGATCGCGGCGGAGCCGAGTATGATCTTGTCGAGTGGCATCTGGTGGAGCGCGGGCAGCGAGAAGCTTGGCAGGCCGCTCGGGATGTCGCCGACGACGGCGATGCCGCGCCCCTGAAAATCGAAGATGGCCGAAAGCACGACCGAGAGGACGACGACCAGCACCGGCCCTGGGATCTTGAGCTGGAAAGCCCGGACGAGCCACAGCAGCGCGAACATCGCAAGGCCGAGGAGCAGCGAGGGCCAGTGGATCAGGCCGCTCTTGCCGGCGATCTCGACGAGCGGCGGGACCAGCCCGTCGGATTCGATCTTCACGCCGGTGAAGCGACCGATCTGGCCGACGAGGATCGACAGCGACACGCCGGCGAAGAAGCCGACGAGGATGGGGCGCGAGAGGAAGCTTGCGAGAACGCCGAGGCGCAGCACCTTGGCGGCGATGCAACAGATGCCGACGCCGAGCGCGAGTGCTGCCGCGATGGCGACCCGATCGACCGGGGTGCCGGCGGGGTAGGCGGCGACGATCGTTCCCATGGCCGCGGCAAGCACTGTCATGGTGGCCGCATCAGGGCCGACGACGAGGAGCCGCGAGGGGCCGAAGATCGCGTAGGCGATCGGCGCGACGATGCTGGCGTAGATGCCCGTTTCAGGTGGCAGGCCGGCAATGGCGGGGTAGGCGATGGCGCTCGGCAGGCCGACGGCCGCAATCGACAGCCCGGCCGGGATATCGCTCTTCAGCCAATCCCTGCTGAAACCGCTCAGGCCTCGCAACATCGGAAGACTGCCTATCACCACGGGCTCCTTATCACTTCGTCATCGCTGTTCCCGTATTGGTGCCGGCCCCACCCGTCAGAGCGGGACCGGCCTTCTCCCCTCAGTGTTCAAGGAAGACGTAGTTCATCCAGCTGCTCATCCGCAGCAGCACCTTTCTCAGAACCGCGACGTGGTGCCAGTGGTGGGTGTAGACGGCCACCTCGGCGACGACACCGCCGGGAAGCTGGTAGCCCTCGGTGCTCTCGAGGAGCTCGATGCTGGCGATCGTCTGGCCGGGGGCGGCGCGTTCTGGCGATTGCGGGTCGATCAGCGCGCCTGAGGGCTGCAGCTGGCCTTGCGCCATCACGTCGATGATGCCCTGCACGCGGGCCTTGAAGATTTTGCCCGGGACCGCCTTGAAGGCCACCTCGGCATCGTCGCCGACGTTGACGCGTTGCAACGAGTTCTGGATGAAGGCGGCGCCGAGCATCTGGTCCTGGCTGTCGATAAAGACCATGACCGGGCGCAGCGGCAGCGGGTTCGCCATCATGCCAGGGCGCAGGAAGACCTGGGTGACGTAGCCGTCGCTGGGGGCGCGGACCGTCGTCTGATCGAGCTCGTATTCGGCGTTGGCGAGCTCGGCCTGCAGGCGGGCGACGGTGGGGTTGGTGCCGTTGATTTCCGATTCATAAGCCAGTTTTGCCTGTGTGGCCTGGGCGCGGGCGGTATCGACAGCGGCCTCGGCCGTCAGGTAGAGGCCCCTGCGGTTTTCGACTTCGAGTTCGGAGTAGACGGCGCCACGACCGCTCGACTTGGCGTTTTCGTTGGAGGCCTGGAATTTCTCGAAAGCCTGCAGCGAACGATCCCTGGAGGCTTCGGCGCCGGTGACCGCCGCGTTGGCGGCGTCGAGCGCAGCCTTCAACTGCAGCACCGTCTGCTTCGCTTCAGCGAGCGCTGCCGTCTTCTGGTCGACCGTGAACTGATAGGGGCGCGGATCGATGCGGAAGAGGACGTCGCCCTTCTTCAGCGGCGCATTGGGCGTCACCGGCACCTCGACCACCTGGCCGCCGACCGTCGGGATGACGGGCGCCGAAGTGAAATAGATGCGGGCGTCGCTGGTGTAGGGATGATTGTAGCTCATCAGCAGCAACAGCGTCCCGATCAGGAAGATGCCGCCGAGAACCGATGTCGCCAGCGTCCACTGGTTCACAGGGATGCGGAAGATCTTGAAGATCGCGTAGCAGAGCGCCGCGTAGGTCAGTATGAGAAGCAGGTCCATCAGGCGTTCTCCCTCTCCGATGTCTGGCCTTCCGACTGGCCTTCGAGTTCCGCGATGCGCGCATGCAGGCGCGCGATTTCAGCGTTGGCCTCCTGTGCCGGCGACAGTTTTCCATCGCTGCGGATGCCCCAGCCGCGATCCTCGCGGTAGATCGTTGCCCAGATGAACAGGAACGGCCAGATGGCGTGGAGGGTGAACAGGCTCACCCATCCCGCGACATGGATCGCATCCTGATGCGGATGGTTTCTGGCCTTTGCCATCAGGTGCGGGATGTCGTGGATCGCGATCACCGCGTAGAACAGCGTGATCACGACGAAGAACAGAACGCCCAGTGCGAAATAGTCGAGGAACACGGTTTTTGCCTTTCGACAACGAATGGTCGACCTCAGCGGGTGCGGGGAATACGCAAAAACAATAGACCTGCGTGGGCGGAGACGCCCGTAGCATCACGTAACATCTATCGGATCAGGGGCGGGGAGTGGTCTTTCGCCGCCGTCGGGGTCATCGCCGCTCGGCGAGCTCACGGCGTCAATTCGGGCTGTTCGCCACCATCGAGTACAAGCCGAAATGATCGCGGATGCCGCGTATCTTCGCGTATCTTACGTCTGCGCCTGCGCTCAACCGCCCTATAATCAGCTGGTCTTCCTGGGGGGAGATCGGCGGTGGGGGCGTGCGATGAGCTGGAGAGAAAGCAATGTACCGCGACTGTCCGCTCTCGCCGTCGCCGAGGTCCATTTTCCCGAGAAGGCCAAGAGGGTTCGGCATCTCTACCAGGTCAGCGAAACGTTCCGCAGCATGTGCGAGGACCTCGCGGTGATCCTGGAGACGCTGGCCCACCTCGACGATCTTCCGCGCACGGAGCGGGAGGCGCGTCGGCAGGAATACAAGGAACTGGAGAAAGCGCTTCTTAGCGAAATCGGCGAGGCGCTGTCGCAATCGAACGTCGTATCGCTCAAGCGCTCCTGAGTGCTCGGACATGGAGCGCGCCAAGAGCAGCATTCATCGCCATTTGCACGGAAAGGTCGACGCGTCATGAAATCAAGATCGTTCAGACTAACCGCTGGCCTGACAACTGGTTTGACGGCGCTGGCGCTCATCTCCATGCAGGAGCCATCCTTCGTGTTGGCGCAAACGGCGGCGGCTCCCGCTGCCGCGCCGGCCCCGGCGGCGCCTGCTGTTGCGACCGACCTCTTGTCCGAGGATGAGCTGGAGGTGCTGGTCGCCCGTATCGCGCTCTATCCGGACGAGCTGGTCGCCGCGATTTCGGCGGCGTCGCTTTTCCCGCTGCAGATCATCGAGGCGCAGCGCTTCCTGGACGCCAAGAAAAAGAACGCCGATCTCAAGCCCAAGGATGATTGGGACGGCAGCGTCATCTCGCTGCTCAACTATCCCGACATCGTGAAGATGATGAGCGACGATCTCGACTGGACGCAAAAGCTCGGCGATGCGCTGACCAACCAGCAGAAGGATGTGCTCGTTGCCATCCAGCAGCTGCGCGACGAGGCGGTGGCGAAGAACATCATCAAGACGGACGACAAGGTGACCGTCGTCACCGAAAACAACAACGTGGTGATCCGCCCGACCGATCCCCAGAAGGTCTACATCCCGCAATATGAGCCGCAGATGCTCTACGAGCCGGGCTACGCGGCAGAGCCGATCTCCTATTATCCAAGTTCCTACGACAACTATTATTATCCGGGCGCCGCGTTCTTCGCGGGTGCTGTCACCGGTGTCGCCTGGGCGGCGATCGTCAACTGGGACGACTGGGGTGTCTGGGGCGGACGCTGGAACGGTGATGTCGATATCGACTGCAACAATTGCTTCAACGACCGGAATTTCAACGGCAAGGTCAAGTGGAACGATGTCGACTGGACGAAGGTCGATCGCAGCAAGCTCAGCATCGACAAGAGCCAGTTCGCCAACCTGGATCGCACGGCGATCAAGTCCGGCCTTGAAGGTGACAAGCGCAACCAGCTGAAGAACCAGGTCGGCGATCGTCGGGCGGATATCGGGGCAGGGGGGCGCAACACAGCGGCGCGCGCCGATGACATCCGCAAGGGGACCGTCAACGGCCTGAAGACCAACGGCAAGCCGGGCATCGCCAACAGACCGGCGGACCGGCCGAATGCCGGGAACCGTCCCGCGAATGCATCTCGGCCGGATGCGCGTCCCGGCAATGCCGGGGCCAATCGTCCATCGAAGGGCAATGTGAAGAAGAATTCCGGCGCGCCGAAGATGGCGGCGAGGCCGGACAACCGCTCACGGCAGCCCAACGCGCTCGGCAACCCGCAATCGTCAGGACGCCGAGAAGCGATCGCGTCCCAGCGTGGCGGCCAGAGCATGGGAGGCGGTCAGCGCGGCGCGCCGCGGGCGCAGAGCCGCCCGGCACCCAGGTCTTATGCCGGTGGAGCCGGGCGTGGTGGCGGCGGTCATTCGCGTCCGCCGCCACGGCGCGGCGGTGGCGGCGGTGGAAGACGATAGGATCTGACCGGGTTTCCAGAGCCAATGGAGGCAACCATGGCATTGCGACTGAAGTTGATGCGTTTGCTGGTTGGCGTGGTCCTGCCCTTGACGTTCGCAAGTTCGTCCTTGGCACAGACCGCCCTGTCGGCGTACATCGGCAAGGCGCCGCAACCGTCCTTCGACACGCCTGACATGGCGCTCGACAAGCTGAAGGCGGTGCTGGCGGCCAACGATCTGAACGGGCTTGCGGAACTGCTCGGGCTGAAGGCCGACAAGCTCAAGGACAACAACGCGGCCATGGTCAGCTACGCGCTGATCCGCGAGGGCGCGTCGCGGCTGATGAAGCTCGAGGATCTCGATGGGCGCAAGGTCGTCGCCATCGGCGACAGGCTCTGGCCGCTGCCGTTTCCGCTGACGAAGGGCGCCGACGGCAAGTGGACGTTCGACACGCGCACCGGACTGGAGGAGATCGTCAACCGCCGCATCGGCGAGAACGAACTCGCGACGATCGAGACCATCCATAATTTCGTCATCGCCCAGCACATCTATGCCTCGGAGGATCGGACTGGTTCTGGCATCTACGAGTATGCGCAGAAGCTGATCAGCTCGCCCGGCAAGCGGGACGGCCTCTATTGGCAGGCTGGTCCCGGCGACGAGGACAGCCCGGCTGGTCCGCTGATCGAAACCGCCGCCTTCGGCAAGGCCAAGCGCGGCGAGGGCTACTTCGGATATCGCTACCGGATACTGACGGGGCAGGGCGACAACGTGCTCGGCGGCAAGCAGAGCTACATCGTCAACGGTCACATGACGGCGGGCTTCGCGGTGATCGCCTGGCCGGTCAAGTACAGGGAGACGGGTGTGCAGACATTCATCGCCAACGGCATGAGCGTCATCTACCAGCGCGACCTCGGGCCGGAGACGGAGAAGAAGGCGGCGGCGATCAAGACCTTCAATCCCGACAACAACTGGTCGGTCGTGTCCGAATAGGCCGAAACGCATTCGGGAGGCGGTTGTCCGAAACAACCGCCTCCCGCGAAATCGATGAGTGCTCGCAGCCCCTCCCAGGGCTTTATTTGACCGGGGGTTCCCAGGTCAGGAACAGGCCGACATCGCCGGGCATGCCCCCTGGAAAGTCGATGATCATGGCCTTCAGGCCATAGCCCTGCGGCTTGGCAAGCTGTTCGAACAGATCAAGAAGCTCCTTTGCCTTCCCCTGAAGCGTCTTCTGCCATCCTGGAAGGCTGTTGTTGATGGCGCGGCCACCGTCGTCGCAGAAGCTTGAGGGGAAGCTGTAGATCATCGCTTCGTACTTGCCATCCGCCGCGGCCTTCATGACGAGGCGCTTGATCATCGCGCGTTCCTTCTCGTCGATATGCTTGCGGAAGAAGTCCTCGACGAACTCGGCATGCTTTTCAGCCTCTCGCGCCTTGATCTTCTCGTCGCGCTCCATTTCGGCGATCTGGAGCTCAAGGGCGCGTTTGCGCAGTTCTTCGGCGCTGGCCATGGAATGGGGTGCGGATGTCTGCGTCGATGTCATCTCTACGTCCTCCAAGTTCATCCTTCAGGGATGATAGGGCGGATGGAGAAGCGAAGGCAGTATGATACGCGGGGGTGGCTGTAAGATACGGTATGTTACGGCTAGGGCCCGGAAACGGCTTCAAATGCCGGTCGTCGAGGTCGATCCGGCCCTAGTTGCAATCGTGTGACGGCTCCAATTCTGGCCTGCCGAGGCCGATGTGCGTTACGGTAATATACGCTCCATTCGCGCGACATCATGCCATCGTCCCGCCCGTCGATGTGACCAGTCAGGGACGGATAGGATGAAAAGATCAAGACGAGGGATTCTGATAGCGGCCGTTGCGTGTGTTTCCATGGGCACTGCCTGGGGAGCCTCGGCGCAGACCTTGAGCTATGCGGATGCGGTGACCAAACTCGCAAGCGATTGCGGCGCCGACATCCAGAAACTGTGCAAGGGACTGAACCTCGGCAGCGGCCGCATCGCCGATTGCCTGCAGCAGAACGCGGCGAAGGTTTCGCCGAGCTGCAAGGCTTCGCTTACCACCGTCTTCCAATCGATCACGACGCGCGAACAGGCGCAGACGGCCTATGAGCGCGTCTGCCAGCGAGACATGTCGAAGAGCTGCAACGGCATCAAGGGGGACGGCTTCGTCCTTGCCTGCCTGATCAAGAAGCAGCCGCGCGTCAGCGACGAGTGCAATCAGACAATCACCAATGCGGGATGGAGATGAGGCGATGAAGCGGGTTCTTTCGAAAGCAATCATTCTCGCGGCGGCGGTTATCCTCGTTCCAGCCCTGGCATCGGCGCAGGAAGTGTCGCAGGAGCGTATCGTCAAGGGGCTCGGCAAGCTGACCTCCGCTGCGCCAGCCATCGATCTCGAAATCCTGCGGCAGGAGGCGATCAGCGGCGGCAGCAAGCAGATGTCGGAGTTGCCGAACTGGAAGCGTATCGCCAAGCTGCCGCAGATGGTGGTCGAGATCAATTTCGAGAACGATTCCGTCGCGATCCAGCCGAGTTCCTACCGCACGCTCGGGCTGCTTGCCGACGCTCTGCACCATCCGAACCTCTGGGACTATAAGTTCCTGGTTGTCGGGCACTCGAGCTCGACGGGCGACGAGAAGCACAATCTCGATCTCAGCGAGCAGAGGGCGGCAGCCATCAAGGAGGCCTTGTCCACGACCTTCGCGGTCGATCCGCAGCGGCTTTATGCCGTCGGTGTCGGCGAATACATGCCGATCCCGGGCACGGACACATCGGGATCGAACAACCGGCGCGTACAGCTGATCAATCTCGGCGTCTTCACGAAGAAATCCTGAGATCGTCTTCAAGCAAGCCGGAAGCTCGTGAAATATTTCCCGCATGCGTCTGGCAGACACTGAGTAAGAATACATGAAACGACCCGCGTGGAGTGATCCGCGCGGGTCGTTTCATTTCGGGCAAGTTTCTCTGCTCAGCCGGGCATTTGGCCCATCCGGGACAGCGTGACGCCAGCTTCGGCCGTTATGGGTCACGTCACGGTGTAAGCTGATACAATTCGGGATATACGCAATGTTGAACATCGTCGTACCAATGGCAGGGCACGGAAGCCGCTTCGCCAAGGCCGGCTATACTCTCCCCAAGCCACTTCTGCCTGTGCACGGCGTGCCGATGATCCGGCTGGTGATCGAAAACCTTCGCCCCTCGGTCGAGCATCGCTTCATCTTCATTTGCCAGGCCGCCCACGTCCAGGAGCATGGGCTGGGCGAGAACCTGCGCGCCTGGGCGCCGGGCTGCGAAATCTTTCTCGTCGAGCAGGTGACCGAGGGTGCCGCCTGCACGGTTCTTCTCGCGCGCGACGAGATCGACAACGATCAGCCGATGATGATCGCCAATTGCGACCAGTATATCGACGTCGATATCGACGATTATCTTGAGGCCATGGGCGATCTCGACGGGATGATCATGACCATGACGGCGGATGATCCGAAGTGGAGCTTCGTTTCCTTCGGCGCCGATGGCTATATCGACAACGTCGTCGAGAAGCAGGTGATTTCCGATCACGCGACTGTCGGGATCTACAATTTCCGCAAGGGCTCCGACTTCGTCTCCTATGCGGACCGGATGATCGAGCGCGACTTCCGCGTCAACGGCGAGTTCTACGTCGCGCCGGTCTATAATTTCATGATCGAGGACGGCTCGAAGATCGGCGCCTATTCGATCGGCTCGGTGGATGCGGGCATGTACGGTCTCGGCGTTCCGGAGGACCTCACCCATTTCCAGAGCCTGCCTCTGTCCGTCGACGTGACGCGTTCGCTGGGTGCTGCGGTATGATCGAGGTTCTCAGCCATCGCGGCTACTGGAAGACGCCTGAGGAGAAGAACTCGGTCGAGGCCTTCGTTCGCTCCTTCTCGCTCGGCTTCGGCACGGAGACCGATGTGCGCGACAGCCAGGCGGACGGCGCGCCTTCGATCGTCATCTCGCACGACATTCCGCGCGGGGGAGAGATCTCGTTCGCCGAGTTGCTTCGGATCGCCAAGCAACACGGCTCGCCGTTGCTGGCGCTGAACATCAAGGCCGATGGTCTGCACGACATGCTGGCGGAGGTTCTGTCGAGCGAAGGCTACAGCAACTATTTTCTGTTTGACGCGTCGGTCCCCGATCTCATCCAGGGCGTGAAGCGCAAGATGGTCTCGTTCACGCGTCTCAGCGAATATGAGCGCGAGGCGTCGCTTTACGACGATCCCGGCGTGACCGGTGTCTGGATCGACAACTTCCTGCCGGGGCGCTGGTACGACGCGGCGCTGATCGAGCGCATTCTTGCCGACGGCAAGTCGGCCACGCTGGTGGCGCCGGATCTTCACGGTCGTCACGACGAATATGAACCATTTCTCCAGTGGCTGGTGTCTTCGGGGCTCAACGAGCAGGACGGGCTTTCCGTCTGCACCGACTTTCCGGAGCGCGCGCAACTGATATTGACTGGCCGGGACGCAGCATGACCACGCTTAAGGCGATTATCTTCGACATGGACGGCGTGCTGATCGATGCACGCGAATGGCACTATGAGGCACTGAACCGGGCGCTCGAGCTCTTCGGATACACCATCCCGCTGCACGAGCACCTGACGATCTTCGACGGCCTGCCGACGCGGCGCAAGCTGGAGATCCTGACGACGACGCGCGGGCTTCCCGAAGCGCTGCACGGCTTCATCAACGAGATGAAGCAGCTCTACACGACCGAGATGATCCACACCAAGTGCAAGCCGACCTTCAAGCAGGAATACGCGCTGGCGCGGCTAAGGGAAGACGGTTACCGGCTCGCCGTGGCGTCGAACTCGATCAAGAGCACGGTGTCGCTGATGATGTCGAGAGCCGCACTCGACGGCTATCTCGAGTTTCAGCTGAGCAACGAGGACGTCAAGCACGGCAAGCCGAGCCCTGAGATCTACACCAAGGCGATCACCATGATGGGCCTGACGCCCGAGGAATGCCTGATCGTCGAGGACAACGAGAACGGCATCAAGGCGGCCAAGGGTTCCGGCGCGCATGTCATGGTGGTGAACGATATCGCGGATGTGAACTATCCCGCGATCACCGAGACCATTCGAAAAATCCACGGTTGATGAGCTTGCGATGAATATTCTGATCCTGATAGCCGGCGAGCCTCGCATCCAGGCGATGGAGGCCTATCCGACCGCGCTGGTGGAAATCAACGGCGTACCCCTGGTGCAGCGGCAGCTGGCCGAATGCGCCAAGATCCCCGGTCACCGCATCATCGTGGCCATGCAGAAGAAGGACCTGGCGCGCTACCATCTCGACGAGGTCGTGCGCCTGCTGTCGCCGGAGGCCGCTGTGGTCTCGGTCGAGGACAAGACGGAAGGGGCCGCCTGCACGGCGCTGCTCGCCGCCGGCTATATCGACAATGACGAGCCGCTGCTCATCCTCAACGGTGATGAATTCCTGACGGTTCCCTTCGATGGCGTCATCCAGAACTTCGTGGAGCGCGAACTCGATGGCGGCACGATGACCTTCAAGTCGGTGCATCCGCGCTACTCCTTCGTCCGGCTCGACGAGCAGAACATGGTGGTCGAGGCGGCCGAGAAGCATCCGATCAGCGACAACGCGACGGCCGGCTTCTACTATTTCCGGCAGGGACGCGATTTTGTGCGCGCGGCGAAGAACGCGATCCGCAAGGACGCCCGGCACAACAACATGTTCTATGTCTGCCCCGTCTATAACGAGATGGTGCTCGAGGGTAAGAAGATCGGGATCTTCCCGATCAACGCCAAGGACTTCCATCCCATCAAGTCGGATCGCCAGCTGATCGAACTATCAGTCACGGAAGGTGACAAATGAGCGACAAGCCACTCACCCTCAACGACATGATCGGCGGCTGGTTCATCGGCGACTTCGACCCCACCGTCGTCAAGACGGATGCGTTCGAGGTCGGCGTGAAGCATTACGTGGCCGGCGACAAGGATGCGGCGCATTACCACAAGATCGCGCGCGAGATCACGCTCGTCGTCTCCGGCACGGTGCGGATGATCGATCAGGTGTGGGAAGCGGGAAGCATCATCGATATCGAGCCCGGCAAGGTCAACCAGTTCGAGGCACTGACCGATGCGACGGTGACGGTCGTGAAGATCCCGAGCGCCAAGAACGACAAGTATCTGGTCTGATCTACCTGGAGAAAGGCGTTCGCGGATGGTTTCGCGGGCGCTATACTTTGAAGGCAGCCTATAAAGCAGAACGCCCGCATCGATGATCTCGATGCGGGCGTTCTTGTTTGACTGCTTGCCTGTTATTCCGCGCGGATTTCGTGCAGAACCATGCCGGTGCTGCCTGCCATGCTGGTCAGCCGCGGCCGGTTGAAGACCGTGTAGAGCGGGTTGACGCATTCGGGGTTGGCGAACAGCGTGTTGGTGTCGAAGTAACCGTCCTCGATGAACTTCAGATTGTCGTGCATCGTGCGCAGATAATAGTACATCATGTGCAGATGACCGCGGCCGGCCAGCTGGTTCATGATCAGCGCATTGTGGAAGGCGGGAATGGCGGCCTTGCCGATCACGTGGATCGCATCGCCGACGCGGCGGTGATCGCGCCAGTAGTCGCGATATTCCTTCCAGGTGAAATGGATGCTGTTGATGTCGATCTTCAGGTCCCAGGCGTCGAACGGCTTCTTGAAGGCCAGGTCGAAGCGGACCACGACAAGCGCATCGTAATCGGTCTTCTCGAAGATATGCTTCAGCGCTTCCTTGTAGGTCTCTGCCTGCGAGCTTCCCTTGGGGTCGAGCAGGATCAGTTCGCATGGCGCGAATTTTTCCTGCAACTCGGCCAGCGCCGGGCTTTCGTATGTCGCCAGATAGACCGTGGCGTCGGGGTTCTTCGCGCGGATCGGCGCGATCACGTTCTCAAGCAAGGACGCGGCGTTGTCCCGCCCGTCCATCGGCAGGCCGAAACGATCCTTTTCAAGAAAGTTATGGCCTCTAATCAATATAGACAGTCGCATTCTGGTCGTCCCTATCACCCAATAGCTCCATGAACGCCATTTTACTTGTGCCGGGCTTGCCTCGGGGACGAATCGGTGTGCGCCGCAGCATCCGGAGCCGCCGCCAGGGCAGGATTTGTGCGTTAGGCCCAAAAAAGGTCGGAAATTATTGCGGGCGGGCGGCGCTATGCTGCTGGAGCGTCGCGCCGACATTTGCTATCCGCCGCTTCGGATCGACAGGTAACTTGCGTTTCCATGGTGATTCGTTTTTATTTCTACAGTATTTCTAATTGATAATCTGGGAATTAAAAAAGAGAATCATGGTTCTGGATCAGTTTTTCTCTTTCCTATTCTATCGTTTTGAATTGATACGTTAAGCACCGGCCCGTGCATGCAGCCATTGTTGCAATCGCCAGTCGATCCGTACGGTTTCGGCTTGAAAAAAGACATGGTGTCCCAATTGCATCTAAAAAAATGACGATTTAAACTTCCGGCGACCGAATCTGTAACAAGAGTGCAGCTCCGCTACAGCCGACGTTAACTCGAAATTAAAGACTGCCGAATAAGAGTTTTACTGCTCGCGATAGCTCTACCGAGGAGTGCGGTTGGCCGGTTTGTCCATGATGGACGCTGGTAAACGGTGCCGGGGGTTAAGAAGTTCGCGGTCATTGGCGTAGGGATCAGAGCCATTTTGGCTCTGGGCGCATGATGCCCTCCTTTTGCGCTGGCTCGTCCGAGCCATGTTTAGTTTGACCCAATTTTGTTCCGACAGGAAACCCGGATCGTCGATGCCGACGACGCCGTGTGGCCGGCTTAAGTGCGGCTATACGCGTCCGACCGACGAAGCGGGATGATGTCTTTTGATCAGCTAACGCGAGGGGCGCTCGTCCATGACTTCCATTGTAACTTCTCTGACCGTCAATCAGATCCGGGCGCTGTCGACGACCGCGATCGCCAATCTGTCGTCCGATGACGTGGCACTGCTCACGACGACACAGATCAAGGCCTTGAGCTCAACGCAGCTCGGCGCTATCGAAACCCAGGACTTCGTTGCTCTTTCCTCCCAGCAGATGAGCGCCGTATCGGCGACCGCGCTGGTTGGTCTGAAGCTCGAGCAGCTGGCAGTTCTTACCACGGGCCAGCTCGGTGGTCTCTCGACCACGCAGGTTGCTGCTCTCTCCACCACTGAAGTCGCAAACCTCTCCTCCGAACAGATCGGCGCGCTTTCGACCGGTCAGGTGGCTGCTCTTACCTCCAAGCAGATCGCTGCGATGGGCACGGAAGACGTTGCCGCCTTCACGACCAACCAGATCGCGGTTCTGAAGACCACACAGCTCGCCGCGCTCTCCTCCGCGCAGATCGCTGGTCTCTCCACCGATCAGGTCGTTGCGTTCACGTCCTCGCAGGCCGCAGCGCTGACCTCTGTTCAGCTCGGCGCCATCTCGTCCGACGGCATCGCCCTGTTCTCGACCGACGAGATCGCTGCCATCAGCACGAAGGCTCTCGGCGGCCTCAGCACCGATGGCATGGCGGCGCTCACCAGCGACCAGGTCATCGCGCTCAAGACCAGCCAGGTTGCTCTCCTCAGCAGCGCCCAGTTCGGCGCCCTGAACTCTGACCAGATCGGCGTCCTCACGGGCTCGCAGATCGGCGCTCTCGGCTCCAAGCAGCTTGCTTCGCTCTCCACCGACGTCATCGCATCGCTCAACACCGACCAGATCGTCGCGCTGAAGACCACGCAGGTCGCAGCCCTCACCACCGACCAGCTCGCAGCACTCGACGTCGCCCAGGTCGGCGCATTCAGCTCCGCCCAGACCGCAGTGCTTTCCTCCGCGCAGTTTGGCGCGCTGACCACCGACGACATTGCGAGCTTCTCGACCGACGAGATCGCCGCCATCAACACGAAGACGCTGGCCGGCCTGTCGACCGCGACGCTCGCAGCTCTCGACACGGACCAGTTCGCAGCCCTCAAGTCCAGCCAGATCGCTCTGCTCACGACCTCGCAGGTCGCATCGCTGGGTTCCGACAAGATCGCCGCGTTGAAGAGCGACCAGGTTGTCGCCCTGACCTCCAGGCAGCTTGCAGCACTGACCACCGATGAAGTCGCAGCGATCACCACCGACAACGTCGCCGCCATGAAGACCGGGCAGATCGCCGCTCTGAACAACAGCCAGATCGCCGCGATGTCCTCCGAGCAGATTTCGGCGCTCACCGGCGCACAGATCGGCGCAATGTCCTCGTCCGAACTCTCGGCGCTGTCGACCGACGACATCGCGACGTTCACGACCGATGAAATCGCTGCCATCAGCACCAAGGCTCTCTCCGGCCTGTCGACCGATGTCATCAACTCTCTGACCAGCGATCAGGCAGTCGCCCTGAAGTCGAGCCAGATCGCAATTCTGAGCACCGCCCAGATCGGCGCATTCTCCACGGACAACATCGCTATCCTGACCAGCGATCAGGTCGGCGCCCTGAACTCCAGGCAGATCGGCGCGCTCACGGCGGACGAAATCGGTGCGATTTCGACGGACAACGTTGCCATCCTGAAGACCGCGCAGGTCGCGGCCCTCAGCTCGGCGCAGATCACCGCGATGTCTTCCGAGCAGGTCGAGGCTCTGACCAGCAGCCAGGTTGGCGTCCTCAGCTCCGCCCAGCTCGGCGCGATGTCCACGGACGGCGTCAGCTCCTTCACCACGGATGAAATCGCCTCCATCAGCAGCCGCGCTCTGACGGGTCTGAGCACCGACGACGTCGCCGCTCTCAGCAGCGACCAGATCGTCGCGCTGAAGACGAGCCAGGTCGCTCTCTTGAGCAGCGCGCAGCTCGGCGCCATCTCCACCGACAACATTGCTCTCCTGAAGAGCGACCAGGTCGGTGCCCTGACCGCCAAACAGATCGCCGGTCTCTCCAGCGACGCTCTGAGCGCTATCTCGACCGACAACGTTGCAACTCTGAAGACGGCGCAGATCGCTGCCCTGACGACGGCGCAGATCGGCTTCCTGTCGACAGACCAGGTCAAGGCTCTGACGACCGGCCAGGTCGGCGTCCTGACGGCCGGCCAGATCGGCGCGATGTCTAGCGACGACATCATCACGTTCTCGACCGACGAAATCGCCGCTATCAGCACGAAGGCCATTGCACAGCTCTCCACCGACGGCCTCGCTGCATTGGATAGCGATCAGGTCAAGGCTCTGAAGTCGACCCAGGTCGCGCTTCTGACCACCGCTCAGGTCGCATCGCTTACGACGGACCAGGTGTCCGTGCTCGGCAGCGACCAGGTTGGCGCCCTGAACTCCAGGCAGATTGGCGCTCTCACCACCGATGAGCTTGCTGCCCTGTCGACCGACAACGTGGCCATCCTGAAGACCACGCAGATCGCCGCGCTGAGCAGCCTGCAGATCGACGCCCTGACGTCCGATCAGGTGACCGCGCTGACCAGCACCCAGGTCGGTGTGCTGACCTCCGGCCAGCTGCATGCCCTGTCGAGCGACGACATCGTGTCCTTCACCACGGATGAAATCGCTGCGATCAACACCAGGTCGCTGTCGGGTCTGACCACGGATGCGGTCAACGCTCTCAGCAGCGATCAGGTTGTTGCTCTCAAGACCAGCCAGATTTCCGCGATGGGCACCATCCAGCTGAACGCGCTGACGACTGACAACATCACCAAGCTGCTGAGCGACCAGATCCTGGCGCTGAGCACCAGCCAGCTTGCTTCGCTGTCGACCGATGACATCGCTGCGATCTCCACCGACAATGTCGGCATCTTGAAGAGCTCGCAGGTTGCCGCTCTGACGACGGCGCAGATCGACGCCATGTCGAGCGACCAGGTCGAGGCACTGACGACCGGTCAGGTCGCGGTTCTGACGGCCGCCCAGATCGGCGCAATGTCGAGCGACGACATCGTGACGTTCTCGACCGACGAAGTGGCCGCGATCAGCACGAAGGCCATTGCGCAGCTCTCCACCGACAGCCTCGCGGCTCTGGACACAAACCAGTTTGCCGCTCTGAACTCGGGCCAGGTCGCGCTGCTCACCACCAGCCAGGTCGCATCGCTTTCGACCGACAAGCTGGCTGCCATCGGTAGCGACCAGCTCGGAGCCATGAACTCCAGGCAGATCGCAGCTCTGACCACGGATGACATCGCTGTCCTCTCCACGGATAACGTCGCCATTCTGAAGACCGGCCAGATCGCCGCCATGACCACGGACCAGCTCAATGCGCTGACCGCCGATCAGGTGACCGCGCTGACCGCCGATCAGGTCGGTGCGATGTCCTCGCTCCAGCTTGCGGTCATGACCACCGACGACATCACGTCGTTCTCGACCGATGAAATCGCGGCCATCAGCACCAAGGCGCTTGCCGGTCTGAGCACGGATGACATCAACGCGCTCAGCAGCGACCAGGCCGTTGCCCTGAAGTCGAGCCAGATCGCACTGCTCAGCACGGCGCAGATCGCCGCCCTGTCGACCGACAACATCGCGCTTCTGACCAGCGACCAGGTCGGTGCACTAAAGTCGAACCAGATCGCGGCACTGTCCACGGACGAAGTCGCGGCTCTGAGCACCGACAACATTGCCCTGCTGTCGTCGGGTCAGGTCTCCGCTCTGAACAATACTCAGATCGGCGCCATGTCCTCCGATCAGATCAAGGCTCTAACCAGCGCCCAGATCGGTGTTCTGACCGCCGACGAGTTCGCCGCAATGTCCACCGATGACATCGCGACCTTCTCGACCGACGAAATCGCGGCGATCAACACCAAGATCATCGCGGCTCTGTCGACCGACACGCTCGAGGCATTCGGTACGGATCAGTTCGCTGCTCTGACCACCGGTCAGGTGGCACTGCTGAGCACCTCTCAGATCGCGTCGCTGACGACCGACAAGGCGGTGGCCCTGAGCAGTGATCAGATTGGTGTCCTGAACTCCAGGCAGATCGCGGCGCTCAGCACCGACGACCTCGCGGTTCTGTCCACCGACAACGTGGCACTGCTGAAGACGGCCCAGGTGGCCGCACTCAGCACCGCGCAGATCACGGCGATGTCGTCCGATCAGGTCCAGGCTTTGACCAGCACTCAGATCAGCGTGCTGACCTCGGCCCAGCTCGGCGCCATGTCGACGGATGGTGTCTCGTCCTTCTCGACCGACGAGATTGCGGCGATCAGCACCAGGGCTCTGACCGGCCTGAGCACTGATGATATCAACGTGCTCAGCAGCGATCAGGTCAAGGCTCTGAAGACCGGCCAGATCGCTCTGCTGACGACCGGCCAGCTGGCTGCGATCACCACCGACAACATCGCTCTCCTGTCTTCGGATCAGGTCGGTGCGCTGACGTCGGCACAGGTCAGGGGTCTGACCACGGACGAAGTGGCGGCTCTGACCACCGACAACGTCGCAGTGCTGAAGTCGGGTCAGGTCGCGGCTTTGACCACGGATCAGATCACCGCCATGACCTCGGATCAGGTCACGGCGCTGACGAGCTCCCAGGTCGCGGTACTGACCGCAGCCCAGATCGGCGCCATGGACACGGACGATATCACCTCGTTCACAAACGACGAGATCGCGGCCATCAGCACCAAGGCTATCGTGGAACTTTCCTCGGCCAGCATTGAGGCAATGACCACCGATCAGTTCAAGGCCCTGACGACGAACCAGGTAGCGCTTCTGACCACCAGCCAGATCGCTTCGCTCTCGACCGACAAGATGGCTGCCATGAGCAGCGATCAGCTCGGTGTCCTGAGCTCGCGGCAGGTCGCGGCTCTCAGCACCGACGACATCGCGGTTCTGACCACGGACCAGGTCGCAGTGCTCAAGACCGGCCAGGTGGCTTCGCTGACGACGGCTCAGATCGACGCGATGACGTCCGATCAGATCCAGGCGTTCAACAGCACCCAGATCGCGGCCATGAGCTCGGCGGAGATCGGCGCAATGTCCAGCGAGGACATCGCGACCTTCACCACCGACGAAATCGCGGCGATCAGCACGAGGGCTCTGGCCGGACTTGCAACGGAAGACATCGCGGCCATGAACACCGACCAGCTGGGCGCCTTCACCTCGACGCAGGTGCCGGCTCTGAACTCGGCCCAGGTCGATGCGGTTCTCGCAGCCTACGCAGCGCTGAACTCGTAAGTCACGGATAGACCAAAACAGGACGCCGCCCGATCATCTCGGGCGGCGTTTTTCGTTTCGGCGCCCGGTGCCGAACAGCCTTGGATATCAGGCGTTCTCACGCTGTTTTGACGCCAATCAGCCAGCCCGACGCAAGCTCTATCCGATAGCAAGGAGCCCGACGCTTTCGTGCGTCTGTTGATCTCAGGCCATCCGGCCGCCTTGCCGTAGGACGTCCATGAACGCGAACACCGCAATTGCATCGAGCCAAGTCTCTCCAATCGCAAACATTTTGGAGCAGGCCCGTCATCAACGCCTGTCGCTTGGCGATCTGATTTCCATCGCCGAGGGTCTTGCGAATGCCGACCAGCGGCAGCAGGCGGCAGAGCTCTACAAGACGTGGATCGCGTTCAACGACAATAATCCGTTGCTGCATCTCGCCTATTTCAACTATTCCGTGGTGTCGCGTCAGGCCGGCGACATGGCCGGCGCGATCAGCGCGCTGCGTGCCTGCCTGAAGATCGATCCGCGCTTCGGCCCGGCGCATATCAACCTCGGCCGTGCGCTCGAGGATTGCGGTCTCGGCCATCAGGCCGTCGAGCAATGGCGCAGCTACGCGGAGACGACCAACGACATCACCAGCGAGCGCATCGAGCACCGTTTGATGACGCTTCAGCATATCGGCCGCGTTCTTGAGGGCGGTGGCGTGCTGGAGGCGGCGGAGACCACGCTGTGGCAGGCGATCGAGCTGCAGCCGAACCGCCCGGAAGCCGGTCAGCACTGGACGTCGCTGCGCCAGCGGCAGTGCAAGTGGCCGATCCTGACACCGTCGATCCATGTCAGCGCACGCCAGCTGCTCGATGCGATGTCGACGCTGACGCTCTCCTGCTACGCCGACGACCCGCTCTATCAGCTGGCCAAGGCCTATCGCTACAACAAGACGCTTGTCGGCCGCCCGAACCTTTCGGCCTTCCCGCGCAAGCCCGCACGCGTGAAGACCGGCACCGGCCAGCGCCTGCGCGTCGGCTATGTCTCGTCGGATCTGCGCGATCACGCCGTCGGCTTTGCGCTCAGCGAAGTGCTGGAGCTGCACGACAAGACGACCGTCGAGATCTTCGGCTATTACTGCGGCGAGCCGCGCACCGGTGACGCGACGCAGGAGCGCATCAAGGCGGCCGTCGACGGCTGGCGCGATATCAGTGCGCTCAGCGATACCGATGCGGCCAACCTGATCCGCAAGGACGAGATCGATATCCTGATCGACGTCAACGGTTACACCAAGCATGCCCGCACGAAGCTGTTCGCCTATCGTCCGGCGCCTGTCATCGTCAATTTCTGCGGCTATCCCGGTTCGATGGGCAGCCCAGTGCACCAGTACATGATCGCCGACGAGACGATCGTGCCTGTCGAAAACGAGATCTACTATACGGAAAAGGTCCTGCGGATCGCCTGCAACCAGCCGATCGACCGCAAGCGCCAGATCGCCGCGACGCCGACCCGCACGCAGGCGGGCCTGCCCGAGGATGCCTTCGTCTTCGCCTGCTTCAACGGCATGCAGAAGATCAGCGAGCCGTGCTTTGCGCGCTGGATGACGATCCTGGCTGCGACGCCGGGCAGCGTGCTCTGGCTGCTCGCGGCGGACGAAGCCGTGAACGACCGCCTCGTGCAGGCCGCCGTCAAGGCTGGCATCGATGCCGAGCGGATCATCTTCGCGCCGAAGGCGCCGAACGCGCATCACCTGGCGCGCATCGCGCTTGCCGATCTCTTCCTCGACACCTTCCCCTACGGCGCGCATTCGACCGCGGGCGACGCGATCACCATGGGTCTGCCTGTGCTGACGGTTCCGGGCAAGAGCTTTGCCTCGCGCTTCTGCAACAGCATCGTGGCCGCCGCCGGCGTGCCGGAGCTCGCCTGCAGCGGGCCTGATGATTACGTTGCGCGCGCCATCGGCTTCTTCAAGGATCGCGCAAGCCTGGCGGCCATCCGCCAGTCGCTGAAGGACAAGCGCGAGGGCAGTGCGCTGCGCGATATCCCCGGTCTCGCCCGTCGCCTGGAAGAGCTCTTCTGGCAGATGCAGGGCGAAGCCGAGCGCGGCGAAACGCCGACGCCTGATCTCAGCAACCTTGACGCCTACTACGAGATCGGCGCCGAACTCGTGCAGACGCTCACCGAGTTCGAGGATGATGCGAGCTATCGCCGCCACTACCGCGAGAAGCTGGCGCAGTGGAACGACTACGCGCCGCTTGCCATCGACACGCGCCTGTGGACGGAGCCGACGGCTTAACGCCGCCGGTCCATCCTCAAGGGTTTCAACTTGCCGCAAGGCCACAGGCAACGGGTGCTTTAGAGAATGCAGGGGAATGGAAAGATCGTGATCGTCGGCGCCGGATTGTCAGGCGCCGTGATCGGGCGGGAACTGGCGCTGACGGGGCACAAGGTCGAGATCCTTGATGCCCGCGACCATATCGCCGGCAACTGCCACACCGAGCGCGATGCCGATACCGGCGTGATGGTGCATGTTTACGGACCGCACATCTTCCATACCGACGATGCCGAGGTCTGGGACTACGTCAACGGCTTCCAGACCTTCATGCCCTACAAGAACCGGGTGAAGACGACGAGCAAGAGCCAAGTCTATTCGCTGCCGGTCAACCTGCACACGATCAACCAGTTCTTCGGCAAGACGCTGCGTCCCGCCGAGGCGCGTGCGTTCATCGAGGAGCAGGCCGACAAGACGATCACCGATCCGCAGACCTTCGAGGAGCAGGCCATGCGCTTCGTCGGCAAGGATCTCTACGAGGCCTTCTTCAAGGGTTACACCGAGAAGCAGTGGGGCTGCTCGCCGACCGAGCTGCCCGCCTCGATCCTGAAGCGGCTGCCGGTGCGCTTCAACTACGACGACAACTACTTCTTCCATAAATTCCAAGGCATGCCCGAGAACGGCTACACCGACATGATCGGCCGCATTCTCGACCATCCCAATATCAGCGTGAAGCTGAGCACGCGGTTCGAACGCGCCGAGCATGAGGATGCCAGCCACGTCTTCTATTCCGGACAGCTCGACGGCTATTTCGACTATGAGGCCGGGCGTCTCGGTTACCGCACGCTGGATTTCGAGCGCTTCAGCTATGATGGCGATTATCAGGGCTGCGCTGTCATGAACTATGGCGACGCCTCGGTGCCGTTTACGCGCATCACCGAGCACAAGCACTTCTCTCCGTGGGAAGAGCATCAGGGTTCGGTCTGCTACCGCGAGTTCTCGCGCGCCTGCGGTCCTGATGATATTCCCTATTATCCGATCCGGATGGTCGAGGAGAAGGAACAGCTGGCGCAATATGTTACGCGCGCCGAGAAGGAAGAGGGTGTCACCTTTGTCGGCCGCCTTGGCACTTACCGCTATCTCGATATGGACGTGACGATCCGCGAGGCGCTCGACACGGCGCGGCTCTATCTCTCGACGCTGTCAGAGAGCGCCCGCATGCCGGCTTTCCTGCACCGTCCGGTCTGATCGGAACATCATCGTCGTTATTGCGAAAGGCGCTGGCTGCAAGGCTGGCGCCTTTCTCGTTTCCGGTGTCGAATTTCGACCATGCAGCGTTCGATCCGACAAGACGCGCGTCCATTAGACAATCACATATTGGTGAAATGGCAGTCGCAGCTTGTCCGGAAGGCTGGTTTGGCCCTCGTATAGCGTTGTATTCTCTTGAATATATTGCTCTGCTGATGCGCCAGCCGGCGCTTTGGCGAGAGCGAGGTATTTCGGGTGCGGCGCGTAACAAAATGGCTGCGTCGCCCGTAGTTGTTGTCAGACACACACTTGATACCGGAGGAGACCACGAGATGATGAATAGACGCAGACTGCTCTTCAGTGCCGGCTTTGCCGCGATCGGCCTGCCGCTTGTTCTCGGTCGTTCGAAGGTTTCGGCCGCGGAGACCTTTCCCGTCACCCATACGGATGCCGAGTGGAAGAAGATGCTGACGGCGGATCAATATGCCGTTCTGCGCGAGGAGGGGACCGAGCGCCCCTTCACCAGCGCCCTGCTTCACGAAGAGCGCAAGGGCAACTTCGCCTGCGCCGGCTGCGGGCAGGACGGCTTTGCATCCGCGACCAAATTCGACAGCGGCACGGGATGGCCGAGCTTCTGGGCGCCGCTTGACGGCAAGGTCGTCGGCACGACGCGCGACACGCAGTTCGGCATGGTGCGCGAGGCGGTTCATTGCGGCCGCTGCGGCGGTCATCTCGGGCATGTCTTCAACGACGGGCCGCAACCGACCGGCCTCCGCTACTGCCTGAACGGTGTCGCTCTGACATTTCATCCGGCTTCGGCCTGATCAACGGGACCTGTCATGATCCTCTTCATTCTCGCTTATCTCGGTGGCGTGCTGACCATCGTCAGCCCCTGCATCCTGCCGGTGCTGCCGTTCGTCTTCGCGCGCGCCGGCCAGCCGTTTTTGCGCAGCACGCTGCCGATGCTTGTCGGCATGGCCGCGACCTTTGCGGCCGTTGCGACACTGGCGGCGCTTGGTGGCGGCTGGGCGGTGCAGGCCAACGAGTATGGCCGCTATGCAGCGCTTGTGCTGCTCGCCGTCTTCGGCGTCATCCTGCTTTTCCCGGCTCTGTCGGATTATCTGACGCGGCCGCTGGTATCGCTCGGGGCTCGGCTGTCGCAATCAGCCGATCGCGGTACCCGCAGCGGCGGATCGACCGTGGCGGCGTCGGCCTTGCTGGGGGTCGCCACGGGGCTGCTCTGGGCACCCTGCGCCGGCCCGGTTCTCGGCCTGATCCTGACGGGCGCGGCGTTGCAGGGAGCGAGCGTCGGCACGACCTTGCTGCTGCTCGCCTACGCACTGGGTGCGGCGACATCACTGGCACTGGCGCTTTTGATCGGTGGCCGGGTGTACCAGGCGATGAAGCGGTCGCTTGGGGTCGGTGAATGGGTGCGCCGCGGGCTTGGCGTTGCCGTTCTGGCCGCTGTCGTGGCGATCGGTCTCGGCCTCGATACCGGTTTCCTCACGCAGGCCTCGCTGGCCAGCACCGGCACGCTGGAGCAGAGCTTGATCGACAAGCTGCATCCGCAGCAGCAGGCGGCAGAGAATGCCGGCTCCGTCGTGATGAAGGGCGACGCCATGAGCGGCAGCAACCAGATGATGATGTCCGGCAACGCTCCGGCCATGATGTCCGGCAACAATGCGATGATGGCCGGCTCGAACGCGATGATGATGAAGGGCGGCCCGAAGAAGACTGCCGCGGAAGCGCTTCCGGTCGAGGGAATGATGCCGTCGCTGGATGGCGCCGTGCAGTGGCTCAATTCGCCGCCGCTTTCGGCGGAGTCGCTCAAGGGTAAGGTCGTTCTCGTCGATTTCTGGACCTATTCCTGCATCAACTGCCTGCGCGCCATTCCCTATGTCCGCGCCTGGGCGGAAAAGTACAAGGATCAGGGGTTGGTGGTGATCGGCGTTCATGCGCCGGAGTTCGCATTCGAAAAGAACATCGACAACGTCAAGAAGGCGATCGGCGATCTCAAGATCACCTATCCCGTCGCCATCGATAACGACTATGCCATCTGGCGCGCCTTCGAAAACCAGTATTGGCCGGCGCATTATTTCATCGATGCCGAGGGGCGCGTGCGCCATCATCACTTCGGCGAGGGGGACTATGACGGTTCCGAGCGGGTGATCCAGCAGCTTCTGGCGGAGGCCGGCAAGGCCAACGTCGCAGCCGATATGGTCGAGGTCAAGGCGACCGGCGCCGAAGCCGCATCGAACCAGGCGGATGTGCAATCGCCGGAAACCTATGTCGGCTGGCAGCGCTCCGAAAACTTTGTCGACCAGAAAGGCACGGTCAACGATGCAGCCCATACCTATGTCGCGGCGACGCCGCGGCTCAACGAATGGGGCCTGACTGGCAACTGGACTGTTGGTTCCGAGCAGGCCGCGTTGAACGACAAGGACGGCAGCATCTACTACCGTTTCCATGCCCGCGATCTGCATCTGGTGCTCGGTCCGGGTGCCGACGGCAAGCCGGTGCGCTTCCAGGTGACCGTCGATGGCAAGCCGCCCGGTGACGGGCATGGGGCCGATACCGATGCCGATGGCAACGGCACAGTGACCGCACAACGGCTCTACCAGCTCATCCGCGAGCCGGGCGCCGTTGGCGATCACACATTCGAAATCCGCTTTCTTGATCCCGGCGTACAAGCCTACGCCTTCACCTTCGGTTGATAGGAGACCATCATGACTGACCATAAGGGCATGACTGATCATAAGGGTTCGACCACACGGCGCTCGATGCGTATCGTCGCCTTTGGTGCGGCGGGCGTGCTGGCCGCGGGTCTGGCTATGTATTTCACCCCGTCATCCGCCGAAGAGGCGCGTGTCATTCCCGCACCCGTTCTGGACGAACCGGCCGGCGGCGGCAGCGAGACGGCGACCTTTGCAGGCGGTTGCTTCTGGGGCGTGCAAGGTGTGTTCCAGCACGTGAACGGGGTGAAAAGCGCGACGTCGGGCTATGCCGGCGGTTCCAAGAATACCGCGCAGTACGAAACGGTAAGCGGCGGCGACACGGGCCACGCGGAATCGGTCAAGGTCGTGTTTGACCCGAGCAAGGTCAGCTATGGCCGGCTGCTGCAGATCTACTTCTCCGTTGCGCACGATCCGACGCAGTTGAACCGCCAGGGGCCGGATACCGGCACGCAATATCGCTCGGCGATCTTCCCCGCCAATGACGAGCAGGCCAAGGTCGCCAAGGCCTATATCAGCCAGCTGAACCAGGCACGGGTTTTCGATGCAGCCATCGTCACCAAGATCGAGCCGGGCAAGAGCTTTTATGCCGCTGAGGGGTATCATCAGGACTTCCTGACGAACAATCCTAACTACCCCTATATCGTCATCAACGACCTGCCGAAGGTCGCAGCCTTGAAGCAGCTGTTCCCGAGGGATTACAGCGAAAAGCCGGTATTGGTCGCGGCCTCCGGTTCGAACTGAACGCCATCCATATCGCGTGAGAAACGCCCGCCCGGTTTCGAGCGGGCGTTTTGCGTCGAATCTCACTATCTGGTCAACTCATTATACCTGAGTGAAAAATTCCACAAAAAAGGCGATTGGTGCGTGAAATATCGCTACTTGCTTTGAACATGTGCAAAATAATTCTCAATTGTGGCGGAAATCGAACCGGTTTGCGCTCGCCGGTGCTTGTCACCCAGGCAAAGCGGGCGTACGGCGCTTAGCGTCAAATTGCCCTGCGCTGAATTGACGCTTCAGCAAAACTTGAGCGACCGACTCCCACGGTCGTGAAGGAGCCAATCATGAGAGACCTCCCGGGCCTGCCGTCCCGCAGAAGCTTCCTGAAAGCTTCCGCGGCGACCGCGGCCATTGCCGGCATTGCCGGTGCAGCGAAAGCCGAAACCAAACCCGAACCCGCCGCGCTCACCGAATACAAGCCGGACTGTCTTCAGCCCACGGAGTGGGCCTTCGTCATGGCAGCGGTTGCGAGACTGATTCCGTCGGAAGGCGATGGTCCCGGCGCGATCGAGACGCGCGTTCCCGTTTTCATCGACAAGCAGCTCGCCGGCGATTACGGCAAGGCATCCGACTGGTACATGGTCGGCCCCTATGAGCCGGCGGCTAGCCCGCTGCGCGGCTGGCAGACCCCGCTCAACCCGCTGGAAACCTACCAGCAGGCGATCCCGGTGTTCAACGAGTGGTGCAAGCAGACCCACGGCAAGATCTTCGCCGAGCTTGACCCGGAAACGCAGGACAAGGCGCTCACCTCGCTCCAGAAGGACGAGATGAAGATCAAGCCGGAACTGCGCGAGTTCTTCTCGATCCTGCTCGCCAACACCAAGGAAGGTTATTTCTCCGACCCGATGTATGGCGGCAACCACGGCATGGCTGCCTGGAAGTATATCGGCTTCCCCGGCGCGCGCGGCTCCTACAAGGAGTGGGTTGGCAAGCATAACGTCAAGTATCCGCTTGGCCCCGTCTCGATCTCCGGCGAAAGGGGCTAACGATCATGGCACGCACAGAAAAGAAAAAAGACGTCGTTCTCGTCGGCTTCGGCTGGACGGGCGCGATCATGGGTATCGAGCTTGCCAATGAGGGCCTCGAGGTTCTGGCGCTGGAGCGCGGTCACGATCAGGCGACTGTTCCCGACTTTCAGTACCCGAACATGATCGACGAGCTGAAATACGGCATCCGCTACGGGATGATGGAAAAGCCGGCGAACACGACTGTCACCATTCGCCGCTCGCTGGATGAGACGGCGCTGCCTTACCGCAGCCTCGGCACCTTCCTGCTCGGCACCGGCGTCGGCGGCGCTGGCACCCACTGGAACGGCCTCAACTGGCGTCCGATGCAGTCGGAATACCGCCTGAAGTCCTACGTGACCGAGAAGTTCGGCGCAGGCGTCATGACCGAGGACATGACGATCCAGGACTATCCGATGACCTACGAAGAGCTTGAGCCGCATTTCGATCGCTTCGAGAAGGTTGCGGGCATTTCTGGCCAGGCCGGCAACGTCAACGGCAAGATCGTCGAGGGCGGCAACCCGTTCGAGGCGCCGCGTTCCAACGACTATCCGATGCCGGCCATGCCGTCGACCTGGGATGGCGTGAAGTTCCGCGATGCGGCGAAGGCTGCGGGCTATCACCCGTTCCCGAGCCCGGGCGGCATTGCCTCCAAGGATTACGTCAACGAATACAACATGCAGATGGGCCCGTGTAACCATTGCGGTTTCTGCGAGCGCTACGGCTGCTACAACTATTCGAAGTCTTCGCCGCAGACGGCCATCATCGACGCCCTCAAGCGCAAGAAGAACTTCGAATACCGCGTCAATTCCGAAGTGCTGCGCGTCGAAAAGGCCGAAGACGGCAAGACCGCGACCGGCGTTACCTATTTCGACCACAAGACCGGCGAAGAAGTCTTCCAGCCGGCCGATCTGGTCATCCTGACCGCCTTTGCGCTGAACAACGTCCACCTGATGCTCGTCTCTGGCATCGGCCAGCCTTACGATCCGAACACCAACGAAGGTGTCGTCGGCCGTAACTATGCCTACCAGATCACCGGTGGCTACACGCTGTTCTTCAAGGACGAGGAATTCAACCCGTTCATCGGTACCGGTGCCAACGGCTTCTGCATCGACGATTTCGGCATCGACAATATCGACTTCGCCAAGGAAGGCTTTGTCGGCGGCGCCTACTGGCGTGCCGGCCAGACCAATGGCCAGCCAGGCCACACCATGCCGCTTCCTGCGGGCACGCCCTCCTGGGGCGCTGGTTGGAAGAAGGGCATCGGCGAGTGGTACGGCCATGCGATGAACATCGGCGCCCACGGCTCCGTCATGTCCTATCGCGGCCACTATCTCGATCTCGACCCGACCTACAAGGACCGCCATGGCCGTCCGATGCTGCGCATGACCTACAACTGGCATGAGAACGAAATCCGCCAGACGCAGTTCATGAAGTCGAAGATGGAACCGCTGGCCAAGTCGATGAACCCGACGACGCTGCAGGAAGGCTTCAAGAAGGAAGGCGCCATGTTTGACGTCCGTCCTTACCAGACCACCCATAACACGGGCGGCACGGTCACCGGCGACGATCCGAAGACCTCGGTTCTCAACCGTTATCTGCAGTCCTGGGATTGCCATAACGTCTTCGTCATGGGCGCCAACGTCTTCCCGCAGAACACGCAGTACAACCCGACCGGCATGGTCGGCGGTCTGGCCTACTGGGCGGCCCATCACATCCGCAAGGATTACCTGCCCAACCCGCGGCCGCTGGCATAAGGAGAACAGAGATGAAAACCTTTCTCCGCATCATCGGAACGCTCGTCGTTCTGGGTGTCATCGCCCTCGTCGCCTTCATCTTCGTGCCGGTGCAGCGCACCGGCCCGACCGCTCAGCTCGCAGCCGACTTCAAGCCGGCCAAGGGGCAGGGTGAATATGTCATGCGCGCATCGGACTGCATGGCCTGCCACACCAGCGAGGGCGGCAAGCCCTTCGCCGGCGGGCGCGCCATCCAGAGCCCGATGGGCACGATCTGGACCACCAACATCACGCCCGACAAGGACACCGGCATCGGCAACTGGACGCTCGCCGATTTCCGCGCTGCCCTCTACGACGGCGTGACGCCCAACGGTACGCATCTCTATCCGGCCATGCCGTACGAGAATTACCGCAAGCTCTCGGAAGAAGACGTCGTGGCGCTCTACGACTACTTCATGCACGAGGTCGAGCCCGTCTCGAACAAGGTGGAGGAAACCAAGCTTTCCTTCCCGTTCAACATGCGCTTTGGCCTGCGCGCCTGGAACTGGCTGGCCGCCAGCTACGCGGCCGGCTTCAAGCCGGAGCAGGGCGAGGACGAGCAGTTCAACCGCGGCAAGTATCTCGTTGAAGGCGCCGGCCACTGTGCCGCCTGCCACAGCCCGCGCAACCTGTTCATGGCGCAGGACGGCATCGACAATTCGTCGAAGGCCTTCCTTTCCGGCGGCGAGATCGACGGCTTCACGGCCCCTGATCTTCGCGGCCCGGCAAGTGGTCCGCAGACGTGGAGCACCGAGCAGCTGGCAGCTTATCTCTCGACCGCCCGCAACGCTCACTCGTCGGCAACCGGCGAAATGATGCTCGTCGTTCGCGACTCGCTGCAGTACATGAGCCACGACGATAACCTCGCCATCGCCACCTATCTGAAGAAGATCGGTAGTGCTGGTGGTTCCGCTTCGGCCGCACAGCCGGAGAAGGCAGAGGTGACGGCGACCGAAACGCTGCTTTCGGACGCCAAGCCCGACATGCCGCTCGGTCCGCGTCTCTATCTCGACAACTGCGCTGCCTGCCACATGGTCAGCGGCAAGGGTGCCGGCGAGACCTTCCCGGCGCTCGATGGCAACTCGCTGGTTGATGCCAAGTCGGCCAAGGGCCTGATCAGCGTGATCCTGCATGGCGCCGAACTGCCGTCGACGCCGGATCGCCCGATGAAGCTGCGCATGCAGGGCTACGAAAACCGCCTGTCGGATGACGAAGTCGCCGCACTCGCAACCTTCCTGCGCGACGGCTGGCACAACAAGGCGGCTGCCGTAACAGCAGCCGACGTGACCGCCGTTCGCGGCGAGAAGCACTAGGACAAAAGGCCGGCAGCGCGAGAATGCTGCCGGTTTTCTCTTCATGAGACTGGAAATGAAACAGCCCGCGGGATCTCTCCTGCGGGCTGTTTGTTTCATGAAACTCGACCTCAAATCAGGTGCGCGGCTTCAGGTTCTCGGGGTCGTAGATCGGCTTGTAGCCGACGCTGACCACTTCGACCGGATAGGTCTCGGCGAAATATTCGACATTCAGCTTGCGGCCGACCTGGCAGTATTCCTGCGGGAGGTAGGCGAGCGCGATGTTCTTGCCGACGGTGGGGCCATAGGCAACCGAGGTCGTGTAGGAGATGCGGCCGAGGCTGTCGACCAGCGACTTGCCTGTTTCCGGATCCATGACCGGCATGGAGCCGACGGGGTAGCGCTTGACGCCCTTGCTGTCGGTGTTTTCGGTCATGACAAGCGTGCAGAGCATCGCCGGCTGGTGTTCGCGGGCCTTGTATTCCAGGTGCTTGGCCTTGCCGCGGAAATCGGCTTCCTTGACCTTCGGGCGGGCGAGATCGGCTTCCAGCAGGTTGTACTGGGTGAGCAGGTCACCGTTCTGCAGGCGCAGCGACTTTTCCATGCGGCGCGAGTTGGCGTAGGTTTCGACGCCGAAGGGCATGACGCCGGTGGCGCGGAGCGCATCCCAGACGGCGAGGCCATCCTCGTACTTCATGTGCAGTTCCCAGCCCTGTTCGCCGACATAGGAGATGCGGAAGGCGGTGACCGTCTTGCCCGCGATCTCGATCGGCTTGATGGCCGCGAAGGCGAAGTTTTCGGGATCGAGCGCTGCCGGATCGGCGACGACCTTTTTCAGCGTGTCGCGGGCGTTCGGGCCCCAGATGCCGATCGTGATGAACTTTTCCGAGACGTCCGTGATGGTCACGTCGAGGCCGCGATCTTCTGCCACGCGCTTCATGTAGTGGAAGTCGCGCGGGCCGGCGTCGGCGCCGTTGATGAGGCGGCAGCGGTCGGCCATGCGGATGACGGTGAAGTCGGCGCGCACCATGCCCTCGTCGTCGAGGAAGTGGGTGTAGATACCCTTGCCGATGTTGGCGTCACCACCGATCTTGGCGGCGCAGAGCCATTCCAAGAGCTCGACATGATCGGGGCCTTCGATGTCGACCATGTGGAAGTGGCTGAGGTTGACGATGCCGCAATCCTCGCTCATCGCCAGATGCTCGGCGTTGGAGACGCGCCAGAAGTGGCGGTTGTCCCATTCGTTTTCGCGCACCGGTACGCGGTCGGCGTATTTCTCCAGCAGGTGCTCGTTGGCCTTGTAGCCATGGGCGCGCTCCCAGCCGCCGAGCTCCATGAAGTAGCCGCCGAGTTCCTTTTCGCGCTCGTAGAAGGGCGAGCGCTTGGCGTTGCGGCCCGAGGCGTAGGGTTCGCGAGTGTGGACGGCGGGGAAGTAGATCTTCTGCGCGGCCTCATAGCAGCGGCCGGCGATGAAGTCCTCGGTCAGCTGGTGCGGGTAGAAGCGCGAGTAGTCGATCGAGTTGTGGTCGATCTCGGTGCGGCCGTCGGTCATCCAGTCGGCGATGAGCTTGCCGTAGCCCGGGCCGTCCTTGACCCAGATGGCGACGCAGTACCAGAGGCCGCGCACCTTCTGGCTCTCGCCGCAGGAGGGGCCGCCGGCGGCGGAGACCTGCAACAGGCCGTTGAAGGAGTGGCCTTCGTTATAGCCGAGTTCGCCGAGGATCGGCGTCAGCTCCATGGCCTTTTCGAGCGGCTCGAGGATCTGCTCCATTTCCAGGTCGCGCTGCGAGGGCGACAGGCGCGCCTCGTGCTTTTCGAGAAGCTCGCGCGGGTGGCACATGCGCGGATTGGTGGTCTCGTAATAGCCCCACTCGATCTGGCCGCCTTCGGTGGTCTTCGGGTCGCCGGTGTCGCGCATATAGGCGGAGTTGCCCTGGTCGCGCAGCAGCGGGTAGCCGATTTCCTTGCCCGTGCCTTCGAACTCGTTATAGGGGCCGAAGAAGGTGAGGGGGTGATCGACCGGCATGACCGGCAGGTCTTCGCCGACCATCTCGGCGATCAGACGGCCCCAGAGGCCGGCGCAGACGATGACGTGATCGGCCATGATGGTGCCGCGATGGGTGACGACGCCCTTGATGCGGCCGCCCTCGACGATCAGCGACTGGGCCGGCGTGTTGCCGAACATCTTGAGCTTGCCGGATTTCTCGGCGGCATCGACCAGCTTGCCGGCGACGGTCTGCGAGCGCGGGATGACGAGGCCGGCGTCGGGATCGAACATGCCGCCCTGGACCTGATCTTCCTCGATCAGCGGGAACATTTCCTTGATCTCTGCGGGCGAGACGTAATGCGCCCGGGTGCCGAAGGCCTTGGCGGAGCTCAGCTTGCGCTTGATCTCTTCCATCCAGGCATCGTCGCCGGTGCGCGCCACTTCGAGGCCGCCGATGCGGGAGTAGTGGCCCATCTTCTCGTAGAAATCGATCGAATACTGGGTGGTCCAGACCGAGAGGTAGTCGTGCGACGTGGTGTAACAGAAGTCCGAGGCGTGGGCGGTCGAGCCGATATCGGTCGGGATACCCGACTTGTCGATGCCGACGATGTCGTCCCATCCGCGCTCGATCAGGTGATGGGCGATGGATGCGCCGACGATGCCGCCGAGACCGATGATGACGACCTTAGCCTGCTTAGGAAACTCTGCCATTGAGTGCGACCCTGATTGAATATTGAGATCGGATTTTAGGGATAGAAACGCGACGTGTAGAGCCTGTCTACGACATAATTATCAAACTGCACGACCAGAGGCATGTGGCTTGTGGATGACGGGCGCACGCAGCGCGGGCTTTCGCTGGCTTATGGACCTGACCCGCGCCAACGGGCAAGGCTGATGTTGCGTCGTTTCCGCGACATGTTAGAATCCCTCCTAATATTCAGAGAGTTGGCTCTATTTCCGTCACCCCCGGCGGGCAAGGACCGGCAATGAAGACTGCGAGTGCGCCGATGGCAAGCTACGGTGTCGAACCAGGGATACGCTTTGCGTTGCTCCTTGATGGGCGAGGCGGCTGCAGGCAGATCGACATGGACGGTGTCTGCGCCTGGAAGCCCGGCGATGGCGTGATCTGGCTGCATCTCGAGCGCGATCATCCGGCGGCCGCCGAATGGGTGAATGCTAAGGGCGGTTTCGATAGCTTTGTGGCCGAAGCGCTGCTGGAGGAAGAGACGCGGCCGCGCGTCGAGCCCGTCGATGATGGATTGCTGATTATCCTGCGCGGCGTTTGCGCCACCGCCCCTGATGAGGCCGAGGAGCCGCATTCGGGGCTCGATCTTGTGCCGCTGCATCTGTGGGTCGATGGCAATCGTGTCGTATCTCTGCGCGACAGCGGCCACTATATCACCGCGCTTCGCGATATCAGGGCGGCGCTGGAGAAGGGCAAGGGGCCGCAGCGCAGCGGCGACCTCCTGGCGCTGATCGGCGAGAAGCTGGTGCGCGACCTCGAACCTGTTCTCGACGGAATGGACGAGGAGGTCGACGAGCTCGACGAGATGATCTTCCATGGCGAGGCGAGCGAGGTGCGCGAGCGGCTGAAGCTCTTGCGCCGCCGTTCCGTGCAGCTGCGCCGCTATCTGGCGCCGCAGCGCGATGCGCTGAACCGTATCGAGCATGACGACGCGCCCTGGCTGCTCGAACGCGACAAGCTCAGGTTACGCGAAGTGATCGACAAGCTGATGCGCTTCATCGAATATCTCGACGCTATCCGCGACCGGACGGGCATTTTGCACGATGACCTCTCGACCGTGATCAGCGAGCGCATCGCTCGAAATTCCAACCGGCTCGCGGCGCTTGCGGCGCTGCTTTTGCCGCCAAGCGTGGTGGCCGGGCTGTTCGGGATGAATGTCGGCGGGATACCGGGGGTCAACGACACCTGGGCGTTCATCGTCATCGTCGGCTTCGTGACGATCACGTCGATCGCGACGCTATGGGCGCTCCGGCGGATCGGCTGGCTCTAGCTTGGGCGAGTGGTAGCCGGATATCAAACAAGCGTGATTCCAAGGCTGTTTCATTGACAATGCAATTTCGGAGGAAATATCACTTCCTCTACCGCTGCAGCGTGTGGCTTCCTATATCCGTGTCCCCGCCACCTGTTGCCTTCAACAAGGCTGAAGATCAGCATGATCGATACGCGTTTTTCCACGGCGATGCAGATCGTCGTCAGCGTCGCCGTCAACGACGAAGCCGGCGTGCGCTCGACGAGCCAGTCGCTGGCGGCGGGTTTGGACACGAATGCGAGCTTTGTGCGCAAGCTGCTGCCGCCTTTGACGGAGAGCGGCATTCTGGTTTCGGCAGCGGGAAGCAAGGGCGGGATCAGGTTGGCGCGGCCGAGCAAGGAGATCCTGCTCAGCGAGATTTACGCGGCCGTGACGGGAAACAAAAAGCTCTGGGCAACGCGCCACGAAATCCCGCATGCGGGTCTGGTGGGCGAGAATATCGGCGATCTCTCCGAATATCTCTGCGACCGGGCGGAGCAGGCGGTTGTCGATATGCTGGGAGCGGTGACAGTCGAGGATAGTGTGGCGGAGCTGCGTCGCCTCGATGTCGAGCGGCACAAGCTCGCGGCAGGCGAGACGCGTGACGCCGCGGAATAATCCATTCAGCCAATAGCAAAAGGTGGCTCAGCAGGGAAACCGAACCACCTTCCGTAAACTGATCGGAGGTCAATCTGATCAGAAACACCTGATTCGGGCGCCATTCCTCGCTCACGCCGGATCAGAGGATCCAGCGTGATTGAAGAGTGGCGCCCGAAGATTATTAGAATGCGCGCTGCAGGCGGAAGAAGCCCTTGGTGATGCTGTCTGCGTTGTCGGCGTCCGTGTAGTCAACGGTTGCCTTGACGTAGAGGTTGTCAACGATCTGGTAGTCGACCGTCAGGCCGGCCTTCCAAGCGTCGTTGTTGTCACGGAACTGGCCGGCAGTGATGCCGTAGTTGCCGTAATACTGGAACGCAGGGGTGATCTTCAGCTTGTCGGTTGCCTTGATGGCGTATTCGACAGCCACTGCCCACTCAGACTTGTTGTAGTAGGAGTTCGGGCCAGACGAGTAAACGCCAGCGAGGCCGAGCGTGCCAGGACCGATTGCAACGGTACCCATGGCGCGAACTGCACCTTCTTCGTTGTCGGTGTCGTAACCGCCGGTGATCTGGTAGGTGAAGGCGCCAGCCTTACCACCGATAGCAGCGGCAACGCCGAAGTTGTTGGCGGTTTCGCCCGGCTTGTAGTAGCCGTCTTCCAGTTCGTCGATTGCGATACCAGCGTAGAAGTCGCTGGTTTCGTACTGGTAACGAATGGAGTTGCGCAGGGTAACGGAGGAGCCGATGTCGTCGGTTTCGCCGGAGAGACCATCGTCCCACCAACCATAGAACAGACCAGCGCGCAGGCCAGCGATGTCGATGTAAGCGGAGTCGAGCGTCGTGGTCGTCGAAGAGTTGTCGCCGTTGTTACGGAGAACGATAACGCCGGTCAGAGGACCGTATTCCGTGTCGCTCTTGGCGGTGAACTGAACCTGAGCGCGCGTACGAGCGTTCCAGTCCGAGGTACCCTTCTGGTTCGGGCCGCCGTAGACTTCAAAACGGAGGTAACCGCCGACCTTGAGGCAGGTTTCCGTGCCTGGGATGTAGAAGTAGCCGGTGCCGTAAGCGTCGCAAACGCGAACGTATTCTACAGCTTCCGGTTCAGCAGCGACGATAGCGTCTGCAGCCTGGGCGCCCGAGACGGCGGCGAGAGCCGCTGCCGAGCTGATGAGCATCATACGAATAGTCATAGTTGAGTCCAATCTATTTAGGATTGGGCACAGGTCATTGCTGCCGAAAACGGCTTCTACCTACCCCAATTTCAAAACAAGCCCTCACGGGGACGTGATGTCTCCGTGACCGGCAAATTACATTTCGGCTTAAATGTATCAATTACAGATACAGTCATAATTCGTTATATTTGCGATGCAAAAAGACGGTGTTGCAGAAAGGCAACTTTCGCGACGATGAACACGGTTCATCAGCAGCTCGATCCTGATAATCAAGCTATCTCAATACTATATGGCGAAATGCTTATGCACGTCTATCGTGCTGCAATGCAATATTATTGCCGAATTACGGTTGTCCTTCGGTCATGATGCAGCACTCACGCCAGCGAATCGCTCGCCAATCAGGTGACGGGTCAATTGGTCTTTGAGGTCGAATTGAAGACGGCCGTCCGGCGTCGTCAGGCGCTCCAGCAGCTTGCGAACGCCTTCGCTGAACAGGAGGCTCGACTGGTGCGCATCGGCACTCGCTAAAGTAGTTGTTCCGAGAATGCTGACGCCGTTATGGGCGACGGTTTCGTCCACCTTGGTCATCGCGCAATTGCCACCGGCGGCTGCCTCAAGATCGATGATAACGGTGCCTGCCGTCAGGAGCGATAGCGATGCGTCGTCGATCAAAACAGGTGCGCGCCCGGTCGAGCCGCCGACACTGGAGACGATCAGCTGCATTTCCCGGAGTTGGCCGGCAAGCTGCTTGCGGCTGGCGGCGACGAGAATGTCTGCTGTCACAGCGCTTGCGCGCTCGAGTGCCGAATCGATCGCCACGAATTTCGCGCCCAATGCCTCGGCCCGTTTGCGATCGTTGTCGGTGACGCTGAAGAGATAGGTCTGGGCGCCGAGACGCCTGGCGGTGGCGATCGCCTGAAGCGCGGCCGCGCCCGTGCCCAGCGCCGCCATCTTGACCGGGCGTGCAATGGCGCCATCCATGACAAGCATCGGATGCCCGACGCCGAGTTGACGGGCGCCTTCGAGAACCGCTGCGTGGCCGCAGATGGTCGCCTGTCGTGTCGCCACGTCCATGCTGCCCGCATCCGCGACGCCTTCAAGGCTTGCGAGGTCGAGCATGAGGCCGCGGCCTGCCGGCTCGTCGGCGTCGAGCGGGGAGCCGAGGAAGATGAAGGTGGGTGATCCGGCGAAGCTGCGCGCGTCCAGCGGCTTGCGGATGCTGACGAAAAGATTGCACTCGCGCGCAATGGTCTCACGGCTCGCCGGTCGCGCACCGGCGGCGACATAGGCCTCATCCTCATAGCCAGCGGCGGCGCCGCAGCCGTGCTCGAAGCGGATCGAAAGGCGCGCTGAGAGGTGGCCGATATCCTCGGGCGTCAACGCCACGCGCCGCTCACCGGGCACAGTTTCCCGGAGCAGTCCAGCGTGGACGGGAGCGAGGTTTGGCATTCAGAACTCTGTTGGTGAAAAACCGAAGGGCGCGCGCGGTCGCTATAGGGCGCTGACCTCATCGTTTTATGACAGTTTTGTAATTTTTCACCGATGATCGCGATATATTCGCGATGCGTGCAACTTCAGGTAAAATTCCGGTTGAGACATGTTCCAGAAGTTTGCAAGAATGAGCCCTTAGGGAAGCAGCATTGCAAAGAGATGCGGTTTTGCGCTGCCGCATTTGGATGTAATGATCCTTGCGAAGCGCTTGGCTGCTGGAGGCATTCGTGAATTTCTATTCGGTCTATGATCAGGGTTTTGTCCGCGTGGCGGCTTGCACGCCGATCTGCGAGGTCGGCGATCCTGATTTCAATTCGAAGGCGACGCTTGACATGGCGCGGCAGGGCCATCAGCAGGGCGTCGGCCTGATGGTGTTTCCGGAACTCGGCATATCGGGCTATTCCATCGACGACCTTCTTGGACAGGATGCGCTTCTGAAGGCGGTGGACACTGCGATCGCCGAGATCGTGACGGCCAGCGCGGCACTGATCCCGGTTCTCCTGGTGGGAGCGCCGCTGCAGCACGAGGGGCGGCTTTATAATTGCGCCGTCGCCATTCACGCCGGCCGCATCCTCGGCGTCGTGCCGAAAACGCATCTGCCCAATTATCGTGAGTTTTACGAGAAGCGCTGGTTTGCCTCCGGGCGGACGGTGCGCGGCCAGACGATCCGGGTCGCCGGCGAGACCGTGCCGTTCGGAACCGACATGATATTCGCGGCCGAGGATCGGCCCGATTTCACCTTCCATATCGAGATCTGCGAGGATCTCTGGGCGCCCGCCGCGCCGAGCGATTTCGGCGCGCTCGGCGGCGCGCTCATCCTCACCAATCTGTCGGCCAGCAACATCACCGTCGGCAAGGCGGAAACCCGCAAGCTGCTCTGCGCCTCGCAATCGTCGCGCAGCCTGTCGGCTTACATCTATTCGGCCGCCGGGCCGGGGGAATCGACGACGGATCTGGCGTGGGACGGACAGGCCTGCATCTACGAGCTTGGTTCGATGCTATCAGAGACCGAGCGTTTCCCGATGACGTCGCAGATGTGCGTTGCAGATATCGATGTCGAGCGGCTGCGGCTGGAGCGCTTGCGCACCGGGACCTTCAACGATGCCGCGACGCTCAACCTGACGCCGGATCGCGCGTTCCGGCGCATCGGCTTCCAGTTCCAGGCGCCGCAGGGCGATATCGGGCTGGAGCGTGATATCGCGCGCTTCCCGTTCGTGCCTGCTGACGAGAGCCGGCTGGATCAGGATTGCTACGAGACCTTCAACATCCAGGTGCAGGGCTTGATGAAGCGCCTGCGCTCGACGGGGATCAAGCGGCTTTGCCTGGGGATCTCGGGCGGGCTTGATTCCACGCATGCGCTGCTGGTGGCCGCGCGGGCATACGACAAGCTCGGCTGGCCGCGCTCCGATATCTTGTGCTTCACCATGCCGGGCTTTGCCACCGGCGACGAGACCAAGTCGAATGCCTGGGCACTGATGCGCAGCATCGGGGTGACGGCGGAGGAGATCGACATCAAGCCGCTGGCGCTGCAGTTGCTGCGGGATCTCAAGCATCCGTTCTCCGGCGGGCAGCCGGTCTACGACGTGACCTTCGAAAATGTGCAGGCGGGCCTGCGCACCGACTTCCTGTTCCGCGCCGCCAACCAGCGCAATGCGCTGGTGCTCGGCACAGGCGATCTGTCGGAAATCGGTCTCGGGTGGTCGACCTATGGGGTCGGCGACCAGATGAGCCATTATAATGTCAACGCCTCCGTGCCGAAGACGCTGATCCAGCACCTTATCCGCTGGGTGATCCGCACCGGCGATTTCGACGCCGACGCCAAGGCGACGCTGGAGCGCATTCTGGGCACGCTGATCTCGCCGGAACTCGTTCCCGCCGACGAGAACGGGGTGATGCAGAGCACGGAAGACAAGATCGGCCCCTACGATCTGCACGATTTCGCGCTGTTCTACACGACCCGCTTCGGACTGCGTCCGTCGAAGGTGGCTTTTCTCGCTTATTCCGCCTGGAAGGATGTCGACGCCGGTGTCTGGCCGCCGCATTTCCCCGAGGACAAGCGCCGCGCCTTCGATCTTCCTGTCATCAAGAAGTGGATGGAAACGTTTCTCTTCCGCTTCTTCACCATCAGCCAGTTCAAGCGCTCGGCCTCGCCGAACGGGCCGAAGGTTACGTCGGGCGGTTCGCTTTCGCCACGCGGCGACTGGCGCGCGCCGTCGGATGGCAATGCGCGGATCTGGATCAAGGAGCTGAAGGCCAACGTTCCCGATGTCGAGAACTGACGGAGTTGGCGGCGGCATCCTTGCCGAAGCCTGCCGGTGGCACACATAAGAGAGCATAGCTTACGGAGGTAGATGCTCGTGGAGTGTGATGGTCCTGACGAACCGTTGCGTTACGAGATCCGGCGCGAGCCCTCGGGGCGGTGGACGGTCGTGGATTCGATGACCGCGCTGCCGGCGGCAAGCGACGGGCGCGACCTGGTCGGCCTCTCCAGGGAGGACGCGCGCGATATCGCCGAGGAGCTCAACCGGAGCATCGCGCAGGGTCGTGATCCGTTGATCTGACCACCGGCGCGGAACCCGCTGGAGATGCGACATGGCGGATCATGACGATCGCCTGAACGATCAACGCGATCACGGATCGGCGGACCAGGCCGCCGAACAGCCCGGTCGTCTGGATGACAGGGAAGAGCGGATGCTCAGCGAGGGCCGCAGGCTTTCGGCATGGGCGCTGATCGGTGCGGCCGCCTTTGTTGTTGCGATGATTGCGCTCGCTTTTGCCGTTTTCAAGAGCGATGGCCCCAATCCAGGTGCGGCGACGTCGCCTCCAGCCGTAGATAGGCCGTCTTCCGAGGGGCCGTAGGGCAACACTTCGCCATATATACTCTATAAACGATGTCATTTGTTGTCTCTTCGCGGATTCAGCGCTATTGCCTGCCGGATAGGAGATCACGTGAGGAGCGTAAGATAGTCGGAATGCTGACGAAAAAAGGAAAATACGGCCTGAAGGCTTTGGTCGATCTCGCAAGGCTCGCACCGGGCGAAACCGCGTTCATCAACGATGTGGCGGCACGCAACAATATTCCGAAGAAATTCCTCGACACCATCCTCCTCGAACTGCGCAATGTCGGCATCCTTCGCTCGAAGAAGGGGCCGGGCGGTGGCTATTCTCTGTCGCGGCCGGCGTCGGAAATCCGGATCGGCCATGTGATCCGCACGCTCGATGGTCCGCTGGCACCCATCCGCTGCGCAAGTCGCACTGCGTTTGAAGCCTGCGACGACTGTTCCGATCCCGAGACCTGTCAGGTGCGCCGGTCGATGACCGATGTGCGCGACGCGATTGCCGATATCCTCGACAACATGACGCTTGAGCAGTTCGTCGCATCCGGCAACAACAACAAGTGGACAGAGAGCGACGAGACGGTGCCGATGTCGGTCGCCTGACCGACGGCGTTTCGTACCGCATCCCGATGTTTGTTGAGTCGGCCATGTGACCTGTCCCATGACCGTGCTCTCGATTTATAGGATACTCACTATATGGTGAGGGAATGGTCTTCGCGGGGTGGCTGCGCGAAGATAGCGCGTGTTTTTTAAGAAATAAGAGTGTTACTGACATTCCATTGCCCGCGTGGGCGCTGTCTTGGGTCGTGTTTGCCGCTGCCTGATGAAAGGCGCAGCCTCCGCGACCCATGACATAATGCAGCATGAGGTACCATATGCCGTCGAACCCTCGCACACGGCTCCAGCTCGATCCCGGCGATATGCCGATCTACGCGATTGGGGACATTCACGGCAGGCTCGATCTCTTGCGACAGGCCGAGCAGGCGATCTTCGAAGATGCCTCGCGCCTGCCGGGGCGCAAGCTCATCATCACGCTCGGTGATTATATCGACCGCGGGCCGGCCTCGGCGCAGGTCATCTCGCACCTGATGCAGCCGGTGCCCGAGGATTTCGATCGCATCAGCCTGACGGGCAATCATGAAATAATGATGCTCGACTATCTCGACGGCAAGATGTCCTACGACAGCTGGATGATGACCGGTGCGGATGCGCTGCTGCATTCCTATGGCATCGATACTAAGCAGATGCCGGTGCTGTTTCGCACGGCGTCGAAGCGGGATGCCTTCATCCGCGATTCTTTGCCGAAGGCGCATATCGAGTTCCTGCGCGCGCTGCCGATCATGATCGACACGCCGGCGGTGCTTTTCGTGCATGCCGGCATCGATCCGGCGCGGTCGATCGACAATCAGCAGGATGACGATCTCGTCTTCATCCGCCACCGCTTCTTCGAGAGCGATCTGCCGCTGCCGAAGCTCATCGTGCACGGACACACGCCGGTCGATCAGCCCGACGTGCAGGAGATGCGGCTCAACCTCGACACCGGCGCCTACCGCAGCGACAGGTTGACTGTCGCGCGGTTGTGGCAGGGCGAGGTGCGCCTGTTCTCTACCTAATCAGGCATCCGCTTCCGCGGTTTCCCGCATCTTCGGCGTCTCTTCGGTGTAGTAGCTCGTGTACTTGTGACGGTAACGCTCGGTGCCGCCGAAGTTGGTGAACTTGCCGAGTTCGGCCATGTCGGTCTTGTTGAGGATCACACCGAGGATTTTCGACTTGATCTGCGGCTCGGCGTTCAAGACATCACGCACCAGGTTGGTGGGCGTTGCACCCCATTCGGTGACGAACAGGAAGCCGTCGACCTGCGGCGCGAAGGCCTTGGCGTCGATGACGGGGCCGAGCGGCGCAAGGTCGACGACGATATAGTCGAACATCTTGCGGGCGTTTTCCATCAGGTTGAACATGCCCTGCGAGGCCAGCAATTCGCTGGTGTGCATCAGGTTGTCATTTGAGATGACGGGCAGGATCGCGAGCTTGGTGGTCGGATCGACCTTCACGGCGCCGGCCCACGGGATCTCGCCAAGAACGGCTTCGACAAGGCCATGCTGCGGCGGCGTCTTCAGCATGCGGGTCAGGCCCGGGTTGCGAAGGTCGGCGTCGATGAGCAGCGTGCGCTTGCCGCTTGAGGCGAGCAGGGCGGCAAAGTTGGCAGCCGTCGTCGACTTGCCTTCGCCCGGCATCGCCGAGACGACGCCGATGACGCGGTCGGAGCGACCCTGGAACATGACGTCGCTGGCCAGCTTGGCGTTGCGGAGCGTCTCGGCGAAGACTGAGCGCGGCGCCTCCAGAACGACACGCATGATCCGTTCGAAGGTCGCGCCATCGTCACCGACAGGATCGCCGGGCTCGGAAGCGAGCTGGCTCGGGTTCCGGAAGATCTTCCGTTCGCGCGGCGGCTTGCCGACCAGCGGCAGGTAGCCCAGGAACTTCAGGCCGAGAATGGTGCGGACATCACCCTCGACGCGGAAGAAGCGCTCGCGGAATTCCTGGAACACGACCAGACCACCGCCGGCCATGAGGCCGAGCACAATGGCGAGACCAAGCGTCATCGTCCGCTTCGGGCTGGACGGCGAGACCGGGACGCCGGCTTCGGAGATGACGCGGGCCTTGGCGATCGGGAAGGACTGCTGCTGCGAGGCCTCTTCATACTTGCCGAGGTAGGATTCGTAGAGCGTCTTCAGGGCGGCTGCGCGCTGTTCCAGGTCGTTCAGCTGAACGATGGACTTGTCGGCTTCCGAGTTCTTGCCGGTCAGATGATCGATATTCTGGCGGAGCGATGCTTCACGTGTGCGGGCAACTTCGAATTCGTTGCGGGCATTGGAGGCCAGCTGCTGCAGTTCCTGGAAGATCTGGCGGGTCAGATCGTCCTTTTCCGAGCGGAGTGCGACCGCCTGCGGATGATCGGCGCCGAAGTTCGTCGTGACTTCCTGCTCACGCTTGCTGACATTGATGTAGCGCGTGCGCAGATCCTGGATGACGGAGTTGTTGGCCTGGCCGGACGAGATGGCGGCGTTGTTGACCGCGCCCTCGGGGCCGAGATCGATGATCTGCTTGAACTGGTTGTAGCGTGCCGAGGTGCTGGCGGCGTCCGACTGGGCGACAATCAGCTGCTTGGTCAGGTCGGCCAGCTGCTGCTCGGACATGAGCTCGCCATTGGCCGAGGTCAGGCCGTTCTTCGCCTTGAAGTTCGCGGCCTCGAGCGCTGCCTGCTGCGAACGCTCGCGCAGGTCGGTCAGGCGCTGCTGCAGCCAGACGGAGGCGCTCTCGGTGGCGTCGAAGTTGGCGTTCAGCTGGTCGCTGAGATAAGCGGTCGCGTAGGCCTTGGTGATGCGGGCGGCGAGGAGCTTGTCTGTCGAACGGAACGAAACGGCGAGAACCGCGCTTCGGTTGACGCGCGACACGGTGAGCGCCTGCTGAATGAGGGCGGCTGCCTTCTGGCGGCGTCCGGCGCGGGCGTCATCCTCGGAAACCGGAGGGCTGCCGGGAAGCACGGCGCTGGCGAGCAGCTTGATGCCCGACTTGACGAGGCCGACCGGGGAGGCGGGCGGGTCGAGGATGGTGGCGTTGTCCTGCAGGTTCTCGGCATCGACGACGCGCAGAGCGAGCTGGTTGGACTTCAGGATTTCGACCGCGCTGGCGATCTGCATGTCCACCTGCTGGGAGTTCGCCACCGGCGTGGCGTCCTGCGCATACTTGGTCATGCTGTCATCGAGCAGGACCTGCGTCATCGACGTGTATTGCGAGGTGGAGAACAGCAGGTAGATCACCGCCAGCGTCACTGTCGCTGCAACGCAGAGCGCGATCGAGCCGACGCGGCGCATCAGGATCGCGATTAGGCGATCGATGTCGATGAAGGAATCGGAGTCGTCGGGCGCTTTTGGCAGAGAGCTGTGCAAGGTGAGGTTCCGTTGGTTCATGGCTCTATCCTTTGCGGGAACGGGTCGTGCCATCGATGGCTGTGAGGTCGGCCTGCGGGCCAATCAGTTTGCGGAGCGACGCGATCACGCGGTTGGCCCGTGCTGCGATGGGCATGCTGAGATGCCCGACAGCGGATGGGGTGCCCCAGGCTGTTCTGATCGTTCCGAGGATCGACCGGTCTTTGATATTCTGGACGAGAACGAGGAAGGCTCTTCCCCGAAGCAGGCTTTTTGCCCTGAAATCCTGGGCGGCGGCTGCTTCCGCATCCAGCGTGTGATTGCGAAGGAAGGTCTTATCTCCTTCGATCATGGCGTCGATGTGGTGAAGCGAAAGAACGCGGGAGATCGATCCTTCGCGGATATTGTAGTCGTAACCGGCAAGCGGTTCGAAAACGCAGCGTCCGCCGAGCGCCATGGCGCTGGCGAGATAGAGATAGTCCTCGCCGATCTTCAGGCTTTCGTCGAAGCGAAGGGCATGGCTTTCGATGAAGGCGCGCTGAAAGATCGGCTTGAGATAGCCGAAATTATGGGTGGTTTGAAAAAGGGCGTTGGAGCGAATGAAGGCGGAAAGGGTGAGCGCCGGCATCTGCGCCAGCGCGTCCTCGGCAAACATGGTTTCGGCCGGCGTGCCGTCGGTCCTGATGACACGCAGGTTATCGACGGCGATTTCGGCGCCGGCCTTTTCGGCACGATCAATCATCCGGCGCAGCCGGTCGGGATCGACCGTGTCGTCTGAATCGAGCACCGCCAGCCAGCGGCCGGTGGCGGCCGAGATCGCGGCGTTGCGCGCAGCCGACGGGCCGCCATTGCGGGCGAGCGCGATCAGCCGGACGTTGCGGTCGGCATAGCTTTCGGCGATCGCCCTGGTTTCATCGGCCGAACAGTCGTCGGCGACGATCATCTCGACCGTGACGCCGCGCTGGGCAAGCGCGCTGTCGATCGCCTTTCCGAGCGTCGCCGCCGCATTATACGCGGCGATGATAAAGCTGACGTCGGGCATGTCTTGCTTCATGCGGCCTCCGCCGTTCCATACTGGCGGATTTCGCGCACGCCGAGCAGGCCGCTGACGACGCCGGAATGCATGATGCCGCGAAGGGCGTAGCGGTAGCGCGGCACGGCCGAGAAGACGCAGGCGAGGGCGGCGGCGTAGCAGAAGCCGGCCTTTGCCGCGGCAAGCGCGATCTGCTTCGGCCGGTTGAGGCCTGTGCCGGCCTCCTGCAGCAGCCGCCCATGGGTCTGGCCGAAGCGGAAGCGGCGCTTGGCGAGCCAGGAGAGATCGGCGCGGTTTTCGGTCACCGGTTCATAGACATAGGCCTTTTCGGCAAAGGCGATCTTGCCGCCGGCCTCATGCATGTGGCTGAAGAATTCCGTGTCCTCTCCGCCCGTATGGCCAAGCGCGAGGTTGAAGCGACGACCCGCAAGGCTCTGTGAGGAGAGGCGCAACAGGACGTTGCAGGTGTAGCCGGTGCGGATTTCGCCGTTGACCCAGACGGGCAGCGTCGAATGGAAATCGCCGACCCGCATCCAGCGCGGTGCGGTGTCCGCGTAGACGCTGCGGACAGGTCCGAGAACGGCGTCGGCCTTGGTTGATCGGGCGGTCGAAAGCAGCTCGACCAGCCAATCCTCGCTGGCGTCCTCGTCGTCGTCGATGAAGGCCAGGAAGTCGCCGGTGGCGTTGTCGAGGCAGGCGTTGCGGGCGATCGAGATGTTCGATGCCGGGCAATGCACATAGGCGATCTCGTGGGCAATGCGCGGACGAAGCGCCTCGACGCGCTCCCTGGCGCTTGGGGTCTTGTCGTTATCGGCGACGATGATGCGCAGCCGCGAGCCGGGAGGAACCTCAAGGACGGCCAGCGACAGCAGCGCTTCGTCGAGCGAAGCGCGGCGATAGGTGCAGATGCCGATGTCGATCTGCAATTGTCTGGCCTGGGGTTTTTTCGTCTGCTCTTTCTGAGTCTGTTCGGGGGGCTGGTTCACGACGCAACCTTTCTGCCGCGGAAGCTCAGGAGTTCCATCCAAAAGCCGGCCGACCAGGCGAAGTGCATGACCATGGCCGATACGGCTGCCAGCGGGCCGTAGGGGTTGCGCTGGCCGATCGCCATCCAGAAACCGTAGCCGACACAGGCAACCGCCCAGAGGCTGAACGGTATGACGGCGGCCCAGTTCACCACTGCCAGAAATGCGCCGATGAAGACGGGAACGACCAGAAGCGGCAGCATCTGGCGAACATTCGGCATGCTGCCGTGCTTCAGGATGTTCTTGGCGCGGCCGCGGCCATAGCCGAGATACTGCCGGAACAGCGTGGCGACGCTGGAGCGCGGGTAATAGACCATGCGGGTCTTGTCGGTCATCCAGATGCCGAAGCCGGCCTTTTTCAGGCGGTAGTCGAGTTCGGCGTCCTCATTATGGCTGAAGGTCTCGTCGTAGCCGCCGACGGCCTCAAAGGCGGCGATGCGCATCAGGGCGTGGTGGCCGTGATTGGTCCAATGGCCTTTGGCGCCCTCGCGATGCTTCGAGCCGCCATTGCCGAGCTTGGAGTTCTGGGCGAAGGCGGTGGCCTTCTGGAACATGCCGAAGCCGACGGTCTCCATCGATACGACCACGGAATCGGCCTGGGTCGCAACGGCTTCCTCGACGAGGCGGCGGCAGTAATCATCCGGATAATCGCCATGGGCGTCGATGCGGATGAGATAGTCGTAGTCGCGGCCGAAGGTGGCGACCGCCAGATTGGTGGCGGCGCTCTGCAGGCGGCGGGGATTGTCGAGGAGCACGATGCGCGGATCGGACATGCTGATGCGGGCGACGATCTCGCGCGTCGCATCCTTGCTGCCGCCGTCGGCGACGACGATCTTGGCGTTCATGTGATCGATTTCGCGGCTCAGCTTGGCGAGCAGCGGCTCGATGTGCTTCTCTTCGTTCAAGCAGGGGATGATTATGAGACTGGAGACGCTGGAACTGGCATCAGGCTGCATGGTTGTCCACCCTTCTGGAGATACGGTTTTCGGTGCGGATGCACTGCTGTCGCCCCTCTCGACGGCAGCAGGCACAAGACGGGAAAGGCTGGCGACGAGCGCTTCGCAGTCGCTGCGGTCGGCGAGCCAGGTTTTCTGATCGGTTAAGGCGACGGCGTCGCTGAGCGCATGGTAGCGCTCGCCGGTCATGGTTTCGAACAGCGTGCGCAGTGCCGTCGGGCTTGCATCAGGAAGAGCAAGGCCGATCTCCTTCTCGCGCAGGAAGCGCGCGGTCTGGGTGCCTTCGAGCGCGATCGGAACGGTGCCGTAGAGGCATCCCTCGTAGAGCCGGTTCGGCAGCAGCCAGCTGGAATTCAGGCCTTCCTCGAAGAAATCGATCGCCCAGGAGAAGTGGACGTCGTCGTAGATCGCGCGGAGATCCTCTGGATTCTTGTAGGGGCCTTCGAAGCGGAGATAGGGTTCGCCGGCGACGAAGCCGTCGAAATCCTCGAATTCCGAATAGGCGGGGCGCCCGCGCAGCACGATCTCGACGCGGCCTTCCATCAGGCGCGAGAACTCGGCGAGCATGGCCAGCGACTTCCTGCAGCGCAGCGCGCCGAACCAGCCGATTTTCCAGGGCTGGCCGGGCTGTTTCAGCGGGCGGGCGATGGTCGGCTGAACCGTCTGGTCGATTGATATGACCTTGTTTTCGATCAGCAGCGTTTCGGCCTTGATGCCGGAGCGCGGTGCGAAGTGGTGTTCGATGAAGGCGGGCGAGCTCGTCATGATCAGCCGGGCGTTGCGGCCGAAACGGGCTTCTGCGCCGCGCATGATTTTGCCGACCATGTCGTTGCGCGACAGCAGCCGGTGAATATCGAGGCATTCGTAGACGACGGGCACATCGCCGCCGAACATCGCATTGGCGCGGTCGGCGACGGCAAGCGCCTCGAGATTGCGGCCGATGATGACATCGGGCTTGTCGACCGTCTTCAGCAGGCCTTTCAGCCCGCTCATCGCTTTCACGACAGCGCCGATGCGCTGCGCAAACTTGGCGTCGGCGGTGCGGCCAAGCTCGATCGGCGTGATGCCGTGGACTTCGGCGAGGCGGTTTTCGCCGCGCCGGAAGCCGGCCAGCGTCACCTCCGCGCCGCCCTCGCGCAGCATCAGCACCCGCCGCCGGACGGCGGGATCCGAGAGATCATGCACGAGATACAGGACTTTGAGCATGGCACTCCTTGTCATTTGTGCGCCGTCGGCGCCGATCAGTTCAGCGTGCATGCGATCGATTCAGGGAACTGGCACTTGTCGCCGGGGGCCGTGTAGGCGAAGCGCTCGACCTCAAGCGATGTCGGCTTGGTGTAGGCGAACTTGCCCATCCAGTCCTTCAGCGTGTCGGTGCCCCAGAGGCTGAAGAAGATCTTCTGCTGGCTGTCGGGGATCTTCGCGGGATCGGTGACATCCTGCACGAGCTTGCCGTTCAGATAATAGCGCAGCCGGCCGGGCTCCCAGACGAAGGCGTAGTCGTTGAAGCCGTCATCGGCATTGGCGCCGATCGGAACCAGCTTCTCGTTGCCGCCCTTCGCCTTGATGTACTGGTTGACCTGCACCTGGCCGGAATTCTTGCCGAGGATCTCGAAGTCGATCTCGTCATGCGGCTTTTTGTCGGCCGGGCCGATATAGGTGAAGAAGGCGGAGTTCAGGCCGGGACCGGTGGCTGTCTTCATCCGGGCCTCGTAGGTGCCGTAGCCGAAGCGCTTCTTGGTCTGGATTTCGCCGCAGAGATAGTTGCGGTCCTTCGACTGACCTTCAGCGAAGGAGAGCTGCAACGCGCCGCCTTCGACCTTCACCTGGTTTTTCGACCAGGTGCAGTTCTGATGCGGGCCGTTGTTCCAGCCGTCGGAAATGAACCAGACGCTGCGGTCGAGCTTATCGAAGTTCTCCACGAAGGAGGCACTGCCCGGTTGTTGCGCGGCCTGCTGGGCAACGGCCGAGGAGGCGCCGAGGAGGAGCGTGCCGATGATACCGAGTGCGGGGCAAAGTTTTCGCGCATGGGCGATTTTGGTCGTCATGTGTCACCTTTGCTGTGTAACGAGTTTGGAAGGAGCCGCGCCCGCAGTGACAGGCTTTTCATAGGGCTTCTTGGCGCGAGCGCCGGTCAGGACGGCGTAAAGGCGAGGGGCGATCTTGCGGCAGAGATTGTTCGAGAAGGCCAGGAACGGGAGCAGGACCGCCAGCGAGAGGATGAAGAAGGCCGGGTAGAAGCTGACGCCCGCTTTGCCCCAGACGATCCACATGAAGATCAGCAGCGGATAGTGGCTGCAGAAAATCCAGAAGCTCAGGCTGCCTGTTTTCGACAGCCGCTGGCCGATCTGTGTCTCGATCAGCGGCGCCGACAAGAGCCAGAAGCCGAGCGCGCCGAAGATGGCGAGCGTGTTGCGCAGGAACTGTACCCAATCCGGCAGGCTCGGGCCGGTCATGTAGATGACGGTGGCAAGCGCCGCGCAGCTGGCGAGCAGGAGGACCGCGCCAAGCGTGGCGAAGCGGTCGAGCGCCTTCAGGTCGATCTTGTTCAGGCCGATATAGATGCCGAGGCTGAACGAGAAGAGGATGGAGCGCTTGAGGACGACATAGAGCGATGCCTCCGGCACCACGGCAACCACGAGCAGCACCGACAGTGTCAGCAACGGCGCATGGCGGATCAGCCATGCCAGCAGCGGCGACAGCAGGATGCAGACGAACAGGTCGCGCAGGAAATAGAGCGGCACGTTGACCGGGAAGTCCTCCACCGCAAACAGCTGGGTCATCAGCTCGCGCGCCGAGGCCTGCCACGGGTTCGGCACGTAGCCGTCGCCGAGGCCGACGCCGAGCGCCACCAGGATCGCCAGGAAGAACAGGCCGTTCCACAAGAGGAACGGCAGGAGCACGGTCTTGGATTTCGTGCGTACCGTTTTCAGGTAGCTGAAATTCTCCAAGCCGCCACGGAACAGGAGATAGCCGGAGATCGCACTCAGGCAGGGCACGCCCACCCGGAACAGCGCTTCCGCCAGGAATACTCTCAGCCAATCGAAGGCGCCGTAGGTCCCGACAAAGGGACTGGTCTGGTCGCCGAATGGTATGTGTACGAAGACGATGCCCGAAATGAGCACTATCCGCATCAGGTTGATCCGTGAGGACACGTTGGTATCAACATTCACGTTGTCAGTCACCCCTTTTGGGTCGCAGCTCCCCTTTGCAACCGTTTCAATCAGAGCAGACTTCAGCCCGCAGCGAGGGAAGTTAGGGCGAATTCACGGAAGAAAATATGGCACTGCAGCAAAAGTGATCGATCACGCCGTTTCGTAACGGATACTACTTGCCGTAACAGGCTGCGAAAAATGCGCGGCCTAGGTGTCTCCGTGCCGGCCAGAAGCCAGTGTCAGCAGTGCATTCAAGAAAATGATTATATTCACTGGCTTAGGCGCAAAAGACGTGGTGCGGCGCACGAAAGTTTTTATCAAATGAGAGGAAATGTTACAGTAGCCGTCCGCAAGTGGTTCATCATTTATGGTCGGAATGGGGCGGTTTGATCCGGAATGGAGCGTTTCCGGATCGAGGGGCCGTCAGCGGTCTTCGTGCCGCCTTTGACAAATTTCGGCCGAAATGCCCCTGATGCTTGTGCGGTGCAGCAGCTGGCCTAGATGGCACGGCTAAATGTGCCGACCGAAGCACCAATTCGAACCTCTCAGGGAGAGAGTATGGCGACTTTCACGATCATTATTCCGTTCTACCAGCGGGATGACGGCATCCTCAGAAGGGCGCTTGCGTCGGCGTTTGCGCAGAGTTTTCAGGACTTCGATATCATCGTCGTCGACGATCAGTCGCCCTATGCGCCGGCAAGCGAGTTGGCGCCGCTGACCGCCGAAGAGCGGGCGCGAATCACCGTCGTCAGCCAGCCGAACGCGGGACCGGGCGGCGCGCGCAATACCGGGCTCGATCATGTTCCCGCGGCCACGCGCTATGTCGCGTTTCTCGATTCGGACGATATCTGGACGCCGGATCATCTGAAAAACGCGTTCACGGCCATGGATACGCTCGGCGGCGATTGTTACTGGGCGTCGATCGAGGGCGGGGCGGAGTTCGACTATCACTTCGGGATCGCGGCGCTTGCGAAGATCGACGGTGCCAAGCGTCTGATGGAGACGCCTGACATCCTCTCGGTTCCCGATATTGCGGGGGTGATGATCAACGACTGGGCGTTCCTGCACATGTCGTGCATGGTCATCGGCCGCCCGCTGATCGAGACCGTGCGTTTCGATGCGGCGCTGCGGCTGGCGGCGGAAGACGTTCTGTTCTTCTGCGACTGCATGCTGGCGGCCAAGCAGGTTCTCTTGTGCGCCGATGCGGGCGCGTTGCGCGGCGAGGGGATCAACATCTTCCACGGCGTCGACAACACGTCGCCGGAGTATCTGAAGCAGCAGTTCATCACCTGGATGGCGCTCGACCGGCTGGAAAGCCGCTTCGCCTCACGGCCGCGCGAGATCGCGACCATCCGGTCCTACAAGAGCCGGGCGCGCAAGCAGGCGCTGTGGGGGCAGGTGGGGCAGCTCAAACGCCGCCGCCGCCCCGATTTTGGTCTGCTCGCACGCTGGCTGGTGCAGGATCCAAGGCTGATCCAGAGCGCATTCCAGCTCGCCGCCGGCAAGCTCTCAAAGTAACGGCTACTCCGCCGGCGCGTCGAGCAGATAGCGAAGGCGGTCGCCGCTTGAGGTGACCGCCACACCATCCGGGTTGCGCCAGCGTTCCGTCTTGTCGGCGAGGATGCCGCCGGCGATTGCCGGGAAGGCGGAGGGATGGGTCGCGACGTAGGTGATCGCGGCGCCGGCGCCCTTCTGGTTCTTGATGTCGAGGAAGTGGCGCAGCTCGTATTTGGCGCGAATGTGCTGTTCGTGCCGGCGCACGGCGTCCGCCGCCATCGGCTTCAGCTTGAAATCCTTGAGAAGCGAACGGTCCGCCTCGTAAAGGCGGCGCAGGTCTTCCGTGCGGTGGCTCCCGCTCAGCGAATTGCCGCGCACGACGGCGCCGTAACCGCAGCTGTGGATCACCTTGTAGCGGGCGCCGAGCGCAAGCGCGCGGATGTAGAGATCGTAATCCTCGCCGAGGCGCATGTCCTCGCGGTAGCGGAGCTTATGCTTGTCGAGAAAGGCGCGACGCATGACGGGCTTCAGGAAGCCGATCTCGCCGCGGCGCACGCCGCGCTTGGAGATGTTGCCGTCCACGAAGGTCGTCAGATCGAGATAGAGAGGGTTTTCGGCGAAGCGATCGAGCTTCTGCGGCGCCTGGGCAACCGTGTCGGCATCGACGAAGGCGATGTTGTCGGCCACGAACTCCCAATCATCGTCCGAGAGCATGCGGGAGAAGCGGCCGGCGAAGAAGAAATCGTCGGCGTCGAGAATGGCGATCAGCGGCGATGTGGAGATATCGATGGCATGATTGCGCGCGGCTGACGGGCCCTTGTTCTTCTCGAACCTGACGATCCTGAGCCTGCCGGTGGCGTCGTTGCCGCGTTCGGCGGCTTGCGCCGTGGAATCGCTCGAGCCGTCGTCGACGACCACGACTTCGGCGACCTCAGCTTCCAGAAGTGCTGATCTGACGGCGATTTCGATCGTATCGGCCGCGTTCTTGGCGGCGATGATGACGCATATGCTAGCTGTTTCAGCCACGCTCTACCTCCGTTGTTTCGCCCAAGACCTAGGACGTTGCAGCGCAGCAGACAACAAAGAGCGCTTCACATGATGTTACGAAGGGTGGGTTCGTGAGCGGCGACCGGGCAGTTACGGCCGCCCTTGGCGCTTAGCGATTGAACGGCTCTGAGCTGTTGAACGGCGGTACGTGCAGCTTTTCAGCCTCTTCCGCGCGGCCGGCCGCGCGCTTGGCGCCGCTGCGCTCCTTGCTTTCTTTCCAGACGAGGTAGAGCACGCCGCCGAAATAGCCCGCCTGCAGCAGGATCGCACAGATCACGGTCTTGATGATGGTGCCGGATAAGGAGCCGCTCAGCCAATAGGTCGCGACGGCGAACACGGCGAGTGCGCCCAACATGCTGACAAAAACGCGAGGTGCATACATTTGTTGCCTCCCCAGATGGTGCCCTTCAATGAACAGCCATTGAATACGCGGCCACACCAGGACCCTTTTGTAGATTCTTTTTACAGGACTTCGTCATATAACTAAAGCGGTGAAGACGTCGTTTGCGCCTGTATTCAGTATCTACAAGTGTCATCTTAAAGCTTTGTTCCGGGTATTGGTAAAAATGCCACTTATCGGTCTGGCCGCCCGGCAATCGGAAAACGTCGTTAAAGTTGGGTTTCGATGTGAGGGTTGCATCGAATTTGACAATGCACGTTCTTGTTTACGCCACAATCGATACCCGCTGAGGTGTAGTGGGCGCGTTTCGCATTCAACTTTTATTACAAAGATTTAATTTCAACCGATTTGTGAGTGCGGCGCAAAAACGATGCTGCGATGCAATAAAACGCCCCCGTTCAAGTTTAAAAACAGGTACGTTGGAGAAGTGATGGCCGCGCTCAAGAACTTTCGACCGCGACCGGTCACCCCTGTAAACTTCGCTCGGGGTGTATTGGCAAGAAGTCACGGGACATTTTATTTCGATCTGCAAATATAGTTTTGATCGCTTTGGTGGAATCTAAATATGTTTCAGCGACCACTGAAATACAAAAAGTTGAACAAATGTTTCCAAAACCGTTCGATAACGACCGGTTTTAAAAACGTGGCTTAAAAAAACAAAATCCCCTCATACACTCCCAACTCGTCAGCGCTAGCTTAGCGTCCTGAGCCTTAACCGACCAAACGGCAAACATAAGTGGAGTTACCTCTATGAAGTCTGCGACGAGATCGGACAGTTCGCCATTTTATGGCGCAGTTCACGAAAACGCGTTTCCGCCCACGGGCGGCTTCGCAAAACGGGCATTCGATGTGTCCGCCGCCTGCCTCGGGCTTCTGTTTCTGAGCCCAATCTTTTTGATGGTGATGCTGCTTGTGAAGCTTACGGACAAGGGTCCGGCCTTCTATGGCCATCGCCGTATCGGCCACAATGGCCAGGAATTCCGTTGCCTGAAGTTTCGGACAATGGTCACCAATGGCGACAAGGTGCTGCAGGACTACCTGCGCAACAACCCTTCCGCCATGGATGAGTGGCGCGCCACGCGCAAGCTGCAGAACGACCCCCGGGTCACTGCCGTTGGCGCCGTGCTGCGCAAGCTGAGCCTTGATGAGCTTCCCCAGCTCTTCAATATCATTCGCGGTGAGATGAGCGTCGTCGGTCCGCGTCCCGTCGTTCAAGACGAACTTGAAATGTACGAGCACGCCGCCGTCTTCTATCTGCAGTCCCGCCCGGGCCTTACCGGTCTCTGGCAGGTCAGCGGACGCAACGACGTCTCCTATGCCGCTCGCGTCGCTTTCGACACCCACTACGTCGAAAACTGGTCGATGGCCCGGGACGTTGCGATCATCGCAAAGACCATTCCCGCCGTCTGCGCTCAGCGCGGAAGCTACTAACGGCATCCTTACGCCCGACGAGCACGTCTTATGGCTCGCCGTCGGGACGAAACACGGGGAAAAATATGAACGAACGTCTATTTGGCAGTCAGGCTGGGCGATCCCGTGCCCTTCGATCCGGTGTTGCAGTCGCTGCCGGGTTGAGTGCATTCCTGCTGTCCTCATTCATTGCCAGCGCGGACGACTACCGCCTTGGAACCATGGATAAAGTGAAGATTCGAGTTGCCGAATGGCAGACGGCGGATGGGACGATCCGCGACTGGTCTGTCGTCAGCGGCGACTACACGGTTGGCCCATCCGGCAGCATTTCGCTGCCATTCGTCGGCGATCTCGCCGCTTCCGGGCAGACCACCGACGCTATCGCCAAGCAGATCGGCATGGCCCTTCAGAAGCAGTTTGCCCTGAAGGACCGGCCGTCGGCATCCGTCGAATTATCGGAATTCCGCCCTGTCTATCTCTCCGGAGACGTGGAGAAGCCGGGTGAGTTTCCGTTCGCGCCGAACCTGACCGTTGCCAAGGCTGTCAGCCTTGCCGGCGGCCTTCGCAGGGCCGATTCCGGCCAGCGGTTCGCCCGCGATTTCATCAACGCCAAGGGCGACGCCGTCGTCTATATGGCGGACAGGGCGCGGCTTCTGGTGAAGCAGGCTCGTCTTCAGGCCGAAATCGACAACAAGGATAGTTTCGAGATTCCGGCAGAGCTGAAGGACAAGCCGGAGGCCAGAGCACTCGTCGACAGCGAGAACGCGCTCATGACCTCGCGCAAGAAGCGGCTGACGCTACAGCTTCAGGCACTCGATGACTTGAGAGCTCTCCTGCAGAGCGAAGTCGAGACGCTTGCCAAGAAGACGCAGACGCAGACCCGCCAGCTGGAGCTTGCCACGGCCGATCGCGACAAGGTCGACGATCTCGCCGAGAAGGGGCTGGTGCTCAGCGCCCGCAAGATCACGGCCGAGCAACGCGCGGCCGATCTTGAGGCGATGCTTCTGGACATCGACACGAACTCGCTCAAGGCCAAGCAGGATATCAGCAAGGCCAACCAGGACGAGATCACGCTTCGCAACGACTGGGACGCGCAGCTCGCCCAGGAAAAGCAAAGTGCCGATGCGCAGATCGATCAGCTCAACCTGAAGCTCACGACCAGCAACTCGTTGATGGCCGAGGCGCTCACGCAGTCCACGGATGCGGCCCGGTTCGACACATCGACGGGTGCCGCCAGCATTGCCTACTCCGTCATCCGCGACGTGGATGGCAAGCCGAAGGAAATCCCGGTGCAGGAAAGCACCGCATTGCAGCCCGGCGATCTGATCAAGGTCACCGCCGGACTGGCCATGAGGTAACGAGGCAGTATGCGTATCGCTAAGTCGGCGCTCATCCAGCCCGGCGGGAATGTGGCCTATGCCGTTCCCGCCGTGGCGCTCTCGCTTTTTGCATTCGCCTACTCGCTCAGGTTCGGGCAGGTGGCGATCCTGCTTTACTATGCGCTCTGGCTGCCGCTGATCGTGGTCGATTACCGCAAGGTGCTCGGCAACTACAATCGCTACGCCTGGATCTACGCCTTCGCGGCGATCGCCTTCCTGTCGGTCTTCTGGTCGGCGGCACCCAGCGTGTCGATGCGCGCCGCCATTCAATATTTCACGCAGGTGCTTTGCGCGCTCATCGCGGTCAGGGTGCTCGATGCCAGGACGCTGACGCTTGGAATGGTCGCCGGCATCGGCATCGTTCTCGTCTATTCGGTGCTGTTCGGTCACTACGAACTCGACGTGATGGACAACACCTACAGCTTCGTGGGTGCTTTCGCGTCGAAGAACCAGCTCGGGTTCTATGCCTCGCTCGGCCTGATCGCCTGCTACGCCACCGTCTTCATTTTCGGCGAACGCCGTCCATCATGGTTGGGTGCCACAGGCGTCGTTGGGCTGCTATCCGCCTACTGCCTCATGGTGTGCCAGTCGGCGACCTCGGTTTTGACGGCGGTCGTGGTTCTGGCGCTGATGGTCGGCCTGCGTGTGGTGCTGACGCTGACGCCCGACCAGCGCAAGCTGCTCGTCATCGGCGGCGGTGTCGCGGTGATCGTGCTTGCGGTCGCCGGTGTCTATCTCGGCGCGGTCGATGCCGTGCTCGGGATTTTCGGCAAGGATTCGACGCTGACGGGACGTACCTATCTGTGGCAGCAGGGGATCGAGGCCGCGGCCGACAATCCCTATTTCGGCGTCGGCTATCAGGCCTATTGGGTTCAGGGTTTCTCGGAGCCGGAGCGGCTCTGGGAAGAGTTCTTCATCGGCTCGCGCAGCGGCTTCCATTTCCACAACACCTATATCGAAACCGCGGTGGAGCTTGGTCTCGTCGGCGTATTCATCCTGGCCTTCACGCTCTTGAAGATCCTGTGGGGGCATCTTCGCCGTCTCATCGAAGATATCAGGAACGACGAATCCTACCTGCTGTTTGCCATTGCCGTGCTTCTGGTGATCCGCTCCTTCGTCGAGATCGACATTCTGACGCCCTATAACGTCGGGACGTTCCTGTTCTATTTCTGCGCCGGAAAACTGATGAGCGTGCGTCGCCAGCCGGATGTCGCGGCATGGGCGCGGCAGGCACGGCGGCCCGAACCGTTGATGCATTCGCACTAAAAAGCATTGTCGGCCGGCATTGACCGGTCATTTGAGGAAACCGGATGAAGACCCTTTACGGCATCCAATATCTGCGCGCCTTCGCGGCGCTTGCTGTCGTCGTTTTTCACGCGGCCGAGAAGTCCGGCGAGCACTTCGCCATCGGGGCTGCCGGTGTCGATGTGTTCTTCGTCATCAGCGGCTTCATCATGTGGGTGATCAGCGAGCGCCGGCCGATGACGCCGCAGGGCTTCCTCATCGACCGCCTGCGCCGGATCGCACCATCCTACTGGCTGGTGACAGCAATCATGATCGCCGGCGCCGTGGCCGGCCTGTTTCCGAACCTGCAGCTGACGACGTCGCATATCGTTGCGTCGCTGTTCTTCATCCCCGCGCATTCTCCGAGCACTGGTGACATCTGGCCGGTGCTGGTGCAGGGGTGGACGCTTAATTTCGAGATCTTCTTCTATGTGCTCTTCGCCGGCGCGCTGTTCCTGCCGCGCAAATGGCGTCTCGTTTTTCTGCTCGCGCTGTTCGGCGGCTTCTTCCTGGCCGGGCAGATCCTGCAGCCGACGACGCCTGCGCTCTACACCTACACGCGGCCGATCATTCTCGAGTTTGTCGGCGGCGTATTGATCGCCGAGCTGTGGCTGCGCTGGTGGATTGCCGGCACCAGCCTTGGCCTTGCCTGCGTGGGCGCCGCCCTTTCCGGTTTCGCCGCCATCCATCTGATGGGCGCCGAGTTCAATGCCGGGATCTGCGGTCCGCTGGCGATGGTGCTGGTCTACGGGATGGTGTCGCTGGAGGCGGCCGGCAGTCTCGGCCGCATGCCGCTGCTCACCTATCTCGGCGACGCCTCCTACTCGATCTATCTCTGGCACACGCTGGCGATCTCGGTGGTCGCCAAGGCGGGGCAGGCGATCGGCCTCTCTGCGACCGTCATGGCTCCGGTGTGCGTTCTTGCCGGCGTGGTGCTTGGAACCGCGGCCTACGAACTCATCGAAAAGCCGCTGAGGAAGCTGCTTTCCAGCTCGCGTTCGAAACAGGCGACACTTGCCCGCCGGCCCTCATGATGAGGCTTCGACCGGCGGGGTCCCGGCATCCGGTTCTACCGTCGGCGCCGGCCTGGCCTTCCTTCTGAACGAGCGCAGCGCGACATAGAAGACGGGCGTCAGGAACAGACCGAAGATCGTAACGCCGAGCATGCCTGAGAAGACTGCCGTGCCGAGCGACTGGCGCATTTCCGCGCCCGGGCCGGTGGCGATCGCGAGCGGCAGCACGCCGAAGATGAAGGCGAAGGCCGTCATCAGGATCGGGCGCAGGCGCAGGTGGCTCGCCTCTACGGCTGCCTCCACGGGAGACTTGCCTTCGTCTTCCGCCTGACGGGCAAACTCGACGATCAGGATCGCGTTCTTCGCCGCAAGGCCGATCAAGACGATCAGGCCGATCTGTGTCAGCACGTTGTTGTCCATGCCCCGGAACCAGACGCCGATCAGCGCGGCAAGCACGGCCAGCGGCACGATCAAGATGATCGCCAGCGGCAGGACCCAGCTTTCATATTGCGCCGCGAGCGCCAGGAAGACGAAGATGACCGACAGGGCGAAGATATAGACCGCCGTGTTGCCGGTGTGGGTTTCCTGGTAGGCGAGTTCGGTCCATTCGAAGGTCGTGCCGGGCGGCAGGATTTTGGCGGCCAGCGCCTCCATCTTCTTCAGCGCGTCGCCCGTCGACGTGCCTGGCGTCGGATTGCCCTGCAGCGGGACGGAAACATACATATTGTAGCGCTGGACGAGGGCAGGGCCGCTGGAATCCTGGATATCCATCAGCGTGCCGAGCGGCACTAGCGCGCCGGTGGCCGAGCGCACCTTGAGGCCTAAGATATCCTCGCGGTCCATGCGGTATTGCCGGTCGGCCTGGGCGCGGACCTGATAGACGCGGCCGAAGGCGTTGAAATCGTTGACATAGGCGACGCCGAGATTGATCGACAGCGCGTTGAAGATATTGGGGATCGGCACGTTGAGGAAACGCGCCTTGTCGCGATCGATGGCGAGATAATATTGCGGGCTGGCATCCGAGAACGTCGTGAAGACGCCGGTCAGGCCTTCGGTCGTCGCGGCCGCGCCCATCATCTGGCGGGCAAGGCCGAGAACACGGGTCATGTCGGCGTTTTCAAGATCGAGGATCTGCATCTTGAAGCCGCCGGAATTGCCGACGCCGCGCACCGAAGGCGGCGGGACGGCGATGATGAAGGCCTCCTGGATGCTCTGCAGCTTGCCGAAAAGCTCGCCGATGATCTTGTTGGCGGTCTCGCCGCCTTCCTCGCGCTCGGCAAAGGACTTGAACGGCACGAAGACGACGCCGGAATTGGAGGCGTTGGTGAAGGTCGCGCCGCTGAAGCCGGCGAACTGCACGGCATTGCCGACGCCGGGGACCGTGCGGGCGATATCGCCGACCTGTTTCACCACCGCATCGGTTCGCGCCAGCGACGCGCCATCAGGAAGCTGGACGACGACGATCGCGTAGCCCTGGTCCATGGTCGGGATGAAGCCCGATGGGACCTTGGTGATCATGAAGTAGGTGGCGCCGAGCAGGCCCGCGAAGACGAGCAGCGAGCAGGTGATGCCGATCCAGCTTCGGACGAGATGCCTGACGATCCACGAATAGCCGTGGCTCAGGCGATCGAAGCCGTTGTTGAAGCCATTGGCGAGACCTCGCCCGAAACGCAGGGCGATGTTGTTGCGCGTGTGCTGGTGATCGTGGCTTCTGAGCAGAATACCGGCGAGTGCCGGCGACAGCGTCAGCGAGTTCAGCGCCGAGATCGCGGTGGTGACCGAGATGGTCACCGCGAACTGCTTGTAGAACTGGCCGGAGATCCCGGGGATGAAGGCAGTCGGCACGAAGACGGCGATCAGCACCAGCGAAATGGCGATGACGGCGGTGCCGACTTCATCCATCGTCACATGCGCGGCCTCTTTCGGCGTCATGCCTTTGGCGAGATTGCGCTCGACGTTTTCCACCACAACGATGGCGTCGTCGACGACGATGCCGATCGCGAGCACCAGGCCAAACAGCGTCAGCATGTTCAGCGAGAAGCCGAAAGCGAGGAGCACGGCGAAGGTGCCGATCAACGAGACCGGGATGGCGATGATCGGGATGATCGCGGTGCGCCAGGATTGCAGGAAGACGAGGACGACGATCGCCACCAGGATCGCGGCTTCGGCGATGGTTCGATAGACTTCGGTGATCGATTCCGAGATGAACTCGGTGGTGTCGTAGACGATGCGGTATTCCAGACCCTGCGGGAAGGTCTGGGAGATGTCCTTCATCAGCGACTGGATTTGATGCGCGGTATCGAGCGCGTTGGTTCCGGGACGGGCGAAGATGCCGAGCGCCACGGCGGGGTCGTTGTTGAGATAGCTGTTCGTTACATAGTCCTGCGCACCGAGCTCGATGCGGGCGACGTCCTGCAGCTGCACAAGCCGGCCGGCGCCGGTCGACTTGACGATGACGTAGCGGAATTCGCGCACGTCGGAGAAGCGGCCGTCGGTTCTGACCGTATATTCGAAGGCGTTCTTGCCTGTTACGGGTGGTGCGCCGATCTTGCCACCGGAGACCTGGACGTTCTGGTCGCGAAGGGCCGAGACCACGTCATCCGATGTCATGCCGTAGGCCGATAGCTTTTGCGGATCGAGCCAGATGCGCATGGAATACTGGCGCTCGCCGAACACCTGCACGTCGCCGACCCCATCGAGCCGGACGAGCGTGTCGCGGATGCGGTTGCGGGCGTAGTTGGAGACGTAAAGCTGGTCGTAGCGGTGCGAGGGCGAGAGAAGGTGCACGACCATCATCAGGTCGGGCGAGCTTTTGTCGGTGGTGACGCCGAGGCGCTGCACTTCCTCCGGAAGTCGGGGCAGGGCGATCGAGACGCGGTTCTGGACGAGCACCTGCACCTTGTCGAGATCGGTGCCGAGCTTGAAGGTGATGGTCAGCGACATGGCGCCGTCGGCGCTGGAATAGGAGGACATGTAGAGCATGTCCTCGACGCCGTTGATCTGCTGCTCCAGCGGTGTGGAGACCGTGTCGGCGATGGTCTGCGGGTCGGCGCCCGGATAGGAGGTGCGCACCACGATGGTCGGCGGCGCGATCTCGGGATATTGCGACACCGGCAGCTGCGTATAGGCGATGCTGCCGACGACGAGCAGCACGATCGAGATGACCGCCGCGAAGATCGGGCGGTCGACGAAGAAATGAGCGAACCTCATTGTGGCGTCTCCGTCGCGGCGTTTTCCGGCGGCGTGTCGCGCCGCTCCTGCGGCAGTTCGGTCATCTGCGGCGTGATGGTCGCGCCGGGGCGGGCGCGCATCAGGCCGTTGACGATGATCGTCTCGGTGCCATCAAGGCCTTCACGAATGACGCGGTAGCCGTAGAGCCTGGGGCCGGGGCGCACGGGCTTGGTCGACACCTTGCCATCGGTGCCAACGACGAAGACGACGCGTTCGTTCTGGTCGGAGCCGATCGCCTCGTCGGGCACGAGGATCGCCTTGTACTTGTTGGAGGCCTCCACCTGTACACGGCCGAAGAGGCCGGGCTGCAGGATCAGGTCGGGATTGGCGAGGCGAGCACGGATGCGGATGGTGCCGCTCTCGTTGTCGATGCGGTTTTCGGCGAAGTCGAGCTTGCCGGTGAATGGCTTGGCGTTTGGATCGGAAATCGTCACGGTGACAGGCACGCCGCCGCCGCCCAATTGCAGGTCCTTGCCGAGCTTGCGCGCCGTATCGGCGAAGTTCAGCAGGCGGCGCTCATCGACGTCGAAGTAGAAATCGATCGGGTCCAGCGACACGATGGTCGTCAGGATCGTCTGGTCGGCCTGCACCAGATTGCCGGTGGAGATCAGGCGTCGGTCGATGCGGCCGCTGAGCGGCGCCGATATCGTCGTGTATTCCATGTCGAGGGCCGCTCGGTCGGCGGTTGCCTGGGCGCCGCGAACATTGGCCTGCGCGGAGAGCCATTCACGCCGGCGATCATCGAGCGTCGAGACCGACTGGCTGCCGCTGGTGGCAAGGCTTTGCGCGCGGTTGAACTGGGCCTCCGCATAGGTCTGCGTGGATTTGGCGACTTCGAGCGCGGCGTTGGCCTCGTTGAGCGCGGTGACGAAGGGGCGCTGGTCGATGACGAAGAGCTTGTCGCCCTTCTTCACCAGCGCGCCATCGGTGAAATCGACCTCATTCAGATAGCCGCCGACGCGTGCGCGCACCGAGACCTCGTCGACCGCCTCGAAGCGGCCGATGAACTCGTCGTTGTCGACGACCTCGCGCACCACGGGCTTGGCCACGGTGACCGGCGGCGGGGGCGGGGCCGCGGCCTGCTGGGCGGATGAGGCGAGGGGGAAGAAGACGACGCTGCTGAAGGCCAAGACGTAGCGAAGTGAGAAAGGCATGGCGGCTCCCCATTCGGGCGGCCAAACACGCCGCCATGACTATGCTGAAAGAATGCGTTTCATGTCAGGCGGTACTCGAGCGACTGTGTGCCACTCGCCTATTTCTAATTCTGTCTTACGTTCGTGGCGCGGATAGCGCTCACGACTTGCATGCCGTTGCGGTCGACTGGCCGGGAAGGTCCCCGCCCGGTAAGCCTCTGGATTTCGATATAAACGGGTGTCTTGACGAAAAGCAAATCCCGGTGGGTTGAAACTTCCAAGATCAATGAAATCAGGGAGAGTATCGGCGGGCCGCCAACGCTTTCCGGTTTCGGCGGCATATTCCTTAGCCGGGTGCGACAATTTGGCCGCACATTCGCAATAATCAACCGAAGGTGACTTGTATGTTGCACCTGCTCAATATATCTAGACACATTATAAGTGTGCTTACTATTGGCGCAGTCCTCAATGAACAGCAATCCGCCTCTCGGCTTCCTCCTGCACGATGTCGCACGTCTGCTTCGAAAGCGTTTCGAGCAGCGGGCGAAGTGCCTTGGGTTGACGCGATCGCAATGGCAGACGCTGGCGTATCTCTCCAACAATGAGGGGATACACCAGGGCGGGCTGGCGGAGATGCTGGAGATCGAGCCGATCACACTTGTACGCATTCTCGACAAGCTCGCCGAACGCGGGCTGATCGAGCGCCGCCAGCACCCGACGGACCGCCGGATCTGGCTGCTTTACATGCGCGAGGAGGCACATCCGCTCTTGGCGGAAATGCGCGGACTTGGCGATGTGACGCGAGGCGAAGCCCTGGAGGATGTTTCCGCCTTAGAACGGGAGCAGCTTTTCCAAATCCTGTCGCAGATGAAGACCAACCTAGTGCAGGCCTGCCGGACCCCCCTGGCATTGGCTGAAAACGAGACCAACCATGGCTGATAAAATTCCCCTGCGCGTCGTTTCCGACGCCGATGCCAATACTGCTGCCGAAACGAACGAGGTTTCTCCGCGCGAGGAAACCGTCGCCGAGGCGCCATCGTCCACTCCCGCGCCTGTCGCCACTGTGGCGCCGCTCGTGACCACGCCCCCGCGCCGCAAGCGCAGCATGACCCGGCCGGTGTTGTTTGCACTGCTGCCCGTCGCGCTCGTCGTCGGCGGTTATTACTACGTCAATAGCGGACAGGTGATGTCGACCGACAACGCCTATATCAAGTCCGACATGATGGGGCTGACGACCGACGTTTCCGGCATCGTCGACACGATCGACGTGCATGAAAACGAAGCGGTGAAGCAGGGCCAGGTGCTGTTCAGCCTTCGCCAGGACGTGTTCAAGATCGCGCTCGACGGCGCCAAGGCGCAGCTCGGCGCCGTGCGCAACCAGATCCTCAACCTGGAAGCAAGCTACCAGCAGTCGCTGGCCGAGATCACCCAGGCCGAGGCCGATATCCCGTATTTCCAGACCGAATTCGACCGCCAGCAGAGCCTGCTCAACAGCTCGGCGGCCACCCGCACGGCGTTCGACCAGGCAAAGCACAATCTGCAGGCCGGTCAGCAGAAGGTTGCCGTCGCCAAGGCGCAGGCGGCTGCCACGCTCGCACAGCTCGGCGGCAATGCCGACCAGCCGGCCGAGCAGAACCCGCTTTATCTGGAAGCCAAGGCCAAGGTCGACGACGCGCAGCGCCAGCTCGATCACAGCGTCGTCCGCGCGCCGTTCGATGGCATCGCCACCAATGTCAACGCGCTGCAGCCGGGCTCCTATCTCGAGGCATCGACGCAGGCCTTCTCGCTGGTCGCGACCAAAAATCTATGGATCGACGCCAGCCCGAAGGAAACCGAGCTCACCTATGTGAAGCCCGGCCAGACGGCTACCATCTATGTCGACACCTATCCGGGTGTGACCTGGAAGGGCAAGGTCGAGAGCATCAGCCCGGCTTCCGGCTCCAGCTTCTCGTTGCTGCCGGCGCAGAACACGACCGGCAACTGGGTCAAGGTCGTGCAGCGTATCCCGATGCGGGTCAGCATCGAGGACGCAGCCGGCAAGCCGCCGCTTCGCGTCGGCATGAGCACGGTCGTCGATGTCGATACCGGCCACGCGCGCGGCCTGCCGGATTTCGTGTCCAAGCTTCTGGGCCGCTCGGGCGGAGATCATGAGTAACGCTGCCTCCGCGTCCTTCGTCCCGGTTGCCAATCGCGGCATGATCACGGCCTGCGTCATCCTCGCCGTCATCATGCAGGCGCTGGATACGACGATCGCCAACGTTGCGTTGCCCTATATTCAGGGCAGCGTTTCGGCGAGCGCCGACCAGATCAACTGGGTTCTCACCTCCTACATCGTCGCGGCCGCGATCATGACGCCGCCGTCGGGCTTTCTTGCCGCCAAGTTCGGCCGCAAGAAGGTGCTGCTGACGGCGATCACCGGCTTCGTCGTGGCCTCCGTGCTCTGCGGTCTGGCGCAATCGCTGAACCAGATCGTCGGCTTCCGCCTTTTGCAGGGCCTGTTCGGCGCATCGCTGGTGCCGCTGTCGCAGGGCATTCTGCTCGATATCTACACGCCGGAAGAACGTGGGTCCGCCATGGCCTTGTTCGGTGTGTCGGTCATGGTGGGGCCGGTGCTTGGCCCTGTCATCGGCGGCTGGCTGACCGACAACATCAGCTGGCGCTGGGTGTTCTACATCAACGTGCCGATCGGAGCGCTCGCCTTTGCAGGCATCATGATCTACGTCACCGAGACGAAGCTGGACGCGCTCGCCAAGCTCGACTGGTTCGGTTTCGGGATGATGAGCCTCGGCATCGCGTCGCTGCAGCTCTTTCTCGATCGCGGCGAACAGCTTAACTGGTTCGCTTCGGGCGAGATCATGATCGAGGCGATCATCTGTGCCGCGGCCTTCTATCTGCTTGTCGTGCACACGCTGACGGCGGAGAAATCCTTCGTCAATCCGAAGCTGTTTCTCGACCGGAACTTCTCCGTCAGCATGATCTTCATCTTCGTGATCGGGATCACCTATCTCGCCTCGCTGGCGCTGATGACGCCCTATCTGCAGACGCTGATGGGCTATCCCGTCATCACCGCTGGTATCGTCATGGGGCCACGCGGCATGGGTACGATGCTGTGCATGTTCATCGTCGGGCGGCTGATCGGCAAGGTGGATACGCGCCTGCTTCTGGTGCTCGGCCTCGGGCTGACGGCATGGGCGATGTACGACATGACCGGCTGGACGCCCGATGTCTCGCAGTGGACGATCGTCTCTGTCGGTTTCATCCAGGGCGCCGGGCTCGGCTTCCTGTTCGTGCCGCTGACGACGATCGCATTTTCGACGCTGCCGGCGGAGATGCGCGGCGACGGCACCGGTCTCTACAACCTGTCGCGAAACATCGGCTCAAGCGTGGGGATCTCCATCGTCTCGGCGCTTTTGGTCGAAAACGCGCAGGTGAACCACGAGAACATCGCCGCCTATGTCACGCCGTTCAACCACGCCTTCGATGCGGCGGCAGCGCAAGGGATGAGCCCGCTCACCGCCGCTGGGCGCGCGGCGCTGAACGAGCTGATCACGCTGCAGTCGACTGTTATCGCTTATATCGATGACTTCAAGCTGCTGATGATCATGTCGCTGGCGGTCATTCCGCTGGTGCTGTTGCTGCGCAAGCCCAAGGTGGCCCCGGTCATGGACCACAGCGCCGTGATGGAGTGATCAGCGAAACGGCCTGCTGAGATAGCGAGACCCTGAAATGCCGAAGCGCCATGGTGCTTCGGCATTTTTCGTGATGCCGATGCGTTTTCCGCTGACGATCGGCGCCGGTGCCGTCGGCGTCAGTGAATAGGGGGCGTGGTCGAGCAGGCGATCATTGAGGGCGATGGTGACGTCGAGCGCCTGGCAGAGCTTGCCGGGGCCGCTGCAAAGCTGCGTGAGCGCATCGGTGCCACGGCGCTCGATCATCGTGGCGATGCCGATTTCCGGCTCGATGGCGCGGATGAGCACGGCGGAGCCTGGGGTGCAGACGAAGTTCAGGCACCAGTGCATGCCATAGATGCGGTAGATATAGACATTGCCCGGCCTGCCGAACATGGCGCCGTTGCGCTGTGTCGGGCCGCGAAAGCTGTGGGAGGCTTCGTCATCGGGGAAATAGGCCTCGGTCTCGACGATGCGCCCGCCGATGCCGGCGACGGTGATGCGGCAGGCGAGAAGATCGTGGGCGACGGCGATCGCATCGCGCTCGAAGAAGCGGGTGAGGGCTTCGCCCGTTATCGGTGCCGCGCCGAGCGCGTCTGTCCTGTCGTCCATATGATCTATCGGCCGGGCTTTGGATCGTGCAGCGGGATCGACGAGCCGGTGACGGAGACCGGGTCGCTTGCCGGGAAGGTGTCTTCGAGGCCTTCGTCCAGTTCCTCTTCCAGCGTAGCCGCATCCTTGCTGTGCGGCCCGTCGCCGGCCGAGCTGTCATGCGCCGCGAGAAGTAGATGGCGAGCGTGGGAGACGGCGTTGTCGCGGGTCAGGCCGGGTGTGGCTGCATTATAAAGCGTCACGGAAATGCTGTTTCCGGTCTTGTCGCCGAACATGACGACGAAGCCGCCCTCGCGTGCGTTCACTGTTATGTCTGTGATGGTCATGGTTTCGCTCCCGATGATGGGTTTGCCGAGATCTTGATCGTATGACTATGTTTGCCTCGCGAACACCTTCGTCAACCACTCGATGAAGACGCGGACGCGTGGCGAGAGCTGGCGGTTTCGCGGATAGAGCAGCGAGACCGGCGTTTTCGTCAGCGGATAGTCTTGCAGGATGGGCTGGAGCTCGCCGCTGTCGATATAGCGCTGAGCATGATAGCGCGGCACCTGGATGATGCCGAGGCCGAGGCGCGCGGCCGCGTGGAAGCTTTCGGCGGCGTTGACTGATAGCGTCGCGGGCAGGGTGACGTTGCGGATCTGGCCGCCCACGAGGAATTCGAGCGGCACCAGCGCGCCGGTGGCGCTGGAGTGAAAGCCGACCATGCGGTGGCCGTCCAGCCGGTCGGGATGCTCGGGCGTTCCATAGCGGGCGAGATAGGAAGGCGAGGCGAGCGTGACTTCCTCCAGCATCGCCACGCGGCGGGCGACCATGTCGCTATCTGAGGGTATGCCGACCCTCAGCACGCAGTCGATGCCTTCGCGCACGAGATCGACGAGACGGTCGCCCTCGCTCATGTAGAGTTCGATGTCGGGATAGGCTTCGAGAAAAGACGGCAGGTTGGGCAGCACGAAATGGCGCGCCAGCGTGCCATGCACATCGACGCGCAGCATGCCTTTCGGCTTGGCGCCGGCGAATGCGCCTTCCGCGTCCTCGATATCCGAGAGGATCGACAGGCAGCGGCGGTAATAGGCCTCGCCGTCGAGCGTCGGGCTCACGTGGCGCGTCGTGCGCTGCAGCAGGCGAACGCCGAGGCGGGCCTCGAGCTGCTTGACCGCATCGGTCACCGTCGAGCGCGGCAGGCCGGTATCCTCGGCGGCGACGGTGAAGCTGCGGCGCTCGACGATGCGGCAAAAGACACGCATGGCATCGAATCTGTCCATCTATCTGTTCGCTATTTCCGGATAGTGATGGCGAATAATGGATGATTATCCGCCGCGAGAAAAGCGGCATCTTCTCTCCAACGGCGCGATATCGCGCTTCCAAGCAAGGAGAATGACAATGACGGCATCGGAAAACAGGGTTGCGATCGTGACCGGCGCCTCCAGAGGCATTGGCGCGGCGATTGCCGATCGGCTTGCGCGCGACGGATTTACCGTGGTGATCAACTACTCCGGCAACGCCGCGCCGGCCGAAGAGCTGGCTGCCGCGATCGAAAAGCGCGGCGGCAAGGCGCTGACGGCGAAGGCCGATGTCAGCGACGCGGAGGCCGTGCGGCGGATGTTCGATGCAGCCGAGGCAGCCTTCGGGGGCGTCGATGTGTTGGTCAACAATGCCGGGATCATGGCGCTTTCTTCGATCGCGGATGCGGACGACGCGCATTTCCAGCGCATGATGGACGTCAACCTCAAGGGCACGTTCAACACGCTGCGCGAGGCCGGCAAGCGGCTGCGCGATGGCGGCCGGATCGTCAATTTCTCGACGTCGGTGGTCGGGCTGAAGCTCGAGACCTATGGTGTCTATGCCGCAACCAAGGCCGCCGTCGAGACGATGACGGGGATCATGGCCAAGGAGATGCGCGGCCGTAACATCACCATCAACGCGATTGCGCCGGGGCCGACGGCCACCGATCTGTTCCTCAACGGCAAGTCGGACGAACTGGTGGCGCAGATGGCGAAGATGAATCCGCTGGAGCGGCTCGGCACGCCCGAGGATATTGCAGCGGCCGTGTCGTTTCTCGCCGGTCCCGATGGTTCCTGGATCAACGGCCAGGTGCTGCGCGCCAATGGCGGCATGATCTGATTTATGCGTCCGGCGGGCGGCTTTCGGGCCGCTCGCGCCGTGGCGATCCGCCGCAGCGCTCAGCTGTGGATATCCTGCGCCGCAAAACGCCAGCACCCGGAAGGGGATAGGGTTGGCTGACGCATTGAGGCGACAAGCCTGCAATATCCCCTTACATTTGCATCATGATTGTCTATATTAGCAATGTAGGGATGTGCGGGACTCCTCCAATCCTACGCATCAGACCTCAATAGCTGCCGAGCCATTGTTCCCTGGTGACCCGGCAGAGAGTGAAAGAAGAAATGGCAAAACATATGGTTGCGGCCCGTTGAAGGTAAACGCCTCGCGGGCCGCAGTTCTGTCAGCGGGCATCCAGCTTGGCGTCGGTCAGAAGCTTGACCATCCAGTCGACGAAGACGCGGACCTTGTTGCTGAGGTGGCGGTTCGGGGGATAGACGATGTAGAGCCCGAGCGGCTCACGGTTCCACTCCGGCAGCACCTGTATCAGCTCGCCGTTTTCCAACTCGTTGCGGATCATGAAGCGCGGTAATTGCGCGATGCCGAGCCCCCTCGTGGCGGCTGTCACGAAGGTTCGGCTGTCGTTCACGGAGACGAGATAGCGCGGATTGATCTCTAACTCCTCGTTGTCCCTGCGGAACTCGAACGGAAGCGTCCGGTTGGTCTGCGCGCGAAAATAGCTTACGGAATAGTGATCGTTTTCAAGCTCTTCCGGTCTCGACGGCATTCCGTATTTCTCGATGTAGAGCGGGGAGGCGCAGGTAATGAGCTCCACCTCGGATACGCGGCGTGCAATCAATGATTGGTCGGCTGGAGTGCCGGCGCGCAGCGCGCAATCGACGTTCTCGGCGAGGTAATCCACGGTGCGGTCGCCGACGCCGAGGTCGATGCGGATATCGGGATATTTCTCATAGAAATCGCAGAGCGCGGGCACGACGATCCAGTCGGCGAAGGCGCCGGCCATCTCGACGCGCAGGCGCCCGTTCGGAAGCCCTTGCGAGTTGGTGAGGCTGCCATCCAGCTCGGCGATCTCGGAGACGATCTGGGCCGCGCGTTCGTAATAGAGCGCGCCGTCGGTCGTCACCATGACGCGGCGGGTGGTGCGGTTGAGGAGCTTGGTGTGCAGATGTGCTTCAAGCCCTTGAATGAGGTTGGTCACCGTCGCCTTGGGCATCGAGAGCGTGTCGGCGGCCCGTGTGAAATTGCCTGTCTCCACGACGCGAATGAAAGCGCGCATTGCCGAGAGCTGGTCCATCGGAATTCACCTGAGTAGTTTGCAGTGCGGTATTGTTCGAAATCCGGAACAGTGTAATCGTATTGAGGCTTCTTATTCCGTGAGTGGAATAACAATATCTTTTTTTCAGAAATTGCAAGCCGTCGCCTTGGGCAATATGTTGCAACGGCAACATTACACCCGCGACGCAAGGATCGATACGATGACGGTGCAAGTGAAAGACATGGTGTTTGACAAGGTGGCCATTGGCCCCGTGTCGACGCGTATCTATCAGGGCGCCGAATACGGTAAGGGTTCGCCGATCGTGTTGTACTTCCACGGCGGTGCGTTCCAGTCCTCGGGACTGCAGGACAATGCGGTTGCCGAAGCCATCGCACGTGCCGGCGCCATCGTGGTCGTGGCGGATTACAACGCTCCGATGGGCGGGGTCTTCCCGAAGCCTCTCGAAGTCGGCTATTCGCTGTTTTCCTACATGGCCAACAAGCGCGCCTCGGGTCTCGGTGATCGCAACTCCGCGCTGCTCGTTGCCGGCGAGGAAGCGGGTGGCAACATCGCCGCCAGCGTGGCATTCAAGGCTCGTGATCACTACGCAGATGCCCTCGATGGCCAAGTTCTGATCTCCCCGCTGGTCGATCCGTTCATGGGATCGTCCTCGATGCGCGAAGCCGACAGCATCGGCATGCGCGAGCGTTGGGCCGCGGGTTGGAGCCATTATCTCAGCGGCGGCGGGTGCCATCCCTATGCGGCGCCGTGCCTCTGTTCACGCATCTCGGGCGTTGCGCCCGCACTGATCTTCACCGCGAAGGACGATCCCCTTCGTGATGAGACGCTTGGGTTCGCCGATCGCCTGAAACAGGCCGGCGTACCAGTTCGTCAGCATGTCTCTCCCGCCGGGGCAGGCTGGCCTTCGATTTACGGCGGGACGTCCGACAAGCCTCCGGGTTGGCGCGAAAGCATCACCCAAGAATTCGGAAGCTTCGTTCGCGACATGCGAAGGCAACCCGTACCTTTGAAGACCTGATCAATACACGGCCGTGGGGGCCGTAAGGAGAATACAAATGACGTCCAGTAAGAAGCGCTGGGCCCTTGTGGGCGCCGGTCTGAGCCTTGTTGCGTCCGTTTCAGCCGCAGCACTGTTTTTCGAACTGCCGATGAGCGGTACCGCGACTGCCGCAACCGCCGAGGCACAGGCCGCTCCGCCGGCCGTGCCCGTTACCGTCGCTGTCGTCGCCAGCCGCGACGTTACCGAATGGGAGCAGTTTTCCGGCCGGCTCGAAGCTGTCGATCGCGTGCAGATCCGCTCGCGTGTCGCCGGCGCAGTCCAGTCGGTGCATTTCCGCGAAGGCGCGCTGGTGAAGGCAGGCGACCTGCTCTTCACCATCGATCCGGCACCCTACCAGGCGGCCGTATCGCAGGCCGAGGGGCAGATGGCTTCGGCCGAAGCCAAGGTCAATCTCGCGCAGATCGAGCTTGATCGCGGCCGCAGGCTTTCCGACAACCGGACGATTTCGCAGAGCGATCTCGACCAGCGTCAGAACGCGTTTACCGAAGCGCAGGCCGGTCTTCGCACCGCGCAGGCAGCTCTTCGTTCAGCGCAGCTCGAGCTCGGCTATACCGAGGTGAAGGCACCCGTTGCCGGCCGCGTCGGCAAGCTCGAAGTGACTGTCGGCAATCTGGTTGCTGCTGGATCGACCTCGTCGGAGCTGGCCTCGCTCGTCTCCGTCGATCCGATCTACGCCAGCTTCAGCGCCAGCGAAGGCATGGTCGCCAAGGCGCTCGCCCAGCTTCCCGCCGCCGATGGTGCGGTTCCGGCACTTGAACAGATCCCCGTCGAAGTCGGCACGCTTGCCGATCAGGGCACGCCGATCAAGGGCAAGCTGCAGCTGATCGACAACCAGGTGGATGCCTCCAGCGGCACCATCGGCGTTCGCGCCGTGTTCGACAATCCGGGTGGCAAGCTGATCCCCGGCCAGTTCGTGCGGGTTCGCATGGGTCAGCCGAAGGCCGAGAACAAGATCCTTATCAGCGAACGTGCGATCGGCACCGACCAGGACAAGAAGTTCGTCTTCGTGGTCGATGGCGAGAACAAGGTGAGCTACCGGCCGGTCCAGCTCGGCATCGCCGAGGGTGGTGACCGCGTGATCGAAAACGGCCTTGCCGTCGGCGAGAAGATCGTCGTCAACGGTCTGCAGCGCATTCGTCCGGGCGCGGTGGTCGCACCGCAGATGGAAGAGAAAGTCGCGGCCAAGTAAGACGCAGACCCCTCCCAAGCCTCTCCCCACAAGGGGGAGGGGCTAGGTGGCCGCTCAGGCCACAGAGGGCTTTTACAGCATCCAGTTCTACCCCTACCGGCGGTATCCCAACCGCCGGAGAGGGTCGTTGCATCTCAAATTTCATCCCGGAGAGGGCTTTGAAATGAATATCTCCAGATTCTTTGTCGACCGCCCGGTGTTTGCCGGGGTGCTATCGGTCCTCATCGTGGTCGCCGGCCTGATCGGCATGCGATCGCTGCCGATTTCAGAATATCCTGAGGTCGTTCCGCCATCGATCGTCGTGCGCGCCACCTATCCCGGCGCCAACCCGAAGGTCATCGCCGAAACCGTCGCAACGCCGCTTGAAGAGCAGATCAACGGCGTCGAGGGCATGCTCTACATGTCCAGCCAGGCGACATCCGACGGCGTGATGACGCTGACGGTGACCTTCAAGCTCGGCACCAATCCCGACCAGGCACAGCAGCTGGTGCAGAACCGCGTCTCACAGGCGGAGCCCCGTCTGCCGACGGAAGTGCGCGCGCTCGGCATCACGACGGTCAAGAGTTCGCCCGACCTGATGATGGTCGTGAACCTGACATCGCCGGATAATCGCTACGACATCACCTATCTGCGCAACTATGGCGTCCTGAACGTCAAGGACCGGCTTGCCCGCATCGAGGGCGTCGGCCAGGTGCAGATCTTCGGGTCGGGCGACTACTCGATGCGCGTCTGGATCGATCCGCAGAAGGCGGCCGAGCATAATCTGGCGGCGAGCGACATCACCAATGCCATCCGCGCCCAGAACGTGCAGGCGGCTGCCGGCACGATCGGTGCGTCGCCGAGCCTCACCGGTGTCGATATCCAGCTGAACGTGAACGCCCAGGGTCGTCTGCAGACGCCAGAGGAGTTCGGCAACATCATCGTCAAGAGCGGCGCCAATGGCGAGATCACGCGTCTGCGCGATGTCGCGCGCGTCGAACTCGGCGCCTCGGATTACTCGCTGCGCTCGCTGCTCGACAGTAAGTCGGCGGTCGCTATCCCCGTCTTCCAGGCGCCTGGCTCCAACGCCATCACCATCTCGGACCAGGTCATCAAGACCATGGACGAGCTGCAGTTGGCGATGCCTGAAGGCGTGAAATACGAGATCGTCTACGATACCACGCAGTTCGTCCGCGCTTCGATCGAGAAGGTCGTCGATACGCTGCTGGAAGCCATCGCGCTCGTCGTCATTGTCGTCATCCTGTTCCTGCAGACATGGCGCGCCTCGATCATTCCGCTGATCGCGGTTCCGGTCTCGATCATCGGTACCTTCGCGGTCATGTATGTCTTCGGCTTCTCGATCAACGCTCTCAGCCTGTTCGGGTTGGTGCTTGCGATCGGTATCGTCGTGGACGACGCGATCGTCGTCGTCGAAAACGTCGAACGCAACATCGAGAATGGCCTTTCGCCGCGCGATGCGACGTACAAGGCCATGAAGGAAGTGTCCGGCCCGATCATCGCGATCGCGCTGGTGCTGGTGGCGGTGTTCGTGCCGCTGGCCTTCATCACCGGCCTGTCCGGCCAGTTCTATCGCCAGTTCGCGCTGACGATCGCCATCTCGACCGTGATTTCCGCCATCAACTCGCTGACGCTTTCCCCGGCTCTGGCGGCACTTCTTCTGAAGGGTCACCATGCGCCGAAGGATTGGTTGACGCGCGGCATGGACTTCGCTTTCGGCTGGTTCTTCCGCGGCTTCAACCGCGCTTTCAGCGCCAGCTCCAATGCCTATGGTAAGGGCGTCGGCGGTCTGGTGTCGCGCAAGAGCATCGTCATGGTGATCTATCTGGCGCTTGCCGGTGCGACCTATGGCCTGTTCAACGCCGTTCCCGGCGGCTTCGTGCCGGCGCAGGACAAGCAGTACCTGATCGGCTTCGCGCAGCTGCCCGACGCCGCCAGCCTCGACCGCACCGAAGACGTGATCAAGCGGATGAGCGACATTGCCCTTGCAACGCCCGGCGTCGAACACGCCATCGCGTTCCCCGGCCTGTCGATCAACGGCTTCACCAACGGCTCGAATGCCGGTGTGGTCTTCGTAAAGCTGAAGTCCTTCGAGGAGCGCAAGACGCCCGATCTGTCAGGCGGAGCGATCGCCATGACGCTCAACCAGAAATTCGGCGCGATCCAGGATGCGTTCATCGCCATGTTCCCGCCGCCGCCGGTCCAGGGTCTGGGCACGACGGGTGGTTTCAAGCTGCAGCTCGAAGACCGGGCGGGCCTGGGCTACAACGCGCTGGACGAAGCGACCAAGGCCTTCCTCGCCAAGGCGTACCAGACGCCTGAACTGGCCGGCCTGTTCTCGAGCTACCAGATCAACGTGCCGCAGCTCTATGCTGACCTCGATCGCGCCAAGGCCGAACAGCTCGGCGTGTCGGTGACCGACGTCTTCGAAACGCTGCAGATCTATCTCGGCTCGCTCTACGTCAACGACTTCAACGCATTCGGCCGCACCTATAGCGTCCGCGTGCAGGCAGACGCGCAGTTCCGCGCTCATGCCGATGATATCGGCCAGCTGAAGGTGCGTTCGGCCTCGGGGCAGATGATCCCGCTGTCGGCACTGCTGAAGGTCGATGCCACGACGGGACCGGAACGCACGACCCGCTACAACGGCTTCCTCGCCGCCGATATCAATGGCGGCCCGGCACCGGGCTTCTCGTCCGGCCAGGCACAGGCAGCCATCGAGCGGATCGCCGACGAAACGCTGCCGAAGGGCATCGGCTTCGAGTGGACGGATCTGACCTACCAGCAGATCCTGGCCGGCAGCTCGGGCGTGCTCGTCTTCCCGCTGGCGCTGCTGCTCGTCTATCTCGTGCTGGCTGCCCAGTATGAAAGCCTGACGCTGCCGCTCGCGATCATCATGATCGTGCCGATGGGCGTGCTGGCGGCCTTGACCGGCGTCTGGCTCACCGGTGGAGACAACAACATCTTCACCCAGATCGGCCTGATCGTGCTTGTCGGTCTGTCGGCGAAGAACGCGATCCTGATCGTGGAATTCGCCCGCGAGCTGGAATTCGAAGGCCGTACGCCTGTTCAGGCGGCGGTCGAGGCCAGCCGCTTGCGTCTGCGCCCGATCCTGATGACGTCGATGGCGTTCATCATGGGTGTCGTGCCGCTCGTCGTCTCGACCGGCGCTGGTGCGGAGATGCGTGCCGCCATGGGTGTGGCGGTGTTCTCCGGCATGATCGGCGTCACCTTCTTCGGCATCTTCATGACGCCGGTGTTCTACGTCCTCATCCGCAAGCTGGCGGGCAACCGTCCGCTGGTGCAGCACAAGGACGACGACCACAACGGCCACGGTGGAGCCGAGGTCATCCGGATGGCGGCCGAATAGGCTTTCGAGACAAGTAAATAGAGCAAAGGGCGGGATGCGAGTTCCGCCCTTTCTCGTTTTGAAGGAGCGGTCAGTCGATGATGAACATCTTGGCGCCGGATGTCGTGCTGGACCGGTGGGCGGCGTCGCCGTGGTCGGAGACCGTGTATCCCATGCCAGGCTTCATCACGAAGCTGCGGCCGTCCTTGAGCTCGCTCGTCACCTCTCCCTCCAGCACGTAGACGATATGGCCACGGTCGCACCAGTGGTCCGCCAGATAGCCCGGCGAAAGCTCGACGATCCGCATGCGGACATCGCCATTGTTCAGCGTTCTCCATATCGCCGTTCCGGTTTCGCCCTTGTGTTCGGTGGCCGGCAGCGCATGCCAGTCGAGCGAGGTGTAGGGGAGCGGGGGAAGTTTCATCGTGGGTATCCTTACGCGTTTCGTCGGCTCGGGTTCACGGATCCGGCGCGATATGTCCAGCATTTTGTTTGCAATGCAGCATGGCTTTTTGAGCTTGCATCGGCGCGGGCGGCCCTATCAATTGTGAGGGGTACGGGTGGTTGCTGCTTCGCCGCCTGTCACGGGAGGAGGTTCCATGCATATCGCTATCATCGGCGCTGCCGGCATGATCGGGCGCAAGCTCACCGAACGGCTGGTTTCCCACGGGCAACTGTCCGGGCAGGCGATCGGGCGCCTGACGCTGGTCGATGTCGTGGCGCCGGCAGCACCTGTCGGCTTTGCCGGGCGGGTGGATGCGAGTGCGGCCGATATCTCGCAGCCGGGGCAGGCGGCGCTGATCGTCGGGTCGCGGCCGGATATCATCTTTCATCTGGCGGCCATCGTTTCGGCGGAGGCCGAGCTCGATTTCGAGAAAGGCTACGGCATCAATCTGGAGGGGACGCGGGCGCTGTTCGAGGCGATCCGCCTGGCGCATCTGCAGGATGGCTATCGTCCCTGCGTGGTCTTCACCTCCTCCATCGCCGTCTTCGGCGCGCCGATGCCCGATGTCATTCCCGACGATTTCAATCTGACGCCGCTGACGAGCTACGGCACGCAGAAGGCGATGAGCGAGCTTTTGCTCGCCGATTATACAAGGCGCGGCTTCATCGACGGTATCGGCATTCGCCTGCCGACGATCTGTGTCCGGCCGGGCAAGCCTAACAAGGCCGCTTCCGGCTTCTTCTCCGGTATCATCCGCGAGCCTTTGGCAGGCCAGCCGGCCATTCTTCCGGTGCCGGATACGGTGCGCCACTGGCATGCCTCGCCGCGCTCGGCGGTCGGCTTTCTGATCCACGCCGCCAGCATCGATCTCGAACCGCTCGGCGCGCAGCGAAGCCTGACCATGCCCGGCGTCAGCGCCTCGGTCGGCGAGCAGATCGAGGCCTTGCGCGCGATCGCGGGCGACAAGGCGGTGGCGCTGATCCGGCGGGAGCCGGACGAACTGGTGATGAGGATCGTCGGCGGCTGGGCGCGGGCCTTCGCGCCGGAGCGGGCGACGCGCCTCGGCTTCGTCGCCGAGACGAGCTTCGAAGAGATCATTCGCGTTCATATAGAAGATGAAATGGAAGGCGGAATTCAATGAGCAGTCAACAACGGACGATCGCGTTTCTGGGCACGGGGCTGATGGGCGCGCCGATGGTTCGGCGTCTGCTCGACGCCGGGTTTGCCGTCACCGCCTGGAACCGCGACATCGCCAAGGCCGAAGCGCTTAGGGTCGATGGTGCCGCAGTTGCGACGACAGCGGCTTTGGCCGTTGAGGGCGCGTCGGTCGTCTTCACCATGCTCAGCGATGGCAATGCAGTTGGCGATGTGCTGTTCTCACAGGGTGTGGCGCAGGCGCTCTCACCCGGCGCGGTCGTCATCGATTGCAGCTCGATCACGCCGGAGGCTGCGCGCGAACATGCCGCTAAGCTTGCCGAGCGCGGCATCCGCCATCTCGATGCGCCTGTTTCCGGTGGCGTCGTCGGCGCTTCGGCCGGTACGCTGGCGATCATGGCGGGTGGTAGCGCGGACGTCGTCGATGCGTTGAGCGACGTGTTTTCCGCGCTCGGTCGGGTGACGCATGTGGGGCCAAGCGGCACGGGCCAACTCGCCAAGCTCGGCAACCAGCAGATCGTGGCGATCACCATCGGTGCGGTTGCGGAGGCGATGATGCTGGTCGAGGCTGGCGGCGGCTCGCCGGAAGCGTTTCGCCGCGCGATCCGGGGTGGCTTCGCCGAGAGCCGAATTCTTGAGATCCACGGTCAACGTATGGTGGAGCGCAATTTCGGCGGCGCCGGCCCTTCGAGGCTGCAGCTGAAAGATCTCAACAATATCGTCGCCGAGGCGAAGAGCCTGGCGCTGACCTTGCCGCTGACCGAGGCTGTGCGCGCCGAGTTCGCCGCGTTCGTCGAAGATGGCAAAGGCGATACGGATCACAGCGGATTGCTGTTGCAGCTGGAGCGGAAGTCGGGCCGAGAAGGCGGAAAATCCTGACAGTCGGTACGATCCCTGACGAACAATAAATAGTGCTGGCGCGCTGGCATGCAATCATTGATAGATTTTTAGGGTGTTCTAATTAATGTCACGCTTGGCAATCACTGGTAGGTGATTGTGGTTGCCGCCGGGCAGTGGGGATGGATTTCGCTTTGACGTGGCGTGAGGCATGAATGGCTTTGGCATCTAAGAACTCCATACGCTCGGAGCGGGAGTTTCAAGATCTTCTACGGCGTTTGGAGCTTGCGCTCGATGCGTCGCAGATCGGTGTCTGGGAGCATGACCTGCGATCGAACGAGATCTCCTGGGACGTGCAGATGCATCGCCTCTACCGCACTGGCCAGCGGAGCGGGCCCGTGCCGACCTCGATCTGGTCGAACGCGATCCATCCCGATGATCGCGCGCGTGCCACCCAGGAATTCAACGACGCTATTGCCAAGCGCGGCCAGTACAATTCGGAGTTCCGGATCATCTGGCCGAATGGCGAGATCCGCTACATCCGCTCGCGCGCACATTTCTATGTGAGCGAGGAGGGGGCGCCGTCGTTCATTGGCGCGGAATGGGATGTGACCGCCGACGTGCTTCTCAACGCTGAAGCCGCGCGGCAGCGCGAGGTGGCAGAGGCCCGCGCGCTGGCGCTCGAGGAGAGCACGGCGCTGATCGAGCATGCGGCGGAACACGATTACCTGACCAGCCTGCCGAACCGACGCTTCTTCGACAAGCGGATCGCCGAACTCGCGGAAGACGAAACCATCTCGACGCTCGCGGTGCTGCATCTCGATCTCGACGAGTTCAAGCAGATCAATGACAGTTACGGCCACGCCGCCGGCGACGCCGTGTTGCGCGCAGCGGCCTTGCGGATCGCCGCGGTGCTCCCTGAGACTGGCATGGCGGCGCGCATCGGCGGCGACGAATTCGTCATCGTGCTCGTGAATTTCGAGAGCATTGACGAATTGCGCGAGATCGCGCGCCGTGTGCAGAAGCGGCTGCGCAAGAAGATTCGCTTCGGCCACGAGATGCTGCAATCGGGCAGTTCGATCGGCATTTCATGGTCGGCCGATCGCGGCGATACCAATCTTCTGGCCGAATCCGACATGGCGCTATACGCGGCCAAGAGCGGCGGGCGCGACCGCATCGAGTTCTTCACGCAGCGGCTGAAGGACGAGCTGATGGGCAAGCGGCGGATCGCCGAGGAGCTCAAGCTCGCGCTGACGGCGGGCGAAATCGTTCCTTACTACCAGCTGCAATTCGACGCCCGGACGCGGGAGATCGTCGGGCTCGAAGCGCTGGCGCGCTGGCGGCACAAGGAGCGCGGCATTCTGGCGCCGGCGGATTTCCTGAAGGTCGCCGACGAGCATGGGTTGACCGCCGAAATCGACGCTTCGATCCTTCGCCACGTCCTGAGGGATCGCCGTGAATGGGAGCAGCATGGCTTCGATGTGCCGAGGATTTCGGTGAACATCTCCGGCCAGCGGCTTTATGATCCGCTGCTGATCAGCGATCTGGAAGCGCTTGATATCCCTGATAATTCGATCGTTTTCGAGCTGATCGAGACGATCTTTCTCGACGACTGCGACGACGAGATGATGCAGAGCGTCGACCGGATCAAGCTGATGGGCATCGAGATCGAGATCGACGATTTCGGTTCCGGCCATGCCTCGCTGATCGGCCTCGTCAGGCTGCGCCCGACGCGCCTGAAAATCGACCGCCAGCTGGTGGACGCGATCGATACGTCCGACGAGCAGCGGCGGGTGGTGAAGTCGATCATCGAGATTGCCAAGGCCCTCGGCGTCAAGGTGATCGCCGAGGGCGTCGAGACCGAGCGGCATGCCGCGACACTGGCCAAGCTCGGCTGCGATGCGCTGCAGGGGTTTGCGCTGAGCAGGCCGGTGCCGGCTGCCGAGATCGACCGCAAGTTTTCCGCTCTGGTTACGAGCTGATAATCAGCTTGCCGTGCCGAGTTCACCGCGCGCTTCGAGATACCACTCCACGAAAGCCGCCACACCCTGTTCGAGGGACGTGCTCGGCGTATAGCCGGTCAGCGCCTGCAACAAGTCGGGGCTGGCATAGGTGCGCGGTACGTCGCCTTGCTGCATCGGCAGCATGACGCGCTTGGCCGGATGGCCGAGGGCCTTCTCAACCGTTTCGACGAAGTCGAGCAGGCTGATCGGCTGGCCGCCGCCGATGTTGACGACGCGGAACGGCGCCTGGCGTGACAGCGTCTCAACCTTCTCGGACGCGACGCGATTGGTCTCGGCGGGGACGACGGCCGAGAGACGCACAACGGCCTCCACGAGATCGTCGATATAGGTGAAATCCCGGCTCATCTTGCCTTCGCCGTAGATCTCGATCGGCTGGCCCTCCAGCATGTTCTTGACGAACTTGAAGAGCGCCATATCAGGCCGGCCCCAGGGGCCGTAGACCGTGAAGAAACGGAAGGCGGTGGTCGGGATCTTGTGGAGATGAGCGTAGCTGTGCGCCATCAGCTCCATCGACTTCTTGGTGGCGGCGTAGAAGGTCAGCGGTTCGTCGGCGCGATCGGTCTCGTGGAAGGGAACGGTCGGATTGGCGCCGTAGATCGAGGAGGTCGAGGCCAGCATCAGGTGGCTGACGCCGGTGTTCTTGGCGATCTCCAGGATGTTCCAGGAGCCGATCAGGTTGGAGTTCAGATAAGCTTGCGGGTTCTCGTTGCTGTAGCGCACGCCGGCCTGGGCGGCGAGGTGGATCATCACGTCGGGCTTGGCGGCCGTGACCGCCTGCTCAAGTGCTGCGCGATCCTCCAGCATCGCCGTCACCGGCTTGAAGGCCGGGAACTGGGCAAGCGCTGCGTTGCGCATGTGCTTGAGCTTGATGTTGTAATAATGCGTCATGCCATCGAAGCCGGTGACCTCGTGGCCGTCCTGCAGAAGTCGGCGCGCGAGATGGAAGCCGATGAAACCGGCCGTTCCGGTGATGAAATACCGCATGCTCATGCCCTGCTGTTGTTATGCCTTGCTCTTCTTGCCGACCGCGAAGTAGCTGAAGCCGTGTCTGGTGACTTCGGCGATCGGATAGATGTTGCGCAGATCGACCAGCACCGGCGTCTTGACAAGGGTCTTCAGCCGCTTGAAGTCGAGCGCGCGGAACTCCTCCCATTCGGTGACCAGCACCAGCGCATCGGCGCCTTCGGCGATCTCGTAAGGATCCTTGCCGTAGACGACCGGTCCGAGCAAGTCTTTCGCCGCATCCATCCCCTCGGGATCGTAGACGTGGACGGTGGCGCCGCCGTCGAGCAGCGCCTGGATGATGGTGATCGAGGGCGCGTCGCGCATGTCGTCGGTGTTCGGCTTGAAGGTCAGGCCAAGGATGGCGATCTTCTTGCCGCGCACGTTGCCGTCGCAGGCGGCGACCACCTTGCGGCCCATGGCGCGCTTGCGGTTGTCGTTGATGGCGACGGTGGTCTCGATCAGCCGCATCGGGCTGTCATGATCCTGCGCGGTCTTGACCAGTGCCAGCGTATCCTTGGGGAAGCACGAGCCGCCGTAGCCGGGGCCGGCATGCAGGAACTTGTCGCCGATGCGCTTGTCCATGCCGATGCCCTTGGCGACCTTCTGCACGTCGGCGCCGATCTGCTCGCAGAGGTCGGCGATCTCGTTGATGAAGGTGATCTTCATGGCCAGGAACGCGTTGGCGGCGTACTTGATCAGCTCGGAGGTGCGACGCTCGCAGAAATAGAGCGGGGCTTCGTTGAGGTAGAGCGGGCGGTAGACTTCGCGCATGACCTCGATGGCGCGCGGCTCCTCGGTGCCAAGCACGATGCGGTCGGGGCGCTTGAAGTCGGTGATGGCAGCACCTTCGCGCAGGAATTCCGGGTTCGACACGACCTCGATGTCCTTGTCGGGAAACTCTTCGCGGAAGATGCGCTCAAGCTCGTCGCCGGTGCCGACGGGAACCGTCGACTTGGTGACGACGACGGTGAAGCCTTCGACCGATGCGGCGATTTCACGCGCGGCGGCATAGACGTAACTGAGGTCCGCATGACCATCGCCGCGGCGCGAAGGCGTGCCGACCGCGATGAAGACGACGTCGGCGGCGGCCACGGGGGCGGCGAGATCCTTGGAGAAATCCAGGCGTCCGGCGGCTCTGTTCTGTGCGATGATGGTGTCGAGGCCGGGTTCGAAGATCGGTACCTGGCCTGCTTCCAGCGCGTCGATCTTGGCGGCCGACTTGTCGACACAGGTGATATGATGGCCGAAATCCGCGAGGCAGGCCCCCGAGACGAGGCCCACATAGCCCGAGCCGATCATCACAATACGCATGGAAGTTTCCCTCAAACACCGATCACAGCCTCGTCGGTCGACGGGGCCATGACGGTGTTACAGAGGTAATTTTATAAGTTCAAGACAACCAAGAGGTCAGTTGCGGCCGAACTCATCGACGATACGGATGATGTCGTCTTCGCCGAGATAGGAGCCGGTCTGGACTTCGATCAGTTCGAGCAGGATCTTGCCCGGGTTGGCCAGACGGTGGACTTCGCCCAGCGGAATGTAGACCGATTCGTTTTCGCGCAGCATCTGCACGTTCTCGCCGATCGTCACTTCCGCCGTGCCCTTGACGACGATCCAGTGCTCGGAGCGATGGTGGTGCTTCTGCAGCGAGAGCTTCTTGCCTGGGGTGACGAAGATGCGCTTCACCTGGAAGCGGTCGCCGTTGAAGATCGAGGTGTAGCCGCCCCAGGGACGGTAGGAGGTCGGGTGCGTCTCGGTGAGTTTCGATGTCGCCGGCTTCGAGGCCAGCATCTTGACGATGGCGCCGACGTCTTGGCTGTCCTTGAGGTGGCCGACATAGACGGCATCCTCGCTGGCGATGACAGCGACGTCGTCCATGCCATTGACCGCCAGATGCACGCCGTGGGTCATGACCAGCGAGTTGCGGGTGTTGACGACGGTGGTGTTTTCGGCGGCGACATTGCCCTTTTCGTCAGGATTGCCGCTCTTCCAGATCGCATCCCAGCTGCCGAGATCCGACCACGTGAAGGGCGAGGGAACGACGGCTGCGTTCTTGGTCTTTTCCATGACGGCGTAGTCGATCGAGATATCGGGGCTTTCTGCGAAAGCCGCCTTGTCGAGACGGATGAAGTCCAGATCCTTGACACCTTGAGCGACCGCTTCACCAGCGGCCTTGAGGACATCGGGGGCGAAGGTGGTCATTTCGCTGAGCAGCTTGGCGACAGGGAACATGAACATGCCGGAGTTCCAGTAGAAGCCGCCCGATGCCAGCATCTCCTCGGCTTTCGCGAGCGGCGGCTTCTCGATAAAGCGCTTGACGGAAAGTGCGCCGCTCGGCAGCGCCTCGCCGCCTTCGATATAGCCGTAGCCGGTTGCAGGTTCCATCGGCTTGATGCCGAAGGTGACGAGCTTGCCTGCGGATGCGGCGGCAATCGCGGCGCGCACCGCGTCGAAATAGACGTCATCGGCGTCGATCTCATGGTCGGAGGCGAGCACATGCATGATCGCGCTCTCGCCGAAGCGGTCACGCACCAGCGCGCCGGCGGCGGCAACGGCAGCGGCCGTGTTGCGTGCCATCGGCTCCAGAAGGATGCTCGACAGCGTCAGATCGAGTTCACGAGCCTGCTCGGCGACGAGGAAGCGGAACTCTTCGTTGGTGATGACGATTGCCGGTTCATAGAGCGTCTTGTCGGAAACGCGCAGCAATGTGTCCTGGAAAAGGGTGGTATCGCCGATGAAGCGGATGAACTGCTTGGGGGCGGCAGCGCGCGACAGCGGCCACAGGCGCGTGCCCTTGCCGCCTGCCATGATTACCGGAACGATCTTCTGCGTCATCTGCATTGGTCCTCGAAATGGTCTTTAATCGTTGATCAGTTTGCGCTCGCCCAGGCGCGGATGCGCTTGAGGCCGGCGGCAAGAAGGTCGGTGGCCGCAGCTTCCGTCTCCGCTTCCACGTAGCAGCGCATCTCTGGCGCATTGCCTGAGGGGCGGAAGTGGATGATGCGCTTGTCGGCAAGCGTCACGCGCAGGCCGTCGATATCGCTGGTGCTCTCGACTTGGCCGATCGGCTGCAGGAAGTCGGAAAGATTGGACGGGCTTGCACGCAAGTAGGCCATCAGTTTGGCGCTGGTCTCGACCGGGAAATTCTCCAGCCGGTCGGCGGCGGCGAAGGGGAGCGCGTAGCCCGATGCGATAACCGACAGGGGGCGCTTGTTCGCGGCCGCCTGCGCCAGGGTCGCCAGAACAGGCAGGAAGCAATCGCGGGTCGGCAAGGCCAGCAGCGTCGTGCCGTTGACCTCGAAATCGCTCGCCACCAGCGTACCGCCATTGGCCTCGAAGCCGACGACGCCGATCTTGCCCGCGACAAGCGCCTCCTGCATCCCTGATATCACGAAGGGCGATCCGACGCGGGTGCGGATGACGCTGAACGACCCTGATGCTTCGATGCCTGAATTGGAGGTGACGGGTGTCACCACGGCATCGGCGCCGAGGAAGTTAGCGGCGATCAGGCCGAGCAGGTCGCCGCGCAGCGGCGTGCCGGTTTCATCAGTGACCAGCGGCCGGTCGCCATCGCCATCGGCAGACACGATGGCGTCGAGGCCATGGTCGGTTGCCGCCTGTTTCAGCAGCGCGACGGTCTCTTCCGAGACGGCTTCGGTGTCGACTGGGATGAAGTGTTCGGAGCGGGCGAAAGCCTTGACCTCGGCGCCGAAGTGCTTGAGCAGGTCGACCATGAGATCGCGGGCGACGGTGCTGTGCTGGTAGACGCCGACTTTCAGGCCGGCAAGCGCATTGGCGAGCAGCAGGCTGGCGTTGCGTTTCGTAAACAGGTCGAGGCACTCGGCCGACCGATCCTCGGCCCGAACGTCGCTCAGCGGCCATTCGAAGCCGGTGCGGTCGAGATCGGCGGCGGCGGCCGTGATGGCGGCTTCGTCGGCCTTGTCGATCTCGCCGTTCGGCCGATAGAATTTGATGCCGTTGCGGTCGGCGGGGATATGGGAGCCGGTGATCATCAGCGAGGCGGCGCCGAGATGCAGGCCGTAGAGCGCCAGCGCCGGCGTCGGGACCGTGCCGCAATCGATCATCGCAAAGCCGAGTTTGCCGAGCGCCTTGATGCAGTCGGCTGATATCTCAGGGCTGGAATCACGAAAATCGCGACCGACGAGAATGGGATCACCCGCCTTTCCTCGGCCGCTTTCCAGGAGATAGCGGCCGAATGCCGTCGCATAGAGCGCCGATGCCCGGCCCTTCAGATCCTCGGAAAGGCCTCGAAGCCCGCTTGTCCCAAATTTCATTCTGAATAAGCCCTCGGCAACGCTTGAATTCGACCGTGTTTTAAAAGCAGACTACCCAAAGTTCGTAAACTTTGATGGCCGGCGACCGGTAAAATGTCCGCCAAATCCCTTTTCGACGCAAGTTTACAGCTCGTTTTGGCGAGCCGGTGGAGGCAATTGCATGAATGAACAGACCATCGCACTCGAAGACAGCTGGAAGAGCGCCTTGTCCACAGAGTTCGAACAGCCCTACATGCAAAGGCTGAAAAGCTTCCTTATCGAGCGAAAGCAGATGGGGAAACGGATTTTTCCTAAGGGATCGGAATATTTCAGGGCTCTTGATCTGACACCGCTCGACGATGTGAAGGTCGTGATCCTGGGACAGGATCCCTATCATGGCGCGGGCCAGGCGCATGGGCTGTGCTTCAGCGTGCAGCCCGGTATCAGAATTCCGCCGTCGCTGGTCAATATCTACAAGGAGTTGCAGGCCGATCTCGGCATTACGCCGGCGCGCCACGGCTTTCTTGAGCATTGGGCGCGGCAGGGCGTTCTGCTCTTGAACAGCGTGCTGACGGTCGAGGAGGCGCAGGCCGCGTCGCATCAAGGCAAGGGGTGGGAGACCTTCACCGATGCCGTCATTCGCAAGGTCAACGACGAATGCGATGCGGTGGTCTTCATACTCTGGGGTGCCTATGCGCAGCGCAAGGCGGCGTTCGTCGATACATCCAGGCATCTCGTTCTCAAATCGCCGCATCCATCGCCGCTTTCGGCGCATAACGGCTTTTTCGGCTGCCATCATTTCTCCAAGGCGAATGCCTTTCTCAAGGAGCATGGCCGTTCGCAGATTGACTGGCAGCTTCCCGAGAATCCTGCCGATGAATAGCTTGCGATGAACGACATGTGTCCGTCGTTCACTAAAAGTAGACAATGCGTTCCGGTGAGTGGGACTATTCCAACGAGCTGATAAGGATCATCTATGACCCATCGAACAGCCCGCCAGCCGGGCCAGAAAGGGGTCTCAAATGCTCGACCAGATCAAGGGTCTTCACCACGTTACGTCGATGGCTGCGAACGCCCAGACGAACAATCAATTCTTCACCAACGCGCTCGGCCTGCGCCGCGTCAAGAAGACCGTCAACTTCGACGCGCCCGACGTCTATCACCTCTATTACGGCGACGAGAACGGCGCGCCGGGCACGATCATGACCTACTTCCCGTTCCCGAAGATGGCGCAGGGTCGTCCGGGCACCGGCGAAGTGGGAACGACGGTCTATTCCATTCCGCAGGGTTCGATCGGCTTCTGGAGCGATCGCCTCGCCAAGCTGAATGTGGCCGGTCTCAAGACCGAGGAAACGTTCGGTGAGAAGCGGCTGAATTTTGCAGGCCCCGACGGTGACGGCTTTGCGCTGGTCGAGGTCAAGGACGATGCCCGTCTGCCCTGGACGCACGGCGGCGTTGATCAGGATCATGCGATCCGCGGCTTCCACTCGGTTGCCATGCGGCTGCGCGACGACGGCGTGACATCGGAACTCTTGAAGTTCATGGGCTATCAGGTCCAGGACGAGCGCGATGGCGTCAAGCGCCTGACCATCCCCGGCGGCAACGGCGCGCATCTGATCGATCTCGAGACGATGCCGAACATCTCGCGGGCGCTTCCGGGTGCCGGTTCGGTGCATCACGTTGCCTTCGCCGTCGAAAACCGCGCGAAGCAACTGGAGGTCCGCAAGGCCCTGATGGATACCGGATACCAGGTGACGCCGGTTATCGACCGCGATTACTTCTGGGCGATCTATTTCCGCACGCCGGGCGGCGTGCTGTTTGAAATCGCCACCAACGAACCGGGCTTCGACCGGGACGAGGATACGGCGCATCTCGGCGAAGCGCTGAAGCTGCCGACGCAGCACGAGCATCTGCGCTCGCTGCTGGAACAGCATCTCGAACCGCTGGAAGCATAAGCTAAGGATATCGATATGACCGATCATGGATATGTGCACCGGCTGCATGCCGGTGCCGCGGGCAAGCCTATTCTCTTCACCCTGCATGGGACGGGCGGAGACGAGAACCAGTTCTTCGACTTCGCGCGGCAGCTTCTGCCCGAGGCAACCATTGTCTCGCCGCGTGGGGATGTGTCGGAATACGGCGCCGCGCGCTTCTTCAAGCGCACCGGCGAGGGTGTTTACGACATGGCCGATCTGGCGCGGGCGACCGACAAGCTGGCTGGTTACGTCAGCGCGCTCGCAAGGGAGCACCAGGCGTCAGCCATCCTCGGACTGGGTTTTTCGAACGGTGCCAACATTCTCGCCAACGTGCTGATCGAGAAGGGTCTTTTCGATGCGTCGGCACTCATGCATCCGCTCATTCCCTTCCAGCCGAAGGCGAATGCCGGTCTGGCCGGACGCAAGGTGCTGATCACCGCCGGCGAGCGCGATCCGATCAGCCCCGTGCCGGTTACCAAGGCGCTGGCTGATTACTATGAGCGCCAGAAGGCTGCCGTGACGACCGTATGGCATCCGGGCGGACACGAGATCCGGCCGAACGAGGTCGATGCGATCAAGGCGCTCTTCGAGCCATACAGATAGGACAGATCATCGGGCAGGCCGTTTGCGGCCTGCCCGATGGCTTCCGACGCGCTACCACTTTGATCTAGGGTCATGCCTTCAATCTTCTGTGGTAATTTTTCACCATTGATACTGGAGCGGGTATAAGATCTCATTTTCCGAGGATATGCATTCGTATGAGCGATATTGCCGACCTCAGGATGATCTTGGGCCTTTTCCGTCGCCAGATATGGGTGGTCTTGGCCACCGCGGCAGCCATTCTCGCTTTGACCGCCATCGTCCTGACGGTGTTGACGCCGCGATATACGGCGCAGGCGCTTGTCGTGGTCGATACCAGCGCCAAGAACCTGTTGGCGCCGGATAGTGCTGCAATCGCCAATGCTTCCGACAATGCGCGCGTCGAAGGAGAGGTACGGATCGCGCAGTCCGATGCCGTTCTTCTCGATGTCGTGCGCGAGGGCAAGTTGGCCGATGACCCGGAATTCGCGCCGCGATCCGGCTATCTTACGGGCATCTTTGCTCGCCTCAGTAGCGCGTCGTCCGGTACCACGGATGCCGTCGAGCGCGAGACGCTGGCCGCGTTAAAGGAGGCGGTCCGTGTTCGTCGCGAGGGGCTGACCTATCTCATCACCATTGGTGTCACGTCCGAGGATGCCGCGAAGGCCGCGCTTCTCGCCAATCGCGTGGCGTCGGTTTACATCAGGCATCAGATCGACGCCAAGGTGGCGAGCACGATCGCGGCACGCAACAGCCTGCAGGCACGGGTGAGTGCCGCCAAGGACAGCCTTGCGAGCCACGAAGGGCGGCTGGATGCCTTCCTTGCCGCCAATGCCGGCATGCGCGATGCGTTCAGCAACGGCAATATGGGTTTGCGCGTCGCAGATGCGCAGCTCAATCGGGCCGCCGCGTCACCGACAAGCACGCCGCAGCTGCCCACACCGTCCGAGACGTTGACGCAGTTCTACAGCCTGCAGCAATCGGCTGAGATTGCGCGGGCGCAATATCAGAACCTCCTCACGCGACTGCAGGATTTCGAGGCGCAGGCCAGCCTGCAACTGGCCGACAGCCGGGTGATTTCGGAGGCCTTGCCGCCGATCGAGCCGTCCTATCCGAGGGTTGCTGCTGTCCTTGCCGTCATGAGCCTCGTCGCGCTTGGGTTCGGTATCGGGGCGGGTTTGCTGCGGGAGTTCTTCGTTGGCGGATTTACTGGGGAGGATCAGGTCGAGGCGGTGCTGAGCATCCAGCTGGCGTCGGTCGTGCCGCATGAGGAGGGTGGCGAGCTGGAGCGGCCGCATGGGCGCGGGCTCTCGGATCGGATCATGACGGCGCCGCTCTCGGTCTTTTCAGAATCGATCCGGCGTATCAGGGTTTCGGTCGAGCAGGCGCTTCTCAACCGACATCCTGTGCTGGAGGATGCCCGTGAGGAGGGCATCGTCATCATGGTGTCCTCCAGCCTTCCGGGGGAGGGCAAATCGACGCTCGCGACGGCGCTGGCGCGCACCTACGCGCTTGCGGGAAAGCGCACGCTGCTCATCGACTGCGATCTCAGGAAGCCCAGCATTCACCGCCACGTCGACCGCGAGCCGACACCCGCTTTCGTCAATCTGCTGCGCGGCGAGGCCGATCCCGGGCTCGCCAGTATGGTGGCCGTCGATCACGCCACGAACCTCTCCGTTATCCTGGGTGCGCGGCCGGCGGAGTTTGCGACCGACGAGTTGCTGATGAGCGCGCGGGTGCGGGCGCTTCTCTCTCGGGCGCGGCTGCATTTCGACTACGTCGTCATCGACACGCCGCCGGTCGAGGCGGCGGTGGATGCGCTCTATCTGGCGAGACTCTGCGATGTCGCGCTCTTCGTGGTTCGCTGGGCGCGGACGCCGCAGAACGTCGCGCGCAAGGCGGTGGCGGCGCTGAAGGGGAATGTCGGTGGCGGCACGCCCGTGATCGCGGTGCTGAACGGGCAGGACCAGCGCGACTGGTTCAGCTTCAAGGCCAAGCCTCTGTGGCGCACGGCCTATGCGGGGTAGTCTCAGCAGTGCCCGTTGACCCGATGGTCTACCTCTTTAGGCGCAATCCAGGCGTTTATCGACGTGGTCTTCTTGACACGATGATTGTGTTACTAAAGGTTTAATCTATTCATAAATGCAACCTTATTCGCGTCATGGCTGCGCCCCGGCTTTTCTCGGTGGCGCTTGATTGCAGGCATTTGAAATAGCGATTTCACTCATTCGTTGAAGAGCGACGCATGGTCCGTGCAAGGCGCATTCTCGTCCATGATTATTCCGGTCATCCGTTTCAGGTTCAGCTTGCGCGTTCGCTGGCGCGGCGCGGATACGAGGTTCTGCACGTCTATTCCGCAAGCTTCCAGACGCCGAAGGGTGATCTCGCCGCGCGGCCGGACGATCCGCCCGGGTTTCGTATCGTCGGTCTTTCGCTGTCCGAGCCATTTCAGAAATCGAGCTTCCTGAAGCGGCGTGCGCAGGAGATCGAGTTCGGACGGCTGGTGGCCAGTGAGATCAGGCGGTTCCGGCCTGACATCGTGCTCTCCGCCAATGCACCGCTCGACACGCAGGCCGTCATTCACAAGGCTGCGCGCGCCTGCGGAGCGCGGTTCGTGTTCTGGCTGCAGGATATCTACAGCGAGGCCATCGGCCGCTTCCTGCCCGCTGCGTTTCCGCTGATCGGGAATGCGGTGGCGCGACGGTATCAGCGGCTGGAGTTCTGCCTGCTAAGGGCGAGCGATCATGTCGTTGCGATTACCGACGACTTCGTTCGTTATCTCCTAGTGAACGGCATCACGCCCGATCGGATATCCGTCATCGAGAACTGGGCGCCGCTCGAGGATATGTGCTTAGCCCAACGGGCAGCGTCCGAGAGCGAAAGCGGCAATGGCCCGATCCGGGCAGTCTATGCCGGCACGCTCGGCTACAAGCACAATCCCGATCTGCTGCTGCAGGCGGCGAAAGTGCTGCCTGTTGCGATCGACGTTCATTCCGAGGGCGCGATTGCCGAAAACCTGGCGCGCAAGGCGGCGGCGGAAGGTGTCAGCAATCTGCGCGTAAAGCCTTGGGTGCCGTTTGCCGAACTGCCCGATGTGCTCGGCTCAGCCGATATTCTGGTCGCGATGATCGAAGAGGGCGCTGGGGCCTTCTGCGTGCCATCAAAGGTGCTGACCTATTTTGGATGCGGGCGGCCAGTGTTGGCCTCCGTGCCACGCAACAATCTGGCGCGGCGGCTCATCGAGCGCGCCGATGCCGGTCTTGTGTCGGATCCTGGTGATGCGGCGGCGTTCGTCGACAATCTTCGTGGGCTTGCTGACGATGCTGGGCTGCGTCGCCGGCTCGGCTCTAACGGCCTTGCCTATGCCCGCGCCAATTTCGCGATCGAGCCGATCACAGATCGCTTCGAGGCGATTTTCGCCGGCCTTTATCAGACGGAGAAACAGGCAATCTAGCGCTGGGGGGCGTTGCATGCTGGAGAAGACTGCACTTGTCTGCGGCGCCGGAGGGTTTATCGGCAGCCACCTCGTTGCCCGCCTGAAGCGCGACGGCTTCTGGGTTCGCGGCGTCGATCTCAAATTTCCTGATTATGAGGAAAGCGTGGCCGACGAGTTCATCGTCGGAGATATGAGGCAGATCGACGTCTGCGAACGGGTGATTGATCGCGGTTTCCACGAGGTCTACCAGCTGGCGGCCGATATGGGCGGGGCCGGCTATATTTTTACCGGACAACACGATGCCGACATCATCCACAACTCGGCGACGATCAATCTCAACGTCGCCGATCTATGCCGCCGACGCGGGGTTGGCCGCGTGTTCTTCTCGTCCTCGGCCTGCGTCTATCCCGCCGTCAACCAGTCGGATCCCGACAACCCGAACTGCGTGGAATCCTCCGCCTATCCCGCGGCGCCGGATAGCGAATATGGCTGGGAGAAGCTGATCTCGGAGCGGCTATATCAGTCCTATGCCCGCAACTACGGCATGACCTGCCGCATCGCCCGCTACCACAACATCTTCGGCCCATCGGGAACCTGGGACGGCGGTAGGGAAAAAGCGCCGGCGGCGATCTGCCGGAAGGTGGCGCAGGCCGATCATGGCGGCGAGATCGAAATATGGGGCGATGGCCTGCAGACCCGATCTTTCCTCTACATCGACGAATGCATCGAGGGCACGCTCCGGCTGATGCGCTCGGATTTTGCCGGGCCGGTCAATATCGGCTCGGATGAGATGGTGAGCATCAACCGCTTGGTCGATATGGTGTGCGAGATCGCCGGCAAGCGGCTGCACAAACGGCATGTCGCTGGGCCGATGGGTGTTCGCGGCCGCAGATCGGACAATCGGCTGATTGCCGAAACGCTCCACTGGCGGCCGACCCAGCGCCTGATGGATGGCCTGGAAAAGACCTATGCGTGGATCGAGAGCCAGCTTCTGCGGAGCGCTGCGTGAGAAGCGGCTTTCCCCGATGCGAGAGGCTCTCCGCCATGGGCGGGAGGCCGCGCGGCTTGACCAACGCGGCGTTGTTGATCCTGAGCTTCGTGGTTGGGCAGGGATCGATCTTCCTGGCGCAGACATGGCTGATCCATCGCGGATCGCTCGATCTCTTGGCGGCGTTCGCGACGCATTTCTCTTTTGCGATCCTGGCTTTGATCACCGTCGACTTCGGCGTGCCCGTGGTGGTCGCAAGGCGGATTTCGCTCGCGGGGGACGGCGAGATGCGGGACGTGGCGCGGCACTGTTACTGGCAGGCGTCGGCTGTTCGGCTCGGCGTTGCGCTCGTGCTGTCGGTGGCGGCGCTCATCTATGCATGGCTTGGCGGAGACGGATTTTCGCGGGCCTATATTCCGGCCGCCATCCCGGCGCTGTTGATCTCGGCGTTCAATGCGGCCGGAATCTTCGATGGGCTGGGGCTCAGCGGCATCAGCGGGTTGACCGGAATGCTCGCCTATATCTCGTCCGCCATTGCGCTGGTCGCGGCCGGCGCTCAATCTGGCGATGCGGGCATGATCCTCGGGGTGGCGCTGTCGCTTGGCTACGCCGTCGCGGTCGTCGCGCAACTGGTCGTGCTTTGGCGGTTGGGTTGCCCGATGCGGGTGGTTTCGGTCAGCGTCGCTGATTGCGGCGCGATTGCCCGCGAGGGCTTGAGCGTGCTCCTTGCGATCCTGCCCGGGCAGCTGTCGTTTCGGTTTCAGATCGTGGTCTGCGCTGCGGTTCTGGGGCAAGCGGGTGTCGGGCTTTTCGTCTACGGCAGGCAGATCGCGGCTGCTGCTTCGCAGGTGCTGGAGTTCGTGCGGCGAGCGCATTTTCCCGATATGGTCCGCGCTCTTCGGCAGAGTGGCACACTAAGAGCGGGCTTTGAGGCGCAGCAGCTGGCGACGCTGCTTGCGATCGCGTTGACGCTTGGATTGATGCTGGCTGGCGGCGGTTGCTTCTTGCTGTTGAGCGGCGCCTTTGCGCAATCGGGTCTGGTGGTGGCGCTTTTTTCTGTCGGGGTGCTGACCGGCGCGCTGTCGCAGACGCTGGCGCAGACAGCCCAAGGGCTAGGCCGCTTTCGCGTCGTGGCCCTTGCCGCCGTGCTGGCCATGTTGATCGGCTTTGCAGCGAGCGCCGGTCTCGGGGCGTTGCTTGGGCTTGTCGGGCTGGCGGTGGCGGAGGTGGTGACGCATGTGGTCGGGGCGCTGGTGATCTGGGCCTCGGTGTTCCGGCGAGTGGACGGGCGCAGGATCCTGCGGGTCAGCGCATGATCAGGCTCTGGACAGTCGCTGCGCTCTATCTCGCCAATCTGCCTTTCGCCGATAGCCTCTTCGTCGTTCTCTTGACACTGCCGATGTTCCTCATGGTTCTGGTCGGGCTGTATCGCATTCGGTCGCGCCGGTTCCAGATCGGCGATGTCTTCTGGTTCTGTCTCTTTGTCTATTTCGTGATCTCACCGCTGCAGCGCATGCATGGGGACCGGATCGGCGGCGCGACGGCGATCACGGCCTATGCCTATGAGCCGCACGAGTTCATTTCAGCCATGCTGATAGTTGTGCTCTTCTGCCTGCCGTTTCTGTTTGTCTCGATGGAGCGAGATGAGCCAGCCGCCGAAGCGGGTGGTTCGACATTGCCTATGCCGGTTCTGCTGGCCTTGAACGGACTCGCCTTCGCATCGTTTGTCATGTCCGAAGGCGGCATGGAGCGGCTGTTGTCGTCGCGGCTGGAGCAGGATCCCGCGCAGGCCTTCATCGGAAGCCTGTTCTTTCTCGGCCTGCAGTCGGTAACGGCTTGCCTTGTCGCGGTGCGGTTTCATGTGTCCCGATCGCGACTGATTTCCCTCGTGCCGCTGCTTCTCGTCATTGTCTTGCTGGCGGTCGCGCGAAATCCGTTCAATGCGCCGCGCTTCATGCTGTTGGCGGTCTGGGGGCCGGTCTTGTTGGCGCTTTGCGGTGGCCGGGTTCCGGCTGCGTGGTTTTACGTCGTCGGACTGTTGGCGCTGACGGTCCTGTTTCCGGTGTTGAACATAACCACGCGGCTTGGACTGGATGGCCTCGGCGATCTCTCCGAGATATCCGTCTTCGGCAATTTCTTTGATCTTCCCTCGGTCGATGTCTTCGACATGGCGGTTCATGCGGTGCGTTTCATGTCGGCGCATGATCAGATGTGGGGCGAGAAGCTCACCGCCATCCTGTTATTCTTCGTGCCGCGCGCGGTCTGGCCCGGGAAGCCTGTCGTGGGTGGGCTCGATGTCGGCAACGAGCTGTTTGCGGCGGGCATGTACGGGACGCCGAACCTGTCCTTCTTTGTCGGCTGCGATCTCTACATGGATTTCGGCTTTGCCGGCGTCGCGCTGGGCGGGGGCGTTGCGGCCATGCTGCTGCGGTCGGTGCTGATGGCGAAATGGGGCGTATTTGGTGGCGTCAGCGTGTTGCGTATCGTTATCGCCTCCTCGCTGCCGATCCTGCTGCGCGGCCCCGTCGGCGCCGTGCTGCCGTTGTTCGTTTGCCAGATCTTAGTCCTACTGGCGCTCTCCCGGCCGGTCCGGGATCAAGCTTATCCGGCGCTGCTCTATCAAGAGCGGTTGAGACGATGAGCGGTAACGCGCAGGAGAATTTCGGCATACTCGACGCCTCGAAGTCCGGATCGCGTGAGGGCGGGCCGAGTTTTGGCGTCAGGCATCGCGCGCTGCGTGTCGCTTGGGGGATTACCTGGGCGCTGCTTGCGGCTTGGACGCCCGCGCCGTTGCATCGGTGGCGGGCGTTTCTGTTGCGGCTGTTTGGGGCGCGATTGTGCCGCAATGCACGGGTGCATGGATCGGCGCGGATCTGGTATCCGCCACATCTCATGATGGAGGAGAACACGCTGATCGGTCGCGGGGCGATCGTCTACTGCATTGCGCCTGTTCGCATCGGGCGCGGCGCGGTGGTCTCGCAGGGGGCGCATCTGTGCACCGGGTCGCATGATATCGATGATGCGTCTTTCCAGCTCATTGCTCGAACGATCACCGTTGGCGCGAACGCTTGGGTTGCCGCCGAAGCCTTTGTCGGCCCCGGAGTTTTGATCGGGGAGGGGGCAGTGCTTGGCGCGCGGGGCGTTGCCTTCAGCGATCTTGCCGCATGGGCCGTTTATGTGGGCAATCCGGCGCGGCCGATCCGTGCTCGGGTTACCAGCCCATAGCTGCGCGCGCGTCACCAGCCCATAGCCGTGGTTGCCGACACCCAGGCTGCGGCGGCTATTGCATAGCCCTGGTCGTTCAGATGCAGGGCGTCGGCGCGAAGCGACCTCGGGATGATGCCTGCGGTGATGTCCTGTTGGTCCCCGATGGTTTGATTGGCGGCGGCGGCAAGTGCGGCATGGAGGTCGACGAAGCGTGTCGCGTAGAGGGTGGCCAGATTGGCGTTCAGGGTGGCGATCGTTTGGCGGGTTGCGGGGGTGTCGGCGGACGACGGCAGGATCGAACCGATCAGATAGCGGCCGCCGGGGACATGGGATGCCATGGCCGCGATGTCGGAGAGAACGGTCTCGGGCGTGACCGCATTGTTGCGGCCGGCCCATAGCCATTGGATCTGGCCGGTGGTTGCATCGCTGGGGTTGAAGGGCGTGGCGTATGCGACAGGCATGGCGCCGCCCGCATGGCTGCGCGTGAACAGGTGGCGCGTGCCGCCATTGGTCGTCAGCGTACCCTCCACCCCGGCAAGCGTGCCGTGTAGGCCGATGGCGCCATCGGCGCCGTGCAGCGCCTCGATCGATCGATAGAGGACCTCCACTTGCGGGGTCTCGTCGCCCCATTCGATGACGATATTGTCGAGCGACCAGCTGACAAGGCTGCCGCTGCTGAGGAAGGCGATTGCCCCGCAGGATGGGTTTGCGTTGGCGAGATTGCCGGCGGTGAAGACCAGTTCGTAATGGCCGCTCGCCGAGATCGGCCGTGTCGGATCGCCGCCTGATGTCGTCGTCGCCCAGCCGCCGCCCGGTGCGGCGAGCCCGCCGACATGGATCTGGCCGCTGCCGTCGATGATCTCGATGTCGAAGGCGAGGTGGATGGTCTTACCGCCTGTGATGATCTGGCCGCCGGGGATTTCGGCGATGGCGAGTTCGCAGCCGCGCAGCACGCCGGCGTCGTCGTTTTCGACGATCAGCCTGCCGTCGCGCGTGGCGACCGGCGCCGCGTGGCCGTCCTGGATGCGCGGCAGCCAGCCGTCGCTATCCTGATCGAAACGATAGAGCCGCGAGAACTCCGGGTGATAGGCGGGGATTTCGCCATCGCCGGGTGTCAGCTGCAGCGCTGTCGCGGTCGCGCCTTGTTCGAACTGGCCGGGGAATATGCGCAGCGTGATGTCAATGGCACTTCCCGGGATGATGTCGAGCAGATGCGTGGAGCGGATGAAGCTGTGGGTGTTGGTCGCCGTCGCCGATACGTGGCTTCGCGTGCCATCAAGGGCGAAAGCCGGCGCGGCGATTTCGGCGAGGTAGCCGCCGAGTTCGTTGGCGTCGATCAGCGGCAGGCGCATGCCCGCTATGCCTGAGGTGGAGCCGGCGATCATCTGGATTTCGCTTGAGATCGTCCAGGGGCTGCCCGGTTCCGCCGCGTGGTTGGCCGTGATGGCGCCGTAGATCTGCCGGCCGATGTCGGTGAAGCCGGCGGTTGCCGTCCCATGGATCCTGATGTCGCCATAGGGCAGGCCGTTTTCGTCGGTGCCCTTGTTGATGCATTCATGCGTGAGGCCGTTGACGATGCCGGTCTCGAACCGGTCCATCCAGTCGCGCGTATGCGGATAGAGGTTCCTGATATTGCCGCCGGCCACGGCAAGCTTGAGCGGCACGCCGCCCTGTCTGGCCGCGATCTCGGTCGAGGTCTGGCCGCCGATGCCGCGATTGATAATCGTTCTCGGCGGATCGAAGAGGCTGGCGGCGATATCAGGAAAACCATGGTCGCGGGACGATGCGCCGGCGCCCTCGGTGAGGCTGTCGCCGAATGCGATGATGGCGCGAGGGCTGGAGTGTCGCTGAGCGGGGGATAGGGCAGTCGAAAGGCCGATACCGAGAAGCATTGCGGGTCTCCTGTAAGAACTGGGAAAAATATCCTAATTCAGTGCCGGGAGACGGGGATGACCTGTCAGTGCAAGTTCTTTTCCGTTCAGACCTCGCAAAGCCTAGTGAGCTTCATGGTCTCTTAAGTAATTATCTTGAGATTACAGTTTCCTTGTTCCATGATGATTCCGGCCGGAAGGTTTTCTGTGTCCGACGTCATGTCGATCGATGCAGATCGCTTCCGTAGAGAACATGTTTCCTGGTCATCGATCGCGTATTGCGGCCGCTAGACTTGATTTCATCACATTGCGCCGCCTGTGTGCGCTCGCCGTGGGCCTGATTGGGAAGATTGCATGAATTCGGAGTTTGCCGTTCGCCCCATGCGGCCCGGTGAGTTGGAGCTAGTGCTCGAATGGGCGCGGCAGGAGGGGTGGAATCCAGGTCTCGACGATTCGCTTCCCTTTCATGACGCGGATCCATCGGGGTTTTTCGTCGGCGCGGTCGGCGAAGTCCCGGTTGGCTCGATCTCCGTCGTCAAGTATGGCGACGATCTGGCCTTTCTCGGGCTCTACATGGTTCACCCGGAATTTCGCGGCAAGGGTTACGGCAGGGCGATCTGGGATGCCGGCATCGCGTCTGCGAATGGCCGCAGCATCGGGCTCGACGGCGTCGTCGCCCAGCAGGAGAATTACCGCAAGGCCGGCTTCGATGAAGCCTACAAAACGGTTCGTTATGGCGGCGTGATCGGCTCTTTGCCGTCGTCGTCGCTGACAGCAACGCCTGTGACCGACAAGCTGGACGGGCTGGTGCGCTATGATGCCAGCGTGTTTTCGGCGCAGCGCCCGGCCTTCGTGACCTCATGGTGCACCAACCGCAAGCACCGGCGCACGGCCGTCGTTCGCAAGAGCGGCAAGATCCGTGGCTATGGCACGATCCGCCGCTGTTATGACGGATACAAGATCGGGCCGTTGTTTGCCGCCGATGCGGATAGCGCCGCGGCACTGCTCTCCACGCTCGGGCAGGAGGCGAAGGGCGCGCGGGTGTTCATCGATATCCCCTCCGACAATCGCGACGCCGTGGCGCTTGCCGTCGGCATGGGGCTGGAGCCGGTGTTCGAGACATCTCGCATGTATCGCGGTGCTGTTCCCACCGTCCCGCTGAAGAATGTCTTCGGTGTCACCACGCTGGAGCTGGGCTAGCGCGCGTCCGACGTCGCTGGGGTCACTCGATTGGGGCGGCCCTTTTCGGCGATGGCTATGCCGCCGAGCGTCAAGACCAGTGCCACGATGTGGAACGTTTGCAGCGCTTCGCCGAGCAGAGCGACTGAAAACAGCGTGCCGAAGACCGGGACGAGATTGATGAAGAGTGCCGCGCGGTTGGCGCCGATCCATTCCACGCCCTTGATGTAGAGCACCTGGGCCATCAGCGAGGCGAAGATCGCCGTGTAGATGGTGATGAGCCATCCGGTTCCATCGGGGAACTCAGCCGCGCCCTTCGATGCCTCCCAGGCCAGAAGCGGCAGTGCGCTGATGGTGGCGCCGAGTGCGGGTACGGCCATCAGCGTGCGCCAGTCGAGCGGCGGCTTCCATCGCAGGAAGATGGTGTAGACGGCGTAGGCGGCGACCGCGACCAGCATCAGGCCGTCGCCGGTGTTGAGGCCGAGCTCCAGAAGCGTGGTCAGGCTGCCATGGGCGGCCGTCAACGCTACGCCGAGCAAGGTCATCACGAAGCCCAGGATTTGCGCGAGCGACACGCCGGTGCGGAAGAACAGGAAGTTGAGCAGGAATATCAGCATCGGGATGCCTGCCTGCTCGATTGCGACATTGATGGCGGTCGTATATTTTACCGCGGAATAAAGCATGGCATTGAAGAGCGTGTAGCCGACGATGCCGTAGAAGAAGAGCAGAGGGAGGTTTTTGCGCACGACCGGCCAATCGCGTTTCAGCTGCGGCACGGATATGGCGGCAATGATCGCGGTTGCGACGAACCAGCGCAGCGATGTCAGCATCATCGGGCTGACGTGACCGAGCGCCAGTTTTCCGGCAACGGTATTGCCACCCCAGCACATCGCGGCAACGACAAGGCATATATAGGCGGCAAACTGCACGGCCGATTCTCTCCCGGTCGGCTGCGCGGGCGCAGAACTTCCTCCGACTACGGCGGCAAATAGCCTGCCAATAGCTGATTTGTCACGTAAAAAGCCAATTCAGACGGCAATACAGGGTCGCTTTCCCAAAAACAAAGCCTTATAGATGCGCGGGTTTGAGCAGGGAGCGGTTAAATCCGCCTTTAACAGGAAGACGTGAATGACGAACGTAGTTGTGGTCGGTTCGCAATGGGGTGACGAAGGCAAGGGCAAGATTGTCGACTGGCTTTCGGAACGTGCCGATGTGATCGTGCGCTATCAGGGCGGACACAATGCGGGCCATACGCTGGTCATCGATGGTGTCAGCTACAAGCTGGCGCTGCTGCCGTCGGGCCTCGTGCGCGGCAAGCTCAGCGTCATCGGCAACGGCGTCGTCGTCGATCCGCATCATTTCGTCGCCGAAGTCGAGAAGCTGCGTGCCCAGGGCGTCAACGTATCGCCCGAGATTCTGCGCATCGCCGACAACGCGCCGCTGATCCTGTCCCTGCACCGCGATCTCGATGGCTTCCGTGAAGACGCGGCATCCAACAGCGGCACCAAGATCGGCACCACCCGCCGCGGCATCGGCCCTGCCTATGAAGACAAGGTCGGTCGCCGCGCGATCCGCGCCATCGACCTCGCCGACAAGGAAGCGCTGCCGGCCAAGATCGATCGTCTTCTGACGCACCACAACGCGCTGCGCCGCGGCCTCGGCCTGCCGGAAATCTCGGTGGAATCGCTGGAGAAGGAACTGAACGACGTCGCAGACCAGGTTCTGCCCTATGTCGACCAGGTCTGGCGTATCCTCGACGACCAGCGCAAGGCCGGCGCCCGCATCCTGTTTGAAGGTGCGCAGGGCGCACTGCTCGACAACGACCACGGCACCTATCCGTTCGTCACCTCGTCGAACACGGTTGCCGGTCAGGCTGCCGCAGGCTCCGGTCTCGGCCCGACGGCGATCGGTTATGTTCTCGGCATCACCAAGGCCTACACGACCCGCGTCGGCGAAGGTCCGTTCCCGTGCGAGCTGAACGATGAAGTCGGCAAGCATCTTTCGACCGTCGGCCGCGAAGTCGGCGTCAATACCGGCCGTCCGCGTCGCTGCGGCTGGTTCGATTCCGTTCTGGTTCGCCAGACGGTGAAGACATCCGGCATCACGGGCATCGCGCTCACCAAGCTCGACGTTCTCGATGGTCTCGACGAACTGAAGATCTGCGTCGCCTACAAGCTCGACGGCAAGGAGATCGATTATCTTCCGGCGAGCCAGGCTGCCCAGGCGCGCGTCGAGCCCGTCTACATCACGCTCGAGGGCTGGAAGGAATCGACCGTCGGCGCGCGCAGCTGGGCCGATCTTCCTGCCCAGGCGATCAAGTATGTCCGCCAGGTTGAAGAGCTGATCGGCGCCCCCGTCGCTCTTCTGTCTACAAGTCCTGAGCGTGATGACACCATACTTGTGACCGATCCTTTTGAGGATTAAGGTTTTATATGATTATTTGTGTGGTTCGCGCGGCGAACCACACTCTTAGAGAAAGTACGTATGGCGGATTTTATCGCAGTTATCCGGCGGGCGGTTGACGGCCTGACCGACAACACTCCCGATATGCGGGTGAAGGTTTACGAGCGTGCTCGCGGTGCCGTACAGCGGCAGCTCGAGAACATGAAGCCGCGTCCGCCCGAGGCCATGCTGCAGCGCCAGCTGGAAAAGCTCGAAGCCGCCATTCGTGAGGTCGAAGCCGAGCATGCCGATGCGCTGCCGGCAGAGGATCAGGTCGCCGTCGCCGAGCCGGTGACGGAAGCGCCTGCGGAGCCCGAAGTCGCGCCCGAGCCCGAGGTTGCCGCAGCACCTGAGCCGGTCGCCGAACAGGCCGAAGAGGCACCGGCGGCCGAACCGGCTTACGAGCATCCCGCCTACGAGCCGCCCGCGCACGAAGAACCCGTTTACGAGGAACCGGCTTATGAAGCGCCCGTCGAGCCCGAGGCTCCGGTTGCTGACGAGCCAGTCGCGCATGAGGAGCCGGTCTACGAAGAGCCGGCGCCGGTGCATGCCGCCGACGTTCACGAAGAGCCTGAAGTTCAGCCCGAGCCTGAAGTCTATCACGAGCCCGCGCATTCGCATGACGAGCCTGTGTTCGAGGAAGCGCCGCATGTGTCCGCCGCTGAGCCGGAGACGGTCGAGCCGTGGCAGCTGCCGGTCGAGGACCAGTATGACGCCGCGCGCGAGACGCATGGCCATGATTTCGCTGCCGCGCCCGACGTTGAGCCCTATGCTGAGCCTGTCATCGACGACGCGCCGCGCGCGCAGCCGGTTGCCCGCGATTTCGACCTGAGCAACCGTCTCGTCGAGCCGGTTCCGGTTTTCGAGCCGCCGCATCAGTTCGTCGAGCAGACGCAGGACGATCCCATTCATGCCGACGCCGCCGGTCATTTCGATCCGGTTTGGAACGAGCCGGCGGAAGAAGTGCCGGAACCGTCCACGAAGACGGTTGAACCGACGGATTGGGCGCTCGAAGAGCTGCGCCAGTTCTCCGAGACTTCGCATGCAGCACCTGCCGCCAATGATGCTGCGCGCGCCTTTGACGAGGTGGTGTCGAGCATCGACTACGCGTCGGCACCCGTGCCGGCTGCACCGGCCAAGATGCCGGCTGCCAATGAGAGCTTCTCCTGGGAAGCGGCCGCGTTCGACGACCTGCCGCCGATCGACAACGACAAGAAGACACCGGCTGCCACATCCTACGAGGATGTCGATCTTTTCTCCGAAATTCATGGCGGACCGACGCCGAAGAACGAGCCTCTGGCCGGCGACGACTGGCAGGAAGCAACAAGGCTTCGTGGCTACGACAATCGCGGCGTCGTTGCCGAGGATGACGATGGCCTGTCGGTTGGCAACAGCGACGACGACATCGCCTCGAAGTTCCAGGGCAAGAATTTCCGTATGGAGCCGAAGCGCCGTCGTTTCGGCATCGGTTCCATCATCGCGCTTCTGATCGCATTGGGCGTTGTCGGCGGCGGCGGTTATGCCGCCTATACGCACCAGGCCGCGCTGACCGAAATGGTCAAGGGCCTAGTCAGCGCAGCTCCATCGCAGACCGCGCAGACGCCTCCGCCTGTCGCAGGCACGACAGCGCCCGCCGACCAGACGAGCGATGCCAAACCGGCTGCTGCAACGCCTGATGCCGCGCAGAACGGCGCCGCCCCCGCCGACGGTTCGGCCGCCGGCAACAAGTTCACGCAGCGGCTGATGGCCGATGGCACCGAGGTCGACAGCGGCCCGGCCGCGGCACCGAGCACGCAGGTCGCCGAAGGCAAGTCCGTCGCCGAGCAGAACGTCGCGTCCGCGGACCCGGTCGCACCGGCCGCCGCAGGCACGACACCGCCTGCCGCCGCTTCCGGCACGGCCGCACCGGATGCCGCAGCCTCCGCGACGCCGCCCGCTGCCGGCCAGACCGCGCCTGCCGGTTCAAGCGAGAAGATGTTCCTCTATGAGGAGCGCATCGGCCAGAGCTCGCCGACGGCGATCCAGGGTTCAATCGTCTGGAGCCTGCACCATGAGGCCGGCGCCGATGGTAAGCAGGAAGCTTCCGTCCAGGGCACGCTGACAGTGCCCGAGCGGAACCTCACGGCGCAGATCAACTTCAAGCGCAATTCCGATCCTTCGCTCCCGGCCAGCCACATCGTCGAGATGGTGTTCTCCCTGCCGGCGAATTTCGAAGGTGGCGCAATCGACAGCGTTCAGCGCATTTCGATGAAGCGGACCGAGCAGGATCGTGGTGATGCGCTCGTCGCGGTGCCGGCGAAGATCACCGATGACTTCCACATGATCGCGCTCAACGATTACCCGGATGCCCGCAAGGCCAATCTCGACCTTCTGTCGACGCGCGACTGGATCGATATCCCGATCACCTACCGCAACGGCCGCCGCGCGCTTCTGACCATGCAGAAAGGCCAGACTGGCATCGAAGCCTTCAACGCCGCCATCCGCGAATGGAACGCAGCCGGCGACGTCTCGACCAGCCAGTAAGGCTGGTCGTCCAGACTGAACAGATACAGGAAAGGGCAGGTCGCAAGACTTGCCCTTTTTGACGAGATCGGCCCACTTCGTTGCCGGGCCTTCTGGATTTGGAGTTTGGACAAGATGACCGCTGCAAGCCGCCCGGATCTGAGCGATATCAACCTCGACGACTGGGTGGAGCGCAGGCTTCCCAGGGCATGGCGACCCTATACGCGTCTGGCGCGGCTGGATCGTCCCGTCGGGATATGGCTCACGCTTTTCCCCTGCTGGGCGGCACTCATTCAGGCATCGCACGGCTTCCCCGATATTCGGGAGCTGCTGATATTCTCGCTCGGCGCCTTGCTGATGAGAAGCGCCGGGTCCACCGTCAATGATATCGCCGATCGCAAGTTTGACGGCCATGTCGAGCGGACGCGCTTCCGGCCCCTGGCGAATGGCCAGATTGGCATCCTGCAGGCACTGAGCTTTCTGGCCGTTCAGCTTGCGCTGGCGGCCTCGCTACTGTTCTTCCTTTCGCCCTACACACGGCTGGTCGCGATCTGTGTCGTTCCGCTCGTCTTCATCTATCCGCTCTGCAAGCGCTTCACGCACTGGCCACAGGCCGTTCTTGGCGCGGCGTTCAACTGGGGCATGCTGATGGCCTGGGCCGAGGTCGCCGGACACATCCCGCTTGGGGCCATCCTGATGTGGGGCGGGGCGATCGCATGGCAGATCGGCTACGACACGGTCTACGCCTATGTCGACGTCAAGGATGATACCCGGCTTGGGCTGAAATCGACGGCGATCCTGTTTGGCCGGCATGGCAAGGCGATCATTGGCGTCTTCTACGGCCTGGCCGTTGGCGCATGGGCGCTCGGCGGCTGGCTGCTCGGGATGTCGCTGCCCTATATGCTCGGAATTCTGGTGATTGCCGCCCATCTTGCGTGGCAGACCCGGCGGATCGACCTTGTTCGCCCGGAGGTGAATTATCGGCTGTTCCTGGCAAATATCCTGACGGGCTTGCTGCTGGCGGGCGCGGCAGTGCTGGGAACCCTGTAAACGAAAAGGGCGGGTCGTGAGACCCGCCCTTTGTATTTTGGGATTGGTTCGCTTACGCCGTGGCTTCGACGACGCGGACGGCCTTGGCGCGGTCGAGCGCGTCCTTGCGGACAGCGTCCTGGACCTTTTCGAAGGCGCGGACCTCGATCTGGCGCACGCGCTCGCGGCTGATGTCGAACTCGCTCGACAGATCTTCCAGCGTTACCGGATCTTCGGAGAGGCGGCGTGCCTCGAAGATGCGGCGCTCGCGGTCGTTCAGAACGCTCATCGCCTTGGCCAGCATACGCCGGCGGGTGTCGAGTTCGTCCTGCTCGATCAGCACGTCTTCCTGGCTGTCATGATCGTCGACGAGCCAATCCTGCCACTGGCCGCTGTCGCCCTCCGACGCCTTGATCGGCGCGTTGAGCGATGCGTCGCCGGACAGGCGGCGGTTCATCGAGATCACTTCTTCCTCGGAGACGCGCAGCTTGGTTGCGATCTCGGCCACGTGTTCCGGCTTCAGGTCACCTTCATCGATGGCCTGGATACGGCCCTTCAGGCGACGCAGATTGAAGAACAGACGCTTCTGGTTGGCGGTGGTGCCCATTTTCACGAGCGACCAGGACCGCAGGATGTATTCCTGGATCGAGGCCTTGATCCACCACATGGCATAGGTTGCCAGGCGGAAACCGCGTTCCGGGTCGAACTTCTTGACGGCCTGCATCAGGCCTACATTGCCTTCGGACACGACTTCGCCGATCGGCAGACCGTAGCCGCGATAACCCATGGCGATCTTGGCGACGAGACGCAGGTGGCTGGTGACGAGACGATGCGCAGCCTCGCGGTCGCCGTGTTCGGAATACCGCTTTGCCAGCATGTATTCTTCCTGCGGCTCCAACATCGGGAACTTGCGGATTTCGTCGAGATAACGGTTGAGACCGGCTTCGCCGGCGGTAATGGACGGCAAACTGCTTCGGGCCATTCTTGCACCCTCCTATCTGAATTCCGATCCCCGCTTGGACGCGTCCCTGCGTCTTGAAGGCGAACCGGGAACGTGCGGCTTTGTCAAAGCCCGCACGAAGTCAGTGTAGAGATAAGTGTGGCAATACCGTAGTTCAAGGCTCAAGCCCGGTTCACGATGCCGTTACAGTTCGGCATTGCGCAAGGCGTCGACCAGCGCCACCATATCGTCGGGCAGAGGGACCTCGAAGCGCATGAGTTCGCCGCTGCGCGGGTGCTCGAACTGCAGCATGTAGGCATGCAGCGCCTGGCGGCCGAAACTGTTGACCGCTTTCTTGGCCGCATCCGGCAGAAGATTGGCCTTGGTCTTGAAGCCGGCGCCATAGACGGTGTCGCCGAGCAGGGGATGGCCGATGTGGGCCATGTGAACGCGGATCTGGTGGGTGCGCCCGGTTTCCAGATGGCACTCAACGAGAGAGGCCAGCGACAGCGCATCCGGCGTCTCGTGGAAGCGCTCGATCACCTCGTAATGCGTGATTGCCTCATCGGCATCGGCGGTGCCCGGGCGCTTGACGGCGCGGCGGGTACGGTCGCCGGTGTCGCGGCCGAGCGGCGCGTCGATGCTCCCCGTCAATGTGCGCGGACGGCCCCAGACGACGGCCTGGTAGGCGCGCTCGATCGGCATGGTGCGGCCGTGGTCGGCGAACTGGGCGGAGAGGTGGCGGTGCGCGACGTCGTTCTTGGCGACGACCATGACGCCCGTCGTGTCCTTGTCGAGGCGGTGAACGATGCCAGGACGGCGCACGCCGCCGATACCCGACAGGCTGTCGCCGCAGTGATAGATCAGCGCGTTGACCAGCGTTCCCGTCCAGTTGCCGGCGGCCGGGTGTACGACCATGCCCGATGGCTTGGAGATGACGATCAGGTCGTCGTCCTCGTAGAGAATGTCGAGCGGGATATTCTCGCCCTTCGGCGTTGGGTCCTCGGGCTCGGGCAGGTTGATCTCGAAGACGTCGCCGGGGCGAACCTTCTTCTGCGGATCGGCGACGACTGATCCCTTCGACGTGACCTGGCCTTCTTTGATCAGCACCTTGATGCGGCTGCGGGAGAATTCCTCGCCGAGCTGAGCCGTCATCCACGCATCAAGCCGGCCTTCGGCATGTTCATCCGCCGTCAGGACTTTCATATTGCCGGCTGCTTGTTTAAAGGGGTCGCTCAAGACGCTTCTTCTCCGAAGTATTTTATAGAATGGAACGCCATATATGACGAATGTCCAGCCAGAAGACGATCAGGAAGAAAAGCCCCTCGATCCGGCAATGGAAAATGTCCGACGCAAGATGATCCGCCTGCAGATCGTCTCGGGCTTCATCATGTTCGTGAGCCTTATGGCGGTCTTCGGCGCGGTTGTCTACAAGACGATGCGGGCGCCGGCCAAGGAGCCGGCCGCGATTACATCAGCCGGAATTCCGTCGGATGCGCCGGTTTCGGTGACGGCAAACCTGCCTGCCGGCTTCGTTCTCCAGTCCTCTTCGCTTTCGGGCGGCCAGATCATGTTCTTCGGCAAGACCGCCGAGGGCGTGGCCAAGGCGCTGGTGTTCGACATCAAGGCCGGAAGCATCATTGCCGACGTGACCGTCAACGGCGGCTGAGAACGATGGCCCCTCGGCTGATTGCGATCGACAATGCCGACGACCCTGGTATCGCCGAGTTTCGCGACATTCGCGAACGCGATCTGACGGGGCGGCATAACCGGTTCATCGCCGAGGGCACCGTCGTGCTGCGCATGCTAGCCGAGGCGCACCGGGCAGGCGGCGATTTCGCGGCCGAGAAGGTGCTTTTGCTGCGCAACCGTGTCGAGGGCGTCGCCGATATTCTCGAGCGCCTGCCGGAAGACGTCCCCGTCTACGTCGCGGAAGCGGATGTGCTCGACCGTATCGTCGGCTTCCATCTGCATCGCGGCGTGCTGGCCTTGGGGCGACGACAGCCACAGGCTGGCGCACTGATCGATCGGTTGCCTGAGCGTTCGTTGGTGCTGGTCGGCTGCGGCATTTCCAATCACGACAATGCCGGCTCGATGTTCCGCAATGCGGCGGCCTTCGATGCCGATGCGATCTTCCTCGATGAGACCTCGTGCGATCCGCTCTATCGCAAGGCGATGCGCGTTTCGGTAGGCTCCGTGTTGAGCGTTCCCTATCAGCGTGGCGGTGACGCGGTTGATCTGCTCACCCAACTCGCCGAGCGCGATTTCGCGATCTGGACGCTGTCGCCGCGCGGCGAGGTCGATATCCGCTCCATTCCGGCCTCCGAGCGCATGGCGCTGGTCGTTGGCACGGAAGGCGAGGGGTTGCCGCAGGCGGTACTGTCACGCTTCCGCAGCGCCCGCATTCCGCAATCGCCGGGGCTCGATAGCCTCAATGTCGCGACCGCAACCGGCATCGCGCTGTTTGCCATGTCTTCCACGGCCAAGCGTATCTGAGATTTGCTGGCGGCTGGTCTTAGCCGGGCTGCGACAGGATCGTGGCGGCGCGCTGGGCGAGGTCGATGCGCTCGCCTTCCTTCGTCTCCACCGTCTCCGGCAGCAGCTCGCGGATCGGCGAGGCTTTGCCTTCGTTGATGGCGGTCAGGGCCACCATGTCGGCGGCGATGGTTGCGATCTCTTCGCGGATAGCGCCGTCGTTGGAGGTGTTCAGCCTGGCGGCGAGGATTTCCTCGGATACGGCGGCGCTGCGGGCGCGTACTTCTTCGGCAAGGCGCGCTGCGACCGCGGCGGTATCGAGTTCTGAGATCGGGGTTTCTTCCGGCACGGGCTTTTCCTGCGGCGGGATGAGAACGAGGGGAGCAAGGCCCGCCGAGCGAAGCGCGCGGTTCGCCTTGCGCATGTCGGCATTGGCGGCCTTCACCTGATCCTTGAGCTTGGTCAGGTCCTGCTGCCGGCGTGTCAGAAGCGCTTCCTTGTCGGCAAGGGTCGCCTTGTCGCGCTCGGCGCGGTCTTCCAGGCGCAGCACAGCGTGTTCCTGCTGCGTCAGCTTCTGTTCGGCATCCTTGGCGCGCTTCTGCAGCAGGCCGACGTCCTGGCGAAGCTCGTCGCGTTCGGTGCGCAGTCCGCTGTGCTTGAAATTGAGGTTTTCGAGCTCGGTCTCGCGCGCGGCCATGTCGATCTTCAGATTGTCGGTCTGCTCGACGATCTTGTTCAGGCGGATACGAAGAGCGTCGAGCTCGCCTTCCTTGGCGGCACTGGCCTGTTCGGCGATATGCAGGCTCGTCTTCAGCTGGCTGATATAGTTCTCGTCCTTGCGCAAATGCGAGCGCAATTCGGCGGCCTCGACGCTCATGTCGGCGATCTGGGCCTGAAGCGCGCTGATCTCGGAGGCGAAGTGGCCGGCGTCGCGGGCGATCTGGTCGTGCTTCAATTGCAGCGACATCGACTTTTCGCGTTCGCGAATCAGATCCTGCGTGGTGCGGGCGTTTTCGGCGGCATAAAGCGCGCGGACCATGTCCTTTTGCGCACGCACTTCCTGGGGGCTGAGCGGCATCGTCGCGCGCATGCGGTTTTCCGTATACCAGACGATACGGCGATGGACGGCCGGCGATACGAGGAAAACCAGGAACGCCGCGGCCAGAAAGCCCAATCCGAACAAGAGCGCGTATTCGATCACGGCGAGGCCACTGCTTCCAGAAGTTGATTTGCGTCAGCCAATGATTAAGCGGCCAACGCCGTTAGGGCAAGTGGCGGATGGGTCACGGCGACACAGAGTTCGCCGTGACGGCAATATCAGAAGGGGTTCCAGGTCGGATTTGGGGTAATCTTGAGATAGCCGACGTTAAGGCCGAGGCGGGCGCCGACGCCGGTGCGGATCGGCACGACGAGGACGTTGTTGTTCTTGAGCAGCGTCATGCCGAAGCCGGCGATGACGAAGGCCTGGCCGCTGACACCGCCGAAGCGGGCGTAGATGGCGTCGGTCGAAGGCAGGTCGTAGACCAGCATCATGACGCGCGTGCCCTGGCCACCGTAGTCGATGCCGAGCGAGGGACCCTGCCAGTAGAGCGGATGCTCGCCGGCGTTCTTGGTGTTCAGCTGGCCCTCGCCATAGGTGAGGCCGGCGATGAAGGCACCGGAGCCTTCCTGGCCGAGAATGTAGCCGTTTGGCAAGCCGTACTTCTGGAAGGCTGCCTCGACCGCCTTTGCAAGGCCGCCGCTGGTGGAGCCGAAGAAGGAGTGGCCGGCGTCGACGATTTCCTGAACCGAGTATTGGTCGTTTCTTGCCTGCTGGGCCGCGGCCTGCGTCGCGACGAGCATCAGGCACGAAATCGCGAGCAGTGATACCCGCCGGCAGTCGGCCAGGAATCTTCCTAGGATTGAGGGGCGCATGGTGTCATCCGTTCATCATGGTCGATACATGGTGCCGTTTCCGGCGTTTCTATCATTTTGCGCGGATGGTCTTAACAATCGGTTTACCAAATATGGTGTCATTATGGCGCCGAGTACGCTCGCAAACTTCGTGCAATGATGAAGCAATATGTGTGGCGGAATGAATCACCGCCCTCTTGGAGACAATGATGTCGAAGAATCCAAACCTTACCCTGACCGGCCCAGATCTGGCCGCGCTTCTCTGCAGCCGTGTTTGCCATGACGTCATCTCGCCCGTCGGCGCGATCAACAACGGCCTTGAACTGCTCGACGAGGGCGGCGCCGATGCAGACGCCATGGATCTTATCCGCACCAGCGCGCTGAACGCGTCGGTTCGTCTCAAATTCGCACGCCTTGCCTTCGGCGCTTCCGGCTCTGTCGGCGCTTCGATCGATACCGGCGAAGCAGAGCGCGCCGCCAAGGATTTCGCTGCCGCCGAGAAGAAGACCGAAGTGGTCTGGAACGGACCGCGCGCCATCATCGCCAAGAACCGCGTCAAGCTGCTGCTCAACCTGTTCCTGGTTGCCTACTCTTCCATTCCGCGCGGTGGCCAGATCGATATCACGCTCGAGAACCCGGAATTCGACGCGAAGTTCACGCTCGTCGCCAAGGGCAAGCTGATGCGCCTGCCGCCGAAGTTCGTGGAGATTTCGACGGGCGAGATCGAAGAAGCGATCGACGCGCACACGATCCAGCCCTATTACGCAGTCCTGCTCGCGGAAGAGTGCGGCATGAAGCTTGGCCATAGCGCCAGCGCCGAAGAGATCGTCTTCACCGCCGAAGTCATTCCGGCCTGATCTAAAACAGCGCCGGGACAGATTCCCGGCACATTGCTTGTATCGAAGTAATACTTCCTTAGCCGAATGTTTCTATCCTTGCCCGTGAAGATGCCCGCCGGGACAGAAGCTGGGCAATGGAGCAGCGATGCAAAGGTTCATGATCACCGATTCGTCGGACGTCGTTCGTAAAGTCGGGAAGCGGATTCTCTCGGAACTCGACTTCATGGTCAGTGAAGCCTCCAGCGCCAGCGAAGCATTGTCCCATTGCCAGGTGGAGCTGCCCGATTACCTGATCGTCGATTCATCCATGGATGGCGCGCTTGATCTGATCGTGGCGGTTCGCGCCATGGAAGGCGGCAAGGAGGTCAAGATCTACTATTGCGTGATCGAGGCCGACCTGAAGAAGCTGATGATGGGCAAGCGGGCAGGGGCCACGGACTTCCTGCTGAAGCCGTTCGACCGCAAGATCCTGACCGCGGTCTTCGGCAATCGCGCCATCGCCGCCTGATATTCCCATTCGATCCACATGCAAAAGCCGCCTTCGGGGCGGCTTTTGTCGTTCCGGACGTGTTCATGGACACAAAAAATCCCGCCGTGAAGGCGGGATCTTAAGGATGATCGGCGTAGGGACCGAAATCGGATATCAGGCTGTTTCGGCGTATTCGGCGCCATCCGGCTCGCGCAGAACGTAGCCGCGGCCCCAGACGGTTTCGATGTAGTTTGCGCCGCCGGCAGCGTTTGCAAGCTTCTTGCGCAGCTTGCAGATGAAGACGTCGATGATCTTCAGTTCCGGCTCGTCCATGCCGCCATAAAGGTGGTTCAGGAACATTTCCTTGGTGAGCGTCGTGCCCTTGCGGAGCGAAAGCAGCTCCAGCATCTGGTATTCCTTGCCCGTCAGGTGAACGCGCTGGCCACCGACTTCGACGGTCTTGGCGTCGAGGTTGACGATCAGTTCGCCGGTCATGATGACCGACTGGGCGTGACCCTTGGAACGACGGACGATCGCATGGATGCGAGCAACCAGTTCGTCCTTGTGGAAAGGCTTGGTCATGTAGTCGTCGGCGCCGAAGCCGAGACCGCGAACCTTGTCCTCGATGCCGGCCATGCCGGAGAGGATCAGGATCGGTGTTTTAACCTTGGACAGGCGGAGAGTGCGGAGCACTTCATATCCGGACATGTCTGGAAGGTTGAGATCAAGAAGGATGATATCATAATCATACAACTTGCCGAGATCGACGCCTTCTTCACCAAGATCGGTGGTGTAGACGTTGAAACTTTCTGACTTGAGCATCAGTTCGATGCTCTGCGCTGTCGCGCTGTCATCTTCGATGAGTAGTACCCGCATTCTTATCCCCTTTACCGCCGCCGAAAGGTGGTCTGGCCCCTACGCGATACAGATATGTCACTGCGTGATTTGGAAGCTGCCACGAAATGGTTAACAAATTCTGATTCACTCTGGCAAGAGGTAATCAATTTATTAAATATTTTGTCCATTCCGCTGTTTTCCAACGAGAATCCGCAAGGCCCTCTTCTCAACTGTTACATTAAGAAAGGCCGGCAAGCGATTCATTCGACTCACCAATGAAACGGACCGGAAATCGCGTAGTTGTGTTTACCGACCCTTAAATCATCGGCACTATCATTAACGATGCCCGTAAACGAAAGGTTACCAGCGGTAGGTTTTTGTTAACGCCGAGGGAAATTTTTTGGGCAAGTCGCATGACAGCGGCAGCTAATGGGCGGTTTCAAGTGAAGCCGGGGTCTCGCATCACTGGAGTAATGCGTATGAAGTCGCGTGAGAGCCTAGTTCGTCTGAAAGAGTTTCAGGTGAACGAAAAGCGTCGTCAGCTGCAGCAATTGCAGATGATGATGTCTGAATTTGACCGTATGACGAAGGATCTGGAGAGCCAGATCGTCGTCGAGGAAAAGAAGTCCGGCATTTCCGACCCGAATCACTTCGCCTATCCCACCTTCGCGAAGGCAGCACGCCAGCGCGCGGACAATCTTCAGGTTTCGATCAAGGAACTGAGGATGCAGGAAGAGGCCTTGGAGCAGACGCTCGAAGAGATGCAGGCGGAATATGCACGCGCTGCCGCGCTCGAAGAGCGCGACGGGGCGGTTCGGGCAAGAGCCTAAGCCAAGATGGCCGATGCCTTCGGGCATCTGGGGTGTCATCTCATAAAAGCCATGCATGACGGGCGTGCTGTCCGTCATACATGGCTTTTGGCGTTTCTCGACTTTGGAAGATCAGTTGATAACGTCGCGCCATTCGTCGTGGCGAAGCGCCTGCGCCTTGAAGAAAGGGCAGAGCGGAATGATCTTCCAGCCACCGGTTCTGGCGGCTTCGACCGCATGCAGCGCAAGCGCCTGGCCGACGCCCTTGCCGCGCAGCGCATCCGGAACACCGGTGTGATCGATGATGATGAGCGTCGGCGTTGTGCGGGAATAGGTCATTTCGGCCTCATGGCCTTCGAGCTCGGCGACGTAACGGCCGCCCGATGCATTTTCTTCGTTGGTGATCTTCATCCCGACTGCCTTCCTCTCGATAGCGTTGAAGCAAACGTGCCATGGCACCGGCGCAAAGCAAAGGCCGCTCACGGTGACGGATTGTTCGATGAAAGGGGAGGCAGGTGGTTCGGCGCTTGCGAAAGGAAGATATCGAGCCTTGCTCGCGCAGCCGCTGTCCGAGTGGTCTTTGTGGACGGTGGCCGCACTTCAGAGCGTCGGTTCAGTTCGGCAATAAAATAAACGCCGGAAAGCAGCAAAAGCTTCGGGCCGGCTTCACATCCTGCGATGTGCGGTCGGCCCGAACTGAAATGGAATCAACTTCAATAATTAATCAATGGCGATACTGCTGGATGCGCGTGGTGCGCAGGCCGGCAAGACCATGGCTGTTGATGGACGACTGCCAGGAGAGAAACTCCTCGACGGTCAGGGTATAGCGTTCGCAAGCTTCTTCCAAGCTCAACAGGCCACCGCGCACAGCTGCGACAACCTCTGCCTTACGGCGAATTACCCAGCGCCGAGTATTCGGCGGCGGCAAATCCGCAATCGTCAGCGGGCTGCCATCGGGGCCGATGACATATTTCACTCGGGGACGTATCATTTCGGTCATTGGACTCTCTACACAACTCAAGACCACGAGAGCCACTCTAGCTTGTCACATTTAAAAATTGCCTAAACGCGTCGTAACACTTTGATAATAAATTTAACCGCGTCGCATCACGGCGCTATTCGGTGTCCCACGCGCGGGCTTTCCTTGCGTAAATTTGTCATGAGTGCATGGGAGCCATGCACAATGAATATTAGTTGTCTGATCCTCAGCAAACTATAAGCCTCCCCAGGGGCAGATAGAACGTCGCGTGTCGTCGCGATTGTTTGTTCTGCGCGCGTTGGGAATAGAATGTCAGGCCTCGAATAACGTCGAAGTGACCGTTTTTTCTTTTCCTATACTTTGATTGTTGCTGCCAGAAGAGCGTTTTCAGGCAAGTTTAGCCTTTGAAGGACGAAATCGATGCGGAATGAGGAACGTGCCGTTCAAGACGGCGCGGTGAATATTGCTTTTTTATCGCCTGAGAAATCCAGTCGATCGCCAGCCGATCCCCCAGCCGATTCCAAGGAACGCCTCGCGCGTCTCGCGAAAGCGGCGGGTTTCAACCACTATTTTTTCGCGGGTTTTCCCCATGGCGACAATGGCGGCTTTGCGGGAAACCACATTTTCAGCAACTGGCCCGACAGCCTTGTTGCCGCCTATGACGAAGACGACCTGTTTCACAATAGTGCGCTTGTTTCGGAGCTCCGAAAATCGAGCCTGCCGGTTTCGTTTGGTGTCAGCGCATTCGAAAGCAGCGTGACGAACCCGAAAAACGAGCGGATTACCGGCCTGTTTCGCGAGCTCGGATTTCGCCGGACATTTGCCTTCGTGCTGCATGACGCCGATCGCCAGCCTTATATTTTCGCGTTTTCGGGCGCACGGGCGGATCTTTCGCGCGAGGAGGCGATGGCGCATGTGTTCAGCGCCATGGAGTTTCTCGATGTCTATGCGCGCATGCAGGTGACCGAGCAGCCGCTGGAGAACCTCAGCAGCCGCGAGATCGAATGCCTGCGCTGGTCGGCTGCGGGCAAGAGCAGCGACGAGATCGCCATCATACTTGAGCTCTCGCCGCACACCGTGGTCGGATATCTTAAGAGCGCGATGCGCAAGCTCGATTCCGTCAACCGGATGCAGGCGGTTGCCCGGGCCTTTCGCTACCGCCTGCTTTAACATCCCTAGAGCATGACGGCGCAGAGTTCGGTCTTCGCCGGTCCAAATTCATATTGCGCAGTGCCGGTGTGAAGCAATGCGAGCCAGTCGCCCTGGTTCAGCCAAGCGATCGTCGTCGTGCTTTGCCCGGTCGGCGATGCCGAGGCCGGGCCGCTCGCGCTGGCTATCACCGTGGCACCGTTGATTTCGATCGCCACACTGTGGCCTGATGAGGTGAGGGTGCTGACCGACAGCGACAGCAGATAGAAGCCGTCGGCAGGCACGATCAGCCGCGCGCCGGAGCCAGATGGCACGGCGGTGCCGAGCTCAAAGCCGCCTTGTCCCGCATGGAGATCCGTAAAGCCGGTGCGGCTTGCCGGTGGCGGGGAGGTGATACCTGCAGCGGGCGATGCCCGCACGATCGGCCGCGAGGGCATGCGCACGACGCCGTCAGGCGCCACGACGAGCGCTGTCGACCAATCACTGCCATCGCCGCTGACCTTGATCGAAAAGGCATCGCTTCCCGCAAGCCCCATCTCGGCGCGGCCCGACCAATCGGTCTGAAAGAGAAGCGTGCCTGTTTGAGACGGGTCGGCCTTGTTGATCTTCAGCTGATGGCCTTGTCCTGCGTGGCTGAAGAGGCTGGCCTCGGAGACGACTGCCAGCCGGTTGATCTCATCTGCCGTCGCGTTGATGCCAATCATCGGAAGCGCGCCATCCGCATCGAGCGAGATGACGTTCCATTTCGTGCCGTCGAAAGCGCGGAGCTGGCGAGTATCGAGAAAGAAGGCGCGCCAGCCGGGGTTTGGCGAGAGATAGGCCCATGCGCCGTCCTGCCAAACGGAAATGAGCCCGTGGCGGCCGAGCCACGCGCCCTCGGGATCGGCGCCGACGAGGTAGCGGTCGCCTTCGGCTGGTGTTTCGGGTGGTCCTTGCCGTTCGGCGATGATCGTCAGCTGGACCACGGTGTCGAGGCGCTGCAGCGCCTCGTTATGCGGCACGTGCTTCTGCGCCTGGGAGGGCAGGATGTATGGCAAGGCGAGGTTGTTGGTCTGGTCCGACACGATCGAGCTCCGGTGTTCGCGGCAGGTTTCACTGCCGCAAATCGTAGAGGCCCGTCGGGAAACGGGGACAGCGCGCGGGGCCGGGCGCTGATTTCACATGGATATTTGCAAAAGATATCCCCGCGCTCAGAGCCGGGGGGCGTTGCCCCAGGAGATGAAATCGGGGTTCGCGAAATCCGCATCGTGGGCCTGTCGCGTCTTGCCGTAGGTGAGGGGTCGGCCGTCGAGGGTTACGGTGCAGCCGCCGGCTGCGCGCAGGATGGCGTCGCCGGCCGCGGTGTCCCACTCCATGGTGCGGGTGAAGCGCGGATAGACGTCGGCTTCTCCTTCCGCCAGAAGACAGAATTTCAGCGACGAGCCGATATTCTTGCACTCCGAGATGGCCTGCTCGGCCAGGAAACGCGCGGTCTGCGGGCTGTCGTGCGAACGGCTGGCGAGTGCTGTGCGTTCGGCTTTGGCGAGGCGAACGTTGATCGGCAGCCGCTTTTCCACGCGGAAGTCCGGGCCGATATGCAGCTTCTCGGCCGTTCCGTTCTCGCCTAGAAAGGCGACGCCTAGGGCCGGTGCGAAGACGATGCCGGCAGCTGGGTGGCCATCGACGATGAAGGCGATGTTGACGGTGAATTCCGGCCGCTTGTCGACGAATTCGCGCGTGCCATCCAGGGGATCGACCAGGAAGAATGACGAGCCGACCGCCGGCACGATGCCGGCCGCGACCGATTCTTCGGCGATGACGGGAATATCGGGAAAATCGCGATAGAGATGAGCCAGAATGATCCGCTCGGCCTGCTCGTCGGCGATCGTGACAGGGCTGTTGTCAGCCTTGCTGGCCGCAGTGCAGCCGGCGCGGTACACATCCATGATCGCTTTGCCAGCCTCAAGGGCGGCGCGTTCAAATGTTTCGAGCATCGCGGGTCGGTTCGATCCCTTCTCCATCATGCTTCTCATATAGTCGTTTTCACGCTTCATTGCACGGCTTGTCCGCCGTCGCAAAAGGACGCAGGTGTGCTTTGACGATTTTCCATCCATCGGCGAAGGCTAAAGATCCCAGGGAAAAGTGAATTTGCGGTGAAAAGTGGCGTCAGAGGCCGGATTGTGTTGAAAAAATCAACTTTCTGAACGACAAAAAGTCATTTTCACCAAAACGGCAAAGAACTTTGGAGCTTTGAAATTTTGCGCTTCCCTTTTGCTTTGAAAGCAGTATGAAATCTTTAATCAAGGGCTCAACAAGGGCTCTAATAACAAGAGACGCAGGCTTTTCACGGTTCTGTGTCCAGGGGAAAGACATATGGAATATTTTGTCCAGCAGCTCATCAATGGGCTGACTCTTGGATCCATCTATGGCCTTGTGGCTATCGGCTATACGATGGTTTACGGCATCATCGGCATGATCAACTTCGCCCACGGCGATATTTTCATGATCGGTGGCTTCGCCGCCCTTATCGTCTTTCTCGTCCTCACATCGATTTTTGCTGGTTTGCCGGTCGCGGTTCTGCTGCTGCTGATGTTGCTTATCGCGATGCTGATGACGAGTTTGTGGAATTGGACGATCGAGCGCGTCGCTTATCGCCCGCTGCGCGGTTCGTTCCGCCTGGCGCCGCTGATCACAGCGATCGGCATGTCAATCACGCTGTCCAACTTCATCCAGGTGACGCAGGGTCCGCGCAACAAGCCGATCCCGCCGCTGATCAGCAGCGTTTACAATATCGGTGGTGTCACGATCTCGCTGAAGCAGATCGTGATCATCATCATCACGGCCGTGCTGCTCACCGTCTTCTGGTACCTCGTCAATCATACGGCGCTTGGCCGCGCGCAGCGCGCCACCGAGCAGGACCGCAAGATGGCGGCGCTGCTGGGCGTCAATGTCGACCAGACGATCTCGGTGACCTTCATCATGGGCGCCGCACTCGCTGCCGTCGCCGGCACGATGTACCTGATGTATTACGGCGTGGTGAACTTCAACGACGGCTTCGTGCCTGGCGTGAAGGCGTTCACGGCGGCCGTTCTCGGCGGTATCGGTTCGCTTCCGGGCGCCGTTCTCGGTGGTCTGATGATCGGCCTGATCGAAAGCCTGTGGTCGGCCTACTTCACCATCGCCTACAAGGATGTGGCGACCTTCGCCATCCTCGCTTTCGTGCTGATCTTCAAGCCGACAGGTATCCTGGGCCGGCCGGAAGTCGAGAAGGTTTAACGTCATGGCAAATGTTGAAAACGCCCCTGGCAAGCCCGCATCCGGACTTGTCCAGAAGGGTATTAAAGAAGCTATCTTCGCAGCCGTTATCTCCTTCGGCATGTTCGTTCTCTATGTCGGTCTCGGCACGCAGCAGAACATCAGCAACGAACTCGTCGTGGTGCAGCGCTGGGGCCTGCTCGCGGTCTTCGTCGCCATCGCGGCGGTCGGCCGGTTCGCGATCGTGGTGTTCCTGCGTCCGCATCTCGATGCCCGCAAGCTTGCCAAGGCGCGCAGCGGCGAGCTCGATATCTCCGACAAGAAGGGCTTCTTCCACGCCCACTTCCTGAAGATCGCGCTTCTGGCGCTTGTGCTCTATCCCGTCGTCATCGTGGCGCTGGTCGGTGCGCAGGGCTCGCTGAAGTGGGTCGACAACTTCGGTATCCAGATCCTGATCTACGTGATGCTGGCCTGGGGCCTGAACATCGTCGTCGGTCTCGCCGGTCTGCTCGATCTCGGTTACGTCGCCTTCTACGCCGTCGGCGCCTATTCCTACGCGCTGCTCTCCAGCTATTTCGGCCTGTCCTTCTGGGTTCTGCTGCCGCTGTCGGGCATTCTCGCCGGTCTCTGGGGCATCATCCTCGGCTTCCCGGTCCTGCGTCTGCGCGGTGACTACCTGGCGATCGTGACGCTGGCCTTCGGTGAAATCATCCGCCTCGTTATCATCAACTGGACGGATCTGACCAAGGGCACGTTCGGCATCGCCAGCATTCCGAAGGCCACGCTGTTCGGCATCCCCTTCGATGCCAGCCCGCACGGCTTCGCCAAGCTGTTCCACCTGCCGATCTCGTCGGCCTACTACAAGATCTTCCTCTTCTATCTGATCCTGGCGCTGTGCCTGCTGACGGCTTACGTGACGATCCGCCTGCGCCGCATGCCGATCGGCCGAGCTTGGGAAGCGCTCCGCGAAGACGAAATCGCCTGCCGTTCGCTCGGCATCAACACGGTGACGACCAAGCTCACGGCTTTCGCCACGGGTGCGATGTTCGGCGGTTTCGCCGGCTCCTTCTTCGCCGCTCGCCAGGGCTTCGTCTCGCCTGAATCCTTCGTCTTCCTGGAATCGGCCGTCATCCTCGCCATCGTCGTTCTCGGCGGCATGGGTTCGCTGACCGGCATCGCGATCGCGGCGATCGTCATGATCGGCGGTACCGAGATGCTGCGCGAGATGGAGTTCCTGAAGCTCATCTTCGGACCCGACTTCACGCCGGAACTCTACCGCATGCTGCTCTTTGGTCTGGCGATGGTCGTCGTCATGCTGATCAAGCCGCGCGGCTTCGTTGGATCGCGTGAACCGACGGCGTTCCTGAAAGAACGGAAATCGGTATCGGGAAGCTTCACCAAGGAGGGCCACGGCTGATGAGCCCTCAGGAAACCAACATGTCCAGCGATACCCTGCTCAAGGTCGAGCACCTGTCGATGAAGTTCGGCGGCCTGATGGCCATCAACGACTTCTCGTTCGAGGCCAAGCGCGGCGAGATCACCGCGCTGATCGGCCCGAACGGCGCCGGCAAGACCACCGTGTTCAATTGCATCACCGGTTTCTACAAGCCGACCATGGGCATGATCACCATGCGCCACAAGGATGGCAGGGAACATCTGCTTGAGCGTCTGCCGGACTTTCGCATCACCCGTGAAGCCAAGGTCGCCCGTACCTTCCAGAACATCCGGTTGTTCTCCGGCCTGACGGTTCTCGAAAACCTTCTGGTCGCGCAGCACAACAAGCTGATGCTGGCATCGGGCTACACCATTCTCGGCCTGCTCGGGATCGGTCGCTACAGCGCGGAAGCGAAGAACGCGATCGAGCTTGCCCGCTACTGGCTGGAGAAGGCCGATCTGATCGATCGCGCCGACGATCCCGCCGGTGACCTGCCTTACGGCGCTCAACGTCGTCTGGAAATCGCGCGCGCTATGTGCACGGGACCGGAGCTGCTCTGCCTGGACGAGCCGGCCGCCGGTCTCAACCCGAAGGAATCGCTGACGCTGAACACGCTTCTGCGCGGCATTCGCGATGAGGGCACGTCGCTGCTCCTGATCGAGCATGACATGTCCGTGGTCATGGAGATTTCCGACCACGTCGTCGTGCTCGAATACGGCCAGAAGATTTCCGATGGCACGCCAGACCATGTGAAGAACGATCCGAAGGTCATCGCGGCCTATCTCGGTGTCGAAGACGAGGAAGTGGAACAGGTGATCGCAGACGTCGAAAACCTCGAAGGAGGTACGCACTGATGACCGGTCAGCCACTTCTCAAGGTCGAGGGTGTTGAAACCTATTACGGCAACATTCGCGCGCTCGCCGGCATCGATGTCCACGTCAACCAGGGCGAAATCGTCAGCCTGATCGGCGCCAACGGCGCCGGCAAGTCGACGCTGATGATGACGATCTGCGGCAGCCCGCAGGCGCGCGCCGGCAAGGTCATCTTCGAAGGCCGCGACATCACAAAGATGCCGACCCACGAAATCGCCCGCCTGCGCATCGCGCAGTCGCCCGAGGGGCGACGCATTTTCCCGCGCATGAGCGTGATGGAAAACCTGCAGATGGGCGCCGGCCTCGATAACCTGAAATACTTCAAGGAAGACGTCGAGAAGATCTTCGCGATGTTCCCGCGCCTGAAGGAGCGCCAGACGCAGCGCGGCGGCACGCTTTCGGGCGGCGAGCAGCAGATGCTGTCGATCGGCCGCGCCCTGATGGCCCGCCCGAAGCTTCTGCTTCTCGACGAACCGTCGCTGGGTCTCGCGCCGCTGATCGTCAAGGGCATCTTCGAGGCGATCAAGAAGCTGAACAAGGATGAGGGGCTCACCGTGTTCCTCGTCGAGCAGAACGCATTCGCGGCGCTGAAGCTGTCGGACCGGGCCTATGTCATGGTCAACGGCAAGGTGACGATGTCGGGCTCCGGCCAGGAACTGCTCGCCAATCCTGAAGTCCGCGCCGCCTATCTCGAAGGCGGACGGCATTGAGCATGACGAAGGGGAGACTTTGATATGCAGGGACTTTTCTTTGAAGGCGATACCGGCGTTCGCAGCGTCATCCGCCTGATCGTCGTGCTGATCGGCTTCTGGACGGCATGGCGTTCCGGCAAGGCTGCGGCCGATGGCTGGAGCGACTATCCTATCGTCATCGGCTACAGCGTGCTTCTGGCGGCCGCGATGCAGTTCCTGCATCACGCGCTGTTCGACGGGCCTGTCCTGAGCGTGTTCTACTACGCCATCGACTTCGTCCTTCTCTTAATCTTCGCGACGGCGGGATACCGCTATCGCCGGACCAATCAGATGGTCAATAATTACTACTGGCTCTACGAAAAGACGTCGCCCTTCTCCTGGAAGGCAAAACATTGACAGCCGGTTGAATCTAGGGACAAATTACCTCTCCGAGTGGAACAGGTTTCCCGGCGCAGTAAAGTGGGTGATGCGCTGGGTAATGGAACGGAACCCGCTAAAAAACTGGGAGTAACATAATGAAGAAGTCTCTTCTGTCGGCAGTGGCTCTGACGGCGATGGTCGCCTTCAGCAGCAACGCTTGGGCCGACATCACGGTTGCCGTTGCTGGTCCGCTGACCGGCCCGAACGCTGCGTTCGGCGCACAGCTCCAGAAGGGTGCCGAGCAGGCAGCTGCCGACATCAACGCTGCTGGCGGCATCAATGGCGAGCAGATCAAGATCGTGCTCGGCGACGACGTGTCCGACCCGAAGCAGGGTATCTCGGTTGCCAACAAGTTCGCAGCTGACGGCGTCAAGTTCGTCATCGGCCACTTCAACTCGGGCGTTTCGATCCCGGCTTCCGAAGTTTACGCTGAAAACGGCATCCTCGAAATCACCCCGGCTGCGACCAACCCGCAGTTCACCGAGCGTGGTCTGTGGAACACGTTCCGTACCTGCGGTCGCGACGACCAGCAGGGCGGCATCGCCGGCAAGTATCTGGCCGACCACTTCAAGGACGCCAAGATCGCTGTCGTTCACGACAAGACACCTTACGGCCAGGGCCTCGCTGACGAAACCAAGAAGGCCATGAATGCCGCTGGTCTCACCGAAGTCATGTACGAAGGCATCAACGTCGGCGACAAGGACTTCTCGGCCCTCATCGCCAAGATGAAGGAAGCCGGCGTTTCGATCATCTATTGGGGTGGTCTCCACACCGAAGCTGGTCTGATCATCCGCCAGGCCGCCGACCAGGGCCTGAAGGCAACGCTCGTATCGGGTGACGGTATCGTTTCGAACGAACTGGCATCGATCGCTGGTGACGCAGTCGCCGGCACGCTGAACACGTTCGGCCCGGACGCAACGCTGAACCCCGACAACAAGGCACTCGTCGAGAAGTTCAAGGCTGCCGGCTTCAACCCGGAAGCTTACACGCTGTACTCCTACGCCGCGATGCAGACGATCGCTGAAGCTGCCAAGGCAGCTGCTTCGACCGACGCTGAAGCCGTTGCCGCAGCGATGAAGGCCAAGGGTCCGTTCAAGACCGTTCTCGGCGAAATCTCGTTCGACGAAAAGGGCGACCCGAAGATCCCAGGCTACGTCATGTACGAATGGAAGAAGGGTCCAGACGGCAAGTTCTCCTACTTCCCGCAGGACGCGAAGTAAGAACTTTCGTTCTCACCTTGGAAGCCCGGTCTCGCACCGGGCTTCTTTCGTTTCGGGCACCCTGTCCCAACCGCCTGGTGCAGGTGGGCGCTAACGTTCTGCGTTGACCGTCTTTCGACCGCTTGGTTTGCTTGATGGTCTGACCTCAAGGCCGAAGAGCAGGCGCGCGGGGCCGGGGATGAGGTCCACCATGATGGCGAAGAGGCTCGACAACACGAAGGTTGCGGCCGCGATGATGATGAAGCTCGGCACGGCGGGCAGGCCGAGCGGCAGCACATAATAGAGCGCGCCGACGATCACCGTCTGGTGGATGATGTAGAGCGGGAAGACCAGCCGGTTGACCGTGACCAGCCGCGCGTCCGGCTGGTTGAAATGACGGGCGGCGAAGCCGATCAGCGTCAGGATCATCGACCAGGCAAGCAGAAAGATCGCGGCCTTGAAGAGCGGGGTTTCATCGGCATAGCTGCCGATCGCTCGTTCGGCAGGGGCGAGCCAGGCGAAGGCGTAGAGGAAGACCGTCACAGCCAGCGCGATGGCGGCGCTCAGATAGCGCTTGGCGATGATCGACTCGATCAGGTTGCGATGATTGCGGGCGATGAGGAAGCCGAGGCCGAACCAGCTTGCCCAGACAGCAAACCAGGCGCCGTCATTGTAGAGCGCATTGGTTTCCTTGGGATAGAACGGCGACAGAGCAAGGTTCAGCACCAGCGGCAGCAGGAAGAAGAGATAGATGGCGCCCGACTTCGCGACACGCTCGAACCAGGCCATGATCGCGTTGCCCGGTCGGCTGACATAGAGAAAGATCGGGTAGCAGATCACCGACATCACAAGGAGATAGGCGACGAACCACATGTGTGCCCAGGTGAAATTGCCGGTCGGATAGCGCCCCTCGGTGAAATAGCGCGTCAGCCAGAAATTGATGAGCGAGCCGTCATAACCGGTCTCGTACATGCGCTCGTACCAGACCTGCGGCACGACGAGGACGGCCATGGCGAAGAGCAGGGGGATGAGCAGGCGGATGGTGCGCTTGCGCAGGAACAAAAGGCTGGAATCGGAGCGGAAAGAGAAGGCCGCCCCCATGCCGGAGACGAAGAACAGCAGCGCCAACCGCCAGGCGCGTGGGAATTCCATGATGAGCGAGAGCGCGGGGCTGGTGCGGTCGCTATGGATCAGCCAGCCCATGTCGGTGAAGAAGGCCGCCGAAGAGTGATAGAGGATCAGGATCGCGAAGGCGGAAATCCGCAGCCGATCCACGTAATAAAGCCTGTCCTTCATGACCTGCCGGATATCATCTTGATGCCATGCCCGGCTTGCGGGCGTTGCCTCCAAGGATATCCATGTGTGCTTTCTAAAGTGTGAGCGGCTCGCTCACCTACGTCTCATGCAACACATGCGCCGCCTTGACCGCGGCCGAGGCGCGGTTTTCGACGCCGAGTTTGACGTAAATCTGCTCGAGATGTTTGTTCACCGTGCGGGCCGAGAGGCCGAGAATTTCGCCGATGTCGCGGTTTGCCTTGCCCTTGGCGATCCAGAGCAGTACCTCGGATTCGCGGTGGGTGAGCGCGAAGCGCTGGCGGAGCACCTGGTCGTCGGCGCGCTGGCTGGCGGTGAGGCGGAAGAGATATTCGTCGGGGCCGATGGTGCCCAGAAAGGCGAGCTGCAGCACGTCCTGGCCGCCATGGGCGACGGCGATGGTGGCGGCGGTGCGGTCCTTCATCCAGGCAGCGATGGTCGAGATTACGGTGTCCATGCCATCGTCGCTGCCCATGGCGGCGTTGACGAGGCGGGTGGCCTGGGGCGTTGACCAGTGAATGTTGCCGTCGCCCTTGACCGCCAGCAGATGGCGGCCGGCGGCGTCGAGCGCCACGCGGGCGCTCTGGGCGGAGCGGGCGTTCTTTAGGTGCACGCCGATGCGGGCGCGGAGTTCATCGATGTTGATCGGCTTGGTGAGATAATCGACGCCGCCCGAGCCGAGCGCGTGGACGACGTGTTCGGTCTCGGTGAGACCGGTCATGAAGATGACGGGGATCTGGCTGATCGCCGGGTTGGCCTTCAGCCGCCGGCAGGTCTCGAAGCCGTCCATGGTGGGCATCACCGCGTCGAGCAGGATCAGGTCGGGGGTGATGCGCTCGACGATGTTGAGTGCGGCCGAACCGGAGGTCGCGATCAGGACGGAGAAGCCGGATTGCTCCAGCGCATCGGTGAGAAAGCCGAGCGCTTCCGGCGAGTCGTCGACCAAGAGAACGATGTCGCGCGGGAGCTCAGCCAATGTGTTCCACCTTTTCGTCGAAGCGGTGCAGGAAGGCCATGAAGCCGTTCAGGTCGAAGGCGGCGACATAGGATCGAAGTTCCTCGGTAAATGGCTGATTTGCCTCCACCTTGGCAAGGTCGGCGAGCTTGGCCTCGATGCCCCTGATATAGCCGATCTCGCCGAGGCGCAGCAGTTCCTGAACATGCGCGTCGCCGGGACTTTGCAGGATCTGCTCGGTCTTCTTGGGTGCTGCGGGTGCCGCTTCGGCGTAGAGCCATTTGAGGCCGAGGTGCAGCGCGAGCTTGTCGCGCAGGCGACGGATATCGACCGGTTTGCCGATCGCGTCATTGTGGCTGTCGTCGCTGTCGCCATGGGCGGCGGCGTCGCCGATGTTGGCGGAGAGCATGACGATCGGTGCGGTCTGGCCGGCTTCGCGCAGGCGCGAGACGAGCTGCCAGCCATTCATCCCCGGCATCAGGATATCGACGAGGAAGAGGTCGGGCTGGATGCCTTCGATCAGCGTCAGGCAATCCGTGCCGCTTGCCGCCGTCAGGACGACGAAATCGAGCGGCACGAGGATCTCGCGCATCATCTCGCGGTGGTCCTCGTTGTCGTCGACGACGACGATGGTGCGGCGCGGGCCGTCATAGCTGACGATCTTCTTTTCCTGCGGCGGGGCCGCCATCTCGCGCAGCACGGCTGAGAGCATCAGGCGCACGCGGAAAGTCGAGCCCTTGTCCTTTTCGCTGGTCACCGAAATTTCGCCGCCGAGCGTGTTGGTCAGAAGCTGGGTGATCGTCAGGCCAAGGCCGAGGCCGGGCATCGGGCGGATGCTGTCGGCTTCGCCGCGCTGGAAGGGCTCGTAGATGCGGCTCAGGTCCTTCTCGGCGATGCCGCGGCCGGTGTCCGTCACGGTGAAGGTCGCGACCTGGCTGCGATAGGCGACGTCGAACGTGACGGTGCCCTCGTCGGTGAACTTGATGGCGTTGGACAGCAGATTGACGAGGATCTGGCGGAGGCGTTTTTCATCGGTGCGCACGAACTGGGGCAGGGCAGGCGCGCGCTGGTGGTTGAAGGTCAGGCCCTTGGCGAGCGCCTGCGGGCGGAACATGTCGACGATCTGGTCGAGGAAATCCTGGATGTTGATCTCGTTGGAATAGACCTGCAGGCGGCCAGCCTCGATCTTCGAGATGTCGAGCAGGCCGTCGATGAGGCCGGAGAGATGTTCGGCCGAGCGGCGGATGACCTTGATTGAGGATTGGCGCGGCGTCGGAATGGTCTCGTCGCGCTCGAGGATCTGGGCGTAGCCGAGCACGGCGTTGAGCGGCGTGCGCAGCTCGTGGCTGAGGCCGACGACGTAGCGGCTCTTGGCGCGGTTGGCGGCCTCGGCGGTTTCCTTGGCGGCCTGCAGGGCGGCGTCGGTCTTCTTGTGGGCGGCGATTTCCTTCAGGAGCAGCGTGTTCTGGCGCGAGGATTCCTCCTCGGCGACGACGCGGCTGTCATGCGCCAGCACATAGAACCAGCAGACGACGCCGGCGATGACGGCGAAGACGAAGAAGACGATGAGGATCGTGCCGTTGACGACCTCGGCGGTCTCCGGCGAGGCGGCGGAAACCTGGTGGGCGATCATCGCCAGGATGGCGCCGACGGCGGTGAGCGCCAGGATGACGGCGATACCGTAGCGGCCGAGGCGCGTCGTGAGCTTCCGGACGATGGTCTCGGGCAGCACCGCCCTCGCCACATAGCCGACCTGGGCGTTCAGATGCGCATTGGGCTTGCACATGTCATGGCAGCGGCTGTCGAGCGAGCAGCAGAGCGAGCAGATAGGCGCGGCATAGGCAGGGCACCAGGCCATGTCCTCGGGCTCGAAGGGGTGTTCGCAGACCGAACAGGTGATGTTCGTCAGGTTCTTCCAGCTCTGGCGCGGCTTGCGGGCGAGGTAGAACTTGCCCTTCGTCGCCCAGGCGATCGCGGGTGAGGCGATGAGGGCGACGATGAGGGTGATGTATGGTGCCAGCGACGCCGCGACCGTGCCGAAGGCGCCGAAATGGGCGATGAGCGCGATGGTTGCGGACAGCGTCATGGCGCCGAGGCCGACGGGGTTGATGTCATAGAGATGGGCGCGCTTGAACTCGATGCCCGGAGGAGCAAGCCCGAGCGGCTTGTTGATGAAGAGATCGGCCGAGATGGTGCAGAGCCAGGCCATGGCGATGATCGAGAAGATGCCGAGCGTCTCTTCGAGCAGCCGGTAGATGCCGAGCTCCATCAGCAGCAGCGCGATCGCCACGTTGAACACCAGCCATATGACGCGGCCGGGGTGGCTGTGGGTCAAACGGGAGAAGAAGTTCGACCATGCCAGCGATCCGGCATAGGCGTTCATCACGTTGATCTTCAGCTGCGAGACCATGACGAAGGCGGCCATTAGCAGCAGCGCGGCGTTGTGCCAGGGGATCATGTAGCCGAAGGCGGTGAGATACATCTGCGCCGGATCGGCGGCGCGGTCGGCGGGCACTCCTGAAGCAAAAGTGAGCACGACGAGAAAGGAGCCGGCCAGCAGCTTCGGTGCGCCGATGATGACCCATCCGGGGCCGGCGAGGAAGACGGCGAGGCGGTGGCGCCACTTGGTCTGCTTTTCCGGGGGGAGGAAGCGCAGGAAGTCGGCCTGTTCGCCGATCTGCGACATCAGCGCCAAGATGACGGCCGAGGCGGCGCCGAACTCGACGAGATCGAATGGGGCGATGGTGCCGGGTGGGCCTGACGCATGGCGGATGCCGGAGAAGGCGCGCCAGAGATCGAACTTCTCCCAGTCCATCACGGCGATGAAGAGGAAGGGCAGGATGTTGAGGACGATCCAGAAGGGCTGCGTTAGAAGCTGGAAGCGGCTGATCAGCCTAACGCCGTGGGTGACGAGCGGGATGACCATGACGGCGCTGATGATGTAGCCGATCCAGAGCGGTATGCCCAAGGTCAGCTCCAGCGCGCCGGACATGATCGAAGCCTCTATCGCAAACAGCATGAAGGTGAAGCTGGCGTAGATCAGCGAGGTTATTGTCGAGCCGATATAGCCGAAGCTCGCGCCACGGGTCAGAAGATCGATGTCGACGCCGTGGCGGATGGCGTAGCGGCTGATCGGTAGGCCGATGGCAAGCATGGCGATCGAGGCGACGATGATGGCGTAGAAGGCGTTGGTGGTGCCGTATGACAGCGTGATGGCGCCGCCGATCGCCTCCAGCGCCAGGAAGGAGATGGCGCCGATTGCCGTCTGCGATATACGCTGAGAGGAAAACTGCCGGGCGCTCTTGGCGGTGAAGCGCAGCGCATAGTCTTCCAGCGTCTGGTTGGCGACCCAGCGATTATATTCGCGCCTGACCGGAATAATGCGTTGCCGCGCTGCCATGCCCGTAATCGGCCCCTTCGTTCCCCTTGTCATGCGTTCGTAACATGGAACAGTGCGGGGATTAAGAGTGCGGTGCAACGCAAAACTGCACATTTCGCCCCGTCACCTACGTCATTTCGCGTATACGCTTTCGCAGTGCAGCACCGGATAGTCCCTTAAGCAACAGTTAATCGCCGTTTCAGGCCTGTTGTCGGAACAAGAAGAGGGGATCAACCAGATGAATCTGCGATCATATGTTTCCGGTGCCGTGCTCGGCGCCGTCATGTCGGCCACGGCCGCATTCCATGGAGCCGTTGCGGCTGACGACACCATCAAGGTCGGCGTCCTGCATTCGCTGTCCGGCACGATGGCGATCTCCGAAACGACGCTGAAAGACGCCATGCTGATGCTCATCGACGAGCAGAACAAGAAGGGCGGTCTTCTCGGCAAGAAGCTCGAGGCCGTCGTCGTCGACCCGGCTTCCGACTGGCCACTGTTTGCCGAAAAGGCACGCGAGCTGATCGAAAAGGACAAGGTCGCCGCCGTCTTCGGTTGCTGGACGTCCTCGTCGCGCAAGTCGGTCCTGCCGGTTTTCGAAGAGCTCAACTCTATCCTGTTCTACCCGGTTCAGTATGAAGGCGAAGAGTCCTCGCGCAACATCTTCTACACGGGTGCCGCTCCGAACCAGCAGGCGATCCCGGCTGTCGACTACCTGATGGAAAAGGAAGGCGTTAAGCGCTTCGTTCTCGAAGGCACCGACTACGTCTATCCGCGCACGACCAACAAAATCCTGGAAGCTTATCTCATCTCGAAGGGCATTCCGAAGGAAGACATCATCGTCAACTACACGCCGTTCGGCTTCTCCGACTGGCAGACGGAAGTCTCCAAGATCAAGGAATTCGGTGGCGCGGGCAAGAAGACCGCCGTCGTCTCCACCATCAACGGTGACGCCAACGTTCCGTTCTACAAGGAACTCGGCAACCAGGGCGTCAAGGCAACCGACATTCCTGTCGTCGCCTTCTCGGTCGGCGAAGAAGAGCTTGCCGGTCTCGACACCAAGCCGCTCGTCGGCCACCTCGCTGCCTGGAACTACTTCGAGTCGGTCGAAAGCCCGGCGAACAAGAAGTTCATCAAGGAATGGCATGCCTACACCAAAAACGACAAGCGCGTGACCAACGACCCGATGGAAGCTGCCTATATCGGCTTCAACGCATGGGTTAAGGCGGTCCAGGCTGCCGGCACGACCGACACGGACAAGGTTCTCGACACGATCATCGGCACCACGGTTCCGAACCTGTCGGGCGGCTACGCCACCGTCATGCCGAACCACCACATCACCAAGCCGGTGCTGATCGGTGAAATCCAGGCGAACGGCCAGTTCGAAATCGTCCAGCAGACCCCTGCTGTCGTCGGCGACGAATGGTCGGACTTCCTGCCGGACTCCAAGGACCTGATCTCCGATTGGCGCAAGCCCATGAACTGCGGCAACTTCAACGTTGCCACGGGCAAGTGCGGCGGCAAGGGCTCCTGAGTGCTGACCACCCCGTCACTCTAAAGCCTGAAAACAGCTTCCGTCCGGCCCTCCTGTCCGGGCGGAAGTTCTCTCCCCGAAGCGCGGCCTTCATGCTTCGGACGGCGGACGGTCCCAATTGGCGGACCGAACCCACGGAATGTTTATTTTCTCTTTGCGATTGCGCCGGAAGGCCAACGATAACCGAGGCAGAAAGCCGATGTATCGCGCCATCAAGATTTTGCTTTTGACCTTGTGCCTGGCCCTGCCGGCATTCGCCACGGCGCTGAAGGCGCAGGAAGACATCCACGCGCTGGTCGACGCGCTCGGCGTCGGCGATTTCCCGGAGCGCGAGGTCGCCATCAAGGCGCTGGTCGCATCCGGCGATGCCCATGTCAGCCAGATCCTGCAGCAGCTCAGCGACGGCCAGCTTTACGTGAATTCGGAAAGCGGTGGCCCGGTTCTGCTCCAGGGCGGCACGGAGGACGAGCCGACTTTTTCCGATCCGATCAGCGGCGAAGCCGTCGCCGATATTGATGCGGACTATATGTCCAAGGTCAGGATCAACAATTCGCTGCGCGGCGTCATCGCTTCGGCGATGAGCCAGCTGACGCTGCTCTCTCCTGATCGTGGCGCCCGCCTTGCGGCTGCGCAGGGGCTGTTGCGCGATGCCGATCCCGCCAATCTCGAACTGCTGAACTCCGCCCTTGCCGCCGAGAAGGACGGCGAGGTCAAGGAGACGATGGAAGCCGCCCGCGCCGTGATGGTGCTGAAGAGCGATGTCGGCGCCGAGGACAAGAAGGCCGCGATCGACACGATCGCCGCCCGTGGCGGCCGCAACGCGCTCACCATCCTAACGACGGCCATGGCGACTGCGCCTGACGAACTCAAGGGCGAGATCCAGACGCATATCAACACGATCAACCGCAGCCTGGCGCTCTGGGACGTGGTGCAGAACGTCTGGTACGGCCTGTCGCTCGGCTCGGTACTGCTGCTTGCGGCCATCGGCCTTGCGATCACCTTCGGCGTCATGGGCGTCATCAACATGGCGCATGGCGAGATGGTGATGATCGGCGCCTACACGACCTATGTCGTGCAGCAGTATATCGCCTCGACATTCCCCGGCCTCGAAGTCTATTCGCTAGCCTTTGCCGTACCCGCCGCCTTCCTCTTCACCGGCTTCGTCGGCCTCGTCATCGAACGCACCGTGATCCGCTATCTCTACGGGCGTCCGCTGGAAACGCTGCTCGCCACCTGGGGCGTCTCGCTCATCCTGCAGCAGGCGGTGCGCTCGATCTTCGGGCCGACCAACCGCGAAGTCCGTAATCCAAGCTGGATGTCGGGCGCGTTCGAACTCGGCGGTCTGTCGATCACCTGGAACCGCCTGTGGATCATCGTCTTTTCGATGGCGGTGTTCGTGACGCTGCTGATGCTCCTCAAGCGTTCCGCCTTCGGCCTGCAGATGCGCGCCGTCACGCAGAACCGCCGGATGGCGTCGTCGATGGGTATCCGGACCGGATGGGTCGATGCCTTCACCTTCGCGCTCGGTTCCGGCATCGCCGGCATGGCGGGCGTGGCGCTCAGCCAGATCGACAACGTCTCGCCCAATCTCGGCCAGAGCTACATCATCGACAGCTTCATGGTCGTGGTGTTCGGCGGCGTCGGCAATCTGTGGGGCACGCTGGTGGGCGCGCTGTCGCTCGGCGTCGTCAACAAGTTCCTCGAGCCCTTCGCCGGCGCCGTGCTCGGCAAGATCCTGGTGCTCGTCCTCATCATTCTCTTCATCCAGAAGCGGCCGCGTGGGCTCTTCGCACTCAAAGGAAGGGCGGTGGAAGCATGATTACGGCCTTCCTTCTCCGGTCTCTCGATCGCAAGATCATCGTCGCGCTCATCATCCTGCTGGCGCTCGCCGTGCTGGTGCCTGTCCTGAACCTGATGACGCCGGCATCAAGCCCGCTGCATATACCCACCTACATCATGTCGCTGTTCGGCAAGTATCTGACCTATGCGCTTCTGGCGCTGGCGCTCGATCTCGTCTGGGGCTTCTGCGGCATTCTCTCGCTCGGCCACGGCGCCTTCTTCGCGCTCGGCGGCTATGCGATGGGCATGTATCTGATGCGCCAGATCGGCACGCGCGGCAGCTACGGCGACCCCATCCTGCCCGATTTCATGGTGTTCCTGAACTACAAGGAACTGCCGTGGTTCTGGCATGGGTTCAACCATTTCTGGTTCGCGGCGCTGATGGTGCTTGTCGTGCCCGGATTGCTCGCCTTCGTCTTCGGCTGGTTCGCCTTCCGCTCGCGCGTCAACGGCGTCTATCTCTCGATCATCACGCAGGCGATGACCTATGCGCTGCTGCTCGCCTTCTTCCGCAACGACATGGGCTTCGGCGGCAATAACGGCCTGACCGATTTCAAGGATATCATCGGCTACAACATCCAGGCCGACGGCACGCGCGCGGCGCTCTTCTCGGCCACCGCGATCCTGCTGGCGCTGTCGCTGCTCATCGCGTCGGCCATCGTGCGCTCGAAGTTCGGCAAGGTGTTGGTCGGCGTGCGCGACGCGGAAAGCCGCACGCGCTTCCTCGGCTACCGCGTCGAACACTTCAAGCTCTTCACCTTCGTCGTCTCGGCGATGATGGCAGGGATCGCCGGTGCGCTCTACGTGCCGCAGGTGGGCATCATCAACCCGGGCGAATTCGCGCCGGCCAACTCGATCGAAGTCGTCATCTGGACGGCGGTGGGCGGGCGTTCGACGCTGATTGGGCCGATCATCGGCGCCATCATGGTCAATGGCGGCAAGACGATCTTTACCGGCCTCTTCCCAGAATTCTGGCTCTTTGCGCTTGGCGGGTTGTTCGTGGCGGTGACGCTGTTCCTGCCCAAGGGCATCGTCGGCACGATCGGCCAGTATATCGGCAAGCGCAAGCCATCCTCCAGCGACACGCCGCCCGCCAAGCGCGAAGACGGTGTCGATGCAGAAATCCAGCCCGCGGAGTGAGCGCCATGATCCCTGACGTCAAACCCAACAGCGTTCTCTATCTCGACAACGTCTCCGTCTCCTTCGATGGCTTCAAGGCGCTGAATTCGCTGTCGATCGTCATCGAGCCGGGCGAACTGCGCGCCATCATCGGCCCGAACGGCGCCGGCAAGACGACGATGATGGACATCATCACCGGCAAGACCCGGCCGGATACCGGCCAGGTCTTCTTCAACGGCCAGACCGACCTCACCAAGCTCGACGAAGCCGACATCGCCCAGCTCGGCATCGGCCGCAAGTTTCAGAAGCCGACGGTGTTCGAGAGCCATACGGTCTGGGACAATATCGAACTGGCGCTGAACCGCCGGCGCGGCGTGTTCTCGACGCTGTTCTATCGGCTGTCGAGCGAGGACCGGTCGCGTATCGATGAGATCCTCGCGACCGTTCGCCTGACGCATCGCCGCGACGATCTCGCCGCCAATCTCAGCCATGGGCAGAAGCAGTGGCTGGAGATCGGCATGCTGCTCGCGCAGGAGCCAAAACTGTTGCTGGTCGACGAGCCGGTGGCCGGGATGACGGATGCGGAGACGGCGGAGACGGCGATCCTGCTCAAGGAGATCGCCAAGACGCGGTCGGTGGTCGTCGTTGAGCACGACATGGGCTTTATCCGCGACCTTGGGGTGAAAGTGACGTGTCTCGCTGAAGGCTCGGTGCTGGCCGAGGGGTCGATCGATTTTGTGAGTTCCGATCCGAAGGTGATCGAGAATTATCTGGGGCGGTGATGAGCGTTGTGCGCATGATACCCCCCTCTGCCCTGCCGGGCATCTCCCCCACAAGGGGGGAGATTGGCTGGGCTTACCCGCTCGCTTTAACCTTCATTGTCTGGCGAGGGGCTTGCAACGAGTCGATCTCCCCACCTGTGGGGGAGATGCCCGGCAGGGCAGAGGGGGGCGCCACAACTGCAAGCCATCATAGGGGAAAACCATGCTGACCGTCGAAAACGCAAACCTCCACTATGGCGCGGCGCAGGCGCTGCGCGGCATCTCGCTGAAGGCGGAGATGGGCAAGATCACCTGCGTGCTCGGCCGCAACGGTGTCGGCAAGAGCTCGCTGTTGCGCGCCGTCACCGGCCAGCATCCGCTGTCTTCAGGGACGGTGACCTTCAACGACACAAAACTCAACGGCCTTGCGCCCTATGCGCGCGCCAAGCAGGGCATCGGCTATGTGCCGCAGGGGCGCGAGATCTTTCCGTTGCTGACGGTGAAGGAAAATCTCGAGACCGGCTTCGCCCCGCTTACCCGCCGCGACAAGAACATTCCCGACGATATCTTCAGCCTGTTTCCCGTGCTGCAGACCATGCTTGGGCGGCGCGGTGGCGACCTCTCGGGCGGGCAGCAGCAGCAGTTGGCGATCGGCCGGGCGATGGTGACGCGGCCAAAGATCCTCGTGCTCGATGAGCCGACCGAGGGCATCCAGCCGTCGATCATCAAGGATATCGGCCGGGCCATCCGCTATCTGCGTGATAGTACTGGCATGGCGATCCTGCTGGTCGAGCAGTATCTCGATTTCTGCCGGGAGCTTGCCGATTACGTCTACATCATGGATCGCGGCGAGATCGTGCATGAAGGCCTGGCGGAAACACTGGATACACCCGAGGCGCGCCGGCACCTGACCGTCTGATCGGCATTCGCCGCTTTTAAAGGCACTCGACGATATCCGCGTGGCTGGCTGGCGCCGGGATTGCAGTGTCCTTCGCGCGGCACGGAAATTGCTTGCTTTCAATCAGTTACAGGATTGAATGAGAACGGCCGGGCAAACCGGCGGCATGAAAAGGGCATGGAATGACGAACGCCGCGGCAGCCACCAGACCGCAAAGGGCCGAAGGCCGCGGGCATCTGGCCGCGAAGTCGCTGGGCGGTCGCACGCGCATCCGCGAGCTCTATCAGGAGGGCGCCGCGAAGATCCGGCTGCCCGATACTTTCGATGCGTCGATGGAAGCCGTCATCATCAATACGGCTGGTGGTCTCACCGGTGGCGACCGCATGGACTGGAGCGTCGTGGCCGGTCCCGGCACGCGCATCGACGTGACCACGCAGGCCTGTGAGAAAATCTACAAGGCTTCCGCCGGCACCGCCGAGATCACCACGAAAATCAATGTCGGCGCCAATGCGCGCGTCGACTGGCTGCCGCAGGAAACCATTCTCTTCGATCGCTCCTCGCTCTATCGACGGCTCGACGTCGATCTCGAAGAGGGCGCGGAGTTTCTGGCGGTCGAGGCGGTGCTGCTCGGGCGCAAGGCGATGGGCGAGGCGGTTGTCTCGGGGCTGTTTCGCGATCGCTGGCGTATCCGCAGGGAAGGTCGGCTCTGCCATGCCGAGGATCTGAGGCTCGCGGGCGAAGTCCAGGCGCTGACACGGGAGCCGGCGGTGCTGTCAGGCCAGGTCGCCTTCGCGACGCTGCTCTATGTCGGGCCGCAGGCGGAAGGCTATCTCAATGCGGTCAGGCCGTTGCTCGACGGTCATATGGGCGGCGCCAGCTGCTGGGCGGGCAAGCTGGTCGTTCGGCTCGCGGCGTCGGACGGCTTCGCACTTCGAAAAATCCTGATCCCGATCATTTCAGCCTTGCGCAATGGCGCGCCTGTGCCGAAAGTCTGGAATCTCTAGTTCAAGCAGATGGATGCACGATGAACCTCACACCGAGAGAAAAAGACAAGCTGTTGATTTCGATGGCGGCGATGGGCGCGCGGCGGCGGCTGGAGCGGGGCGTCAAGCTCAACTATCCCGAGGCGATCGCGCTCATCACCGACTACGTCGTCGAAGGCGCGCGTGACGGCCGGCCGGTGGCCGAGTTGATGGAAGCCGGCGCCCATGTCATCGGCCGCGACCAGGTTATGGACGGCATCGCCGAGATGATCCACGACGTGCAGGTGGAAGCGACGTTTCCTGACGGAACGAAGCTGGTGACCGTTCACGAACCGATCCGCTGAGGCCATCATGCTCGAGCTTCGACCCAATTGCGAATGCTGCGACAAGGACCTGCCGCCCGAAAGCCTGACGGCCATGATGTGCAGCTTCGAGTGCACCTATTGCGCTGATTGCGCCGACAACGTGCTTTCAGGCGTCTGCCCGAATTGCGGCGGCGAACTGGTGCGCCGGCCGGTGCGCCCGGCGGCCAAGCTCATCAACAACCCGGCATCGACGAAACGCGTGCTGAAGGCCGAGGGCTGCGCGCCCGTGAAGGCTGCGTGAGGAGAAAATCATGATCCCAGGCGAAATCATTGCCGCACCAGGCGAAATCGAACTCAATGCCGGCGCGCCGACCGTGACCATCGAGGTATCGAACACCGGCGACCGTCCGGTGCAGGTCGGCAGCCACTATCACTTCGGCGAGACCAATGCCGGGCTCTCCTTCGATCGCGAGAAGGCGCATGGCATGCGGCTCGATATTCCGGCCGGCACCGCGGTACGCTTCGAGCCGGGGCAGACGCGCTCGGTCACGTTGATCCCGTTATCCGGCAAGCGCGAGGTCTACGGCTTCCGCCAGCTGGTGATGGGCAAGCTGTGATCATGTCTCGGGAGGAGATGATGCGTTTCTTGATGCCTATGGGTTTCGGGCTGCTGGCGCTGATTGGTGCCGGTGGCGCCGGCGCCGAGGAGATCGACTGCAAGAGCCCGACGACGCAGACCGACATGACGCTCTGCGAGCGGGCGCGGCAGGACGAGGCCGACAAGGCGCTCAACGTTCAATACAAGAAGACCCGCGCCGTCATGGTCGCCATCGACAAGGATCAGGATGACGACATGAAGGGGGCGGAGAAAGCTCTGGTCACTGCCCAGCGCGCGTGGATTACCTACCGTGATGCGCAATGCGAAGCTGAGGGCTTTCAGGCGCGTGGCGGCACGACGGAGCCGATGCTGGTTGCCGGCTGCATCGCCAACGTGACCGATGCCAGGACCAAGGAGCTGAAGACGCTCGAAGACGCGATGAGCAACTGAGGTGACAGAGAGCATCATGATCGTCGGCAATGGTGAGATCGGTGCGGAAGGGGCGGCGGCAGTTGCCGCGGCAGGCTTCGTCATCCGGTTCAACGAATGCCGATCCTATGAGGCGAGCCCCGGCCGCACGGATGTCGTCGCCGTCTGCAATACCGGCCGTCCCGCCAAGGCGATGCTGTCGTCCGAAGCGTGGCGCGCGCATCCCGCCGTGGTCGAAGCTGCCGAGATCTGGAGCGTGCGCGATCCGGAAAAATTCGCGGCGCTGAAAGGCCCGCTGGCCGTCTCGCATCCAGAGCTCGACGATTTCTGCGACGACTATACGAGTGAATTCAACGCCTTCTGCAAGGACGCTGGCAAGACGCATGTGGTCGTTGACAAAGTGATTCATGATGGCGTCGACCAGGCGCTGGCCGCATTTGACCCCGCGCCTTACGTCGTGCCGAGCAGCGGCATGATCGTGATCGCCGAGGTCATGAACCGATTTCCCGATGCCCCGATCGCGCTTGTCGGCTTCGGCCATCAAGGCTGGGAGTGGCATCCCTTTGCCGCCGAAAGGCAGCTCGTCGACGCTTACGTCGCCGCCGGCCGCGTCACGCGGTTTTATCCGTCCGCATCCCGTTCGTCCTCCCAAGGAGCCTGACCCATGCCCTACAAGATTTCCCGCGCCGCCTATGCCGGCATGTTCGGCCCGACCACCGGCGACAAGGTGCGGCTTGCCGATACCGAACTCTTCATTGAGATCGAGAAGGATTTCACCACCTATGGCGAAGAGGTGAAGTTCGGCGGCGGCAAGGTCATCCGCGACGGCATGGGGCAGAGCCAGGCAACGCGGGCGCAGGGCGCGGTCGATACCGTCATCACCAATGTCGTGATCATCGACCATACCGGCATCGTCAAGGCCGATATCGGGCTGAAGAACGGCCGCATCCACGCGATCGGCAAGGCCGGCAATCCGGATACGCAGCCTGGTGTCAACATCATCGTCGGCCCGTCGACGGAGGCGATCGCCGGCGAAGGCAAGATCATCACGGCCGGCGGCATGGACGCGCATATCCATTACATCTGCCCGCAGCAGATCGAGGAAGCGCTGATGTCCGGCATCACCTGCATGCTCGGCGGCGGCTCTGGCCCGGCGCATGGCACGCTCGCCACCACCTGCACCGGCGCCTGGCATATCGAGCGGATGATCGAGAGCTTCGACGGCTTCCCGATGAACCTGGCGCTCGCGGGCAAGGGCAACGCCTCGCTGCCGGCCGCACTCGAGGAGATGGTGCTGGCCGGCGCGTCGTCGCTGAAGCTGCACGAGGACTGGGGCACGACGCCGGCTGCGATCGATTGCTGCCTTTCGGTTGCCGACGAATACGATATCCAGGTGATGATCCACACCGACACGCTGAACGAAAGCGGCTTCGTCGAGGATACGATCGGGGCGCTCAAGGGCCGCACCATCCACGCCTTCCACACGGAAGGCGCAGGCGGCGGCCACGCGCCCGATATCATCAAGATCTGCGGCCAGTCGAACGTCATTCCGTCGTCCACCAACCCGACGCGGCCCTATACGGTCAACACTGTCGCCGAGCATCTCGATATGCTGATGGTCTGCCACCACCTGTCGCCGTCGATCCCCGAGGATATCGCGTTTGCCGAAAGCCGCATCCGCAAGGAAACGATCGCGGCCGAAGACATCCTGCACGATATCGGCGCCTTCTCGATCATCTCGTCCGACAGCCAGGCCATGGGCCGCGTCGGCGAAGTGGCGATCCGCACCTGGCAGACGGCCGATAAGATGAAGCGCCAGCGCGGTCCGCTGAAGGAAGAGACGGGCGACAACGACAACTTCCGCGTCCGTCGCTATATCGCCAAGTACACGATCAACCCGGCGATTGCTCAAGGGGTTAGCCACGAGATCGGCTCGATCGAAGTTGGCAAGCGCGCCGACCTCGTGCTCTGGAACCCGGCTTTCTTTGGCGTGAAGCCGGAGATGGTGCTGCTCGCCGGCTCGATCGCGGCGGCCCCGATGGGCGATCCGAACGCCTCGATCCCGACGCCGCAGCCGATGCACTATCGCCCGATGTTCGCCGCCTACGGCAAGCTGCGCACCAATTCATCGGTCACCTTCGTTTCGCAGGCTTCGCTCGACGCCGGTCTGAAGGGCCGCCTCGGCGTCGCCAAGGACCTTGTCGCCATCAAGAACACGCGCGGCGGCATCTCCAAGGCGTCGATGATCCACAACAGCCTGACGCCGCATATCGAAGTCGATCCGGAGACCTACGAGGTACGCGCCGACGGCGAGCTTCTGACCTGCGAACCGGCGACCTCGCTGCCGATGGCGCAGCGCTATTTCATGTATTGATGACCTTTAATGGCCGGCGCCCCGGTGCCGGCCAACTTCTGACTACACGTTTAGCAATGCATTCTTAAAGTTGCATCACGATTGTGCCCTGTTCCACCATGGGGCGTTGCGTCCGAAATGGGACGCTGCGACCGGCGAAATCCTGAAAACTGTGATTTATCAATTTCTTAGAAGTGCGGCCTCGCGGCTATTTCCATGGCCATTTTCGTCGCGTTTCGATCCATTGTGCAGCGCACGAACAATTTACAAAACTCGTTAAAATCTTAGCGATTCCCTTAAGACCCCGGCAGCGGTTCGTGTCTCATCAATAGACTTGGGCGAGGGCAAAAAGGTCGATTCGGATGCATATTTTACTCGAGGCGGAGCTCGGCGATTTCAGGAATCGCCTGACGATTTACACCTATGCGCTGAAGATGAGTTTCGCCGCGGTGATGCTCTCGTCGCTTGGTATTGCGGTGCTGTTGTTGCCGCTCGATTGGGCCGGTGTGCTGCCCGTCTCGCTGGAGCATGCCGTGATCTATGGCGTGGCGCTATCCTGGGTGATCGGCGGGATCGTATCGGGAGCGCTGGCCCTGGTCGCGGGCTATGCCATGCATCAGCTCAGCGTCTCGCGCGCCGAGTTCGAGCAGCTGAGCCGTACCGACATGCTGTCCGGCCTCCTGAACCGACGGGCATTTACCGAGGCGCTCGATGATGTCGACGAGCCTGCCTGTCTGGCGATCTTCGATGTGGACCGCTTCAAGGCTGTCAACGATCGCTACGGGCATGCCTGCGGAGATGCTGTTATCGTCGCTGTCGCCGCGGAGCTGTCGGCGGCATTCAGCGCGGACTCGACCGTCGCGCGGCTCGGCGGCGAGGAGTTCGGGGTTGTCGTCATTGCTCCCTTGAAAGAGGAGCGGGTGGCGCAGATCCGGGCCGCCTGCAACCGGCTTGCCGAACGGACGATCGCGCTCGATGGCTGCAGCTTCAATGTCACCATGTCGGCCGGCATCGCGGAGCTCTTCGATGGGCGAAGCAGGCAGGCGGCCTATACCGCCGCCGACAAGGCGCTCTATCTGGCGAAGACGCTTGGCCGCAATCGCGTGGTCCACGAGGATGAGGGCCTGCAGCGCCGCATGCGGCTCAGCCAGGATGAAACCAACGTCGACGGCAGGTCGTCCGCCATTCACTAGACTAAAGCGTTGCAACGACACGCGTATAGTGCGCAATACGGCGTTTTGACCCTTGCGCGGTTCCAGCCGATTTTGCATGCTCCTCGCCTGAACCGGAATGGACACATCATGCAGTATATCACCTCCTATCTGCCGGCCGGCACGCCGTCTTCCCACCCCACGCACAAGGTCGTGCTGCCGCATGATCTGAGGCATCTCCGGCGCAAGCTGCTGCATCTCGACAATGGCGAGATGGTCATGCTCGACCTCAAGGAACCGGTGCTGTTTGCCAATGGCGACATGCTGGTTCTCGGCGATGGCGAGCTGGTGGAGATCGTTGCGGCCGACGAGAAGCTGTTCGAGATCAAGGCCCGCGATCGCCTGCATCTGATCGAGCTCGCCTGGCATCTGGGCAACCGGCATCTGGGCGCGCAGATCGAGGAAGAGCGTATTCTGATCTTGCGCGACCATGTCATTCGCGCCATGCTTGAGGGGCTGGGCGCGACGGTGTCAGATGTCACCGAGCCGTTCCAGCCGGCTCGTGGTGCCTATCATTCCCATGGCAGCCATTCGCATGGACATGATCACGGGCATGGCCACGGCCATGGGCATGGCCACGGCCAAAATCATTCGCACGACTGAGCCATGACCGAGAACGGTGATCTGCAGGCGCTGCTGCGGTTGATGGCATGGCTCTCGCCGGCCTTTCCCGTGGGCTCGTTCGCCTATTCGGGCGGGTTGGAGCGCGCCGTGCATGACGGGCTCGTGCACGATGCAGTATCGCTTGGCGATTGGCTCGGTGCCATGATGGATCACGGCGCCGTCTGGAACGACGTCGTGCTGCTTGCCGAGAGCAACAGGGTGCATGGCGACACCTCGGCGCTATCCGATGTGGCTGGGCTTGCCGAGGCGTTGGCGGGATCGCGCGAGCGGCATCAGGAAACGATGCTGCTTGGCGACGCTTTCCTGTCTGCCGCCGGCGCATGGCCTGATGAGGTGTTCACACGGTTGCCGAAACATGTGGCTTATCCTGTTGCCGTCGGCGCGGTGTCCGGCGCGCATGGGATCGGCGCCGAGAAGGCGATCGCCGCTTTCTTGCACGCCTATGTCTCGCAGGCCGTTTCCGCCGGTATCCGGCTCGGCGTTGCAGGCCAGAAGAATGGCGTTGCGATCATGGCGGCGCGGGAAGGGGATATCGCGCTGCTTGCGCGGCGGGCGGCGGGCTCGACGCTCGATGCGCTGGGCTCGGCAACGGTGCAGGCCGATATCGTCTCGCTACGGCACGAGACGCAATCGACGCGGCTGTTCCGATCGTGACGACAGCGCTTGTCGCTAACGATCTGCGCTATTTGCCGGTGGCCGCCTTGCGGTTGACGCGCTATGTTTATTCTCGATTGGAGTGCACGATATGAAATCAGGAAATGGACCTCTGCGGGTCGGGATCGGCGGGCCGGTCGGCTCGGGCAAGACGGCGCTGACGGAAAAGCTCTGCAAGGCGATGCGCGACCAATATTCGGTCGCCGTCGTCACCAATGACATCTACACGACCGAGGATGCCGAGGCGCTGATGCGGATGCAGGCGCTGCCGTCGGAGCGCATCGTCGGCGTGGAAACGGGCGGCTGCCCGCACACCGCCATTCGCGAGGATGCGACGATCAACCTGCAGGCCATTGCCGGCCTCAACGAGCGCATTCCCGATCTCGACGTGGTCTTCATCGAATCGGGCGGCGACAATCTGGCCGCGACCTTTTCGCCCGATCTCGCCGATATCACCATCTATGTGATCTCGGTCTGCCAGGGTGAGGAAATCCCGCGCAAGGGCGGGCCCGGGATCACCAAGTCGGACCTTCTCGTCATCAACAAGAAGGATCTCGCGCCTTATGTCGGCGCCGATCTCGACGTGATGGATCGCGACGCGACGCGCATGCGCGCCACACGCCCCTTCGTGTTCTCAGACATGAAACGCGGCGACGGCATCGGCGCCATCGTTGACTTCCTCAAGGTGCATGGCGGCTTGTAATCGCCGGGATCGTCTTCAGGACGTTGAGATTGCTGATCTCGATCGAGCGGCCGCTGACGGTAACGCCGGCGGCGCGCAGCGACGAGAAGGCGCGGGAGAGAGCCTCGGGCGCCAGCCCGAGCTTGCGCGCCAACAGGCTTTTCTGGAAGGGGAGCCGCATCTTCGCCTCCAGACCCTCCGGTTTGCAATGGGTGAGCAGATAGGTCGCGACGCGCTGGGGTGCGGTCTGCATGCGGTCGCTCGCCAGGCAATCGATCGTCGATAGCAGGTGCTGCGAGAGGCTGCGCATGATCGCGATGCCGATATGCGGCCGGTGTTCGACCAGCGCCCGGACCTGTTCGAGATTGAAGCGCGCGAAGATCGAGTGCTCCATGGCCTGGGCGCCATAGCGATAATCGCCGCCGTCCGTGACAAGGCATTCGGCGAAGCTGTCGCCGGGCTCGCAAATGCGGATGTCGCCTTCCTGATTGTCGCCGCCAAGCCGATAGAGCCGGGCGAAGCCCGTCAGCACGCAATAGAAATACTCGCCCCGTTCGCCCTGATGAAACAGCATGTCATGCGTCTGGTAGCGTACGATGGTCGCGCAAGCGAGAAGCGCGTTGCGCTCATCCCGGTTGAGGCCGGAAAAAAGAATGGTTTCGCCAAGCATGGCCTTGTGCACATTGCTCAGTTTCAAGCCCGTCGTCATCTCTTTCTCCACATTCGTCGGTCGCAGGCCGCGCCTGCCATGCGCTTAAACTAGCCGGAATGGTTGCGGTGAAAGTTGATCTGCATCAAGTGGGAGCAAGAAACAAGAAAGCCTGAGGTCGCAGCCATGCGCCACTTGCGGACATTTCATGAAGCCGAAGATCAAAAGCCGGGGCGAACCCCGGCTTTTTCGTGTGATCCGATTATTCCGCCGCGAAGGGCGGCAGGCGGACGACGTTGCCGGCTGATTTGCCCTTCTTGTCGTCGGGCTTCTCGATCGCGGTGACGCGGCCGTCAAGGCTGGTGACGGCGGTTGTGAGTTCCTCGGGCGAGAGCGGCAGCTGCTCTTCGTCCTTCTTGCCGACAAGACGGCCGAACAGCCAGCCGAGCAGGCGGGAGAGGTCGTCCATGATCAGGAAGAAGGAGGGCACGACGACAAGCGACAGAACCGTCGAGACGATAATGCCGCCGATCACGGCGATCGCCATCGGTGAGCGGAACGAGCCGCCTTCGCCGACGCCGAGCGCCGAGGGAAGCATGCCCGCCGACATGGCGATCGAGGTCATGATGATCGGGCGGGCGCGCTTGCGGCCGGCTTCCACCATGGCTTCGACACGCTCCATCCCGTGCCGCTTCATCTCGATCGCGAAATCGACGAGCAGGATGGCGTTCTTGGTGACGATACCCATCAGCATCAGGATGCCGATTAGAACCGGCATGGAGAGCGCGTTCTGGGTGACGATCAGCGCCAGTGCCACGCCGCCGATCGCAAGCGGCAGCGAAAACAGGATGGTGAAGGGCTGGATCACATCCTTGAAGAGCAGGATCAGCACGACCAGAACCAGCATCAGGCCCATCAGCATGGCATTGCCGAAACTCTGAACCATTTCGCCCTGAACCTTGGCGTCACCGCTTTCGGCCAGATGCACGCTCTTCGGCAGCTCGGTTTCGGAGACGATGCGCTTGAACTCGGCGGTCGAGGTATCGAGCGCGGTGCCGAAGGGCACGTCGGAGCCGATGGCGACGACGCGGTTGCGGTTGTTGCGCTTGATCGAACTCGGACCTTCTGAATAGTCGACATCGGCGACGCTGTAGAGCGGTACGCTGGCGCCGCTCGCCGTCTTGATCTTGATCGCGCGGATGGCGGCCAGATCGCGGCGGACATCGAGCGATGCCTGCACGCGGATCGGGATCTGCCGGTCGTCGAGCGAGATCTTGGCGAGGTTGGCGTCGATATCGCCGATGGTGGCGACGCGGATCGTCTCGGAGATCTGCTGCGGCGTGATGCCGAGACGTGAGGCTTCGGCCATGCGCGGGCGGATCTGCAGTTCCGGACGGGGCAGGGCGCCTTCGGAGGAGACGTTGGCCAGGATCGGCGACGCGCGCAGCTTCGATTCCAGCAGGCTGACGGCCTCGTTCAGATCGTCCTCGTTGGAGGAGAGGAAGTTGAAGGTGAGGTCGCGCTCGGCACGATCGTTGACCTTGGAGATGCGCACGTCAGGGATACCGCGCACGGCGGCGAAGATATCCTTCTCGACATCCCACTGCGGACGCGTGCGGCCGTGTTCTTCCATCTTCGGGATCAGGTTGCCGATAACAGGCAGCCCGCCGAGACCCTTGTTGACGAGGGTCTTCAGCAGCGAGTGATCGATATTGCCGAGGATGACGCGCACGGTTGCGCGGCGAAGCTCCAGATCGCCCTTGGGCGACGCACCGCCGAGAACGAAGACGCTTTCCACGCCGTTGATCCCGCGCACGGCGTCGTAGACCTTGGTCGATGCGGCGGCCGTGTCTTCGAGCGTGGCGTTCGGCGGGAGTTCGACGGAGAGCACGACGCGCGAGGAATCGTCCGGCGGCATGAAGCTGCCCGGTACGCGGCTGAGCAACATCATCGAGCCGATCAGGAAGGCGATGGCGCAGAGCAGCGTGGTGTAGCGCCAGTACCATTTGCGCGTGGTGCCGGTGACCAGACGCGTATAGCCGCGCATGATCGTGCCGTCATTGTCGTGATGGTCTTCCATGCCGTCTTCGGCGCGCATCAGATAGGCAGCCATCAAGGGCGTGATGAGGCGCGCCACGACGAGCGAGAAGAAGACCGAGAAGGCGACCGTCAGGCCGAACTGGATGAAATACTGCCCGGCGATGCCTGGCATGAACGACACCGGCACGAAGACGGCGATGATGGTGAAGCTGGTGGCGATAACGGCGAGGCCGATTTCGTCAGCCGCTTCCAGCGCTGCCTTGTAGGGCGTTTTGCCCATCTTGATATGGCGGGCGATGTTCTCGATCTCGACGATCGCGTCGTCGACGAGAATACCGGTCGCCAGCGTCAGCGCCAGGAAGCTCACGAGGTTCAGCGAGAACCCCATGATATCCATGATCCAGAAGGTCGGAATGGCAGACAAGGGGAGCGCCACGGCGGCGATCAGCGTGGCGCGCCAGTTGCGCAGGAACAGGAAGACGACGATGACGGCGAGGATCGAGCCTTCGATCAGTGTGTGAAGGGCTGCCTCGTAGTTGCCATAGGTGAAGTAGACGCTGTCATCCACCATCTCGATCTTGACGTTCGGATTGGCCTTGCGGATCTCCGTCAGGCTTTCCGAAACGGTTTCGGCGACCGAGACCTCGCTGGCGCCCTTCGCACGGAACACGGCGAAGGTGACCGACGGGGTGCCGTTGAAGCGCGAGAAGGACTTCTGCTCCTCGTATGTGTCGTCGATCGTGCCGAGCTCGGAGAGCTTGACGAAGCGGCCGTTGGGCAGACTGATCGTGGTGGTGTTGAGCTGCGAGACGTCGCGCGTGTCGCCGAGCGTGCGGATCGTCTGCTCGTTGCCGGCAACCTGGCCGCGGCCGGAGCCGAGGTTGACGTTGGTGCCGCGCAGCTGCTGGTTCACGTCGGCGGCGGTGATGCCATAGGCGTCGAGCTTGCCGGGATCGAGCGAGACACGCACTTCGCGGTCGGCGCCGCCGTAGCGGTCGATACGGCCGATGCCGGGCTGGCCCTGAAGGGCGCGCTTGACGGTGTCGTCGACGAACCAGGAGAGTTCCTCGAGTGTCATGTTGGGAGAGGAGACGGCAAAAGTCTGGATCGCCTGTCCTTCGACATCGACCTTGGTGACGATCGGTTCCTCGATGCCGGCGGGAAGGTCACTGCGGATCTTGTCGACCGCATCCTTGGTGTCCTGAACGGCTTCGGCGGTCGGCTTCTCGATGCGGAAGACAACAACCGTCTGCGACTGGCCGTCGGTGACCGTCGACTGGATCTCATCGATGCCGCTGATCGAAGCGACCGCGTCCTCGATCTCCTTCGTCACCTGCATTTCGAGTTCGGCCGGTGAGGCGCCGCTCTGCGTGACGGTGATGGAAACGACGGGAACGTCGATATTCGGGAAGCGGGTGATCGGCAGCTTGTAGAAGGCCTGGATGCCCACGAACACCAGCAGCGCGAAGGCGAGCAGCGGCGCAATCGGATTTCGGATCGACCATGCGGAGAAATTCATGGATTGGCCTCGGTCAGTTCGATTGTGCCGATACGGCTTCGGTGACAGGGGTGATCTTGTCGCCATCGCGAACGAAGGCGCCGGCCTTGGCGACGACGGTGTCGCCTTCCTTCAGGCCTTCCGAGATCTCGACGAAGCCACCATCCTGGATACCTGTCGTCACCTTCACCTGCTTGACTACGCCGTCCTCGACCTTGCGGGCGGTGGAGCCGTTACGGCCTGTGGTGACCGCCGACAGGGGAAGGGCGATGTCGTTCTTTTCGGCGACGATGATGTCGGCGCTGGCATACATGCCGGAGCGGGCTGCACTTTCGTCGTCGATATAGATGTGCACGAGGCCGAGGCGTGTGGACTGGTCGACCGTCGGGGAGACGATCCTGACCTTGCCTTCGATCTTCGTACGGTTGCCGGACAGCGTCACGATGGCGCGCTGACCGACCTTGATCTTCTGGATGTCGGTTTCCGACAGCTCGGCAACGAGCTCGATGGCGCTATCCTTGATGACGGTGAACATCGGCTCGCCGGTGCCGGCGGCAATCGCGCCGATGCGGGCGTTCTTGGCCGAAATCACGCCTGACACAGGCGTCTTCACGTCCGTGCGCGCCAGCTTCAGGTCGGCATCGGCGATCTGGCTGTCGATCACCTTCAGGTCGGCGATCGCCACCTCGATTGCCTGTTCCGCCGAGGAGACGCGCGCATTGGCGGTCTCAGCGGTCGCGTCGGCCTGCTCGACCTGGGGGGTCGATACCGTTCCCTTCTTGCCCATCTCGTCGGCGCGCGACTGCTGCAGGCGGGCCTGCTCGGCATTGGCCTTGGCTTCGACCAGCTGGGCGCGGAGCTGGGCGAGACTTGCCTCGCCCTTGGCCTTGGTCGCCATCATCTGCGCCTTCTGCAGTACCAGCGCATCATCGTTCAGCGTCGCAATCGTGCTGTCGGCCGTAACCTTGTCGCCGACATCGACGTTGAGCGCGCGGATGGAGAGACCCTCGACCTGCGGCTGGATATAGACTTCCTCGATCGGGCGGATCGTGCCGGTGCCGATGACGCGATCGACCAGCGCGCGCTTGGCGGCGGTCGTGACGACAATCACGGGCAGGTTCTGCTGTGCCTTTGGCGGCTGTTTTTCCTGCGCGAAAGCGACCGATGCGGCAAAGGCAGCCGCGATCAGGGTGGAGGCGCGTAGAGTTTTAGGCGTCATGCGTACCATGCGTCTTTGTCCAGTCTTTGAAAAAGGTTGGCCAAACTCGCGCCTTGTCCTCAGCTCGCGAAGGCCTTCTCCCGTAAGTGCAAGCTCAGAAATATTCCCGCATCATTGCCGTCTCTTACTCCGTAAGATGACCCTCGTCCGGCAAATCCGACATGTACGTGGTATCGTTTTGCCCCACGCACAAGCCCGGCAGAAAATAATTCCTCGCGGCGCACATTAGTAATCTCGACGGCCGAGATCAATCACCATTCCGTGATGCCGGCATTCGGTTTGTTGATCCGCAATTCCGTCATTCCTATGACGCGCCAGCCGACGCTGATCCGACAACGCCAAGAATTTTTTATGATTTAAATGAGAAACGCGCGGTGCCAGCCCGCGCGTTCCCTGTTCTTAAGGTGATCTGGCAGCCGTTTCTTACTTGGCGGCCGCGTCGGTGATGTCGTGCGTCCAGGCGCCCGTCGGTTCCTTGCTGATGATCTTCTGGTCCAGCAAGGCCTTGGCGGTGCGGTCGTAGAGCGTGGTGTCGAGCTTGCCGGTGCCGTCGCCGATCAGCTTGGCCACTTCGCTCATCATGCGCTTCTGGTGGTTTTCGTCCTGGCCGCCGGCATCGACGACGATCTCGGCTGCATCGTCGGGGTTCTCGACGGCGTACTTCCAGCCCTTCATCGAGGCCTTGACGAACTTGGCCATCTTTTCCTTGAAGGCCGGGTCCTTCAGCTTCTCCTCGTTGGCGTAAAGGCCGTCCTCGAGCAGGTCGTTGCCCATGGCGGTGTAGTTGAAGACCGTCAGTTCCTCAGGCTTGAAGCCGGCATCGATCGCCTGCCAGTATTCGTTATAGGTCATGACGGAGATGCAGTCGGCCTGCTTCTGCAGGAGCGGCTGCACGTCGAAGCTCTGCTTGAGAACAGTCACGCCGTCCTTGCCGCCATCGGTCTTGAGGCCGATCTTGTTCATCCAGGCGAAGAAGGGATATTCGTTGCCGAAGAACCAGACGCCGAGCGTGTGGCCCTTGAAGTCGGCTTCGGTCTTGATCGGGCCGTCCTTGCGGCAGATCAGTTCCATGCCGGACTTCTGGAAAGGCTGGGCGATGTTGACGAGCGGAACGCCCTTTTCGCGGGCAACCAGCGCGCCGCCCATCCAGTCGACGATCACGTCGGCGCCGCCGCCGGCGATCACCTGCTCGGGCGCGATATCAGGACCACCCGGCTTGATGTCGACGTCGAGACCTTCCTCTTCGTAGTAACCCTTCTCCTTGGCGACGTAATAGCCGGCGAACTGCGACTGGGCGACCCACTTCAGCTGAAGCGTCACCTTGTCGGCCGCCATCGCGTGGCTTGCCGCCATCGCCATGGCGCTCGCCATCATTGCAAGAACCAGTTTTTTCATTTTCTTGTTCCCTCTTTCTTTCTCTACGCCCGACCCCAGTGTCGGGAATAAATGACGCCTAGCCACCACGGATAGACGGATGCCAGAACGTCACCGCCCGCTCAGCGAGGGCGACGACGCCATAGAAGATCGAGCCTGCCAGCGCCGCGACGGCGATTTCGGCCCAGACCATGTCGACATTCATGCGGCCGATCTCGGTGGAGATGCGGAAGCCCATGCCGACGATCGGCGTACCGAAGAACTCCGCGACGATGGCACCGATCAGCGCCAGCGTCGAGTTGATCTTCAATGCATTGAAAATGAAAGGCATGGCCGCCGGCAGACGCAGCTTCAGCAGCGTCTGCCAGTAGCTGGAGGCGTAGGTCTGCATCAGGTCGCGCTCCATCGGACCTGATGCGGCAAGGCCGGCGACGGTGTTCACTAGCATCGGGAAGAAGGTCATGATGACGACGACGGCGGCCTTGGACTGCCAGTCGAAGCCGAACCACATGACCATGATCGGGGCGACGCCGATCATCGGCAGCGCCGAGACCATGTTGCCGATCGGCAGCAGGCCACGGCGCAGGAAGGCGACGCGATCGGCGAGGATGGCGACGACGAAGCCGGCGCCGCAACCGATGACATAACCCGCAAGCACCGCCTTGAAGATCGTCTGCCTGACATCATCGCCGAGGATCGGGAGCGATCCGACGATGCGCGCCGCGATTGCGCTCGGCGGCGGCAGGAGCACAAAGGGGATGCCGGCGCCGCGGGTGGCGGTTTCCCAGAGGATGAGGATCCAGGCGCCGAAGATGGCGGGCACCAGCAGCCGCAGGGCGGTATCGTCGGCACGCGAACTGGTCCTGATCTCGACGATCTCGCTGACCGTGCGCCAGGCAAGCAGCCAGCAGGCCGCCATCAGCAGGACGAAGGGCTTCGCCGCGAAGCCTTCGTTGCCATCAAGGCTCGACAGCAGCAGCCAGGCGCCGCCATGCGCGCCGATGAAGAGCACCGTTGCGCGGCTGGTCTTCGATTGCGGCAGCAGGGAGATGAGAGCGGATGCCGCGATCAGGATGAAGGTGATCGCCGTCATGCCTGTCGATGGTGGCTTGCCTGATGCGGCGGAGAACAGCGGCAGCGTTGCCGCGGCCGCAATAGCGAGGAGGAGGGCGACGATTGCCTGCCAGGACTCGTTCTTCATGCCGACCTCCCGCCCATGGCGCGATCGACGATCTTCGCGGCGATGCTGACGACCATGATCAGGAGTGCCGCCAGCAGCGAGCCCGCGATCAGTGCCGCCCAGATATCGATGGTCTGGCTGTAATAAGATCCGGCGAGCAGCTTGGAGCCGATGCCGGCGACGGCACCCGTCGGCAACTCCCCGACGATGGCGCCGACGAGGCTGGCCGCGATCGCTACCTTCATGGAGGTGAAGAGATAGGGCACGGAGGCGGGCACGCGCAGTTTCCAGAAGGTCTGGGCGGGCGAGGAATTATAGGTGCGCATCAGGTCGAGCAGCATGACCTCAGGCGAGCGCAGGCCCTTCACCATGCCGACGGTCACAGGGAAGAAGGAGAGATAGGTCGAGATCAGCGCCTTGGGGATCAGGCCGGTGATGTTGATGGCGCCAAGGACCACGATCACCATCGGTGCGATCGCCAGGATCGGGATGGTCTGCGAGGTGATGATCCACGGCATCAGGCTGCGATCGAGCGCCTTGATGTGGACGATGCCGACGGCGATCAGGATGCCGAGCAGCGTGCCGAGCGTGAAGCCGAGCACAGTGGAGGAGAGGGTGACGCCCGAGTGATAGACGAGGCTGCGGTTGCTGGTGAGCTTGCGCAGGAAGGTGTTCTCGAAGACGTTCTGCGCCACCTGATGCGGGGCGGGCAGGAGGGGCTTCGGCTGCGAGAGGGTTTTTTCGATGAACTCCATCGTTGTCGGGGTCTGGCCGGCGCGGGTGTCCATGTCGCGCTGGAAGGAGGCGTTCATCAGGATCGCCGCGACGTACCAGATGGCGACGAGAGCGGCCAGGATTGATGTGACGGGGATGATTTTGTCTTTGAGGGTGTCTGGGGTCATGCGGCTTGCCTCGCATTGGCGAGGGTGTGCGGTGGGTTACCCCCCTCTGTCCTGCCGGACATCTCCCCCACAAGGGGGGAGATCGACTCGTGGCCTGTTCTCAGCCAAACAATGAGCGTGGAGCGAGCGGATGCCCCCAACCAATCTCCCCCCTTGTGGGGGAGATGCCCGGCAGGGCAGAGGGGGGTAGCCACGAACTGCAAGCCTCTAGTGTTCATAACTATGCCCCGCTCTCAGCCCATCCCGCACGCGGTGAGCGATCTCAAGGAACTCCGGGCTCTCGCGGATATCCAACGGGCGTTCGCGGGGCAGTGGCGAGTCGATGATGTCGGTGACGCGGCCGGGGCGGGGGGACATGACGACGATCTTGGTCGACAGATAGACCGCCTCGGGGATCGAGTGGGTGACGAAGCAGATGGTTTTGTTGGTGCGTGCCCAGAGCTTCAGCAGTTCCTCGTTCAGGTGGTCGCGGACGATTTCGTCCAGCGCGCCGAAAGGCTCGTCCATCAGGAGCAGGTCGGCGTCGAAGGCGAGCGCACGGGCGATCGAGGCGCGCTGCTGCATGCCGCCCGACAGTTGCCAGGGAAACTTCTTCTCGAAGCCGGTGAGGCCGACGAGATCGAGCGCCTCGGCGATGCGCTTCTGCCTCTCATCGGCCGGGTAGTTCATGATCTCCAGCGGCAGCGCGATGTTCTTGTCGATGGTGCGCCAGGGGTAAAGCGCCGGCGCCTGGAAGACGTAGCCGTAGGCGCGGGCCTTGCGGGCTTCCTCAGGCGTCATGCCGTTGACCTTGATATCGCCCGAGGTCTTCTTCTCGAGATCGGCGATGACGCGCAGGAAGGTGGTCTTGCCGCAGCCGGATGGGCCGATGAAGGAGACGAAGTCGCCCTTTCGGACATCGAGGTTGACGTTGCTCAGCGCATGCACCGGCGCGTCATTGGCCTGGTAGGTGAGACACAGATCCTTGGCGGATACGACGGAGGCAGCTTGCGTCAATGCGGATCGATCCTGTTTTCCCCGCGCGGCGGCGGTTTGCGTGATATCATGGGCGGCGGTTTGGGCCGCGCCGGCAAGCTTTGAGGAGGACGACGATGGATGCGACATCAAAACCGACCTGCCATATCGTGCGCCCCGACCATTCCTACGACGGAAAGCAGGGGCTGAGCTATTTCCAGGGCATCGCCGCCGAGACGGTCGGCGCCAAGGGCATCTGCATGCATCTTCTCACCATCCCGCCCGGCGTGCGCGCCAAGGCGCATCTTCACGAGGCGCACGAGACGGCGATCTACATGCTGTCGGGCGAGGCGCACACCTGGTACGGCGACGATCTCGAGCACCACGTCATCGTGCATGCCGGTGAGCTGTTCTACATCCCCGCCGGTGTGCCGCATCTGCCAGCCAATCTCAGCAGCACGCCCTGCACGGCGATCATCGCGCGTACCGATCCCAACGAGCAGGAGAGCGTTGTGCTGTTGCCGGAGCTGGATGGGAACGTGCCGGTGTGATGTCACTTGCATAGTGGCAGCGGCCCCCACTTTATGCCGGCATCCGAGGTGAAGCCGATGGTGTAGCCTTTCGGGCCATAGGTGATCTTTACCGTCTCCTCGCTTGCCGCTTCTTCGCCTTCGGCCTCGCAGGAGACCTTGGCGGTGAAGTTCTTGCCCTCGGTCTTCAGCACCTTCTCGATGGTGCAGGCGGAGGCCGCCGTGGTGATGGCTTCCGATGTCAGCAGGAAGAAGTTTTCCGATCCGGTGGATTCGCCCGACTTGGCGTAGGCGCATCCATCCTTGTTGCCGTAGCTCCCCTTGATCGGCAAGGTGTCGGCGCTTGCCGCGGAGGTCAGCGCGGCCAGCGAAACCAGTGTCAGAAACAGCCTGCCGCGCGCCATCGGTCACACCCCGCTTGCCGGAATGCCTGATCGTTCGACCTTGCGCGGCGCGGTGATTTCCTTCCAGGTCGAGAGCGCCTTCGAGACGGCGGTGACCGGTTCGCGCTTGACGAACTCGCCATGGCCCTCGCGGGTCTTCATTGTCTCTTCCTCGACGACGACCACGCCGCGGCTCAGCGTATAGCGCGGCAGGCCGGTCACCTGCTTGCCCTCGAAGACGTTGTAGTCGATCGCCGACTGTTGGGTCTTGGCCGAAACCGTCTTAGAGCGCTTCGGGTCCCAGACCACGAGGTCGGCATCGGCGCCGACGAGGATGGCGCCCTTGCGGGGGTAGATGTTGAGGATCTTGGCGATGTTGGTGGAGGTGACAGCGACGAATTCGTTCATCGTCAGGCGACCGGTGTTGACGCCGTAGGTCCAGAGCATCGGCATGCGGTCCTGAAGGCCGCCGGTACCATTGGGTATCTTGGTGAAATCGCCAACGCCGTAGCGCTTCTGGTCGGTGGTGAAGGCGCAGTGGTCGGTGGCGACGACCTGCAGCGAGCCGGAGGCGAGGCCGGCCCAGAGACTGTCCTGGTGCTGCTTGTTGCGGAAGGGGGGCGACATGACGCGGCGGGCGGCGTGGTCCCAGTCCTTGTCGAAATATTCGGTCTCGTCGAGCGTCAGGTGCTGGATTAGCGGCTCGCCATAGGCGCGAATGCCCTTCTGGCGGGCGCGGCGGATGGCTTCGTGAGCCTGTTCGCAGGAGGTGTGAACGATATAGACGGGGCAGCCGGCCATATCGGCGATCATGATGGCGCGGTTGGTGGCCTCGCCCTCGACTTCGGCGGGGCGGGAATAGGCGTGCGCCTCGGGGCCGTTATTGCCTTCGGCGAGCAGCTTCGCCGACATGGAGGCGACGACGTCGCCGTTTTCGGCGTGGACGAGCGGCAGCGCGCCAAGCTCGGCGCAGCGCTGGAACGAGGCGAACATCTCGTCGTCGTTCACCATCAGCGAGCCCTTGTAGGCCATGAAGTGCTTGAAGGTGTTGATGCCCTTGTCCTGAACGATCGTCTTCATCTCATTGAAGACCTGCTCGCTCCACCAGGTGATCGCCATGTGGAAGGAATAGTCGCAATTGGCGCGGGTGGATTTGTTGTCCCACATGGTGAGCGCTTCGAGCAGCGACTGGCCGGGGGCGGGGAGCGCGAAGTCGACCACCATCGTGGTGCCGCCGGCAAGGGCCGCGCGGGTGCCGCTGTCGAAGTCGTCGGAGGAATAGGTGCCCATGAAGGGCATTTCGAGATGGGTGTGCGGATCGATGCCGCCGGGCATGATGTAGCAGCCAGTGGCGTCGAGCGTCTCTGTTCCCGAGAGGTTGGGCCCGATCTCGACGATCTTGCCGCCATCGACCTTCACATCCGCCTTGTAGGTCAGGTCGGCGGTGACGATGGTGCCGTTCTTGATGACTGTGCTCATTGGTCGGGTTCCCTGTTTTTTATAAGACGGGGCACCGTTCACGGTGCCGTCGCGCCGTGTCCAGCAGTCTAATGAATATGAAATACGCCTTCCGGAAAATGCTCGTTGAAGGCTGGCTCAGGTCTCCACGAGATCGAGCCTGCACTCGACGCGCTCAAGGCGTTCATCGATGCGATCGACGCGCCGTGAGATGCTCGCATATTGCTGTTCGAGAAAACCAAGCCGCTCCTTGGTTTCGAGATGATATTGCGTGTGCGATCCGAGCGTTTCCTGAATCCGCTCGAGCGTTTCGTAGATAAGCTCGTTGGTGACCTTGTCTGACATTGCTCAATCCCTTTGAGGTGGACTTTCCATGCGCAGCAGGCGTTGGTCGACTCTATCGAGGCGGTTGGATAGGAGTGCGTAGTTGCCGGTGATCGTGGCCATGTGGCCTTCCAGTTGGCCCAAGCGCTGCTTGATGACCTGCATGTCGTCGGAAAGTCGCTCGACAGTGCCGCGTATGGCACGCAAGTGCTCAAGAATGAGGTTGTCAGACGACATGCACCAGCCTCCGTTGGCGGGAACTCACCCCTGGAATATAGGCGCAATTGGATCACGCCACAATCTCCGCCGTCTCCACCACCGCGTGGAACAGCACGTCCGCGCCGGCCGAGGCCCATTCCTTGGAGATCTCCTCCGCCTCGTTGTGGCTGAGGCCGCCGACGCAGGGGCACATGACCATGGTTGCGGGCGCCACCTTGGCGGCCCAGCAGGCGTCGTGGCCGGCGCCGGAGATGATGTTCATGTGGCTGTAGCCGAGGCGATCGGCGGCGTTGCGGACGGCGTCCACCAGCTTCGGGTCGAAGGTGACGGGGTCGAAGTGGCCGACGGCCTCGACCGAGCAGCCGACGCCCAGCGCTTCGCAAATCTTGGCGGCTTCCGCCTCGATCTTTGCGCGCATGCGGTCGAGCTTGGTCTGGTCGGGGGTACGGATGTCGACGGTGAAGACGACCTTGCCGGGAAGCACGTTGCGGGAGTTGGGCGAGAAGAAGACCTGGCCGACGCCGCCGACGGCGCCCGGCTGCTCGCCCATCGCCACGCCCTGCACCATTTCCATGATGCGCGACATCGCAAGCCCGGCATTGACGCGCAGGTTCATCGGGGTGGAGCCGGTGTGGGCTTCGCGGCCTGTCAGCGTGAATTCCAGCCACCACAGGCCCTGGCAGTGGGTGACGACGCCGATCTGCTTGTTTTCGGCTTCGAGGATCGGTCCCTGCTCGATGTGATATTCGAAATAGGCGTGCATTTTTCGAGCGCCCACCTCTTCCTCGCCAAGCCAGCCGATGCGCTTCAGCTCGTCGCCATAGGTCTTGCCCTCGGGGTCCTTGCGGGAATAGGCGTAGTCGATGTCGTGGACGCCGGCGAAGACGCCGGAGGCAAGCATGGCGGGGGCGAAGCGGGCGCCTTCCTCGTTGGCCCAGTTGGTGACGACGATCGGGTGCTTCGTCTTGATGCCCATGTCGTTCATCGTGCGCACGACCTCGAGCGCGGCGAGCACGCCGAGAACGCCGTCATACTTGCCGCCGGTCGGCTGCGTATCCAGATGCGAGCCGACATAGACGGGAAGCGCGTCGGGATCGGTGCCGGGGCGGGTTGCGAACATCGTGCCCATCTTGTCGACGCCCATGGTCATGCCAGCGGCGTCGCACCATGTCTTGAAGAGGCTGCGGCCCTCGGCATCGGCGTCGGTCAGCGTCTGGCGGTTGTTGCCGCCCGCGATCCCCGGGCCGATCTTCGCCATATCCATGAGACTGTCCCAGAGACGGTCCCCGTTGACGCGCATGTTCTCGCCTGGTGCTGCCACCATATCCGTATTCCTCACCAGTTTTTACGCGGCGCATGCGTGAGGCATGTCCGCTTGTTCCCGTGGTCAGTTTCAGCGCCGTTGTTGTTTTGTTAGCGTCTGAAAATCGTCAGTTGCCTTTGATTTGCTTCTGACGGATAATTTGACCGACTGGTAAACATTACAACTTCCGGCGTCGGGCTCAAGGCGAAAATCAGGAAAATTACCGACAAAATTCAGGGCAGATGCTCAGTTTTTCGGCACTGTATCGCCGCCGCTTAAAGTTGACTGAAATAGTTGAATTTGAAAGAGAAAAATTAGCGAGATGGCGATCCCGAGAGCTGCGAAAACACAGCGGCGCACCCGCATCCAGGAGGAGAAAGAAGAACAGATCCTGGAAGCGGCGCTCGATGTGTTTTCGGTGAGCGGTTTCCGTGGCTCGACGATCGACCAGATCGCCGAGGTGGCGGGCATGTCGAAGCCCAATCTGCTCTATTATTTCCGCACCAAGGAAGCGATGCACCGGGCGCTGATCGACCGCGTGCTGTTCACCTGGCTCGAACCGCTGCGCGCCTTCAACGCGCAAGGCAATCCCGAGAGCGAGATCCGCGGCTATATCCGCCGCAAGCTGGAAATGGCGCGGGATTTTCCTCGCGAGAGCCGGCTGTTCGCCAACGAGGTGCTGCAGGGCGCGCCGCATATCGAGGACGAGTTGAAGGGGCCGCTGAAGGAACTCGTCGACGAGAAGGCCGCAGTCATTCGTAGCTGGGCCAAGGCCGGCAAGATCGTCAAGTGCGATCCCTACCACCTGATCTTCTCGATCTGGTCGACGACGCAGCATTACGCCGACTTCGACGTGCAGGTGCGTGCCGTGCTCGGGCAGGCACACTCCGGCGAGGGGCGGTTCGAGGACGCGGCGCGTTTTCTCGAACAGCTCTTCGTGGACGGCCTCAGCGTGCGGACGAACCAGCCGGCGTCATGATTTGACGATCGGCGCGATGCGCGACAGGGCGCTTGCGACACTCTCGATCGTATAAGGCTTCTGCAGCAGGTTGGCGCCAAGGGCGCCATAGGCCTGCGATACCCCTTCGCCGTAACCCGTCGCCAATATCAGCGGCACGCCCTTCGCCGCCAGCCTTTCGGCCACGGTGATGCTCGTTTCCTCGCCGAGGTGGACGTCGAGAACGGCCAGGTCGAATTTGCGGCTATCGATCGCCACCAGGGCATTCGAGACATTCGGCGCAAGCGATACGCTATGGGCGCCGAGCTGCAGGAAGATGTCCTCGCCATCCATGGCGATGATGAGATTGTCCTCGACAAGCAAGATGTCGAGCCCGTCCAGCGGCCGGTCCTTGATCGTCTCCAGAATGGCCTTGGCCGATTGCAGCGATTGCTCCGGCAACAGGGACACCGCGCCATCGGCGAAGGTCGCGAACTTCTCGGGGATCAGGAAATGCGCCTCGAGGCCTTCAGGCTCATAGCGCACATCCGCCTGGCCGCCGAGCTCATAGGGGATCGAGCGGCGGATGATCGTCGTGCCGAAGCCCTGGCGGGTCGGCTGCTTGACGGGCGGGCCATCGCTTTCTCGCCAGTGGATGACGAGATTGCCGGCATCGTCCTTGTGCCAATCGACCCCGACGGTGCCGCTGTCGCATAGGCTGCCGTACTTGGCGCTATTGGTCACCAATTCGTGGAACACCAGCGCCGAGATCGAAAACGCCTGCGGCGCGAGCAGCACTTCCGGCCCGTTCATGATGATGCGCGCGGCATTCGGGCCGAGATAGGCGGCGGCTTCGGCCTGCAACAGCGCGCGCAGCGGCGCCGGCGCCCAGTGATCTCGGGTGATCTGGTCGTGCGCGCGCGACAGCGCCTGCACGCGGCCCTCGAGATGGCCGATGAACTCGTCGGTGCTGTCAGTCGTGCCGCGCGACTGGCGGATCAGGCCGCTGATGAGGCTCAATATGTTGCGCACGCGGTGGTTCAGTTCGGCGATCAGCAGTTCCTGGCGTTCGTTGGCCTGCTGGCGCACGGCGTTGGCTTCATCGGTCAGCCGCAGCACGACCTCGATCAGCGTGACGCGAATGGTTTCGGCAACGCGGCGTTCGGCAGCGGAGAAGGGCTGCGAGTGCTGGCGCACCAGCTCGGACCAGGTTTCGAAGCTCTTGCGCGGCGTCAGGCGCGGACCGTTCGGGCCGTATTCGACGGGCTTGTGCGGATCGCCCGCCCAGCGCACGGAGCGCACGATCTCCTGGCGGAACAGAACCACGTAGTCGCGCGGCGAGCGCGAGATCGGAATGGCGATCAGCCCGGCCACGATGTCGCCGGACATCGTCCCCGGCCATGTCTCGGCGATGCTGTCGGTCGAAAACACGCGGCCGGCCGAGTTGCGGTTGAGGACACGGACGAGCTCGCCGAATTCGGCCTGCGACGGCGTGATGCCGTTCAGTGCCGAGCGGCCGTTGATCCATACGCCGATGCCATCGGCCGGGATCGCGTCGGCCAGCGCGTCAATCAGCCAGGAGGGATCGTCGAGCAGGCTTGCATTGTCGGCGACCGAGGTCAGCAGCCGGTCGGCGATCTGGCGGGCCTTGGTTTCGAACTCCAGCGCAAGCCGCCGCTCGCGGCTCTCCAGCCGTGAGGCGAACATCTGGCCGAACAGTTCCGATGTCGTGCGCCGCTCGAAGGAGGGCAGGCGGGCGGAATAGTGATGGCAGGCAAACAGGCCCCAGAGCTTGCCGTCGACGACGATCGAGATCGACAGCGAGGCGCCGACGCCCATGTTCTTCAGATACTCGATATGGATGGGCGACACCGAGCGCAGGATCGACATGGAGAGATCGAGCGAGCGTCCATGCGCATCTATCTCCGGCACAAGCGGCACGTTGACGGCGTCGATGTCGGCGATGATGCGGAAGAGATTGCGAGTGTAGAGCGCCCGCGCCTGCACGGGAATGTCGGAGGCCGGGTAATGCAGGCCGAGGAACGAGCCGATGCCGGCACGCGCTGCTTCCGCCACCACTTCGCCGGCGCCGCTTTCATCGAAGCGGTAGACCATGACGCGGTCGAAGCCGGTGAGCGCGCGGGCCTGGCGGGCGCCTTCGCGGAAGAAGGCCTCCAGCGTTTCGGCCTGGTCGAGACGGCCCATCATGCTGCGGATCGACACCGGCGAGCCGCCTTGCGCGCCCTCCTGCGAGGGCTCGGCCTCGATCACCACCTGATCGTCGCTCATGTGGATGGCGATGTCGAAGAGCGGGCCGCCTTCGGAAAGCTCGATGCCGAAGAGGCGTTCCACCACGTCTGGGCCGCGCATGATGCTCAGCCGGTTGCGCAGCGTGTGCATGGTCTTGCCGCTGATGACGCGTGAGACAGGCTGGCCGATGATCTCATCGCAGGCGATGCCGACGAACTGTTCGAGGTTGGCGGAAGCGCGCGCCACCATCCAGTCCGATGACACGACGAGCAGGAAGCCGAAAGGTTGGATCGCGCCGAGGCGATGGATGGGTTCGCGGTCGCAATTGGTAAGGTCGACCTTGCCGAAATTCTCGCTCGAATTCTCGCTCACGACTGATCATGCTCCCGATCATAGGGGGCAGCGTCTGCCATCGGGCGAACTGGAAAAACGTCTGCCGCTGCGTGGCAATCGCTGGTGTGGGCGCGAAGCGCGCTGCAAGGGGGCATGCTGTGGGATTTCCAGTTTTCGGTTCGGGACGCGAGACAGATCTCTAATGAGCAGGATGAAATATGCGTCAAGCCATCCGGATTTCCACCCGCCGGGCAGGAAATTTCACTGCATCAAGGACTTCGCCTGTTTGCGCGCGGTTTTCTGCCTGATCTCGTAGACCTGCCGGACCTCATGTCTTCGCTGGTCGCGCCTGTCGTCCGCGGGGATTTCCGAGAGCCACGCGATGGCTATGTCCGTGAACGCGCCGTCGGCAGGGATGAGGAGATCGGTCTCATCGAGCTGCTTGCGGATGCAGCCGCGATCATAGGCAATGACGTCGTTTCCGGAGGCCTTGGCTTCGAAGACGACCAAGGGCTGGGCTTCATTGGCGTAGGTCGTCGGGAAGACGAAGACGTCGATATCGCGGTAGAACTTCGCCTTGTCGTCGCCAAGCACGCGGCCGCGATAATCGAGCGCGCCGGCAAATTCACCAAGCGCCGCATCGATCATGGCGCGGTCGTCGCTGTCAGTCGCCGGACCGGCAAGAACGGCGCGGATCGGCAAGCCTTGCAGGATCGCCTGTCGCAGCAGATCGAGAAAGGTCTCCAGTCCCTTGGCGCGGCTGAGGTTGCTGAGCATGCCGATCGTCAGTGGGCGGGCGGGGATCGCTGCGTCCTCGATCTGCGGGGGCACGAAGGCGGCGTTGGAGATGATGGCGGTGTGCAGGCGCCGCTCATAGGTGTCGGTGAAGCTGTCGCGCATCATGCCGCAGAGAAAGACATGCGTGAGGTCGGGAGCGGCGAGCGCCAGGATGGCGCGCATGGTGAGGCGCGGCCGGTCGATATAGCGAAAGCTGTGGTGATGAAGATAGGTCGGGTAGGCGAAGAGCCGGGCGAAGGCCACCAGCAGCAGCGTGTAGAGCTGGCCGAAACCGCCGTCGCAGGCGAGGTAGCAGGCCTTGTCTGGGTGTCCGCGGTCGCGTGCGAGGCTGGCGAGCGCGGCGAAGACCCTGATTGCCTTTGCCGGATGCCGCCAGAGGCGGGAACCGCCTGCCGGTGGCGAGAGGTTGCTGGTGACGACGGTGTGGTCTTCCAAGAGCAGCTCCACCATCGCAGCGGTGGCGAAGGAGAAGCCGTGGAGCGGCGGCGGCAGCGGGCCGATGGCAACGATATGACGGGTCATGCGGGCCACCTCTTGAGCCTGCGATGACTATGCGCGCCGGCGCGGAAAACTCAATCTCCCCGTTCGGCGCATATGCCCGCCGCTATGCTGTAGCGTTGGACGATCCGGTTTCGAAATCGAAGCCTTCGTCCGCCCAGCCGGTCATGCCGCCGATCATCACCTTGACCCGGTAGCCGAGTTTGGCGAGGCGTAGGGCGGCCTTGTCTGTGCCGTTGCAATGCGGGCCGGCGCAGTAGACGACGAAGAGCGCGTCCGCAGGCCACGCGGACATACGATGCGCGGTCATCTTGCCGTGCGGCAGGTTCTGGGCGCCGGGCACATGCGACAGCGCAAACATCGCGGGAGAGCGGACGTCGAGGAGAACGAAGTCGATTCGCCCCGATGCAAGCGAGGCGTGAACGTCCCAGCAATCGGTCTCGAAGGCGAGCTTGCGGGCATAGTAGGCTGCAATCGCCTCCGGTGCTGCGGCCGGGGTTTCGGCGACGTAGCTTGGTGTCGCGGGCTGCTGTTCGGGGATCATGTCGGTCATCGGTGTCTCCTGTCGTTGCTGTTGCCGCAGAAGATGCGCGATGATACGTGTTGGCGAAACTGGCCATAATGACGACTGGCGTAAAGATCATGCCAAATGCTGCCGCACTATCAGGCCCCAAGGTCGCCGTGCTCGTCTATGACGGCCTGTGCACCTTCGAATTCGGCATCGCCTATGAGGTCTTCGGCTTGCCGAGGCCGGAGATGGGGGCGAATTGGTACCGATTTCGCGCCTGCGGCGTCGAACCCGGGCCGCTTCGCGCGGCCGGAGGGCTGAGCGTGACCGTAGACGGCGGTCTCGACGATCTCGAGGATGCCGATCTGATCGTCGTTCCCGGCTGGCGGGCGATCGATGCGCCGGTGCCCGACGGGCTGACAAAGGCGTTGCAAGCGGCGCATAGGCGAGGGGCGCGGATCATGTCGCTATGCTCAGGCGTTGCGGTTCTGGCCGCCTCGGGATTGCTTGCGGGCAAGCGGGCGACGACGCACTGGCGCTATGTCGCTTCCGTCGCCGAGCGCTATCCCGAGATCGGGCTTGATGCCGATGTGCTTTATATGGACGAAGGGCGGATGCTGACGGCGGCGGGCAGTGCGGCCGGCATCGATCTCTGCCTGCATGTGGTGCGCGGCGATTTCGGCGCGGAGGCGGCCAATTCGGTCGCCCGGCGCCTCGTCGTGCCGCCGCATCGCGAGGGCGGGCAGGCGCAGTTCATCCGCGCGCCCGTGCCGCAACCGCGCGAAGGCGTGCGGCTCGGGCCGCTCATCGAATGGATGCGGTCGCGGCTCAACGAGGAGCAGCCGATCAGCCTCCTTGCGGCCAAGGCGGGGATGAGCCAGCGCACATTCCAGCGCCGCTTCGAGGCGACGACGGGATCGAGCGTCGGCGAATGGCTGCTCACCGAGCGGCTGCGGCATGCGCGCGAACTCCTGGAGCGGGAGGGCGAAGCATCGCTCGACGACATCGCCACCGCCTGCGGCTTCGGAACGCCGGCAACGATGCGGCATCACTTTCGTCGACGGCTGGGGACCAGCCCGGGCGCTTATCGGAAGGTGTTTTCGGGTGGTGTTACGGATGCGAGCCGGGGCGATAGGGCTTGACGTTGATGTCGTTCTCGCGCTTGCGGGCCTGAGCGATGTCGAAGCTGTTTTGCATGCGCATCAGCGTATCCATGGAAAGCCCGAACGCCTTCTCGAACCGCAACGCCATTTCCGGCGAGAGTGACGCGCGCTCGTTGAGCAGGGCGGAAAGGGCAGGGCGGGTCACGCCGAGGACGCGCGCGGCATCGGTTACCGACAGCGCGAGTTCTTCCAAGACCTCGTGCTTCAGAAAGTCGCCGGGATAGGCGGGGCTCTTCACGCGAATACCAAGTGCGTCCGTCATTGTGGCTATCCTTCGCGTTGCGATCTGACGCCATGATGACGGGCATGTCTCTGCGGCGCAACTCTGCTCTGTGCAAAGAAAAGGTGCCGCGGAGCGTTCCGCGACACCTCCGATCTTACTCCGCAGCCTGCCTGGCCATCGGGTTGTTCGGGTGCGTCGTCCAGTTGGCGTAGTTGGGGTCGACGGTCTTGCCGGTGCGTTCGTCGAGGCTGCCCATGGGTAGCTGCTCCATGGTGATGCAGTTTTCGACGGGACAGACGTTGACGCAGAGGTTGCAGCCGACGCATTCGTCTTCCATCACCTCGAAGTGCCTGACACCGTTGACGAATTGCGTGATCGCCTGGTGCGAGGTGTCCTCGCAGGCGATGTGGCAGCGGCCGCACTTGATGCAGGCGTCCTGGTCGATCTTCGCCTTGGCGATGTAGTTGAGGTTCAGATACTGCCAGTCGGAGACATTGGGCACGGCGCGGCCGGTAATGTCGTCGAGGTTGCGGTGGCCCTTGGCGTCCATCCAGTCGGAGAGGCCCGAGATCATCTCCTGGACGATCTTGAAACCGTAGGTCATCGCCGCCGTGCAGACCTGCACGTTGCCGGCGCCGAGCGCCAGGAACTCGGCGGCATCCCGCCAGGTGGTGACGCCGCCGATGCCTGATATCGGCAGGCCCTGGGTTTCCGGATCGCGGGCGATCTCGGCCACCATGTTGAGCGCGATCGGCTTGACCGCCGGGCCGCAATAGCCGCCATGGCTGCCGCGTCCGTCGATCGAGGGTTCCGGCGAGAAGGTGTCGAGATTGACCGAGGTGATCGAGTTGATCGTGTTGATCAGCGACACCGCGTCCGTGCCACCGGCTTTTGCTGCGCGGGCAGGCTTCCTGATGTCGGTGATGTTGGGCGTCAGCTTGGTGATGACGGGCATGCGAGTGTACTGCTTGCACCAGCGCACCACCATCTCGATATACTCAGGCACCTGGCCGACGGCGGCACCCATGCCGCGTTCAGACATGCCGTGCGGACAGCCGAAGTTGAGTTCGATGCCGTCGGCGCCGGTTTCTTCCACCAGCGGCAGGATCGCCTTCCAGCTCTCCTCTTCGCAGGGGACCATGATCGAGGCGATCAGCGCGCGGTCCGGCCAGTTCATCTTTACCTGCTTCATTTCGCGCAGGTTGGTGTAGAGGTCGCGGTCGGTGATGAGCTCGATGTTGTTCAAGCCGAGCAGGCGGCGGTCGGCGCCCCAGATCGCGCCGTAGCGCGGCCCGTTGACGTTGACGACGGGCGGGCCTTCCTCACCCAGCGTCTTCCAGACCACGCCGCCCCAGCCCGCCTTGAAGGCGCGCTCGACGTTGTAGGCCTTGTCTGTCGGCGGCGCCGAGGCGAGCCAAAAGGGGTTCGGCGATTTGATGCCGACGAAATTGTTGCGGAGATCAGCCATGGTTCACTCTCCCCTTCAGGCGACGGCAACGGCCGGCTGCGCATCGGCAGCCAGCATGCGGTGAATGGATTCGGCGGCGTCGCGGCCATTGGCGACGGCCGAGACGGTGAGGTCGTTGCCGCCGAAGACGCAGTCGCCGCCGGCCCAGACGCCGTCAAGCGAGGTGCGGCCTTCGGCATCGACGACGATGCGGCCGGATTCCAGGCGCAGGCTTCCGAGGCTCGACGAGACGAGCGCCTGGCCGATCGCCTTGAAGATCTGGTCGGCGGCAATGACACCGGTTTCGCCGGTGGTTGCCAGGCGGCCTTCAGAGAGCGTTGTGTATTCGACCTCCAGGGCCGCGACCTTGCCGTCCTGCGCAAGGATCGCCTTCGGCGCCAGCCAGTGACGGATGATGACGCCCTTGGAGGTTGCCAGATCCTGCTCGAACTCGGAGGCGTTCATGTGCTCCTTGCCACGGCGGTAGCAGATGGTCACTTCCTCGGCGCCCAAAAGCTTTGCCTGCACGGCCGCATCGATGGCGGTGATGCCGCCGCCGAGCACGATGACGCGGCGGCCGATGGCGATGTCGGCCTTGTTGTCGGTCTGGCGCAGCGCAGCGATGAAATCGACGGCGTCGTCGACGCCTGCGAGGTTTTCGCCCTCGACGCGCAGCGCGTTGACGCCCGATAGGCCGATGCCGAGGAAGACGGCGTCATACTGCGACTGCAGGTCGGCGAGCTGGAAGTCGCGGCCGAGCAGTTGGCCGTGCCTGACCTCGATGCCGCCGATCGAGAGCACATAATCGACTTCCTTCTGCGCGAAGCCGTCGACGGACTTGTAGGTGGCGATGCCGTATTCATTGAGGCCGCCGGATTTCGGCTTGGCGTCGTAGATCACGACCTCGTGGCCCTTGACGGCCAGGCGGTGCGCGGCGGCGAGGCCGGCCGGGCCGGCGCCGACGACGGCGATCTTCTTACCTGATGAAGCGGCGCGGGTGTAATACTGCTTGCCCGCCTGCATCGCGGCATCGGTGGCGTAGCGCTGCAGGCGGCCGATCTCGACGGGGCGTTCCTCGGCCGCGTTGCGCACACAGGCCTGCTCGCAGAGCTCTTCGGTGGGACAGACGCGGGCGCACATGCCGCCCAGGATGTTCTGGTCGAAGATGGTCTTGGCGGAGCCCAGCGGATTGCCAGTCGATATCTGCCGGATGAAGAGCGGGATATCGATGGCGGTGGGACAGGCCGTCATACAGGGCGCGTCATAACAGAAATAACAGCGGTCGGAGGCGACCAGAGCCTCGTGCTTGTCGAGGCGGGGGTGAAGATCGGAGAAATTCTTGTCATACTCGGTGGGCGAAAGCCGGCCAGCATGAATCCCAGTGTCCAGACGTTCCATTGAAGTTCCCTCATTATAGGTAAACGGCCAGTGGAACGAAGCGTAACTCAGGATAAAAAATTTATCAAACGGTAAAATTTTAGCATGAGACGGGCTTGGTGGTCGCCGTATCATGCTGTTTTATAACGGTTTTTCGATTTTTAGTTGATTGCTGTCAAATTGCTCGATGGGCGCTTGCGGCCGCGCCGATCTTCACAGCGGAAGAATAATTGAAAAAATCAGAGATTTTTCGTGAAGGGCGGGAACCATTCCTCGCACAGCCCGTTATGGCGATATCCGAATGGTGATCGCATCGACCCAAAAATGCGCGCCCCCAAACCACCTTCGGATCACACTCACGGTCCCCTCCCGGTGAGTGAAAACAGCCGGTGCGCCGCCCTCGCACTGGCTGTTTTCTTGTGCGCGGTATTCAGTAAAAATCGATGGAATGTTGGATGACGACGGTCAGACGCCGCCGACCTGCTGCGGCGCGCGCTTGAGGATCTCGAATTCGGTGTCGGGGATCAGCAGGTGATACTCGATGCGGCCTGGCGTCAGGCGCAGATCGGCCTTGCCATTGACCGACGAGGGCACGACGCGCTCGAGCACGATGCGGCCGAAGCTGTTGTCGCTGAATTCGTGGACTTCGTCGTTGGGTAGCGTTTCGGTCCAGGTGAAGCTGATCGCCTTGCGGTCGCCGTGCATGGTTTCCTGACAGTCGAGCGCGATCGCTGGCGCGCCGCCGGCAATGGCGCCGAAGGTCGCCGAGTTGACGATCAACTCGTGGAGCGCAAGGCCGACATGGACCGCTGCGTTCGGGGTCAGGTGAACATTGAGCCCGGTGACGGGAAGGGGGCCGGCGCTCTCCGGCCAATAGGGAGCGAACTGTTTGCGTGTGAGTTCGAAGAGGAAGGCGCCGCGCCAGCTACTGTCGGTGATAAGGTCCTGCGAGTTCGACAGCGACTGGAGCCGGCCACGGAATTTTACCAGGAAGCTGTCGAGTGACAGCGTGTTGCGGGCTGTCTGCGTGGCGATGCCCTGGATGATGGCAAGCAGGTTTTTCGAGCGGTGCGACAGTTCGCGCAGAAGCGATTTCAGCACCTTCTCGCGGTGTCTGGTCTCGGTGATCTCGGTGATGATAGACAGCAGTCCGATTTCGTGGCCAAGCGTGACGCGCTGCACCTTGATTTCGTAGGTGCGCATCTCGCCGTCGATGGCGATGTCAGCCTCCGTGCTGGCCGGGGCGCCGGTTTCCAGCACCTTGCGCTTCAGTGTTTCGAGATTGCGTGCGTGGACTTCGCCGAACATGTCGGCATCGCTGCCTCCGGGGAGAACGGCGTGTTCAAGATGCGCGGGGAGGTTCTCGGCGTAGACGATGCCGAGATCGGGATCCTGATAGACAACGGCGATGCCGGCGCTTGCGAGCGCCCGCTCCATCAAGAGCTCTTTGCCTTCCAATGCGAAGGGCGTGCCGGCCAATGGTCCAGTCCTCTTCACCCAGCCGCCTTTCCTTCAATCCGTTTATGCCGCCAGCAGACCCTAAAGTCCGCCCACCGCTTCTTTTTAGAGGCAAGCGCTAGATAAAATCTTAATATCCGGGGAGCGCTGCAGATGGACTGGAACGCTCCCCCTTTCGCATTGTTCCGCAATGGCTGAAATATAGCGTCAGGCGGCTGCCTTCGTGCTTTCATTGAAGAAAAGCGCCTGGCTGATCAGAGCTTTGACCATGTCAGGGTTGAATGGCTTGGTGACGAGGAAGGTCGGCTCGGGGCGCTCACCGGTCAGAAGGCGCTCGGGGAAGGCGGTGATGAAGATCACCGGAACGCTCGAGGTCTTGAGGATGTCGTTGACCGCGTCGATACCCGAGCTGCCGTCGGCAAGCTGGATGTCGGCGAGAACCATGCTCGGCTTGGTCTTGTTGTAGAGCGCCACGGCTTCCGTGTGGGTGCGGGCGATGCCGGTGACGCGGTGGCCGAGGCTTTCGACCATCTGCTCGATATCCATGGCAATCAGCGGTTCGTCCTCGATGATCATGATATCGGTCGCGACCTGGCGGGAGATTTCACGCGATGCGCTGTCGAGCAGGGTCGCCACTTCGCTCTCCTCGCTGTCGAGGATTTCGGCGATTTCACCGACGCGGAAGTTTTCGACCGAGGCCAGGATGAAGGCCTGGCGGGCGCGCGGCGAGACCTTGCCGAGGTTGATGGTGGCGCGCTGCTCCCAGGCGTAGGGGGAGGAGGGCTCTGGAATCTGCACTGTCGAGGAACCAAACAGCGTCGTGAACAGTTTGTAGAGTGCGACGCGGTCGTTCGATGTGTCAGGGAAAATGGATATATCGGCAATGATTGCCTCAAGCACTGCGGCGACATACGCGTCGCCTGATGTCTGTGTGCCGGTCAACGCCCGTGAATAGCGGCGCAGATAAGGAAGGTGCGGCGCAATTCGAGTAGAAAGTGTCATAGAAAGCTCCCATAAGCAGGGCCGAAAAACAGCTCCAGTGCATCGAGAACGCACACTACCGGAAAAAAGTTCCAGATGATCAGGAACTTTTTTTACCACCGCGCATTCTACTGCCCACGAGAAGGGGCTCATCGTAAACTGACCTGCGACACGACATGCATTCCGAGAGGGTTGTCCGGCGAGAATTCGACCGAGGCGGCAGGGGACCGGAATGAAGGTTTTCCCGCAGCGGTACGCGAGGCTTAGAGACAACGGACAAGAAGTGAAAAGTTAATGACAAGCCGGAACAACGAAGACATAGACGGCCAACGCGCTGAGTTACGTGCAAGCGACATCATGGATCCCAACAGCCAGATCGGGGTGCGTTTGAGGTCGCTTTATGCTGCCGTTCAGGAAGAAGCGATCCCCGATCGTTTCCTCGATCTCCTCGAAAAGCTCGACCAGGCCGAAATGGCCTCGGCCAAAGCAGCGAAGTGAAGGTTGATCTATGGACAAGCAGCAACCAAGCTTCAAACGCGAGCTCCTTTCGGCTCTCCCAAGCCTGCGCGCATTCGCCATCTCGCTGATCGGTCGTCATGACCGCGCCGATGACCTCGTGCAGGACACCATCATGAAGGCATGGGCCAAGCAGGACCACTTCGAGATGGGCACCAACATGAAGGCCTGGCTCTTCACCATCCTGCGCAACGAGCTTTACAGCCAGATGCGCAAGGCGGGTCGCGAGATCCAGGACAGCGACGGCCTGTTCACGGAATCCATGGCAACGCACCCGTCGCAATATGGCGCGCTCGACCTGCAAGACTTCAAGAAGGCGCTTGAGCAATTGCCGAGCGACCAGCGCGAAGCGATCATTCTGGTCGGCGCATCCGGCTTCTCCTACGAGGAAGCCGCCGAAATCTGCGGCTGCGCGGTCGGAACGATCAAGAGCCGCGTCAATCGCGCCCGCCAGCGGCTGCAGGAAATGCTTCAGATCACCGGCGAAGCCGATTTCGGACCGGATGCGACCTCGTCGCCGCTGACCTCCAAGGCCTTCGCGTTCTGAGAGTGCATTGAACGGACAAGGAAAAACCGGCTGACCCTTGCGGGCGCCGGTTTTTTTATGCGTTCAGCGAAAGCGGCAGCGATGTTAGTCGCGCTCCTTCGAGGTGAAGAGATTGGCGGCGACCATGGCGGCAATCACGCCGGCGGTCAGAAGCGGCTGCGAGCGGATGATCCCGAGGCTGGCCGCAGCAGCAGTTTCAAACGCCTGCTTGCGTTCTTTGGCGCGCCGGGCCTCCTGCGCATTCATCACCATCATGACGATCATCACGATGATGGCGATCAGAAGCGCACAGGCCGCCAGAAAGAGTGCTGCTCCGACGGCGCCATAAATGCCGGCAAGCCAGATCGCGCCGGCTGTCACGGCCAGCGCGTAGGCGGTCAGCACGAAAATCGCGGCGATGGCAATGAAAATACCGTTGCGCTTGGTGCGCGCAACGGTGCGGTGAACACTCGTGCCTACCAGGAGGCTGAGGATCGGGAACAGCATCTAGCCTCCTTAGCGTCGTGCCAGGAGGGCAACGACCAGTCCGAATGCGGCAGCAGCGCCGATGGTGGCGACCGGGTGCCTGCGAACGGTGTCGCGCACTTCGGAAGCGCCGCGCAGATAACCATCCTGCAGGTCGCGCAGCAAGTCCTCGCTGCGGGCAACCAGATCTTCGTAGCCGGATGTCGCCTGGGCGCTGAGTTTTTCGCTCTGCTTGCGCGAGTTCTTGCTGATCAGCTTCGTCAGCGACGCGATTTCGTCCTGAAGGGACGCGATCTGGTCCTCGACCGTTGCCTCGATGTTGTGAAGAGCGGCGCTGCCATTGCGACGGTGACGGCCGGACTGAAGGAAAGATGCCATGGTTTTCTCCATTGTTACGGCGCGGTTTCGCACCGCCTGGTTAAACACAGGATCAGAACGCAAGCTTGCATGAACACAGATGCCCGGCAATGACCCAAATCAATGGCTTAACGCCGGTTGTGGGCAAAAGGTTCCGCTTGTAGTCAGCCGCCGACGGCGCTGTGGGCGAGCACGAATGGGGTGCCGTCGTCAGGCACCTTGTTGATGCGCAGCGGGCAGCCGAAGACCGAGTGCATGGTCTCGTCGGTCAGCACTTCATGCACGGTGCCGCGGGCTGCGAGGCCGCCCTGCTGCATGAGAATGATCTGGTCGGCGAAGAGCGCCGTCAGGTTAAGGTCGTGCATCACGGCGATGACGCCGCCGCCGGCATCGCAGAAGGCGCGGGCAAGCCGCATGATCGTCAGCTGGTGGCTGATATCGAGGCTGGAGACCGGCTCGTCGAGCAGCAGCCAGCGCGGCTTGCCGTCGACTACGGGTTCGGAGATCTGGCAAAGCACGCGGGCAAGCTGCACGCGCTGCTGTTCGCCGCCGGAGAGGTGCTGGTAGAAGCGTCCTTCGTAGCCGTCAAGATCGACCGAAGACAGCGCCTTGGCTGCCGTCTGCTCGGCGCGTTCGGGATTGCGGTTCAGCCCCGAGGTCAGCCCCATGCGGACGATTTCGCGGACGGTGAAGGGGAAGGAGATGTTGCTTGCCTGGGGCAGCACGCCGCGCACGGCCGCCAGCTGGTATGGCTGCAGCCCGCGCACGTCCTCGCCGTTGATGCGGATCGAGCCGTTATAGGGCAGTTCGCCGGATACTGCTTTCATCGTGGTCGTCTTGCCGGAGCCGTTCGGCCCGGCGATTGCCGTCAGCTTGCCCGAGGCGGCGGTGAAGCCGACGTCTTCAACGATGGTTTTGCCCGATAGGCGGACGGAGACGCCGGAGACTTCGATCATGGCAGATACTCAAAGGGCAAGGCGGGAACGCTGGCGCAGCAGGATCCAGAGGAAGAACGGGCCGCCGACGGCCGCGGTGATGATGCCGATCGGCAGTTCGGCGGGCGCGACGATGGTGCGGGCTATAACGTCGGCAAAGATCAGCAGTGAACCGCCGAGGAGCGCCGAGGCCGGTAGCAGATAGCGGTGATCGGGGCCGATCGCCATGCGGAGCACATGCGGCACGACGATGCCGACAAAGCCGATGCCGCCGCTGACGGCGACCGATGCGCCTGTGGCGGCCGCGACGGTGACGATGGCGATGTTCTTCAGCCGCTGGACCGGAACGCCCATGTGGAAGGCGGCGGCCTCGCCGAGCGTGATGGCATTCAGGCCCTTGGCGAGGAAGGGGACGACGATGAAGGACAGGAGGATGATCGGGCCGGCGGCGGCGATCTTGGTCCATGTCGAGCCGGCGAGCGAGCCCATGCCCCAGAAGGTGAGGTCGCGTAGCTGCTGGTCGTTGGCCATGTAGACGAGCAGGCCGGTCATGGCGCCGGCAAGCGAGCCGAGCGCGATGCCGGCAAGCAGCATGGTTGCGACGGAAGTCTGGCCGTTGCTGGTGGCGATCCGGTAGAGGAGCAGCGTCGTGGCGAGGCCGCCTGCGAAGGCTGCGAGCGGAAGCGCGTAGATGCCGAGCAGGACGTAGAGCGGCGCGACAAAGCCGCCGCCGAGCACGATCATGACAACAGCGCCGAGGCCAGCGCCGGAGGAGACGCCGACGAGGCCGGGATCGGCCAGCGGGTTGCGAAACAGCCCCTGCATGACGGCGCCCGACACTGCCAGCGAGCCGCCGACGAGGAAACCGAGGATGGCGCGCGGCATGCGGATGTCGAATATGATGATGCGGTCGCGCATGCTGAGCGCATCATCCGATCCGGCGACATTGGCGATCACGTCGAGGAAGGACGCATCCGAGGCGCCCGTCGTGACGGAGAACAGCAACGACACGACGGAGCCGACCACCAGCAGCGCGATGACCGCCAGTGCCAGCAGCGAGCGATCGCCGGCCCGGTGACGCTCACGCATCCCCGAGGCCGAAAACACGATGCGACGTCCGTCCATGTCGTTCAGTACCGCCATGGTCAGCCCCCGTAGATCGCCTTGGTGAGCTCGCGAACGGCGCTCGCCGTGCGCGGTCCGAAGCCGAGCAGGTGCAGGCCGTCCATGCGGATGATCGCCTTGTTCTGCACGGCAGGCGTCAACGCCAGCGCCGGCTGGCTCATCAGGTCCTCGTTCTTGGTGCCTGCGCCGTCGCCACGGTTCATCATCAGGATGACGTCGGGCTTGGCTTCGATGATCGCCTCGTCCGTCAGCGGCTTGTAGCCCGGGAAGGTGCCGACGGCGTTGACCAGGCCGGCGAGCTTGATGATGCCATCGGCCGCCGTTCCGGTGCCCGAAGCCATGATCTTGCCGCCCTGCATGCTGAGGATGAAGAGAACGCGCTTGCGTTCGCTTTCCGGGTGCTTGGCAGCGTCTGAAATCGCGGCGTCGAGATCGGTCGCGACCTGCTTGTGCAGTTCGGCGGCCTTTGGCTCGACACCCAGGAGCGCGCCGACCTTGTCGATCTTGGCGAGGATGCCGTCGCGCGTATAGGCGTTCGGCACCGTCTCGAAGGGGACGCTGGCGCTGCGCAGCACCGTCAACGCTTCCGGCGGGCCGGAGCCCTCGACGGCAACGATCGCCGTCGGGTTCATGGCGAGGATGTTTTCGGGCGACAGCGCGCGCATGTAGCCGACGTCGGGCAGCTTCAGAGCCTGTTCGGGAAACAGGCTGGTCGTGTCGCGGGCGATCAGGTGCTTTTCTTCGCCGAGCGCGTAGATGATCTCGGTGAGGTCGCCGCCGATCGAGATCAGGCGGCTGCTGTCGATCTTGTCTTCGGCATGGGCAGCCGGCGAGAAGGCGAGAAGCGAGGCTGCCAGCGGCAGGGCCATGAGGCCCCGCAGCATGGATGTCTTCTTGAATGAACCGCGATTGTGGTTCGGCATCGTCATCTCCTTCGGCTTACGCCGCAACGCTGGTCGCCTTGGGCAGGCTTTCGACGATGTCGCGCCAGTCGGCGCGCTCCGCGGAGCCTTCGTGACGCTTGCCGAAGAACTGAATGATCATTTCGCCATTGGCGCCGTAGACCTCGACGGAGGTGACGTGGCCATCCTTGGTCGGCTTGCGCACGGCCCAGGTCTCGGCGATGTGGTCCTGGCGCAGATGCAGGTGGAAGGTTTCGTCGAGGATGTTGATCCACGGACCCATCGGCTGGATGTTGAAGATCGGGCCGGAGTGGATCTGGACGATGCCGTCATTGCCGACGAAGCACATGATCGGCAGGCCGGACTTCACCGAGGCGTGCATCATCTCTGCGGTCGCGGTGTTGTCGAGCTGCCAAGCGAAGTCGTCGCCAACGGTGCGCACGGCGGCCTGGCGACCGATCTTCAGCTTGCGCAGCATGCCGAAGAACTCGTGCGTGTCGGTCATCTTGCTCCAGTGGTCGCGGAGCTCATCCTTGGTGACGCTGCCGCTCTCGTCGGCAAGCGTCTTGCTGTCGTCGGCGACGAAGTCCTGCGACTGGTCCTCAAGTTTCAGGTCGTTCACGATAGAGTGATAGGCCTCGACGTTGGAGGCCGGGCGCAGGTGAACCTTGTGGACGGCGGTGCCCGCCTTGTCGAAATACTGCAGGCTCAGGCGCTCCTGGTCGCCATCCTTCTTGGTGACCGCGAAAGCGTGGACCCAGCGGCTCGGGAAGATGCGCAGGTCGATGTTTTCGCCGAGCACGATGGCGCCCTGGCCACCGGTCTTGATGTTCTCGTAGACACCGATCTTTTCGTGGACGGCGCTCTCGTTGCGCGAGAGCGCCATGACTTCGCCGAGTTCGGCGACGCGCTCCAGGAGCTTGATCGCGCTTCCGTCGATGCGGGTGGCGGAAATGCCGACTTCTGCGGCCACGAGCGCTGCTTCGGAAACCTTGAGCTGGGCGGCGATATCGCGCTCGCGCATCTTCGGGTTTTCGGCGCGGAAGGCGCGAATCTCTGCCGGCGACGGCTTGGTGTTCTCAGTCATATGTCTACCCCTACTTATTCAGAATTAGCTTGCCCTGGCGGGTGATTTTCATCCGGTACAAGGCGCCGTCGTGGCGAATGACGATCTCGTTGGCGCCGCGAAAAATCTCGCTGCTCTCCAGGATTCGGACCTCGGCCATGGCGTCGCGCGCCAACAGCGTTTGCTTCAGTGTGTCCGGCTTATCGACCATCATTTCGTTGGCTTTTTTGCTTCTTTAGGTGGGCCAAAAATGCCCTTACGACCTACAATTATCTTGACTTTCATAGTCATCATTTTTTAAAGACGCAATAGCGGACTTTGTAAGTCAAGTTTCAGAATTTCAGTGGAGAGACGCAATGGTAGTCACGAGGCCGGTCACCCGATTTGCAACGCTTTTGGCAGCCGGCTCCCTGGTCCTTTCGGGCGCGATCCAGGCCTATGCGCAGGAGCCCGCCGCGGCCGCCGCGCCGAAGGCAGCGCTCGATGTGGAACTCAACGCGCTGGCGCCTTCGCAGAAGGGCTGCATGATGACTTTCGTGGCGCTGAACACGCTGCCGCAAGCGATCACCAAAGTGTCCTTCGAGCTTGCCTTCTTCAACGACAAGAACGCCGTCGACAAGATCACCGTTCTCGATTTCCGCGATCTGCCGCAGGGCAAGAAGCGGGTGCGGCAGTTCGATATGCCGAACGTGAAATGCGAGGCGGTGACGCGGCTGCTGATCAATGACACGCCGGCGTGCGAAGGCCCCGACAAGGGCGAGTGCATGAAGGGTCTGGTGACCCGCTCCCAGGTTTCCATTCCTTTCGAAGGTTGAGTGACGGCCGGGGGTAGCCCCGGCCTCTTCCGTTGCAGCGGTACAAGGCGTCCAAAATGGTGGTTTCAGCGAGATCAAAGGCGAGACAGGTTCTCTTCGACGAGGCGGTCGCCGATGGCGGTGTGAACGACAACAATCCGGGCATGCATCCCGGCCACGAACTGTCGGATCTTCGCAACGTGGCACGCCAGCCGGCCGCCGAGGCTGTTCTGCACTATACGCGCCAGGCGCAAATCTCGTCCTTCCCGCAGGATCCGCGCAGCGCAAGCAACGGTCATGCAGCCGCGCCGCTGATGGATGCGAGCGTCGAGATGCCGGCGGCCACCCGGCCGCATCGCGGCAAGCTCGGCGTGACGGCTGCCTGCATCGGTTCCTTCATTTTCCACAGCGCGCTCGCCATTGCCCTGATCGTCGGCGTCGTCGTCACTCCGGAGCAGCCGGAGGAAGAGGCGGGCGAGACGGTGAGCGTGATCATGCTCGGCGATTCGGATCTCGACCAGGCGTCGTCGGGTGAAGAGACGGCCGAGCCGCAGCCGGAAGAGATCGTGGCGGAACAGGTGCAGCCCGAGGTCGCGCAGCAGCCGACAGAGGTTCAGCCCGACGCGCAGCCGGTCGATCCGCAGCCTGTCGCGCCAACGCAGGAAGTCACGCGGGTCTCGCCTGAGAACATGACGGCGGTCGAGCCTGAGGTACTGACATCGCAGGTGCCGGCCGAGACCTCGGTCGTTCAGCCGATGGCAACCGAGGTGCCGACGGAAGTTCAGCCGGAGGCAACCGAGACGCCGCCTGCGACGCCTGAGGATGTCGCGCCGGTTCAGCCGACCGAGACGGCGGAAATTCCGCCTGAGCCGGAGACCGTGCCGACGCCGGACCCGAAGCCGGTTGCGCAGAAGCCGGTGGAAAAGCCGAAGCCGGTAGAGAAGAAGCAGCCGCCGAAGAAGGTTGTCACGCGTTCGGGCTCTCAGGGCGAGAACAAGCAGGATAGCCGACGCGGCGCTTCCGATGGCGTCGACCAGGCCTCCGACCAGGATTCGCGTAGCGCCGGAAATCGCGGCGGCTCCGGCAGTGCCGCTGTCGCCAACTATCCGGGCAAGGTGCAATCGAAAATCAGGCGGTCCGTCCGCGTGCCTTCCGAATACAGGCGGATGAATGCCGCGATGAGCGTTCGCATCCGGTTGAGCATCAACGGCTCTGGCGGCGTGAGCAGCCTGTCGGTTGCGCGCAGCTCGGGCATTCCCGAACTCGACGCCGCCGTGGTCGATGGCGTTCGCCGCGCAGCACCATTCCCGCCGCTGCCGGCCGAATGGGGCAAGCCGATCTGGACCTTCACCCAGGAAGTGCAGGTCACGACGGGTCGCTGACAGCAAGCGGCCCGATGATAAAATCGGGTCCTTGAGAAAATATGATCAAAATAATCAACTTTATACTTTACTCTAAAAATCAAGTTTACTAAGGTCCACCCACACACGCAGCAATCGTGTGCCGATCAATGAACGAACGGGTGGTCAATGGCGCGTAAGGCGAAGAAGGGTTCTAACCGGGAAATCCGCGTGAGTGCGGATACAAGCACGGTTGAGGAGACCTCCGGACGTTCCAAGCTTGATGGCCGCAGCTTCCTTTATGTCGGCGGGCGTGACTGCCAGGTGGCGCATCTGCGCCAGATCGCCAGCAACTTCGGCGCGGAGCTGATCCACCACGATGGCGGCCTGCGAGAGGCTGTGTCGCGCATCGATACGGTGCTTCCCTCCGTCGACTGCGTCTTCTGCCCGATCGACTGTATCAGCCATGATGCGTGCCTCAGGGTAAAGACCGGCTGCAAGAAGTTCGGCAAGACCTTCATTCCGCTGCGCAACGGCAGCAAGTCGAGCCTCGAGCGGGCGCTGACGACGATGAACGAGCGAAACGCCACCCGATGAGCGATAGACACCCGGAAGGGTACACGTTGATCGGCCTGCACAAGCTGGCCGCACACAATGGCGATGGCATGGTTCCCGAACTCTATGAGCTGATGATGGAACGCGAAGAGCGGCGCAGGTACTATCCCAATGTCGAGCAGTTTCCGGTTTGGGAAGCGCGCATGCCCGGCGAATTGCCGGAAAAACCGCTTGGGCGCGATGCGCTTGACGGCCGCAATGTGATAGCCTTCGAGGCTCCCGAAGCCGAGAGGAAACGCAAGGCGTGAGTGCTCCCATGTTTATCGCGATGAACCGCTTCAAGGTATCGATCGGGTCGGAAGCGGAATTCGAAAGCGTCTGGCGCAACCGCGATTCCAGCCTTTCGGAGGTGCCCGGCTTCGTGGAATTCCGGCTGCTGCGTGGTCGCGAGAATGCGGAGGAGGGCTATACGCTGTTTTCCTCGCACACGATCTGGCGCAGCGAAGAAGATTTCCTAAACTGGACGAAGTCCGAGCAGTTCCGCGTCGCCCATCGCAATGCCGGCGACCGCAAGGCGATGTACAAGGGGCCGCCCGTGTTCGAGGGCTTTCAGGTCGTGGACGGGATCTGAGCGATGGTGGCTGACAATCCTGATCGTATCGAAGTTCTGCCGGTTTTGCCGTCGCTCAATATCGGCGAGACGCTTTCCTTTTATCGCGGCGGGCTCGGCTTCGAGACGATCGTCTATCAGGACAAGGACTATCTCATCCTGCGTCGCGACGAGATGGAACTGCATTTCTGGCTGACGGACGATCGATCGCTCTGCGAGCGCACATCCGTCTATCTGCGCGGCGGCGGTATCGGCGCGCTTCACGCGGAATACAAGGCGCGCGGTGTCGAGAAGCTCAGCGACATGACGGTGCGGCCGTGGAACATGGAAGAGTTCTACATCCACGATCCGCACGGCAATCTGCTGCGCTTCGGACGGATCCCGCAGCAGTCATAAGCCGCTTGGTCTTAGGCGCGGTTGCGGAAGATGGCGCCGGCGGCGATTGCCAGCCAGCCGAACATCATGGCGAAGCCGCCCGTGGGCGCCGCCATCGGAAACAGGCCGGAGCCTGCAAAGCGAAGCGTCACCAGGTCGCCTGAAAAGAGCAGCGTGCCGACGCCCATAAGGAGGCCGGCGAGCCAGGCTGTCTTGAGCTTTTCGCCAGCTAGCGCAAGGGCCAAGAGGGCAGGGGCGTGGGCGAGGCACATGGCGGATGCGGATGCCAGGAAGTGTCCGTCGCCGTCGAGATGGGCGGCGGCCGCGGCCAGCGCCACGCCGGCAAAGCCGAATAGGCCTGAAAATACCAGGAGAAGCGGCGAGAAGCGCTGATTGAGCGTCATTATAGGGAGCCTATTGCTTGTTCTGCATGTGATCGGCCAGCCGCTCGATCGGCGGAAGGATGATCTCGCGCAGCTTCGGGTTCGGAACAGTCTCTTCCAGCGCCTGGCGGAAGCACAGGAGCCACTCGTCGCGCTCGACGGGGCCGATCTCGGCGATGAAGTGGCGGCTTCTGAGGCGCGGATGGCCGTATTTCTCGACATAGACAGGCGGGCCGCCGAGATAGCCGGTCAGGTATTCGTAGAATTTCGCTTCGCTGCCTTCGAGCGTCGGCGGGTGAACCGCGCGAACGTGGCTCGCCTCCGGCAGCGTGTCCATCAGCTCGTAGAAACGATGCGACAGCGCCCGGATCGTCGCGTCGCCGCCGACGGCCTCATAAAGTGTAATGGTGTTTTCGCTCACGGCGCGGCTCCTCACAGCTTGCCCCTTCATGCACCGCCGCAGCCTCGATCGCAACCGGAACCCGCATCACCAAGCGCGACATTTCGCACCAGACCGAATGGCCGAATCTCGCGGCATCTTGACAAAACCGTCCAGACGGTATCTTTATGCGTCATGTCAAACGCTCATCACCGCCGCAAGCAACCCGCCGTCGTTCGCCAGCAGCTGCTGGATGTCGCCGCGCGCCTGACGAACGAGCAGGGGATGAGTGCCGTGACGCTCGATGCCGTGTCGGGCGCCTCAGGCGTGAGCAAGGGCGGCCTTCTCCACCATTTCCCGACCAAGAACGCGCTGCTCGACGCGCTGTTCGAGGATCTTCTGGCGCGCTTCGATGCCGATCTCGACGAGCGCATGCGCGAGGATCCGGTGCCGCATGGCCGTTTCACGCGCGCCTATCTCAATGCCGTTGCCGGCCTGCGCGACAGCCCTGACGATGCCGGCCACTGGGCGCAGGTGACGATCGCGCTTCTGGCCGAGCCGCGGCTGCGGCGGCGCTGGGGGGAGTGGATCGACGGGCGGATCGAGGAATATGTCGGCACGGACTCGTCTATCGATGCGCAGATCGTGCGTTTCGCCGCCGATGGCCTCTGGCTCGCCGACATGATCGGCGGCGCCTCCGATGATGCGCAACGCCAGGCGCTTCTGGCGCGCCTCGTCGAACTGACCGCACGCTAGCTTCCCTGGAATAGAGGATCAACAATCATGGCACCGGTTGCGGTCTATGCGCTCCTGTTTACGGCGATCGCGCTCGAAGTCATCGGCACGACGGCGCTGCAGCTTTCGCAGCAGTTCAGCCGGTTCTGGCCGACTGCGCTGATGGTCGCGTGCTATGCCGCCTCCTTCTATTGCCTGTCGCAGACGCTGAAGGTAATCCCTGTCGGCATCGCCTATGCGATCTGGAGCGGGCTCGGCATCGTGCTGATTTCCAGCGTCGGTCTCATCTATTTCAAGCAGCGGCTGGATACGCCTGCCGTCATCGGCCTGGGGTTGATCATCGCGGGCGTGCTGGTGGTCAACCTGTTCTCCAAATCCGTCTCCCATTGATTTTAGTGGAAACCGGTCGTATGCGAGGAAAGCCCCCAGTCACCAGGGGAGATGGCCCCCGGGGTCGCGACATTTGACCTCACCTCACGGAGGCCTGACTTGCGCAATCGGCTGCGATGTCCATATCCTGAGTGACAGATGACAGTTTACGCATCGCGCATTGGAACACCCATGACTGACAGCACTGCTGACCTTTCCTCCCCCAAATCCGCCGATTCCAAGCCCGAGGGACAGACCTTCGGCACCTCGGGCATCGCCCCGATGGGGCGCCCGAGCCCCGTGACACGGTTCTTCATGGGCATCGTCGCCTGGGCGGAGAAGCTGAACTTCAAATATGCCAAGCTCGGCAATCCGCCGGTCTACGACAACGCCACTTTCCCCTGGGCGAAGGAGGTCGAAGCGGCTTATCCGCAGATCCGCGCCGAGCTGGAGCGCGTGCTGGTGCGCCAGAGCGAGCTGCCGACCTTCCAGGACATCTCGACCGACGTGAAGACTATCTCGACGGATTCCGGCTGGAAGACCTTCTTCCTTCTCGGTTTCGGCGTGAAGTCGGAACAGAACATCGCGCAGTGCCCGGAAACTTGGCGCGCCGTGCAGAAGATCCCCGGCCTCAAGACCGCGATGTTTTCGATCTTCGAGCCTGGCAAACATCTGCCGGCGCATCGTGGACCCTATAACGGCGTGCTGCGCCTGCATGTCGGCATGATCGTGCCGGAGCCGGCCGACAAGCTCGCCATCCGCGTCAAGGACCAGATCTGCCACTGGCAGGAGGGCAAGGCGCTGATCTTCGACGATGCCTACGAGCACGAGGCCTGGAACCACACGGACAAGACCCGCGTGGTGCTGTTCGTCGATTTCGACAAGCCGCTGAAGTTTCCGGCCCGCTTCGTCAACTGGGCGCTGATGAACCTCGCCGTCTTCACGCCGTTCATTCGCGAGGGGCTCGATAACCACAAGGAGTGGGAAAAGAAGTTCTACGCGGAAGCCGAGGCTTTCAGAAACCGGCCGCAGGGCTGAGCCAGCAAGCCTGAGCCTGGAAAATCAAACAGCATGGCCTCGTTTCAGAGGCCATGCTGTTGTTCGGCGGGTGGGACGCCGCTCTCAAATCATCGTGCGGCGATAGCGCCGCAGGCAGTCTCGATGCGTATGTTTCGGAGCAGGCAGGTCGCTTCCCCTCGTAAGCAGGCCTTGCTCCGGCGACGTCAGTCGCCCCCATTCGCAACTAGTTGTTGTTTGCCGCCTTCAGGCGACGGTCCGGCTTGGTTGCCAGGTAGATGACATAATCTTCTGCTGCGTCTGCCAGGTGAAGCGCGATTTCTGCTTCACGCCATCCCGCCGCGATTGCGCGACGGACAACTTCGGTTATCGCCCCTTTGCAGACGCTTTCGCATTCCCGCGACCGTCCCATATCATCGGCGTTGAATCTTGGAGAGCGGATGTTTGTCATGGCTGAAGATTGCCATAACCGCCTTCGTTTTCAACAGGATGCTAATGGATTGGTTACCCAGTAAGGTTAAGGCTTGCGGGTGTTTCAGGGTGCGACAGACGCGTTGTCGCGGAACGAAACGACGGGCCGGAAACGGCTGGCACCAGAGGCCGGAATGTCTCGATCCAGATCGGAATCTTGAATGCGCCGCCAACGGTCGGCCAATGCGCTGCTCGCGCCGTTAACGCACGTTAAGCGTGTTTTCCTGAATTTCTGCCCGGAGCAGCCTTTGCGGGCGGGCGAGTGATCTGTTAAGGATGGCGCGAAGCTGAACGCAAACTCGTCCAGGGAGACTGTCATGAAAGCGATCCTGTCCAGAACGAAAGGAACGATCACTCACAAGGACACTCCGCTTCATGTCTATTCAATTCGCCCGCGCGCGAAAAGACGCGCCGCGTCGTAAACCACTCCCGACCACGTCCGAGCCTGATACCACCGCCGATCAACATGCGCGGCGGCGCTCTCGGGTTGCCAAGTTCCTCAGCTACTACCGCCCGCATCTGCCGTTGCTCTGCGCCGATGTCGTCTGCGCCATTCTCGTCGCGGCGACCGCCGTGGCGTTGCCCGTCTGCGCCAATATCGTCACCAACCGCCTTCTCGTGATCACGGATGCGGGGGAGGCCACCTTGCTGATCCTCAAGGTCGGCGCCGTGATGCTGGCGCTGCTGGCCGTGCAGATGATCGCGGTCTTCTTCGTCGATTATCGCGGCCATGTGATGGGCGCGCGCATCGAGGCCGCCGTCCGGCAGGAGCTGTTCGATCATTGCCAGAAGCTCTCCTTCAGCTTCTACGATCGCCAGCGCACCGGACAGTTGATGAGCCGCATCACCAGCGATTCCCTCTGGCTCGGCGAGTTGTTCCACCATGGTCCCGAGGATGTCTCGATCGCCATCCTCAAATATGGCGGCGCCATGCTGGTGCTCTTCTATATCGATCCTCTCCTGGCAGGGTTGATCCTGTTGCTGACGCCTCTCGCGGTCGCCTACGCGCTGCATTTCAACCGTCGCATGAACCGCGCGCTGGAGCGCAGCAAGCAGCAGATCGCCGGCGTCAACGAGCGGCTGGAAGACAGCCTTGCCGGCATCCGCGTCGTTCAGTCCTTCGCGAATGAGAAACTGGAGAGGGATCGTTTCGCCGTTCAGAACGAGCGCTTTCTCGTGAGCCGTGCCGATGGCTATCGCAGCGAGGCGTGGTTTTCCGTGGGAACGGAGAGCTTCGCACAGTTCATCACCATCCTGGTCATCGTCATCGGTGGTATCAGGATCGTGTCGTCAGCGATGACGGTGGCTGATCTCCTGACCTTCCTGCTTTGTGTTGCAGTGCTTGTCGATCCCGTGCAGCGGCTCGCCAATTTCGTGCGGCTCTGGCAGGAGGGCTATACCGGCTTCGTGCGGGCGATGGAGATCCTCGATGTCGAGCCCGATATCGTTGACCGGCCCCGTGCCCACGCGCTGCCGACGCCGAAGGGAGAGATCCGGTTCGAGGATGTCAGCTTCGGTTATGATGCCGACACGCCTGGTGTGTTCGAGAACCTGTCCTTCACCATCGCGCCCGGCGAGTTCGTGGCGCTGGTCGGTCCGTCAGGGGTGGGAAAGAGCACCTTATGCTCGCTCATTCCCCGTTTCTACGACGTGCAGGCCGGGTCGATCCTGATCGATGGCGCCGATATCCGTGATGTCACGCTGTCGTCGCTGCGTGGACATGTCGGCGTGGTGCAGCAGGACGTCTATCTCTTCGCCGGCTCGGTCGCCGACAATCTCCGCTACGGGCGGCCGGATGCCACCGATGCGGAGGTGGAAGAAGCGGCGCGGGCGGCCAATGCGCATGAGTTCATCATGGCGCTTGCCGATGGATACGATACCGATATCGGCCAGCGCGGGGTGCGGCTTTCGGGCGGGCAGCGGCAGCGGTTGACCATCGCGCGGGCGTTCTTGAAGAACCCCGCGATCCTGATCTTCGACGAGGCCACCAGTGCGCTCGACAATGAGAGCGAACGGGCGGTGCAACAGGCGCTGCTCGGGCTCGCCAAGGGGCGTACCACCGTCGTCATCGCGCACCGCCTGTCGACGGTCCGCCACGCCGACCGCATCCTGGTGCTCACCGCCGACGGGATTGTCGAGGAGGGCAGGCACGAGGATCTGATGGCGCGAGACGGGATCTATGCCGGCTTGCACAGCGTGCAGGCCAGCATGTGATCGCTGGCATTAGAGAGGTACGCAGCGCTTCGTCGAAGCGGAGCGTTGCGTGTCTCCGGCGGCGTTTAATATTTGAGGTCGCGTGCGGTCTGCCGGCCGCTTTGCTTGGTCTGCCGCTTGTCCTGCCGGCATGCCGCGTTGCTTTGTTGATTGGCGGCGCGGCAATCCTGCTTCGTATCGCGCGCACTCTGCCGTGTGGTCTGCTTGACGTCACGCCCCGCCCGGCGCTGCTGCGCCTGCTCTGTGCTCCACGATACATCGGGTAGGGTCGCCACGAACAGTCCCGCCAGTAGCGCGGCGCATAACGGTTTCAACTTGCCCATTGCCTCACTCCCTTGTTTTCGTCCTGGTGCTGGAGCGGTTACGACGATCAGTCGAAACCGGGAGCGATTTTACAGGAAGTGCCGGAGCAGGGAGCGTATCTTACGGTATGGTACACGACGAGTGCTCAAAAAAGCCCCGGCGAACCGGGGCTTTTTCTCAATTCTTGTGGTCTCAGTTTGCCTTTGCCACGATCTGCTTGGCCGGGGCAGCGTTGCCGCCCGGGTTGTAGCCGCCGCCGATGGCGACGTTGAGGGCGACGTAGTCGGTTGCCATCTGCTGGACGGCCGCGGCCAGGCTTGCCTGGGCAAGCGAGACCTGACGCTGGGCGTCGAGAACGTCGAGCAGCGAGGAGGCGCCGTCCT